>NZ_CP109000.1:1732500-2363024 GCF_036226605.1 Streptomyces sp. NBC_00704
GAATGCCGTACCCGGTTCAAGCGGCTCGGGCTACGTTACGCGCCGTCCAGGGCCGAGTCAACTTCGGCGGCGCTTGGGGACGTGGGCCCGGTAGGGGCTCACCGTCGGGTCGTCGGCGACCCAGTAACGCCAGGGGTGGACGGCGCCGTCCCCCGACACCCCGGTGCGGGGTCCGCTGCGTACCTGGTCGGAGGGGACCGGGGCACCCGTGAGGATCCGCAGCGGGGTGTCGCCGGCGGCGCAGGCGTCCGTGCCGTCGAGAGCCGGCCCACGTCCAGGGCGGTGGCCAGGCGGGCGGGGCCTTTGGCCAGTTCTTTGTCGCTTCGGGCCGAGAGCCGACGTTTACGGGCGTGCTCGGCTCCCTCGACGATCTCGCCGGCGCGGAGCAGGACGCCGAGCTCTGGTGGAGGACGGCAAGGCAGACGCCATCGTGTCCCGCCACTACGACCGTATGTACCGCACTCCCTGGGACCTTGAGGATCTGGTGGACCTGGCCGAGGCGACCGGCGTCACGCTGGCCGCCGCACAGGCGCAGGGAGTGCTCGACCTGTCCACCCCGTCCGGCCGTCTCGCTGCTCGCATCGGCGCTGTGGTGGCTCGCAACGAGACCGAGATGCGAGTCGAGCGTCAGGTGCTCGGACACCAGCGGCGCAGGGAGTCGGGGAGGCCCTTCTGGAGTACTCGCCCCTTCGGCTTCGAGCGGGACGGCAGGCACCGGGAAGCAGAGGCGGAAGCCCTGCGGCAGGCATACCGGGATGTCCTGGCCGGCGTCACCCTCTGGTCCATCGCGAAGGACTGGAACACACGTGGACTGCTCTCGCCTCACGGCAAGGAGTGGCGCAGCTCGAACCTTCGGAGCGTCCTCTTGAAGCCGAGGAACGCGGGATTCCAGACGTACTCGCAGTGGGTTGAGAAGCCGGACGGGAAGCGCGTGCGGCGGACCGAGGAGACCGGCGCGGGCAACTGGGAGGCGATCGTCTCTGAGGGCATATTCCGGGCCCTGGTCCGCCACCTGAGCGACCCCGAGCGCAACACGGGCGGTGGCGGCAAGCGCAAGGCCCTGTTGTCCGGCGTGGTCCGCTGCTCGAAGTGTCAGGCCGTCGTCACTCAAGGGTGGAGCAAGAAGAACGCGGCAGGAGAGCGGTACCGCATCTACACCTGTTCGGGTGGCCGGTGCCTCACCTGCCCCGCGGACCCGCTCGACTCCTTCGTGGTCAGGAAGGTCATCGACAGGGCCGAGGAGTGGAACGCGGCACCGGCCACGGATGCCGCAGACGAGGAACGAGAGGCCGAGCTGCTGGCCGAGGAGACGGCAGCATCCGAGAGGCGCACCGCCCTGGCGGAGATGTTCGCCGTAGGGGACATCGACGCGTCGACCTTGCGGACGGGCATCGGCAGGTGCGACGCCGACCTCACCAAGATCCGGGCCGAGCTGGCAGACCTGGCATCGCAACGGGTGCGCGTCGACCTCGGCGACATCGAGTACCTGTGGGAGGAACTGGACTATGAGGACCCTGACCGCATCGACTACGTACGGACCGTCGTCATGCAGGTCTGCGAGCGAGTCGAACTGATGCCGCGCGGTCGTGGGGTTCGGTCCTTCAAGGGCGAGCACTGCCGGATCACGTTCCGGAACCCTCGAGATCCGACTGCGGAGCGCCGAGCCGGCTGTCGGCGCTCGGTGAGCACGGGCCCTGTCTGACGAGTGTCGGGCGGGGCCCTTCGCCATGCCCGTCGAGGAGGCGCGCTCCTCTCGCTCCCCAGTTCATGCAACAACGTGCATGAGTGACGTCCGTGCATGGACGGCCACAGGCGGTCCATGCACGGTCGTTTCAGACGGCCTGACCGGGCCGAGCGGTCGACGTCGAGTGCATGAGTCCTACCGGCCTGAGCAACCATCGCGCCCTTCGGCGGATCTGTACGTCGTTCGCCATGGTGCTGCGGACTGAGGAGGGCAGTGTTGTACGTCCACGTGCGACAACAGCCCCCGGCGTAGAGCCGAGGGCCTGCCTGGACTGCTGTGCGCCTGTCTCAGGCACTCTCTCCCAAGTGTCGGTACAGCGTGGCGCGGGAGACGCCGAGGGCCTTGGCGATGGCGCTGACGCTCTCGCCCTTGGCCTTCCTGGCGCGGGCCACGATGAGTACGTCCTCGTCCACCTTGGCGGCCGAGATCCATCGGTCGTTGAGTCCGTGGAAGGCCAGGCCGGTCAAGCGAGTTTTCATCCCGAAGAGCAACGGGAAACAGCGACCGCTCGGCATCCCGGTCATCCGTGACCGGGTCCTACAGGCCCGCGTGAAGAACGCGCTGGAGCCCGAGTGGGAAGCGCGGTTCGAGCCGAGGTCGTACGGCTTCCGGCCCGGCCGCAGCTGCCAGGACGCGATATCCGCGATCTTCTGGACGGTGAGGGGCAAGAACCCGAAACGTCTGTGGGTCCTGGACGCGGACCTGTCGGCGGCATTCGACCGCATCGATCACAACCACCTCATGACCATGCTCGGCCAGTTCCCCGCCAGGGACCTGATCTGCGGATGGCTAAAGGCGGGCGTGATCGGCCGCGGCCGGTTTGCACCGACCGAGGAGGGCACTCCTCAAGGCGGTGTGATCAGCCCGCTGTTGCTGAACGTTGCTCTGCACGGACTGGAACAGGCCGCAGGGTGCCAATACACGGTTCGGACCGGGCGCGAGCCCGGCGCCATGCCGGGCACTCCGGGGCTGGTGAGGTATGCCGACGACTTCGTCGTGCTCTGTCACGACGAGGAACAGGTGCACCAGGTCAGGGCCCGGCTGGAGGAATGGCTGGAGCCGAGAGGTCTTCGCTTCAACGAGGAGAAGACCCAGGTCGTCCACCTCGATAAAGGGTTCGACTTCCTCGGTTTCACCGTCCGCCGCACGGGCGGCAAGCTGATCATCAAGCCGAGCACAGCGGCTTGCGCGAGGCTCCGGGCGCGCTTACGGACCGAGGTGAAGACCCTGCACGGGTCCAATGCCGAGGCCGTGTTGCGCAGGCTGATCCCGATCGTTCGCGGTTGGGCGGCCTACTACCGGGCGGTGGCATCCACGACGACGTTCTCGTCTCTGGATCACTACATGTGGCGACTGACCTTCAAATGGGCCAGACGGCGTCACCGCAACAAGTCGAGTCACTGGGTCATGGACCGGTACTTCGGCAGGTTCCACCCCTCCCGGCGAGACCGGTGGGTGTTCGGCGACCGCGACAGCGGCGCCTTCCTCATCAAGTTCGCCTGGACCGGCATCGTCCGCCACCAGTTCGTCAAGGGCGGAGCGTCTCCGGACGATCCCGCCCTGACCGAGTACTGGCGGGACCGCCGCCGCAGGAAAGCGCCACCGCCGATGGACAAGACGAGTCTTCTCCTGGCGGTCCGGCAGCAGGGGCTCTGTCCTCTCTGCAAGTCGGCGCTGATCGTCGGAGCCGAGTACGAACCGGACAGTTCACGCGAGTGGATCAACTGGTTCGCGGCCTCGAAGAAGATGCTCCACAAGCATCACTTCACCTACCGGCGAGATGGCGGCACGGATGAGCGGAACAACCTTCGCCTCGTGCACTCCGCATGCCACCGCCAACATCACGCTGGCGCCGGCAAAGGACCACATAACCCTGCTGACCTGCGAAGCCCATGGGGCTTGCTTGAGCCGGATGCGGGGAAAGCTCGCACGTCCGGTTCTGAGGGGGCCGGGGATCAGCAATGGTCTCCGGCTACCCGACCACACTGAGGTTCCCCCCGCAGCGCAGGTCGGAGTTGGCGCACGTCGGCGGTCACCCGACCGGCCAGGAACGCGTCACGCGCCGCGCTCGCGAACGATCACGCATCTCCTGGCCTCCAACTCCGCGCCGACTCACCGGCGAGCCGTGAGCGAGGCGCACAGCGGCTCAGGCTTCGGCGGACGGCTTGGCTCTCGGGCTCAGTCGGTACGCGGAAACCGTTGGATCACCGGCGAGGTAGAACCGGTGCTGCCAGTCGTGGGCCTTGCTCACGCCTACCCGAGGACCAACCTGGATGAGCGCGGTAGGCACCGGCTCACCCTCGGACAACATGACCGAGGTACCTGTCAGGAGGTCTGCGCCGTTGTGCTCTCCCGTGATGCCGAGTGCCTGGCAGAAGTTCCCAGGACCTCGGGCAAGACGTGGGCTCTCGACCCTCTCCCCTCGCCGCTTGCGTGCCAGGTCTTCCCCCTCGATGACCCTGCCTGCCCGGATGAGGACGGCCGAGGCGATGCCGTCCGTCCCGGTGACGACGTTGGCGCACCAGTGGAGGCCGTGGGACCGGTAGACGTACAGGTGTCCTGCGGGTCCGAACATGACGGCGTTACGGGGTGTCTGGCCTCGGTAGGCATGGGAAGCTGGGTCAGCCGTACCGGAGTACGCCTCGGTCTCCGTGATGGCGATGCTCACGGTTCCCTCAAGGGTCTTGCAGGTGAGGACACTCCCGAGCAGCCTGGGGGCGACCTCTTCGGCAGGATGGGCGAGGACGTCGACGTTCATGCTGACCGCCTTGACATGCCGTAGGTGAAGTAGACGTACACATGACCGGGCGGTCCGAACATCACGCCGTTGCGGGCCGTGGGGCCGCGAAAGGCGTGGGAGCCCGGGTCGTTTCCGCCGTCGTAGGCCTCCACCTCGGTCAGGCGCAGGGTGATCGGTCCGTCGGGGGTCGTGCGGACGAGCAGCCGGCCGAGCAGATCCGGGGCCACCTCCAGGACAGGGCGGTCGAAGAAGGTCCTGGGCAGGGGCGTACGGTCGGTGGTCGCGATCATGCGCTCCGAGCGTAGTGCAGACGTACGGGTGCGACGGGGTGGTCAGCGGGCGCTCGGTTTTGTCAGGGTGTGGGGCGGCGGAACCGGTCAGGTCGGGATCGCGTTTGTAGGGATCGAGGGATCCCGTCCGAAGAAGGTCGTAGAGGGAGAGTCATGGCGTTCAAGAAGCTGCTCGCGAGTCTGGGGGCCGGCGGGGCCTCGGTCGAGACGGTGCTGACCGAGGTCAACGTCGTTCCGGGCGGTGTCGTCCAGGGCGAGGTGCGGATCCAGGGCGGGTCCGTGAACCAGCAGATCGAGGGGCTGTCGGTCGGTCTGCAGGCCAAGGTCGAGGTCGAGAGCGGCGATCAGGAGTACAAGCAGGACATCGAGTTCACCAAGCAGCGGCTCGGGGGCGCGTTCGAGCTGCAGGCGGGCGCCGTGCACGCGGTGCCGTTCGGGCTGGAGATCCCCTGGGAGACGCCGGTCACGATGATCGACGGGCAGGCCCTGCGCGGGATGAACGTCGGGGTGACGACCGAGCTGGAGATCGCGCGCGCCGTGGACTCCGGTGACCTGGACGCGGTGAACGTCCACCCCCTGCCGGCGCAGAAGGCCATCCTGGACGCCTTCGTCCAGCTCGGTTTCCGGTTCAAGAGCGCGGACCTGGAGCGCGGGCACATCCGGGGCACGCGGCAGAAGCTGCCGTTCTACCAGGAGATCGAGTTCTTCCCGCCGTCGCAGTACCGGGGACTCAACCAGGTCGAGCTGAGCTTCGTGGCCGACGAGCACGCGATGGACGTCGTACTCGAGATGGACAAGAAGCCGGGTCTGTTCAGCGAGGGCAGTGACACCTTCCGCTCGTTCCAGGTGGGCCTGCACGACTACCAGGGCACCGACTGGCCCGCGTACCTCAACACGTGGCTGTCCGAGGTCGGCAGCAAGCGCAACTGGTTCTAGGGTCCCCCGGACGTCCCCGGACGCTTCCCCGCGTTCCCCAGCAGGACCCCGCGGAGGGCCTGGAGTGCCGTACGGCGTTCCGGGCCCTTCGTGTGGTGCTCGACGACGCCCGGCAGTGCCCGGCCTCGTGCGGGGTACGCAGGTCGTAGGCTCCGAGAGGAGTGCGTTTCCGATCTACCAGGAGGTGTCGAGGTGACCGAGCTGAAGAGGCGGCCGCTGCCCCACGAGTTCCATCCGCCGGTGCCGTCGTTCACGGTCACGAGCGAGGACGTCGAGGAGGGAGCGGCGCTCAAGGACGCCCAGGTGCAGTCGGCGGGGAACACCTCGCCGCAGCTGCGGTGGGAGGGCTTCCCCGACGGCACCAAGAGCTTCGCGGTGACCTGCTACGACCCCGACGCTCCCACGGGCAGCGGGTTCTGGCACTGGGTCCTGTTCGACATCCCGGTCTCGGTGACCGAATTGCCCGCGGGCGCGGGCAGCAAGGGGTTCGAAGGGCTGCCGGCGGGCGCCGTACACGCGCGCAACGACTACGGCAGCAAGGACTTCGGCGGGGCCGCGCCGCCGCCTGGGGACGGGCCGCACCGGTACGTGTTCACGGTGTACGCGGTGGATCAGGAGAAGCTCGGTCCGGACGCCGACGCCTCGCCCGCCGCGGTCGGGTTCAACCTGCGCTTCCACACGATCGGTCGCGCGCAGTTGATCGGTGAGTACGAAGTTCCCAAGGAAGGATGAGTCGGCTCATCCTTCATCGAGTGTTTGCCCGTCTCTGGTCTTGGAAGTGATCAGAGGCGGGCATTTTTTGTTGCCGGGGGTCGCGGGGGTCACCTCCCGTGGAGCGGCAGATATTGCGTTGTCCATCTCGGCGTGCCCGGCCAGAGTTGATCCCAGCCCGCCAGGGGGTGGGCCGGTGCACACAGGAGGTGGGCTGGTATGCGGGACACGCTGGTGCTGAACGCGAGCTTCGAGCCGCTGTCGACGGTGACGTTGAACCGAGCCGTCGTTCTGGTGCTTCAGGACAAGGCCGTCGTCGAGCAGGCCCACCCCGAACTGCGCATGCGTGGGGCGGAGGTGGACATCCCCGCGCCGCGGGTGATCAGGCTGTGCAGGTACGTGCGGGTGCCCTTCCGAAGACAAG
Source organism: Streptomyces sp. NBC_00704 (assembly GCF_036226605.1). Lineage (NCBI taxonomy): Bacteria > Bacillati > Actinomycetota > Actinomycetes > Kitasatosporales > Streptomycetaceae > Streptomyces > Streptomyces sp. NBC_00704. The sequence continues at coordinate 1,739,346 of NZ_CP109000.1, forward strand.
CGCCGTGGTCGAGGCGGGGTGTGCTGATCAGGGACCGGCACCGGTGCGCCTACTGCGGGCGCCGGGCGACGACCGTGGACCACGTGGTGCCGCGGGCGCAGGGCGGTCAGGACTCGTGGCTGAACACGGTCGCCTCGTGCGCGGAGGACAACCACCGCAAGGCGGACCGGACTCCGGAGCAGGCGGACATGCCGTTGCTGCGGCGGCCGTTCGAGCCGACGCCCGCGGACGCGATGCTGCTGGCCCTGGGGCAGGAGGATCTGGCGGCGCTGCCGGAGTGGCTGACGCTGGACGCCGCGTAGTCGCTTTCCGTCCTTCCCGCTTGCGTCTTCCCCTCTCCGTCCGTCACGTCCATCGCGTCCGTCACGTCCGTCACGTGCGTCACGTGGGTCACGTGCGTCTGTACGTCCTTGTACGTGCGTGTGCGTCCGTTGCTCTCTTGTACGCGACCGGGGCCCGCCTTCTTCGTGAAGGCAGGCCCCGGTCGGTGCGCGGGTCGGCGGTCAGTCGAGGGTCGGCTTCTCGCGGCGCTCGTTGCCGCCGCCGTTGCCGGCGTTGTCGCCGCCCGAACTGCCGCCGAAGGGGCCGAAGTTGCCCATGGCGCCGGACAGTCCCTTGAGGGCGTCGCCGATCTCGCTGGGGACGATCCAGAGCTTGTTGGCGTCGCCCTCGGCGATCTTCGGGAGCATCTGGAGGTACTGGTAGGACAGGAGCTTCTGGTCGGCGTCGCCGGCGTGGATGGCCTCGAAGACCGTGCGCACGGCCTGCGCCTCGCCCTCGGCGCGCAGGGCGGCCGCCTTGGCCTCGCCCTCGGCGCGCAGGATCTGGGACTGCTTCTCGCCCTCCGCGGTGAGGATGGCGGCCTGGCGGGTGCCCTCGGCGGTGAGGATCGCCGCGCGCTTGTCCCGGTCGGCGCGCATCTGCTTCTCCATCGAGTCCTGGATGGAGGTGGGCGGTTCGATCGCCTTGAGCTCGACGCGGTTGACGCGGATGCCCCACTTGCCGGTGGCCTCGTCGAGGACGCCGCGCAGGGCCGCGTTGATCTCCTCGCGGGAGGTGAGGGTGCGCTCCAGGTCCATGCCGCCGATGATGTTGCGCAGCGTGGTGACGGTGAGCTGCTCGATCGCCTGGATGTAGCTGGCGACTTCGTAGGTGGCGGCCCGGGCGTCGGTCACCTGGTAGTAGATGACCGTGTCGATGTTGACGACCAGGTTGTCCTGGGTGATCACCGGCTGGGGCGGGAACGGCACGACCTGTTCGCGCAGGTCGATGCGGTTGCGGATGGTGTCGATGAACGGGACGACGATGTTGAGGCCGGCGTTCAGCGTGCGCGTGTAGCGGCCGAAGCGCTCCACGATGGCGGCGCTGGCCTGCGGGATGACTTGGATCGTCTTGATCAGGGCGATGAAGACCAACACCACCAGAATGATCAGGACGATGATGACCGGTTCCATCGTCGGATCCCCGTACCCTTCTCCGCCTCGGCGTTTCGGAAGATCTTATGTCTGTTGAAGATCTTGCTGGTCGAGTCTGACAGACCGTCGTGCGGCTCGCGAGGTGTTCGGTCGACTTACGTCGTGCGGGAGTTGGCCGGGCGTCGCGCGCAAATCGTGCAAGGTCAGATGACGATGGCCGTGGCTCCCTCGATGTCCACGACGTCGACCTGCTGCCCCACGTCGTAGGCGCGGTCGCCGTCGAGCGAGCGTGCCGACCAGATCTCTCCGGCGAGCTTGATGCGGCCGCCGGCGCCGTCGACGCGCTCCAGCACGACGGCCTGCTTGCCCTTCAACGCGTCGACTCCGCTCGCGAATTGGGGGCGTTGTCTGCTGTGCCGGGCCGCGATGGGGCGCACGACGGCGATCAGCGCCACCGAGACGACGATGAAGACGAGCACCTGGGCCACGACGCCCAGGCCGAGAGCCGCGGCGACGGCGGCGGCCACGGCGCCGACCGCGAGCATGCCGAACTCCGGCATCGCGGTCACCACGAGCGGGATACCGAGCGCCGCCGCGCCGACCAGCCACCACACCCACGCGTCGATGTCGTTCACAGGGTCATGGTAGGGCCGGGGGTCCCGTCGCGGACAGGGCGCGAACGGGGCGGCACGGGTCAGGACATGGGCAGGCCCTGCGCGGTCCAGCGGTCGCCGATCTGTTCCACGACGAGCGGGAGGCCGAAGCAGAGGGAGAGGTTGCGGGAGGTGAGTTCGAGTTCGACGGGGCCCGCGGCGAGGACCTTGCCCTGGCGGATCATGAGGACGTGGGTGAAGCCCGGGGCGATCTCCTCGACGTGGTGCGTGACCATGATCATCGAGGGGGCGATGGGGTCGCGGGCGAGGCGGCCGAGGCGGCGTACGAGGTCCTCGCGGCCGCCGAGGTCGAGGCCGGCGGCGGGCTCGTCGAGCAGCAGCAGTTCGGGGTCGGTCATCAGGGCGCGGGCGATGAGGGTCCGCTTGCGCTCGCCCTCGGAGAGGGTGCCGAACTTCCGGTCGAGGTAGTCGCTCATGCCGAGGCGGTCGAGGAAGGCGCGGGCGCGCTGCTCGTCGACGTCCTCGTACTCCTCCTGCCAGCCGGCCGTCATGCCGTAGGCGGCGGTCAGCACCGTCTGCAGGACGGTCTGGCGCTTGGGGAGCTTGTCGGCGAGGGCGATGCCGGCCATGCCCACGCGCGGGCGCAGCTCGAAGACGTCGGTGCCGGGCTTGCCGAGGGGTTCGCCGAGGACCGACACCTCGCCGGAGCTGGGGAAGAGGTAGGTGGAGGCGATGTTCAGGAGGGTCGTCTTGCCGGCCCCGTTCGGACCGAGGATGACCCAGCGCTCGCCCTCCTTGACCGACCAGGAGACCTGGTCCACGAGAGCCCGGCCCTCACGGACCACGGTCACGTCCTGAAGCTCCAGAACATCGCTCATGAGCGGGTTGTCTCCCCTTGCAGTGTGGCCGGTCGGTTGTCGCGGGCGCCTGTGGCTCGGACCGCCGCACGTGGGTGGGCGCGGCCCCTCCGGGAAAATCTACGCCACCGGCCGGGCGGCCCGTTCCATCGGTCCGGTCCTTAGGCTGGGGGCATGCTTTCGGAACCGCGCTCTGGTCGCCTCGCCGCTTGGGGAAATGCCCTGTTGGCCGGATTCGTCTCGCCGGACGACGCCGTGCTCGCCGTCGTCGGGGAGGACGCCGTCCACCGGGTGGAAGGGCTGCCGGGCGAGTCCGGGCCCGTCGGTCTCACGCTCGCGCTCGGGCGGCTGCGGGGGCTGGGGGTGACCGGGCTGCGGCTGGCGCTGCCCGTGCCGGGGCATCCGCTGGGGCTGAGCGGGCCGCCGGAGTTCAACGCGCGGGCGCTGGACGCGCAGGAGGCGGTGGTCTGTCACGGCGCCGGTCACGGGCTGGTGCCCGAGGTATCGGAGGCCGGCCCCGCCGGGGACGTCCACGTCGAGGTGGTGTGGCACTGCCTGCCGGTGCGGGAGGCTCCGCCGGCCGACGTGCCGTCGCTGGGCGAGGCGGAGCGGGAGCTGGCGGAGGCGCTGCGGGACGCCACGGCGGTGCTGTCGCGGCTGGACGTCGCCGGGTCGGGGCCGGTGGCGGAGGCGGCGATCGACGCGTACCGGGCGCGGGCCGAGCGTGGGCGGGAAGTGCTGGCGCCGGGGTATCCGCCGCGAGCGGTGCGGGTGCTGGAGCTGGCGCAGCGGGTGGGTCTGCTGGTGTCCCTCGCCCTGGAGAACGGGCACGGGGGTGCGGTCAGTTCCGGGGAGATGGCGGCTCGCTCCGAGGCCTTGCGGCCGGTCGAGCGGACGGCCCGGCGGGCGACGGTCGCCGCCTACAACGCCGTCGTGGAGGAGCGGGAGCGCGGGGAGCGCTGAGCGGGGAGCGCGGGGAGCGCGCGCTGAGCGGGGGTGTGAGCCGAAGCGCAGGGTGCGCGCCGGGTGCGGGCGGAGGGGGCGTCCGTGTCGGCGGGTGCGCTTGTGGCGCTTCGGGCGCTGGCGTCGGGGGCGCGCCGGGTGCGGGACGCGCGCGGGGGCCCGCGCGTCGTCGTCGACGCGCGGGCCCCCGCGCGGGCTCGGCTGTGAGGGTCAGCGGTTGACGCCCGTGTTGCCGAAGGCCGGGTTGAGCAGGCCGATCACGTTGACGCTGTTGCCGACCACGTTGACCGGAACATTGACCGGGACCTGGACGAGGTTGCCCGAGACGACGCCCGGCGACTTCACGGCCGCGCCCTCGGCGCCCGCGTCGGCGACGGCCGCTCCGGCCGAGGCGCCGGCGGCGATGCCGGCCACGGTGAGGGCCACGGCGGTCTTCTTGGCGATGTTCATGGAAAGGGTTCCTCCTGCGGTTGCGTGTCCGGTCCGGCCGGGGGCCGTGCGCTGTCCAACGTGGGGTGATCGCGAACGGTGCGGTCGCCCGGGCCGGAAGGGCCCGTTCGGGCCATTGGAACGACAGAGATACGGGACGACAAACAGACCGCCTCTCCCGGAGGGGCCGGGAGGGGCAGCCGGTCACCGCGGGTCCGTGGGGACCGGACCTCGGCGGGACGGGACGTCGGGTTCGGGACGTCGGGTTGAGGACGCCGGTGGTTCAGCGGTTCAGCGGTTGAGGCCCAGGTTGCCGAAGGCCGGGTTGAGCACGCCGATCACGTTGACGCTGTTGCCGACCACGTTGACCGGAAGGGCGACCGGGGCCTGGACGAGGTTGCCCGAGACGACGCCCGGCGAGCTCTTGGCCGCGCCGAGGGCGGTGGCGCCGTCGGCGGCGGAGGCCAGGCCGGCACCCGCGGCCACCAGACCGCCGGCCACCATCGTCACAGCCGCTGCCTTCTTCAGGTTCTTCACTTCTGAGCCCTTCTCGCGATCCCCGCGGCAGTCGCCGCGGCACGCAGGGAGAACGGCGGAGATCGTCAGAGGATGCGCCATCCGGGGGACATTCCCACGACGGTATGAATCTCGGATCGGAAGTTAACCTTCCGGATCGTCCTCGTACGGGTCGTACGGGTCGCACGGGCCACATGGGTCGCACGGCCGCCCCTGCGGCCCCTCCCCGCGGTTCCTCGGCCCCTCGGCGCCTCGGCTCGTCCGCCTGTCGGCTCGTCTCAGCCGGCCGCACCGTGGCGCACGGCCCACAGGGCGGCCTGAGTGCGGTCCGCGAGGTCGAGTTTCATGAGGATGTTCGAGACGTGCGTCTTGACGGTCTTCTCGGAGAGGACCAGGGCGCGGGCGATCTCGCGGTTGGAACGGCCGTCCGCTATCAGGCCGAGCACCTCGCGCTCCCGTTCGGTGAGCGAACCGCCACGACCCTGGCCGGAGTTGGCCTCGTCCTGGGAGAGCAGCGCGCCGGCGACCTCCGGCTGGAGCAGGATGTGGCCGGCGTGGACGGAGCGGATGGCGCCGGCCAGGGCGTCGGGGTCCACGTCCTTGTAGACGTAGCCTGCGGCGCCCGCGCGCAGGGCGGGGACGACCGTGCGCTGCTCGGTGAAGCTGGTGACGATCAGCACGCGCGCGGGGTTGTCGAGTTCGCGGAGTCTGCGCAGGGCCTCGACGCCGTCCATGCCGGGCATCTTGACGTCCATCAGGACGACGTCGGGACGCGACTCCTCGCACAGGGCGACGCCTTCGGCCCCGTCGGCGGCCTCGCCCACGACCTCGATGTCGTCCTGCACCTCCAGGAAGGTGCGCAGGCCCCGGCGGACGACCTGGTGGTCGTCGACGAGCAGCACCTTGATTGCGTCAGCCACCGGGGGCCTCCATCTCGATCGCGGTGCCCTTGCCGGGCGCCGACTCCACCGTGAGCGTGCCGCCGACGCCGTTGGCGCGGTCCCGCATCGACACCAGTCCCAGGTGGCGGCCGGCCCGGCGGACCGTCGACGGGTCGAAGCCGCTGCCGTCGTCCGTGACGCGCAGGACCGTGTCCGGGCCGCGCTTGTGCAGGGTGACGTCGACGTGGTCCGCGCCGGAGTGGCGCAGGGCGTTGTGCAGGGCCTCCTGGGCGACCCGCAGGAAGGCCTCCTCCTGGGCGGCGGGAAGGGCCCGCACGCCGTTGCCGGTGAAGGTCACGCGGGCGGTGTGCGCGCGGTCGAGGACCTGGACGTGGGTGCGCAGGGTCGCGACCAGGCCGTCCTCGTCGAGCGCGGCCGGCCGCAGCTCCACCACGGCGTCGCGCAGCTCGTCGGCGGCCTCGGCGGCCAGGGCGGCGACCTGGTGCAGTTCGTCCTTCGCGCGCGCGGGGTCGCGGTCGACGAGGGCGGCGGCGGCCTGGGCCGTCAGGCGCAGGGAGAACAGCTTCTGGCTGACGGCGTCGTGCAGTTCGTGGGCCAGCCGGGAGCGTTCCTCGGCGATGGTCAGTTCCCGGCTGCGCTCGTACAGGCGGGCGTTGGTGAGGGCGATCGCGGCGTGCTGGGCGAGGATCGACAGCAGTTCCTCGTCTTCCTCGGTGAAGCCGCAGCCGCCCTCGGGCTTGGCGCAGTTCTTGTTGGCGAGGAACAGGGCGCCGATCACCTCGTCGCCGTCGCGGACGGGCAGGCCCAGGAAGTCGGACATGTCGGGGTGGGCGGAGGGCCAGCCCTCGAAGCGGGGGTCCTTGCGGACGTCGGCGAGGCGCTCGGGCCGCGCCTCGTGCAGCATCGCCGCCAGGATGCCGTGCTGGCGGGGCAGGGGGCCGATGGCCTTCCACTGCTCGTCGCTGACGCCGTCCACCACGAACTGGGCGAAGCCGCCGTGATCGTCGGGGACGCCCAGGGCGGCGTACTGCGCGTTCAGCAGGTCACGGGCGGAGGCGACGATCGTCTTGAGGACGTCGCGCACCTCCAGGTGCCTGCTCATGGCCAGCAGCGCGGAGCTGACCGCGGCGAGGCCGGACCGAGGGCCTTGACTCATGCCCTCACGGTACCGGCGGGGTCCGACAGCCCGGATCGGACCCGTGACGGCCGCGAACGGGACGGAAGACCTAGGGCGGAGGTCCCGGGCCGGTGGGTCTACGCCGGGCGGCGGAGGCGGCGGGCCTACGGCGAAGGGCCCCGTCCGGCTGCGTCCCGCGTCCGAGGCGGGGGCGGGCGGCCGGTTCCTAGGTTGGGGGCACCGCCGGACGGAGGCGGTCGGACGAAGGGGACGGTTGTCATGCCGGTAGCGATCATCACGGGTGCGTCGAAGGGGCTGGGGCGGGCGCTGGCCGAGGCATTGGCCGCCCGGGGCTGGGACCTGGTGCTCGACGCCAGGACGGCGGGTGCGCTGACGGCGGCTGCGGTGTCCGTGGCGTCGTACGGGACGCGGGTGGAGGTCCGGGCGGGGGACGTCACCGACGCGGGGCACCGGGCCGAGCTGGTGGCGGCCGCCCGGCGGCTGGGGGGCTGCGACCTGCTGGTGAACAACGCGAGCGCGCTGGGCGCGGAGCCGCTGGTGCGGCTGGAGGCGTTGCCGCCGGACGGGCTGCGGCGGGCGCTGGAGGTGAACGTGGTGGCGCCCTTGGCGCTGGTCCAGGAGGCGCTGCCGCTGCTGCGCGGGGCGCGGGCGGGCGCGGTGGTCACCGTCAGCTCGGACGCGGCCGTGGAGGCGTACGGGACGTGGGGCGGCTACGGGGCGTCCAAGGCGGCGCTGGACCGGCTGGCGGCGGTGCTCGGCGTGGAGGAGCCGGGGCTGCGGGTGTGGGCGGTGGATCCCGGTGACATGGCCACGGACCTGTACGCGGCGGCCGTCCCGGACGACGACGGTCCTCGTCCCGATCCGGCCGCGGTGGCGCCGGCGTTCCTGCGGCTGCTGGACGAGCGGCCGGCGAGCGGCCGGTACGGGGCTCCGGCGCTCCTGGAGGCGCGGCGATGACGGTGACGGGGGTCCCGCACGGGCCGGTGCGGCAGTGGCGCGGGGTGCCCGAGGAGTTGTCGGCGCGGGTGCCGGCCGAGCAGCGCGGGCCGGGGCGGGGGCGGGACGACGTCCGGCTGCTGGTCTCGCGGGGGACGGCGGTGGCGCATCACGCGTTCCGGGAGCTGCCGGGCCTGCTGCGGGCCGGTGACGTGCTGGTGGTGAACACCTCGACGACGCTGGCGGCGGCCGTGGACGGGCGGATCGGGCACACGCGTGTGGTGGTGCACTTCTCGACGCGCGGGGACGACGGGCGGTGGGCGGTCGAGCTACGCGAACCGGACGGGACGGGCACGACGCGCGCGCGGGCGGGCGGTCCGGCGGGTGCGCGGGTGCGCTTGCCGGGGGGCGCGCGGCTGGTCCTTGAGGAGCCGCTGGCGCGGGGCGGGGGGCGGCTGTGGTGGGCGCGGGTCTCGCCCGGCGGGGCCGTCTCTGGGCTGCTGCGGGAGTACGGGAGGCCGATCCGCTACGCGTACACGGAGCGGGACCAGCCGTTGTCCGCTCACCAGACGGTTTTCGCGCTGCCGTCGGCGGACGGGGCGGGCAGCGCCGAGATGCCGAGTGCGGCGCGGCCCTTCACGGCCGCCCTGGTGGCGGAGCTGGTGAGCCGCGGGGTGCTGTTCGCGCCGGTCGCGCTGCACACCGGGGTGGCCTCCGCGGAGGTGCACGAACCGCCGTATCCGGAGCGCTTCGCGGTGCCCGAGGCGTCGGCGCGGCTGATCGAGGGGGTGCGGGCCGGGGGCGGGCGGGTGATCGCCGTCGGGACGACCGCCGTGCGGGCGGTGGAGTCGGCGGCCGGCGCCGACGGGGTCGTCCGCGCGCGTGCGGGATGGACGGATCTCGTCGTCACTCCCGCGCGCGGGGTGCGGGTGGTGGACGGGCTGCTGACCGGGCTGCACGAGCCGCGGGCCTCGCATCTGCTGATGCTGGAGGCGGTGGCCGGGCGGGCCGCGATCGAGCGGGGCTACGACGAGGCGCTGCGCGCGCGGTACCTGTGGCACGAGTTCGGGGACCTGCATCTCCTCCTGCCCGAAGAGGGCGCTGACGCACAGCATTGCTTTGGCAACCTGCTGTGAGAACGATCTACAGGGCGTGTGAGCCCGCACATAGGGCACACATCACGTACTAGGGCCATTAGGAGACAAAGGGGCACCCGGTGAACGGGGCAGATGGTTCTATCTGTCCCGTTTTGCCCTTCCCTGATCCACTACCGGGGATCGTACGTCACACCTTTGCCTGGGCATTTTGCGGCCGCTAAGAATTGCTCTCGTCGCTCAGCACCGCCGGGTCAGCCCTCGGTGCTCGTGCCTCAAGCACCCGCTGTCCGCCGTTGGACGATGAGAGCGACCTCCGCGCTAATACGAAGAGGTCCTTCCGCATGCCCAAGAACACTCACAAGATCGCGATCGCCGGTGCGGCCACCCTCGGTGCCGCCGCCCTCGCCTTCTCGGTGGTGCCGGCCGACGCGCAGACGACCACTACGGACGCCGTCTCGTCCGCCCAGGTCGCCTACAGCTCCAAGCCGGTGCAGGACGTCAAGACCAGTGTCACCGACCAGCTGGCCGCGACGAGCGTGAAGGTCGACGCGATCGAGGCGAAGAAGAAGGCCGCCGAGGCCGCCGCCGCGAAGAACAAGGCCGCTGCCGCCAAGGCCGCCGCCGCGAAGAAGAAGGCGGCCGCCGAGGCCGCCGCCAAGCGCAAGGCCGCCGCCAAGCGCAAGGCCGCGGCCTCGCACAAGGCCAAGGAGGCCGCGAACCGCTCCGTCAAGCGCGCCGCGATCAAGAAGGCCACGGTCCGCCACTACGCGAACAACCTGGACGGCTGGATCAAGCAGTCCCTGGACATCATGAAGTCCAAGGGCATCCCGGGCAGCTACCACGGCCTGCACAAGAACATCATCCGCGAGTCCTCGGGCAACCCGAACGCGATCAACGACTGGGACATCAACGCCATCAACGGCATCCCGTCCAAGGGCCTGCTGCAGGTGATCCCGCCGACCTTCACGGCGTACCACGTCGCCGGAACGTCCTGGAACATCTACGACCCGGTCGCCAACATCACCGCCGCCGCGAACTACGCCGCCGACAAGTACGGCACGATCGACAACGTCAACAGCGCGTACTGACGCACCCCACACACACGCCGAAGGGCGGCGCCTCCCGACCGGGAAGGCGCCGCCCTTCGGCGTCGTACGCGGGGACTACTTGCGCATGACCTCCGGCTCATGCCGGCGCAGGAAGCGGGCCACGAAGAAGCCGCAGATCACACCGAGGACGATCAGCGCGATCATGTCGAGGCTCCAGGCGCCGACGGTGTGCTCCCACAGCGGGTCCGTGGCGCCGCCGTCCTTGGGCGGGCTGATCTTGTTGAAGTCCAGCGTGGCGCCGGCGGCCGCGACGGCCCAGCGCGACGGCATCAGGTACGAGAACTGGTTGACGCCGACCGCGCCGTTCAGGGTGAACAGACAGCCGGTGAACACGACCTGGATGATCGCGAACATCACCAGCAGCGGCATGGTCTTCTCGGCCGTCTTCACCAGCGACGAGATGACGAGGCCGAACATCATCGACGTGAAGCCGAGCGCCATGATCGGGATGGACAGCTCGAACATGGTGGCGCCGCCGAGGACCAGCCCCTCCTTCGGGATCTCCCGGCTGGCGAAGCCGATCACGCCGACCAGCAGACCCTGCAACACGGTGACCACGCCGAGCACGAACACCTTGGACATCAGGTACGCCGACCGCGACAGGCCGGTCGCCCGTTCCCGCTCGTAGATGACCCGTTCCTTGATCAGCTCACGGACGGAGTTCGCCGCGCCGGCGAAGCAGGCGCCCACCGCGAGGATCAGCAGGACGGTGGTGGCCGTGCCGTTGGGGATGATCCGCCCGCTCTTGGGGTTGACCGGGTTCGGCAGCAGACTGTTGCCGGAGTCGATCAGCAGGCTCACCGCGCCGAGGACGGCCGGCAGGATCACCGTCAGCGCCAGGAAGCCCTTGTCGGAGACGATCACCGACACATAGCGGCGCACCAGGGTGACGAACTGCGACATCCAGCCCTGCGGCTTCGGCGGCTTCATCGCCTGCATCGGCGGGACCTGTACGGACTGCGGCGCGACGGCGTCGATGTCCGCGGCGTACATCTGGTAGTGCTGCGAGCCCTTCCAGCGGCCCGCCCAGTCGTAGTCGCGGTAGTTCTCGAAGGCGGAGAAGACGTCGGCCCAGGTGTCGTAGCCGAAGAAGTTCAGCGCCTCCTCGGGCGGGCCGAAGTAGGCCACCGCGCCGCCCGGCGCCATCACGAGCAGCTTGTCGCAGATCGCGAGTTCGGCCACCGAGTGCGTGACGACCAGGACCGTGCGGCCGTCGTCGGCGAGGCCGCGCAGCAGCTGCATCACGTCGCGGTCCATGCCCGGGTCGAGACCGGAGGTCGGCTCGTCCAGGAAGATCAGCGACGGCTTGGTGAGCAGCTCCAGGGCCACCGAGACGCGCTTGCGCTGGCCGCCGGAGAGCGAGGTGACCTTCTTCTCCTTGTGGATGTCCAGCTTCAGCTCGCGCAGCACCTCGTCTATGCGGGCGTCACGCTCGGCGGCCGTGGTGTCGGCCGGGAAACGGAGCTTGGCCGCGTACTTGAGGGCCTTCTTGACGGTGAGTTCCTTGTGCAGGATGTCGTCCTGCGGGACCAGACCGATGCGCTGACGCAGCTCGGCGAACTGCTTGTACAGGTTGCGGTTGTCGTAGAGGACGTCGCCCTGGTTGGCGGGCCGGTAGCCCGTCAGCGCCTTGAGCAGCGTCGACTTGCCGGAACCGGACGGGCCGATGACCGCGATCAGCGACTTCTCCGGGACGCCGAACGAGACGTCCTTGAGGATCTGCTTGCCGCCGTCGACCGTCACCGTCAGATGCCGGGCCGAGAAGGAGACCTCACCGGTGTCGACGAACTCCTCGAGCCGGTCGCCGACGATCCGGAAGGTCGAGTGGCCGACGCCGACGACGTCGGCCGGGCCGAGCTGGACCGAGCCGCCCTTGGGGATCGGCTGGCCGTTGACGTAGGTGCCGTTGTGCGAGCCGAGGTCGCGGATCTCCATCCGGCCGTCGGGCGTCGAGTGGAACTCGGCGTGGTGACGGGAGACCTGGAGGTCCGACACGACGAGTTCGTTCTCCAGCGCACGGCCGATGCGCATCACGCGGCCGAGGGAGAACTGGTGGAACGTGGTGGGGCTGCGGTCGCCGTAGACCGGCGGCGCCCCCGCGCCACCACCGGGCACCTGCTGCACGTACGGCTCGCCCGCGCCCTGCTGCTGCGGCACGTGCGGCGCGGACTGCTGCGGCGGCTGCCAGCCTGCCTGCGGCCCCTGCCCGGCCGGCTGCTGCGGCGCGCCCTGCTGGGCCCAGCCCGGGTTCGCGGCCTGCGCCGCGTACGGCTGCTGCCGCGGCTGCGCGGCGGGCGCCTGCGCTCCCGAGACGCTCACGCGTGGCCCGTCGGTCGCGTTGCCCAGGTGCAACGTCGAGCCGGGACCGATCTCCAGCTGATGGATCCGCTGCCCCTGCGCGTACGTGCCGTTGGTGCTGCCGTGGTCCTCGACGACCCAACTGCGGCCGTTATGGCTGACCGTGGCGTGTCGCCAGGAGACCCTAGCGTCGTCGAGGACGATGTCGCCCTGCGGATCACGTCCGAGGGTGTAGGACCTGGACGGATCGAGCGTCCAGGTGCGTCCGTTCAATTCCAGTACGAGTTCCGGCACTCCAGCCCCACTGAGTTGTCCCCCGAGTAGCCCCATCAACGGGGAGTCTAGGGATGTCGAACATCGGGGGGAACTATTTCAGTAGCGGCCCCCTGACCGAAAGTCGGGCCTTGTGAAGAGCACGCGCACACGTGCCTGCCGTTGCCGTTGACGGGGTTGAAAACGGCCCGGAGAGTGGTAAAGCACGCGAGGGGGACGGAAGCGGCGATCTTCGCCGTTCCACACCGCGGATCGGGGGGTCTGCATGAGCGCCGGCACGGTTGTCGAAGGCGGCGGGAGCACGGTGCGCGGCAGGGGCGTGCCGTGGGCGGACGTGCTGCCGGCCGCTGTCGCCGCGGTGAGCTGGGCGTTGATCGCGATGGCGGGGACCGCGGCGCTCGGGCTGCATCTGCTGAACGCGGACGCGGCGGGCTCGTTGGGCCCGATGACGGCCGCGGTCGTGGCCCTGGGGGCGGGCGGCTCGGTGACCCCGTCCGGCGACGTGTCCGCCTTCGGGCTGACCGGCGCGGAGGCGGACACGGCCGTCGAGATCACGCCACTGGGGGTGAGCCTGGTCGGCGCGGTGCTCCTGGCGTGGTTCTTCCTGCGGTCCCTGCGCACGGCCGGTGCGGTGATCACGCCCGCCGAACTCCTCGCGCGCGTCGGCTCGACGGCCGCGTTGTTCGTGGCGATGCTCGGCGGGCTGGCCTGGGCGGGGCACGACGTCGTCACGCTCGACGGGAGTGCGCTGGGCCTCGACGACCTGCCCGGCGGCGGGGGCGGGAGCGGAAGCCTGGACATCCCCGGGCTCGGGGACGTCGGGGACATCGGCGGTCTGCTGCCCGACCGGCTCGGCGACCTGGTCCACGCGAAGGCCGCGGTCGGCTTCACGCTGGACACCGCCTCCACCCTCCTCGGCGGCCTCGGCTGGTCGCTCGGCGTCCTGCTGATCTCCCTGCTGGCCTCGCGCCGCACCCCGCTCCCCCGCGCGTGGGAGGCGGTGCATCGCGTGGTGCGGCCGGCCGCGTCCGCCGTCGTCACGGTGGCGCTGGTCGCGGTGGCGGCCGGACTGGCCGCGGCGGCCTACGCGGCGATCGGCGACGACCACCCCCAGCGCATCGCGGGCGCGGCCCTGCTCGGCGCTCCGAACGGCGTCTGGCTGGGCATCCCGATCGGCCTGTTCGTCCCCTGGGACGGACGCGCGACGGGCGCCCTGACCACCGTCCTGCCCGCCCCGCTGGACGAGCTGCTGGGCACGGGCGACCGACGGCCCGTGACGCTGGACCGCCTGGCCGACCTGGACGGACGGGTGTGGCTGCTGGCGGTGGCCGCCGCGCTGATGATGATGCTCGCGGGAGTGCTGACGGCGGTACGGACGCCGAGGGGGCTGGCGGCGGGGGCGTGGCCGGGGGGGCCGGCGGCGGGGGCGTGGCCGGGGGCGCCGTCAGGCGCATCGCCGGGGACGTCGTCGCGGGCGGGGAAGCCGCATACCCGGCAGGGGGCGGGAGCCGACGCCTCCGCGCGCGTGACGCGGGGACTTGCCGACGGTGCTTCGGCGGGCGGCGGCCAGGTGCGGGCCGCCCGGGAAGGCGGCGCCGTCGGGTTCGCCGGGCGGTGCGCCGTGCGGCTGGGGCTCGCGACCGCGCTCGCGTTGCCGTCGGCGGCCTGGCTGACGGACGTGTCCGTGAACGCGTCGCTGTCCGTGCTGGGCTTCGACGCCTTCGGGGCCGGGATCGAGCTGCACGGACACCTCGGCGCCGCGTTGCTGCTGGGCGCCCTGTGGGGGGCGGGCGCGGGGCTGGTCGGCGCGGGGCTGGCCTGTGCCACGGGGGCGGCGGGAGCACTGGCCGCGCCCTTGGCACGCGGTGACGCGGGCGGGGGCGCGCTGGAGCCCGGCGGGGGCGCGCGCCGTCAGGAAGCCGCAGGCTCCGCTTCGCCTCCAGGGCACACGGGCGGCCTGACGGGCCCGTACGCGCCGGGCGCTCCCTCCTACCGGCCTCCCAACCCTGCCACCAACCCCTACCTCCGCCTCCCGGACGACCCGCGCGGGCCGCAGGACGCCCGGCACGGCACGGAGACGGAGACGGAGACGGGATCGGGGAAGCGGCCCGGAGGCGGGCAGGACCAGGGGCGGGACCGCGCGCAGGACTACGGGCCGGGACGGGGGCAGCGGGACCGGCAGGAACATCAGCAGGGCCGACGGGACGCGCAGGGGGCGGGGCAGGGGCGGGAGGGAGAGGGGTCCGGCGAGCGGTCGCGGCCCCGGGACGGCTCGCGGCCGCAGGAGCCGCCTCCGCCCGGATCGGACGACGTCTACGGGGCGCCGACCGTCGTCCGCCCGATGGGACCGGCGCCGCGCGCACCCCGTGGACGGCCGTCGCCCCGCCCCGACGACGGGCCGCCGCCGCCCCCTCCCCCGCCACCGCCCGCTCCCGGGGGACCGAGGACGCCGCGCGGATCGCGGTGAGGCGCGACGGCACGCAGAATCGGGGAGTCGGCGACCGTCGGGCGAGGCGCACACCGCCTCTCCGGCAGTCAGGGGCGCCTGTCCGTCAGGCGGACCTCGGCGGCGAACGGCACCGGGTGCCGGATACGGTGGGTGCACCATGAGCGCTTCGCAGACCTCGTCCTCCGACGTTCCCACGCTCCTTGTCAAGATCTTCGGCAAGGACAGGCCTGGCATCACGGCCGGCCTCTTCGACACCCTCGCCGCCTACTCCGTCGACGTGGTCGACATCGAGCAGGTCGTCACGCGGGGCCGGATGGTGCTGTGCGCGCTCGTGACCGAGCCGCCGCCCGGCCTCGAGGGCGACCTGCGCTCGACGGTCCACAGCTGGGCCGAGTCGATGAAGATGCAGGCGGAGATCATCTCCGGTCACGGCGACAACCGGCCGCGCGGTCTCGGTCGGTCGCTGGTCACGGTGCTCGGGCATCCGCTCACCGCGGAGGCCACGGCGGCGATCACCGCGAGGATCACCAAGGCCGGCGGCAACATCGACCGTATCTTCCGGCTGGCCAAGTACCCCGTCACCGCCGTCGAGTTCGCCGTCTCCGGTGTGGAGGCGGGCCCGCTGCGCACCGCCCTCGTCAGGGACGCGGGGATACTGGGCGTGGACGTCGCCGTGGTGGACGCGGGACTCTACCGGCGGGCCCAGCGGCTCGTCGTCATGGACGTCGACTCGACCCTCATCCAGGACGAGGTGATCGAGCTCTTCGCCGCGCACGCCGGCTGTGAGGACAAGGTCGCCGAGGTGACGGCGGCCGCGATGCGCGGCGAGCTGGACTTCGAGCAGTCCCTGCACGCGCGCGTGGCGCTGCTGGAGGGGCTGGACGCCTCGGTCGTGGACAAGGTGCGCGCCGAGGTGCGGCTGACGCCGGGTGCGCGCACCCTGATCCGGACGCTGAAGCGGCTCGGCTACCAGGTGGGTGTCGTCTCCGGCGGTTTCACCCAGGTCACCGATGATCTGCAGGAGCGGCTCGGCCTGGACTTCGCGCAGGCCAACACGCTGGAGATAGTCGACGGCAGGCTGACCGGCCGGGTCACCGGCGAGATCGTGGACCGCGCGGGCAAGGCGCGGCTGCTGCGCCGCTTCGCCGCCGAGGCGGGCGTCCCGCTCTCCCAGACCGTCGCGATCGGCGACGGCGCCAACGACCTCGACATGCTCAACGCGGCCGGTCTCGGGGTCGCCTTCAACGCAAAGCCGGTGGTGCGCGAGGCGGCGCACACGGCGGTGAACGTGCCGTTCCTGGACACCGTCCTGTATCTGCTGGGCATCACCCGCGAAGAGGTCGAGGCCGCGGAGACGCACGACGAGCGGTAGCCCGCCCGCCGCCCGGTCGGGCATCGGCCGGACCCCGGCGAAGCCCGCCACGGCACGGATCCGCGGACGACGGCACGGATCGGCAAAGGCCGCCTGTGGTTCCACGGGCGGACGAGGTCTCACACGTGACGCGGCGTCCCCCTGTGCCTTCTGTGGCGGCGACCGGAGACGGATGACCGGTGACCCGGTGACCCGGTGAACGCGCCCG
Source organism: Streptomyces sp. NBC_00704 (assembly GCF_036226605.1). Classification (NCBI taxonomy): domain Bacteria; kingdom Bacillati; phylum Actinomycetota; class Actinomycetes; order Kitasatosporales; family Streptomycetaceae; genus Streptomyces; species Streptomyces sp. NBC_00704. The sequence continues at coordinate 1,755,922 of NZ_CP109000.1, forward strand.
CCGGGGGACGAGGAGGGCCCGGCGCGATGCGGGACGCTGCTGGTTCAAGAGCGTCGATGCGGCGCTGGGCCCTCGTGCGTGCCGGTCGGTCAGTTCACTCTTCGGGCGCCCAGTAGTCGAGCAGTGCGGCGGTACCCGGCTCCAGGGCCTTCCAGGAGCCGTCGAAGGAGAGGACGGCGAAGGCGGCGGCCGGGAACCCGCGGCGGCTCATGCGCTCGCCCGCGTCGCCGTCGGAACGGCCGGACAGGATCTCGGCGAGCCCCTGGATCCCGGGGTTGTGGCCGACCAGGACGATGTTGCGGACGTCGTCGGGGGTCTCGTTGAGCAAGGCGATCAGCTCGCCCGGGGAAGCCTCGTAGATCCGCTCCTCGTAGACGGTTTTCGGCCGCTGCGGGAACTCGTGGACCGCGAGCTTCCACGTCTCCCGGGTGCGGGTCGAGGTGGAGCACAGGGCGAGGTCCACGGGGATGCCGCTGTCGGTCAGCTTGCGTCCGGCGACGGCCGCTTCCTTACGGCCCCGCTCAGCGAGCGGGCGCTCGTGGTCGGTCACCTGTGGCCAGTCGGCTTTCGCATGGCGGAAGAGGACGATCCTGCGGGCTTCTGCGACGCTCATGAGTCCCAGCTTCGCATGAAACAGGCCAGCGGGCGCGGGTAGTTGACAGGGGGCCTCACCAGTGCCGGGAAGTCGCCCGGCGCCGCTTTCCGGGTACGGCGGGGCCGCGGGGGCCGGCCCTAGCGGGCGATCAGCATCTGTACGCGCTCGACGAGGTGGGTGATCACGGGGTCGCTGCCGGCCGCGTGGGCGTCGGCGGGGTTCAGTATCAGCACCAGCAGGGTGGCGAAGGCGAGCGCCGGGAGGGCCAGCGCCCACCAGGGCAGCCGGGTGTCGACGCCGCCCGAGGCGGCCGGGTGGGGCCGGGTGTGCGTTGGGGCCGACATGACTGCCTCCGCTGTCTTCGAGTGATCCGTGTCCCGGCTTCCGGACCGAGGTCCCTGGGCCGTGGGCGTGAGCGCCGTGTGCGGTCACGGTTCGAAGTTACGGAATCGGCGGCCGTCAACCCATCAGGTGATCCACCCACTTGACCCTGAACCTCACCCCCTAGGGGACGGGGGGGTTAGCCCCACCCCCGTCAGACGGGCGGCTTCGGCGCCGCGGGCGGGGCGCGGACGTGCCGGAGGCACGGGCGGACCAGAGGTGCCGGTCTGCTGGGTGGGCCGTGGGTACGGCGGCCGGGGGGGGCGGCCGGGTATGGGGTCCGGGTGGCTCGGCGACAGCGTGCCGGACGGGGGCGTCAGGGCGAGGCGAGGGTCGCGATGACGGCGATGATCACGAAGATGGCCAAGAACGAGCCGAAGACGATCAGCATCTTCTTCTGGCCGTTCTGCGGATTCGGGTCGAGCACTGGCATACGGCCAGTCTCGCACCCCGGATCGGCGGCGACCGCGCCGGGGGCTGTGGAAGGCCGTGCGTGGGGCCGCCCCGGCGGCAGGAAGGCCACGGGGGTGTGGGGTGGCCGCACGGGAGGCGTGAGGGCTGCGGGCGACCTCGACAGGGGGTCGTAGGGGAGCAGCCGCATCTGAGGGCTGCCTGCGACCGCAACGGAGGCCGTGGGGGCGCGGGCCCTGTCCGGGAGGTAGCGGCCGCGACGGGAGCCCGTGGGGATGCGTGTGAGGGCTGTAGGGCGACTGTCGCGGTGCCCCTGGGCGGGCCCGCCGACGGTTCGCAGGCCGCCGCGCCGGGGGCGAACGGGCGCCGGCCAAGAAGGCCGGTCAGGAGGGCGGCAGCGGTCCTGTCGGGGCTGCGGAGAGCCTCGGCGCCCGAGAGCGTCCGACGGCCGCGCAGGAGGGCGCAGCGGGCGCTTGCACGCCTCCGGTGCAGCTGTCCCGCGCGCGGTCAGCGGGTGGCTTCGTCCTCGACCGTGCGGTCCCGGCCGGCCAGGACGCCCACGACCGTCTGCGGGATCATCAGGGCGGCCATGAGCACCAGGGGCAGGTGCCAGCCGCCGCTGTGCTGGTAGAGCACTCCCACCAGCAGCGGGCCCGGGATGGAGATCAGGTAGCCGGTGCTCTGCGCGAAGGCCGACAGCTGGGCGACGCCCGCGCCCGTCCTGGCCCGCATCCCGACCATCGTGAGGGCCAGCGGGAAGGCGCAGTTGGCGATGCCGAGGAGCACCGCCCAGACCCAGGCCCCGGCGGCGGGCGCGAGGTAGAGCCCGGCGTATCCGACGAGGCCGCACGCGCCGAGTGCGACCACGATCGGGCCCTGGTGCGGCAGCCGGGCAGCGACCCGCGGGATGACGAAGGCCAGGGGCACGCCCATCGCCATCGTCACGGCGAGCAGCACTCCGGCCGTGCTCGCGGACACGCCCGCGTCCCGGAAGATCTGCGGCATCCAGCCCATGGTGATGTACGCGGCGGTGGCCTGGAGGCCGAAGAAGACGGCCAGGGCCCATGCGGTGCGGCTGCGGGTGATGCGCAGTGCGGCGGAGGAGGAGCGGCCCTCGCGCGCGTGGGTGTGTGCGTGGCCGTGCCGGGCGTCGGCCGCCGCCGTCGTGCCGTCCGAGCGCTTCGCCGGCGTAGCGGCGTCGCCCGCTTCCGTCCTCCGTTCCCGTACCAGAGGCAGCCATGGCAGGACGGCCGCGGCCGCCAGGGCCGCCCACACCGCGAGCCCGGTGCGCCAGCTGCCGCCGAGCGCCTCCGTCATCGGCACGGTGACCGCGGCGGCGGCGGAGGTGCCCAGGGCGAGGGCCATCGAGTACAGGCCGGTCATCGAGCCGACCCGGTCGGGGAAGTGCCGTTTGACGATGACGGGCATCAGGACGTTGCTGACGGCTATGCCCATGAGGGCGAGGGCGGTGGCGGCGAGGAATCCGGCGGCGCCCGCGAGGTAGGGGCGGACGAGCAGCCCGGTCGCGATGGCGGCCATGCCCGCGCACACGACCGCGCCCGGTCCGAAGCGACGGGCGAGGCGGGGAGCCATGACGCCGAAGGCGGCGAAGCAGAGCGGGGGCACGGAGGTGAGCAGTCCGGCCACGCTGCCGCTCATGCCGAGCCCGTCGCGGACCTCTTCGAGGAGCGCGCCGAGACTGGTAATGGCGGGCCGGAGGTTGAGGGCGGCCAGGACGATGCCGACGAGGAGCAGTCGCGTCGTCCACGCGCGCGGGGCGACGCGCGACGGCGGCTCGCCCTCCGCGGGTGCGGGAGGAAGAGACGGCGTCGTGGTGGCCGTCGGATCGGGCGTCGTCCTGGGCATCGTCGTGCGGGTCTGCTCGCTTGCCATGCCGTCCATCATAGAATCATAGGATGATTGGTTGTCCACGTCCGTGTGACCCCCGGCACCCCGAGCCGTGCGAAGGTGAGCCATGCCCCTGAGCCATCCCCGCCGCTCGGCTCTGTCCGAGCAGGTCATCGCCGCGCTGCGCACCCAGATCACCTCGGGCGAGTGGCCGGTGGGATCCCGCATCCCCACCGAGCCCGAACTGGTCGGGCAACTGGGCGTCGCGCGCAACACCGTCCGCGAGGCGGTCCGCGCGCTCGCGCACAACGGTCTGCTGGACATCCGGCAGGGTTCGGGCACCTACGTCGTCGCGACCAGCGAACTGGCGGGCGTGATGCACCGGCGCTTCGCCGGCGCCGACCCCCGGCACATCGCCGAACTGCGCGCCGCGCTGGAGTCGAGCGCGGCGAAGCTCGCGGCCGAGCGGCGCACGGAGAAGGACCTCAAGCAGCTGGACGCGTTGCTGCTGCGGCGCGAGGAGGCCTGGGAGTCCGGCGACGCGGAGGCGTTCGTGGCGGCGGACACGACCTTCCACCTGGCGGTGGTCGCGGCCTCCCACAACGACGTCATGACGGCGACGTACGCGGACCTGGGCGAGGTGCTGCGGGACTGGCTGCGCGACGACGTCGGCGAGAAGCTGACGCCCGAGACGTACATGGACCATTCACGGCTGGTGGACGCGATCCGCGCGCGCGACGCGGAGACGGCCGCGGTCGAGGCGGCGACCTATCCCCTGCTGTGCCGGCCCGGGCGGTTCACCGCTTCCGGTGGCTGACCCAGGCCGAGCCGACCTCCTTCCAGCACCGGCCGGTGAGCCGCACGGAACGGGCGGGACCGACGTCGGTGGGGGTGCCGTCGGTGTCCACGTCCCACCAGCGCGCGCACTCGATGTGCAGGGCGACCCGGTCGGTGTCGGCGTAGGGGTTGTGACAGTGCGCGATCACGCGCGAGCCGTCGACCTCGATCCGGCACTCGGCGCCGAACGGTTCCGGGCGCTTCACGCGTGCGTGGCCGTGCGCGCCGTACGGCGGACAGAGGACGAGGGCGACCGCGGCGATCACCGGAGCGACACGACGGAACAGGGGCACAAGGGAACCTCCTCGGCAGAGCTGGGGAGGGCGGCGCGCGTGGGGAACGCGCACTCCAGAGTGCCTATCCGGGCGCCCGTGCCGCCCGGCCAGCTGGGCCGAACGAGTGACGGTGCCGTACGCGCGACAGGGCCGTACGCCGCACGACAGGGGCGTACGCGCGACGGGTGAGGGCCCGCGTCCCCGGGGACGCGGGCCCTCACCCGTCAGGCGCGTTCAGCGGCAGATCACGCGCCGATGGCGTGCAGACCGCCGTCCACGTGGACGATCTCGCCCGTGGTCTTCGGGAACCAGTCGCTCAGCAGGGCGACGACGCCGCGGCCGGCCGGCTCGGGGTCCTTGAGGTCCCACTCGAGCGGGGAACGGCTGTCCCACACGGAGGCCAGTTCGCCGAAGCCCGGGATGGACTTGGCGGCCATGGAGCCCAGCGGGCCGGCCGAGACCAGGTTGCAGCGGATGTTCTGCTTGCCCAGGTCGCGGGCCATGTAGCGGCTGGTGGCCTCCAGGGCGGCCTTGGCGGGGCCCATCCAGTCGTACTGCGGCCAGGCGAACGAGGCGTCGAAGGTGAGGCCGACGACCGATCCGCCGTTCTGCATCAGCGGCAGGCAGGCCATGGTCAGCGACTTCAGGGAGAACGCCGAGACGTGCATGGCCGTGGCGACCGACTCGAACGGCGTGTTGAGGAAGTTGCCGCCGAGCGCGTCCTGCGGGGCGAAGCCGATCGAGTGGACGACGCCGTCGAGGCCGCCGAGCTCCTCGCCGACGATGTCCGCGAGGCGGCCGAGGTGCTCGTCGTTGGTCACGTCCAGCTCGATGACCTTGGTGGGCCTGGGGAGCTTCTTGGCGATGCGCTCGGTCAGCGTGGGACGCGGGAACGCGGTGAGGATGATCTCGGCGCCCTGCTCCTGGGCCAGCTTGGCGGTGTGGAAGGCGATGGAGGACTCCGTCAGCACACCGGTGATCAGGACGCGCTTGCCCTCGAGAATTCCGCTCATGATGATCAGTGACCCATTCCCAGTCCGCCGTCAACGGGGATGACGGCTCCAGTGATGTACGAGGCGTCGTCCGAAGCGAGGAACCGCACCGTCGCGGCGATCTCCTCCGGCTGCGCGTACCTGCCGAGCGGGACCTGCGAGACGATGCCCGCGCGCTGCTCGTCGGTGAGCGCCTTGGTCATGTCGGTGTCGACGAAGCCGGGCGCGACGACGTTGAAAGTGATGTTGCGCGATCCCAGCTCACGGGCCAGGGAGCGCGCGAAGCCGACCAGGGCGGCCTTGGAGGCGGCGTAGTTCGCCTGTCCCGGCGAACCGTACAGTCCGACCACCGAGGAGATGAGCACGACGCGGCCCTTCTTGGCGCGCAGCATGCCGCGGTTGGCGCGCTTGACCACCCGGAAGGCGCCGGTCAGGTTGGTGTCGATGACCGAGGTGAAGTCCTCCTCGCTCATCCGCATCAGGAGCTGGTCCTTGGTGATGCCGGCGTTGGCGATCAGGATCTCGACCGGGCCGTGCTGCGCCTCGATCTCCTTGTAGGCCTGCTCCACCTGCTCGGGATCGGTGATGTCGCACCTGACGGCGAGGCAGCCCAGTTCCGTCAGGGCGGCCGGCGGCTCGCCCGAGCGGTACGTGATCGCGACCTTGTCGCCGGCGTCGGCGAACGCGCGGGCGATGGCGAGGCCGATGCCCCGGTTTCCTCCGGTGACGAGAACCGAGCGGCTCAACGGATCACCCTTTCGATTGGGATCTGACGCGCCTGCCCGCACTCTCGACGGCAGGCGGCTTCCCTCGAAACCTATCGGTCCGCTTCGGCCCGCGGACATTCGGGCACCGACAGTGGCACACGGGACTGGCTGTCGGGTCCCTACAGAAAGTTTGCGCAAGCCCGGCGGAAGGTGTGGTCCACCGGTCGCCGGGCGCGACATGATCGAGGTCTTCACACGCGACGACACCAGGGAGAGACGTAGGTGCCCCATAGCATCGATGAAAGTTTCACGGCCCTACCCCTACGCGCCCTCGCCGACGCCGCTCTCGCACGCGCGCGTGCGCTCGGGGCGGCTCACGCCGACTTCCGGTTCGAGCGGGTGCGCAGCGCGTCGTGGCGGCTGCGGGACGCCAAGCCCGCCGGGTCGTCCGACACGACCGACCTCGGGTACGCGGTGCGGGTCGTGCACGGCGGGACGTGGGGCTTCGCCTCCGGGGTGGACCTGACCATGGACGCGGCGGCCCGCGTCGCCTCGCAGGCCGTGGCGATGGCCAAGCTGTCCGCGCAGGTGATCAAGGCCGCGGGGTCCGACGAACGCGTCGAGCTGGCCGACGAGCCCGTGCACGCCGACCGGACGTGGATCTCGTCCTACGAGATCGACCCGTTCACCGTGCCGGACGAGGAGAAGGCGGCGCTCCTCGCGGACTGGAGCGCGCGGCTGCTCGCGGCGAACGGGATCAACCACGTGGACGCCTCGCTGCTCACCGTCCACGAGAACAAGTTCTACGCGGACACGGCCGGCACCGTGACCACCCAGCAGCGGGTGCGGCTGCACCCGGCGCTGAACGCGGTGTCGGTCGACGAGTCCAGCGGCGAGTTCGACTCGATGCGCACGATCGCGCCGCCCGCCGGCCGCGGCTGGGAGTACCTCACAGGAACCGGCTGGGACTGGGACGACGAGCTGGCGCGGATCCCGGAGCTGCTCGCCGAGAAGATGCGCGCGCCGAGCGTGGAGCCGGGACTGTACGACCTGGTGGTGGACCCGTCCAACCTGTGGCTGACGATCCACGAGTCCATCGGTCACGCCACCGAGCTGGACCGCGCCCTCGGCTACGAGGCTGCCTACGCCGGCACCTCCTTCGCCACCTTCGACCAGCTCGGCAAGCTGCGCTACGGCTCGGACCTGATGAACGTCACGGGCGACCGCACCGCCGAGCACGGCCTGGCGACCGTCGGCTACGACGACGAGGGCGTCGCGGCCCAGTCCTGGGACCTGGTGAAGGACGGCACGCTCGTCGGCTATCAGCTGGACCGGCGGATCGCGAAGCTGACCGGGTTCGAGCGGTCCAACGGCTGCGCGTTCGCCGACTCCCCCGGCCATGTGCCGGTGCAGCGCATGGCCAACGTGTCGCTGCGGCCGGATCCCGCCGGGATGTCCACCGACGACCTCGTCGGCAGCGTCGACCGCGGGATCTACGTCGTCGGCGACCGCTCCTGGTCCATCGACATGCAGCGCTACAACTTCCAGTTCACCGGGCAGCGGTTCTTCCGGATCGAGAACGGGCGGATCACCGGGCAGCTGCGGGACGTGGCCTACCAGGCGACGACGACGGACTTCTGGGGCTCGATGGCGGCGGTGGGCGGCCCGCAGACCTACGTCCTGGGCGGCGCGTTCAACTGCGGCAAGGCCCAGCCCGGCCAGGTGGCGGCGGTGTCGCACGGCTGCCCGTCGGCCCTGTTTAAGGGCGTCAACATTCTGAACACCACGCAGGAGGCCGGCCGATGAGCGCCCGTAGCACCAAGCCGCACGAGGTCGTCGAGCGCGCCCTCGAGCTGTCGCGGGCGGACGGCTGCGTCGTCATCGCCGACGAGCAGTCGACGGCCAACCTGCGCTGGGCGGGCAACACGCTGACGACGAACGGCGTCACGCGCGGGCGCACACTCACCGTGATCGCCACGGTCGACGGCAAGGAGGGCACCGCGTCGGGCGTCGTCTCGCGGGCCGCGGTGACCCCGGACGAGCTGGAGCCCCTCGTGCGGGCCGCCGAGGCCGCCGCGCGCGGGGCGGGACCCGCCGAGGACGCGCAGCCTCTGGTGACGGGCGTGGCGCCCTCCCCGGAGTTCACCGACCCGCCCGCGGAGACCTCCTCGGCGGTGTTCGCCGACTTCGCCCCGGCCCTGGGCGAGGCGTTCGCCCGCGCGCGGGCCGGCGGCCGCGAACTGTACGGGTTCGCCAACCACGAACTGGTCTCGACGTACCTGGGCACCTCGACCGGCCTGAGGCTGCGGCACGACCAGCCGAACGGGACGCTGGAGCTGAACGCCAAGTCCCCGGACCGCACGCGCTCGGCCTGGGCGGGGCGTTCCACGCGGGACTTCAAGGACGTCGACCCGGCGGCGCTCGACGCGGAGCTGGCCGTACGGCTGGGCTGGGCGCGGCGGCGGATCGAGCTGCCCGCCGGGCGGTACGAAACGCTGCTGCCGCCCACGGCGGTGGCCGACCTGCTGATCTACCAGCTGTGGTCGGCGTCGGGCCGGGACGCGACCGAGGGCCGCACGGTGTTCTCCAAGCCCGGCGGCGGCACCCGGCTCGGCGAACGGCTGACCGAGCTGCCGCTGACCCTGCGCAGCGACCCGCACGAGCCGGGCCTCGAGTCGGCGCCGTTCGTCATCGCGCACTCCTCGGGCGGCGACCAGTCGGTGTTCGACAACGGGCTGCCGCTGCGCTCCACCCGATGGGTCGACGCGGGCGAGCTGAGGCATCTGACGACCACCCGGCACAGCGCCGCCCTGACCGGGCTGCCGACGGCTCCGGCGGGCGACAACCTGATTCTGGACGGCGGCGAGGACCGCTCCCTGGAGGAGATGGTGGCGAGCACCCGGCGCGGGCTGCTGCTGACCTGCCTGTGGTACATCCGCGAGGTCGACCCGGCGACCCTGCTGCTGACCGGCCTGACCCGGGACGGCGTCTACCTCGTCGAGGACGGCGAGGTCGTCGGCGAGGTGAACAACTTCCGCTTCAACGAGTCGCCGGTCGGTCTGCTGGGCCGGGCCTCGGAGGCGGGACGCACGGAGAAGACGCTGCCCCGGGAGTGGAGCGACTGGTTCACCAGGGCCGCGATGCCCGCGCTGCGGGTGCCGGATTTCAATATGAGTTCTGTCAGCCAGGGCGTATAACCTCATAGCCGGCGGTCGTCCGGTCGACCGGTCCGACCGCCCGCAGAGCATCACGAAGACCACCTAGGAGATACGAGAACCGTGACGGACATCGTCGACGAGCTGAAGTGGCGCGGCCTGTGGGCCCTGTCCACCGACGAGGACGCTTTGCGCAAGGCGCTCGCGGACGGTCCCGTCACGTTCTATTGCGGTTTCGACCCCACCGCGGCCAGCCTGCACGTCGGTCACCTGGTGCAGGTCCTCACCATGCGCCGGCTCCAGCAGGCGGGCCTGCGTCCGCTGGCCCTGGTGGGCGGCGCGACCGGCCAGATCGGCGACCCCCGCCCCACGGCGGAGCGCACGCTGAACGACCCGGAGACGGTCGCGAACTGGGTGACGCGGCTGCGCGCGCAGATCGAGCCGTTCCTGTCCTTCGAGGGCGAGAACGCCGCGGTGATGGTCAACAACCTGGACTGGACGGCCGGGCTGTCGGCCATCGAGTTCCTGCGGGACATCGGCAAGCACTTCCGCGTCAACAAGATGCTGACCAAGGACTCGGTCGCCCGGCGGCTGGAGTCCCAGGAGGGCATCAGCTACACGGAGTTCAGCTACCAGTTGCTCCAGGGCATGGACTTCCTGGAGCTGTACCGCCGCTACGGCTGCACGCTCCAGCAGGGCGGCAGCGACCAGTGGGGCAACCTCACGGCCGGCCTGGACCTCATCCACCGGCTGGAGCCGGAGGCCGAGGCGCACTGTCTTGCGACGCCGCTGATGGTCAAGGCGGACGGCACCAAGTTCGGCAAGACCGAGGGCGGCGCCGTCTGGCTCGACCCGGAGCTGACGACCCCGTACGCGTTCTACCAGTTCTGGCTGAACGTGGACGACCGGGATATCTCGACGTACTCGCGGATCCTGTCCTTCCGGTCCCGCGAGGAGTTGGAGGAGCTGGAGCGGCAGACCGAGGAGCGTCCGCAGGCGCGTGCCGCGCAGCGCGCGCTGGCCGAGGAGCTGACGACGCTGGTGCACGGCGCCGACCAGACGGCCGCGGTGATCGCCGCGTCCAAGGCCCTCTTCGGCCAGGGCGAGCTGAGCGGGCTCGACGAGCGGACGCTGGCCGCGGCCCTCTCCGAGGTGCCGCACGTCCGGGTCGCCGAGCCGGGCCCGGTCGTCGACCTGTTCGCCGAGGTCGGCCTGGTGGCCAGCAAGTCGGCCGCCCGGCGGACGGTGAAGGAGGGCGGGGCTTACGTGAACAACGTCAAGGTCACGGCCGAGGACGCGGTCCCCGCGCGCGAGGACCTGCTGCACGGCCGGTGGCTGGTGCTGCGGCGCGGCAAGAAGAACCTGGCCGCGGTGGAAATCACCGGTTGACCGGAACGGCTACCGGTTGACGGGAGTGGCTACCGGTTGACGGGAGTTCCATCAGTTGACCGCGACGGCAACCGTTGACCGGACCGGCGGCTGGTTGATCTCAGCGTCAATCGTTGACCGGAACAGCCGGCAGTTGACCGGAGCGGTAACCCATTGACCGGAGCAGCCGTCGGCTGACCGGAACGGTATCCGGTTGATCGGAGCCGCCACGGGTTGACCGGAGCGGTATCCAGTTGACCGGAGCGGTATCCGGTTGATCGGGGCAGCCACCGGTCGACCTGTGAAGCGCAGCGCACGGCTCACGGCTGACGACGCACCAGGGGCGGCTTCCCGCGAGGGACCGCCCCTTCGTCGTCCCGCGTCAGCATGTGCACATGTGCACAACCGACCGCTTGGGCTCAGCCGCTCCTCGACGCGGCCCCGCTCCTCGGCGCGTCCCACCTGGCGCGGCGCGCCCTTCGGGCGGGTGCCTCAGGCTCGCTGCTTCCGCTTGCCCAGCGTCGCCATGTACAGCATGTCGCCCAGGGCGACGATGATGATCGCGGCGATCAGCTGGAACGCGTGACGGCTCCAGTCGATGCCGGGTGTGGACTCCACCCCCACGGCACGGGCGACCGCGTTGCCCACGATGGCGCCCAGCATGCCGAAGATGGTGGTCAGCCAGAGTGGACTGTGCTGCTTGCCCGGAATGATCGCCTTGGCGATCAGGCCCAGCACGAATCCCACGATGATCGCCCACAACCAGCCCATTTTGACGCCTCCTCGTACGGCCCTACGCCGACATTGCCCTCAGTGTCGGTCCGGTCGCCGTACGGCGCATGTCGGGTACGGCCGTACGCGCGACGGCGCAGCCGTCCGTCCCGGTGAGGGACGCCCCGGCCTCGGCGGGGGCCCGGGCGCGGCGTACCGTGGAGAGTCGGTGAGAGGCCGAGGCGGGCGGACGGTGGATTGTGATGCGGAAGCAGGGCGGTGGCGGGAACGTCGAGGTGTTCCGGATCACCGGGGCACGGCAGGGTCTCCAGGACGACGTGCGGGGCCGGCAGCGCCGGTACATCATCTCGATGTCGGTGCGCACCGTGGCGGTGATCCTGGCGGCGAGCCTGTGGAACGTGGAACGGCATGTGGCCGTCGTGGCGTTGGTCCTGGGGTTGGTGCTCCCCTATGTCGCGGTGGTGATCGCGAACGCGGGGCGGGAGAACGTGCCCTCGCTCCCCTCGACGTTCCTGACCGCTCCGGTCCGGCCGATGATCGCCCAGCCGCAGGCCGACGACGAGCGCGCGGGGGCGGCCCCGCAAGCGGAATCCGGCCCGCGGGACGAGGGCGCGCCGGAGGCAGGCCGGCACGAATCCGCGCACGAATCCGCGCACGGTCCGGGCGATCGGAGGCCGTGAACGGGCTGTGCGCGAACAGTGAACCGGCTGTGCGACAAGCTCAGGAAAAGCTCAGATCAATCATGTTGTTCCAGTGCCGTCGGGACGGTCGGCCGTGACATACTTCGTACGCGCTCCGCATCCCCCGTCGGAGCGACGGACCGACGCCGGGCAGCTCCCCCCGTGGCTGCTCGGCGTCGCCTTTGTGTGCGTGTGGGTGAGACGAAGCAGTGAGTGACGAGACCCCTGTCTGTTCCGCCAAGGGCTGCCGTGTGGACGCGGTGTGGGTGCTGGCGTGGAACAACCCGAAGCTCCACACGCCCGAGCGGCGCAAGACGTGGCTCGCCTGCGAGGAGCACCGCGAGCATCTGTCGCAGTTCCTCGGAGTGCGCGGCTTCCTCAAGGACGTCGTCCCGCTGACCGAGTGGGAGTCCGCGCAGCACCCGTAGCCCTTCTCGCAGGCCTTGTCCCACGCCTTCTCGGGGCCCTCCTCCTGGTACTCGACGGGCGCCCTCGGCGGTCCCGTCGTCCTGTGCCGGGGCCCTATCCGCCGATCGCCGACATCGGGCGGTCCGGCTGCAGGAAGCTCGGGTCGTCCAGGCCCGAGCCGGCCTTCTTGCCCCACATCGCCAGCCGCCAGATGCGGGCTATCTCCTCGTCGGGGGCGTCGGAGCGCAGCGCAGCGCGCAGGTCGGTCTCCTCGCGGGCGAACAGGCAGGTGCGGACCTGGCCGTCGGCCGTCAGGCGGGTGCGGTCGCAGGCGGCGCAGAACGGGCGGGTGACCGAGGCGATGACGCCGACGCGGTGGGGGCCGCCGTCGACGAGCCAGCGCTCGGCCGGGGCGGAGCCGCGTTCGTCCTGCCCTTCGGGGGTGAGGTCGAAGCGGGTGCGCAGGGAGGCCAGGATGTCCCCGGCGGTGACCATGCCCTCGCGCTTCCAGCCGTGCTGCGCGTCCAGCGGCATCTGCTCGATGAAGCGCAGCTCGTAGTCGTGCTCGACGGCCCAGGACAGCAGGTCCGGCGCCTCGTCCTCGTTGAGGCCGGGCATCAGGACGCTGTTCACCTTCACCGGCGTCAGGCCGGCCTCGCGGGCGGCTTCGAGGCCCTCGAGGACGTCCTTGTGGCGGTCCCGGCGGGTGAGGGTCTTGAAGACGTCGGGGCGCAGGGTGTCGAGGGAGACGTTGACCCGGTCCAGGCCGGCCGCCTTGAGGGCCGTGGCGGTGCGGCGCAGGCCGATGCCGTTGGTCGTCAGCGACATCATGGGGCGGGGGGCGAGGGCCGCGACCCGCTCGACGATGCCTACCAGGCCCGGGCGCAGCAGGGGCTCGCCGCCGGTGAAGCGGACCTCCTCGATGCCGAGCGTGGTGACGGCGATGCCGATCAGGCGGACGATCTCGTCGTCCGTGAGGAGGTCGGGCTTGGCCAGCCACTGCAGGCCCTCCTCGGGCATGCAGTACGTGCAGCGCAGGTTGCAGCGGTCGGTGAGCGAGACCCTCAGGTCGGTGGCCACTCGGCCGTAGGTGTCGATGAGCACGTGGGCCCCCTCCCTCGTGGTGGACCGGTTTTCTTTCCGTCACTGCGAGCCTACGTGACCCCGCCGACAACGACAGGGCCCGATCCCACGAGGTGGGACGCGGCCGCGTCGTAGGGATCTACGACGCGGCCGCGGGTCGGGAGGTGACGGCGGGGGCGCCCCGGCGGCCGGATGCCGGTCCGCGGGGCGCCTCGTCGCCGGTCAGCGGGTCGGCGGCGCCGGTCAGTGGGCTCCGGTGCCGGTCAGGGAGCGGACCTCCAGTTCGGCGTACTTGGCCGTGTCGGGCTCCTCCTTCGAGAGCAGGGTGCCGACGATGCCCAGCAGGAAGCCGACCGGGATCGAGATGAGGCCGGGGTTCTCCAGCGGGAACCAGTGGAAGTCGACGTCCGGGAACATGGAGGAGGGCTTGCCCGAGACGACCGGCGAGAACAGCACCAGGCCGACCGCGGTGACCAGGCCGCCGTAGATCGACCACAGGGCTCCGGCGGTGGTGAACCGCTTCCAGAACAGGCTGTAGAGGATCGTCGGCAGGTTGGCGGAGGCGGCGACCGCGAAGGCGAGGGCGACCAGGCCGGCGACGTTCAGGTCGCGGGCGAGGGCCCCGAGCAGGATGGAGACGGCGCCGATGCCGACGGTGGCGTAGCGGGCCGCGTTGATCTCCTCCTTCTCGGAGGCCTGTCCCTTCTTGATGACGTTGGCGTAGATGTCGTGGGCGAACGACGAGGACGACGCCAGGGTGAGGCCGGCGACGACCGCGAGGATGGTCGCGAAGGCGACCGCCGAGATGGTGGCCAGCAGGACGGCGCCCCAGTTGGAGTCGACGCCGCCCAGATGGAGGGCGAGCAGGGGCGCCGCCGTGTTGCCCGCCTTGTTGGACGCGGTGATCTCGTCCGGCTTGATCAGCGCGGCGGCGCCGAAGCCGAGGGCGAGGGTCATGAGGTAGAACCCGCCGATGAGGCCGATGGCCCACAGGACCGACTTACGGGCGGCTTTGGCGGTGGGCACCGTGTAGAAGCGGATCAGGATGTGCGGCAGTCCGGCGGTGCCCAGGACCAGGGCGATGCCGAGCGAGAGGAAGTCCAGCTTGGTGGTGCCGCTGACGCCGTACTTCAGGCCGGGCTCCAGGAAGGCCGCGCCCTTGCCGCTGTTGTCGGCGGCCGAGCCCAGCAGGTCGGAGACGTTGAAGTCGAACTTCAGCAGGACCAGGAAGGTGAGCAGGAGGGCGCCGATGATGAGCAGCACGGCCTTGACCATCTGGACCCAGGTGGTGCCCTTCATGCCGCCGATCGTCACGTAGACGATCATCAGCACGCCGACCAGGGCCACGATCGCGACCTTGCCGCCGTCGCTGGTGATGCCCAGCAGCAGGGAGACCAGGACGCCCGCGCCCGCCATCTGGGCCAGCAGGTAGAAGATCGACACCACGATGGTGGAGGTGCCGGCCGCGGTGCGGACCGGCCGCTGGCGCATGCGGTACGCCAGGACGTCGCCCATGGTGTAGCGGCCGGAGTTGCGCAGCGGCTCGGCGACCAGCAGCAGGGCGACCAGCCAGGCGACCAGGAAGCCGATGGAGTACAGGAAGCCGTCGTAGCCGAAGAGGGCGATGGCGCCCGCGATGCCGAGGAAGGACGCGGCGGACATGTAGTCGCCGGAGACGGCGAGTCCGTTCTGGAAGCCGGTGAACTGGCGGCCGCCGGCGTAGAAGTCGGCGGCGTCCTTGGTCTGGCGGCCGGCCCAGACGGTGATGACGAGCGTCGCGGCGACGAACACCGAGAACAGGATGATGATCAGTGTGCGGTGCTCGCTCGCCTCGCCCGCGGCGAGCAGGGCGGTGTGATGCGCGGTGTGCGGTGCGGTGCTCATTCGCCCGCCTCCATCCGGGACTTGATGGCTTCTGCCTTGGGGTCGAACTTGGCGGCCGCGGTCCGCGCGTACCACCAGGCGATGAGGAAGGTCGTGAGGAACTGGGCGAGGCCCAGGGCGAGGGCCACGTTGATGTTGCCGAAGAGCTTGGTGCCCATGAAGCCGCCCGCGTAGTTCGACAGCAGGACGTACAGCAGGTACCAGACGATGAAGGCGAACGTCAGCGGGAAGGCGAAGCCCCGGTAGGCGCCGCGCAGTTCACCGAACTCCGCGCTCTCCTGCACCGCGACGAACTCCTCGGCGGAGGGGAGCTGGGCTGGGGTTTTCGAGGGGGGCGGTGTCTCGGTGGCCACGGGGTCTCCTCGTTGCGGGTGCGGGTGGGACGGCGAACGGAGGCGAGTGTCCTCTCGCTCCCTGCCCAAGGTCACGGGGCCGCGGGAGGACGGGTTCAACGCGTCGGACGGGTTTGTCGGAGGGGCCTGACGGCCGGTCATGACCAACGAGCGGGAACCTCGTCAGGTCATGGGCGGGCAAAATCGCCGTCGGGAAGTCATTGCTGACCGATGAGTCAGGGAGATAGCTTCGGGCGAGCACCACCCGTCATGTACCTGCCTAGGCGGCACCCGCGCCCGGGTCAGGTCCCGTTTCCGGATGATGTGGAGACCCCATGGCTCATCTGCCTTCCAGACGCCGGCTCGCTCTCGCGGTGCCCGTCGTACTGTCGCTGACCGCCTCGCTCGGCTTCCTGCCGGCGGCGGCCTCCGCGGCCCCCGTTCCGGCGTCCGCCGCCCGGACGGCCGACGCCGGAACGCTGGCGTACGTCGTCAACACGAAGACCGACCACGGCACGATCCGGAAGGTGAAGAAGGCGGTCGCCGAGGCCGGCGGCACCGTCGTCGCGGCCTACGACAGGATCGGCGTACTCGTCGTCCACTCGGCGAACCCCGACTTCGGCCCGAAGATACGCGCGGTGCGGGGCGTGCAGTCGGCCGGAGCGACCCGTACGGCGCCGCTGAGCGCGGCCGGGACCACCGACGAGGGAGCGGCCCAGGTCCTCTCGAAGGCGGAGGCCGCGAAGGTCGAGAAGGCGTCCGACGCGGCGGGCCAGAGCGAGCCGCTCGAGGCCGACCAGTGGGACCTGCGGGCGATCGGCGCCGACAAGGCCGCCACGATCAACCCGGGCAGCAAGAGGGTGACGGTCGCCGTCATCGACACCGGCGTCGACGACACCCACCCGGACCTCGCGCCGAACTTCTCGGCGTCCCAGTCGGCCAACTGCGTCGGCGGCGTCGCGGACACCACTCCCGGCGCCTGGCGTCCTTACGACCCGGCCGAGGACTACCACGGCACCCATGTGGCGGGTGAGATCGCCGCGGCGCGCAACGGCATCGGCGTGTCGGGCGTCGCGCCCGGCGTGAAGGTCGCGGGCATCAAGGTGAGCGACCCCAAGGACGGTCTCTTCTACCCGGAGAACGTGGTCTGCGCGTTCGTGTTCGCCGCCGACCACGGCGTCGAGATCACGAACAACAGCTACTACGTCGACCCGTGGCTGTACAACTGCATGGACGACCCCGACCAGCGGGCCATTGTGGACGCCGTCAACAGGGCCCAGCTGTACGCCCAGAAGAAGGGCACGCTCAGCGTGGCCTCCGCGGGCAACTCCAACCACGACCTCGACTCCGACGCACTCGAGGACGCGTCCAGCCCCGACGACACCACGCCGGTGACGCGCACGGTCGACCCGCACGAGTGCTTCGACATCCCGACGCAGCTGCCGGGTGTCGTCACGGTGAGCGCGACGGGCGTCAAGGGCGCCAAGTCGTACTACTCCAGCTACGGCCTGGGCGTCGTCGACGTCGCGGCGCCGGGCGGCGACAAGTTCCAGATCCCGGACACGCCGTCGGCCAACGGCCGCATCCTGTCGACGCTGCCGAACAACGCGTACGGCTTCCTCCAGGGCACCTCGATGGCGTCTCCGCACGTGGCCGGTGTGGCCGCGCTGCTGAAGTCGACGCACCCGCACGCGAGCCCGGCGCAGTTGCAGGCGCTGCTCAAGCTGCAGGCCGACGCGACGAGCTGCCCGACCGAGCCGTACGACGGTGACGGCAACGGCGTCGTGGACGCCACCTGCGTGGGCGGCAAGCGCCTCAACGGCTTCTTCGGCTTCGGCGTGGTCAACGCGCTGCGCGCCGTGAAGTAGCCGCCCGAAGCGGGCAGACGGCAGGCGTTACCGGGGCCGGGCGGACATCCGCCCGGCCCTTCGCTGTGCCGTCTTCGTCAGTACAGCCTTCACCTGTCCGGGCTCGGGCGGTACGGCATGTACGGCGACGCGTGCACCCGTGCACCCGTGCACCCGTGCACCCGTGCACCCGTGCACCCGTGCACCCGTGCACCCGTGCACCCGTGGAGCGGTCTCCCTCATATATTGATTGAATCAATACTGCACCATGTAGTCATGACTCGAATCAAGTTGGCCTGGTCCGCGCTCGGCGGCGATCCCGCCCTCCTGGACCGCGTGTCGACCGTCGCCCGCGAGGGGACGCTGCCCGCGCGGCTTCCCGTGCGAGATCTGGCGCGGGCCTGCGTCGGCGCGTGCGCCCTGGCCGCCGCCGAGCTGGGGGCACGACGGGCCGCTCTCGCGCGCCCGCCCGCGGTGCGGGTGGACGACGGCGCGGTGGCTACGGCGTTCGTCAGCGAACGGCATCTGCGGGTCGACGGGCGGCCGCCCGTCACCTTCGCGCCGCTCTCGCGGTTCTGGCGGACGGCTGACGGCTGGGTGCGGACCCACGCCAACTACCCGCACCACCGCGAGCGGCTGCTGCGCGCGCTGGGGCTGCCCGCGGACACCGGTCCTGAGGCCGCGGAGAGGGCGTTCGCCGAGCGCGCCGCCCTCGACGTGGAGGACGCGGTGTACGCGGCCGGCGGCCTGGCGGTCGCCCTGCGCACGCCCGGACAGTGGGCGGCGCACCCCCAGGCCGCCGAGGTCGCCGCCCGCCCCCTGGTCGAGCGCGGCAGGCTCGACGCGGCACGCGCGCGTACCTTCGCACCGCTCGACGGCGCCCCCCTGCTGCCCGCCGCGGGACTGCGCGTCCTGGATCTGACACGGGTCCTGGCCGGGCCGGTGGCCACCCGCACCCTCGCACTGCTGGGCGCGGACGTCCTGCGCGTCGACGCCCCCCAGCTGCCCGAGCTCGTCGACCAGCACGCGGACACGGGCTTCGGCAAGCGGTCGGCGCTGCTGGACCTGGCGGCCGACCGGTCCGCCTTCGAGGAGCTGCTCGCGACGGCGGACGTGGTGGTCACCGGCTACCGACCGGGCGCGCTGGACCGGTTCGGCCTGGCCCCCGAGGCGCTCGCCGAGCGCCGGCCCGGGCTGGTGGTGGCGCAGGTCTCGGCGTGGGGCGCCTACGGGCCGTGGGGCGCGCGTCGCGGGTTCGACAGCCTCGTGCAGGTGGCCACCGGCATCGCCGCGGCGGAGGGCTCGGCCGAGCGGCCGGGCGCGCTGCCGGCGCAGGCCCTCGACCACGGGACCGGCTATCTGCTGGCCGCCGGCGTCCTGCGCGCGCTGACCGAGCAGTCGTACGACGGCGGCAGCCGGTTCGTCCGGACGGCGCTGGCGCGGACGGCGGCCTGGCTGACGGAGGGCGCCCGGATGGGCGAAGACGACGGCAAAGGGACCGCCAAGGAGGGCGCATCCGCCCAGGAGTCCCGTCGGCCGCGCGTGGAGCGGGGAGCGGGAAGCGGCGAGCGGGGCGGGGACGACGACGCCGGTCCGCGGCCCTGGCTCGGGGAGACTGAGAGTCCCGTCGGGCGGCTCCGGTACGCACTGCCGCCGGTGGCGTTCGACGGCGGGCCGCGCGACTGGGCCCGCCCGCCCGGCCCGTGGGGAGCGGATCCGGCGCGCTGGCTCTGAGCCGGTCGGCGGCCGGACGGGGCCACCGACCGAGCCGGGCGGGGCCACCGACCGGGCCGGACGGTCCACCTGAGGCCCACCATCATCCGACTTGCCCGGTTTTGGGGGGCATGGTGAAGATCCTGGCATGGCCCTCATACGACCGCCCGCAGTGACCGACTCCGCGCCCCGAACCGGCCCCGGCCGGGCGGTGGCCCTGCTCGTCCTGGTCGGGATCGGGGCACTGATCCCGCTGCTCGGGCCGTCCGTCGCGGTCCACGGCACCGGACAGAGCGCGGCGTCGGACTCCGGTGCGGTCGCCCTGCTCCGGGCGGCGCTGTTCGCGGCGCTGAGCGTGCAGGTGGGCGAGTTGTTCACAGCCGTGCTCGCCCGGCGGGTGCCGAACGCGCCGCACGAGCGACCGAGCGGCTGGGCGCCGTTCGCGGCGGTCGTGGGGTTCGCGGCCGCGGCGGCGGCCGGGGAGCTGGCGCCGCACGGCCACGGCTCACGGACCGGCGTGCTCGCGCTGGTCGAGGCGATCGCGTTCGCGGTCGCCGGGCTGTGCGCCCTGTCCGGCCGGCCGAACCGTCAGGCGTGGCCGCTGGCGGCGGTGATCCTGGCGGAGGCATTGCGTGCCCATCCGCCCACCGAGCACACGCCCCTGGTCGGATCCGGTCTGACGCTCGTGCATCTGACGTGCTCGGCGCTGTGGGCGGGCGGCCTGCTGACCGTGCTGCGCACCCTGCGCCGGTGGGACGGGGCCGCGGCCGGCGCCGCCCTGCTCGGTCTGTACGCGCGCGTGGCGGCCGTGCTGTTCGCCGCCGTCACCGCGACCGGGCTGCTCAGCTCGCTGCGCCGGATGCCGGCCGGGTCGGTGCTCGGCCTGCTGACCTCGACCGCGTACGGGCGCGTGCTGCTCGCCAAGGTGCTCGTGGTCGGCGCGGTCGCCCTGCTCGCCCTGTGGGCACGGACGCGACTGCGGCAGTCGCCCGACCCGCTGGCCGCCTGCTCCCCCGCGCGTGTGGAGCTCGTCGCGCTGGGTGCGGTGGTCGCGGTGTCGGGACTGTTGACGGCCTTGCCGCTGCCCGTCAAGGGTTGACGGCGTCAGGGGGTCACCATGATCTGTCGGGTGTCATGCCGGGGGCGCCGACCGTAGGTTGATCACCATGATCTGTCGGGAGTCATGGCGGGGGCGCCGGCCCTAGGTTGATCACCATGATCAGCCGGGTGTCACGACGGGAATGCCCGCCGTCGGTTGATCACCATGATCAGCCGGGCATCGCCCCCGGAACGCCGTCAGTTGGTCACCATGACCTTGAGGGCGGTGCGCTCGTCCATCGCCTTGTAGCCGTCCGGGACGCCCTCGATGCCGACGGTCAGGTCGAACACGGGCGAAGGGTCGATCGCGCCGCTCAGCACGTCGGGCAGCAGTTCGGGGATGTAGGCGCGGACCGGGGCGACGCCGCCGCGCAGCGCGATGTTGCGGTCGAACATGACGCTCAGGTCGAGACCGGTGCCGCTGCCGTGCGGGACGCCCACGAAGCCGACGGCGCCGCCGTCCCGGCTGACCTCGAGCGCCGTTCGCATGGACTGCTCGGTGCCGACCGCCTCCACGACCGCGTGCGCGCCCTGGCCGCGGGTGAGTTCGCGGACGGCTTCGACGGCCGCGTCGCCGCGCTCGGCGACGACGTCCGTGGCGCCGAAGCGGCGAGCGATGTCCGTGCGGGCCCGGTGGCGGCCCAGGGCGATGATGCGTTCGGCGCCGAGGCGCTTGGCGGCCAGGACGGCGCACAGGCCGACCGCGCCGTCCCCGACGACGGCGACGGTGGCGCCGGGCCCGGCGCCCGCGCCGAGGGCCGCGTGGTGGCCGGTGCCCAGCACGTCGGAGAGGGTGAGCAGGGCGGCCAGCAGACGGTCGTCGGAGGCGGCCTCCTTGGGCAGCCGCACGAGGGTGCCGTCGGCGAACGGCACGCGCACGGCCTCGCCCTGGCCCCCGTCGTAGCCGACGGAGCCCCAGAAGCCGCCGTGCTCACAGGATGTCGTCAGGCCTTCACGGCAGTAGTCGCAGACGCCGTCGGACCACATGAAGGGCGCGACGACCAGATCGCCGCGCCGCAGCGTCGACACGTCGGAGCCGGTCTCCTCCACCACGCCGAGGAACTCGTGCCCGATGCGCTGGCCCGGCTGCCGGGACGCCTCGCCGCGGTACGCCCACAGGTCGCTGCCGCAGATGCAGGCGCGCAGCACCCGGACCACCGCGTCGGCGGGCAGCTGCACCACGGGCTCGGGCACGTCCTCCACGCGCATGTCGAAGGGGGCGTGAATGGTGGTGGCGCGCATGTCGAGGATCCTTCTCGTGCGGTGTCGTCGAGGGCGCTCAGGGGGTGGTCGAGCGCACCTCACGGTACGCCGCCGCCGGCTCCCGACGCCCGCCGAGGCCGTCGAGGACGCCGCGGACCAGCAGGAACTGTGCGGCGACATAGGTGAGCATGATCCACAGGTCGGGGCACGGGGGCTGCGGCCAGTCGGCCACGCCGGTGGCGATGAGGGTGTCGGAGAGCAGGAACAGCAGGCCTCCTGCGCCGGCGACCGGGCCGAGCCTGACGGCGGCGGTGCAGGCCATGGCCGTCAGGAGGGTGCTGTACACCGCGACGGGCGGGCGCAGTTCGTGCGGCAGGCCGGGCCACAGCAGGACGACGGTGGCCGTCAGGACGACGGCGTAGCAGGGGGCGAGCACCGCGGCCCGCGTGTGGGGACGGCCGACGCGGGCGAACAGCACCAGGTAGCAGACGTGTCCGGCGGCGAAGGACGCCATGCCGGCGAAGAAGGCGGGATCGGCGTCGGACAGCAGCAGGACGTCGCCGCCCCAGCCGCACGCGAGGGCCGCCGGCAGCAGCCTGGGCGCCCCTCGCAGGGCGGCCCAGCCGGCGAGCAGCGGCATGAGCAGCGGCTTGGCGAGAGTGTGGCCGGGGCCGAAGCCGGTCGCGAGGCTGAGCAGGTCGACGGCGGTGGCGAGCGCGCACAGGGCGAGGAGGACGGGGATGACGCGGGAGCGGGTCACGCGGCCGAGGTCTCCTGGACCGGGGACGCGGTGGAGCCGGGGGCGGGCGCGGCGGACGCGGGCTGCCACCCCGGGCCGCGGAAGACGCGCCCCGCCCGCTCACGCCAGCCGGACGCCGCCCTCACGTCCCGGGCGATCGCGACGTACTCGTGCGTGGCCACCTTGATCGGGTTGAACGTGTTGATGTTCTTCGTCAACCCGTAGACGGGCCGGTCCACCTCGGGGACGAACGAGCCGAAGAGCCGGTCCCAGACGATGAGGATGCCGCCGAAGTTGCGGTCCAGGTAGCCGCCCTGGGAAGCGTGGTGGACGCGGTGGTGGGACGGCGTGTTCAGCAGGAACTCGAACCACCGCGGCATCCGGTCGATCCGCTCGGTGTGGATCCAGAACTGGTACACGAGGTTGGCCGAGGAGCAGAAGGCGAGTGCGGCCGGGTGGACGCCCGCGGCGACGAGCGGGACGTAGAACGGCCAGACGGTCAGCGACGTCCAGGGTTGACGCAGGGCGGTCGTGAGGTTGAACTTCTCGCTGGAGTGGTGGACGACATGACAGGCCCACAGGACGCGGATGACGTGGTGGCCGCGGTGGGACCAGTAGTAGAAGAAGTCCTGCGCGAGCAGCATCAGCGGGAGCGTCCACCACAGGACGGGCACGCGCAGCGGCGTCAGTTCGTAGACCGCCGTGTAGATCGCGACGATCGGGATCTTCCAGAAGAAGTCGAAGACGAGGCTGCCGAGCCCCATGCCGACGCTCGTCGCGGCGTCCTTCGCCTCGTATCCGGCCGCGGCACCCTCCTCGGCGGGGTGGAGCCGCACGCTGATCACCTCGACGACGGTGAGCAGCACGAAGGCGGGTATCGACCAGAGCACGACATCGGGCAAATTAGGCATGTGGGCAACGTAGAACCGCTGATGGTCCGCCGCTAGACGTTGTTACCCACAAGTATTACCGGGGGTATGCGCTTGCTTGTTGGTGATCCTCGCCAACCGGTGGCGAGAACGGGCCGGGCGCTCACGTCCCCTTCACACTCCCGCCGCTCCCGGCGTTCACCCTCACACCACTCCCGGCGTTCGCCCTCACGCCACTCCCGGCGTTCGCCCTCACGCCACTCCCGGCGTTCACATTCCCGCCGCTCCCAGCAGCGCCCCGACCGCGTACGTGACCGCCATCGCGAGCGCTCCGCCGCCCGTGTTGCGCGCCACCGCCCGGCCCGCCGCCGCCGAGCCCAGCCGGGCGCTGCTCCAGCCGGTGCCGGCCAGCGCGACCAGGACCGACGCGACCGTGACCGGGAGCCTCCAGTGGACCGGAGGGAGCACGATGGCGAGGAGCGGCAGCAGGGCGCCCGCGGTGAAGGCGAGGAAGCTCGCCCAGGCCGCGTGCCAGGGGTCGGTGAGGTCGTCCGGATCGATGCCGAGCTCCACCCGCGCGTGGGCCCTCAGCGCGTCCCGCTCCGTGAGCTGCACGGCGGCCTCCCTGGCCACCTGCCGGGACAGGCCCCGCTCCCTCAGCAGCTCGGTCAGCTCGTCCAGTTCGGCCTCCGGCTGCTCGCGCAGCTCCCGGCGTTCCTGCGCGAGGGCGGCCCGCTCGGAGTCCCGCTGCGTCGACACGGAGACGTACTCCCCCGCCGCCATCGACATCGACCCGGCGAGCAGACCGGCGAGCCCGGCCGTCAGCAGCGCCGCACGGTCGTCGGTGGCGCCCGCGACGCCGACGACGAGGCCCGCGGTGGAGACGATGCCGTCGTTGGCGCCGAGCACGGCGGCGCGCAGCCAGTTCAGCCGGGATCCGAGCGAGCCCTCGTGAGCCTCGGCATGGGTGGGTTCCGTCACAGGACGGAGGATGGCACCCCGGATGACGCGCACCCGGCACCGACGCTCGACCGTCCGCACTCCCCCCAGGGAAGGAGAGGCGCCGGAGGGGGACGGAATGCCGGAAGGGGACGGAGAGCCGGAGGGGGACGGAATGCCGGAGGGGGAGGGAGAGCCGGAGGGGGAGGGAGGAAGAGATCAAATATGCATACAAGAGGCAAGAGGGAGTAACCAGGTGAAGATGACCAAGATGCATCAATACATGTGAAACAGCATGGAGGGCCCCTTCAAGGCACATACGAGCGTGACGAGTTCACCCGGCACCGCGCACCAGGGCCCGAACGGGCGCTGCACGCGCGGTGGTTGTGCGGGGAGCGGGAGGTCCGGGCGGGCACGCGTGCGTGCGTGAGGCGAACTCCCGTACGCGCCGGAGGGCTTCCTCCCTCCCCTCCACGGGGCAGGTGCGGCGAGGTGTCAGTAGGGGCCCGTATCCTCAGTGACCATGCTCGAAGACCACACGACGACAGCGTCCTCCCCCACGGAGTGGCCGACCGCGTATCCCCAGGGATACGCGGTCGTTGACGTGGAGACCACCGGCCTGGCCCGGGACGACCGGATCATCTCCGCCGCCGTCTACCGGCTGGACGCGCGCGGTGAGGTCCAGGACCACTGGTACACGCTGGTCAACCCGGAGCGCGACCCGGGCCCGGTGTGGATACACGGTCTGACGAGCGACGTGCTCGAAGGCGCGCCCCTCTTCGGGGACGTGGCCGAGGAGTTCGCCGCGCGGCTCGACGGGCGGGTGCTCGTCGCGCACAACGCGGTCTTCGACTGGCAGATGATCGCGCGGGAGTACGCGCGCGCCCGGCGCGAGGCGCCGGTGCGGCAGCGGCTGTGCACCATCGCCCTGTCCAAGGAGCTGGGCCTGCCGCTGCCCAACCACAAACTGGAGTCGCTGGCTGCGCACTTCGGGGTCGTGCAGCAGCGGGCGCACCACGCGCTGGACGACGCGCGCGTGCTCGCGGAGGCGTTCCGGCCGAGCCTGCGGGCCGCGGCGGCCGGCGGTGTCCGTCTGCCGCTGCTGGAGTGCCGGCCGCTGACGGAGTGGACGGACCGGCCCGCGCCCCGGATCGGCCGCCAGGCGGGCGGCCCGGACGGCGGCCTCGGCGGCTACGGCGCGTACCGTCCCGGCACATGGCGGCCGTCGCGCAAGCGTCCCGCGTGCCCGTACCCCAACCCGGGACGGTACGAGGACGGCAAGAGGCTCAAGCAGGGCATGCGGGTCGCCTTCTCGGGCGACACGTCGGTCGAGCGCGAGCTGCTGGAGGACCGTGCCGCCGAGGCCGGTCTGCACGTGGCGACGAGCCTGTCCCGGCTGACCAGCCTGCTGGTCACCAACGACCCCGACTCGGGCACGTCGAAGGTGGTGAAGGCGCGCCAGTTCGGGACGCCCGTCGTCGACGAGGCCGCCTTCGGACAGCTCCTGCGCGACGTGGAGCCCGCCGACGGGTGACGCGGGCGCACGGCGGCCACACGCGCGGGCGGCTTCGGCACGCCGACGGCCACACGCGCGGGCGGCTTCGCGCGCCGACGGCCCCGCGCGCGGGCGATCCCGGCGTACGGGTGATTGCCGCGCGACTCGCCCGTCGTCCGCTCGCCCGCGCGGGTGGGGACCGCTCACCCTGTGGCGCATGGCGAGATGCGAAGTTTGCGGCAATGACTACGGAATGACCTTCGAGGTGCACGCGCAGGGCGCGGTCCACGTCTTCGACTGCTTCTCCTGTGCGATCCACCGCATGGCCCCCATCTGCGAGCACTGCCGGGTCCAGATCATCGGCCAGGGCGTCGAGGTGGAGGGGCACTGGTACTGCGGCGCGCACTGTGCCCGCGCGGAGGGCAGGGTGGGCATCGTCGACAGGGCGTGATCCGTTCCGGGAACCCGCGCGCGAGGTCAGCCCGAGGGGCGGCTCGCGGCACCCGGCCGAGTACACCCCACGACCGAGTTGTACGGTCGTGGGGTGTACCGCTTCCTGTTGTCCCGGCAGTGGGTGATCCTCACGCTGGTCTCCCTCCTCCTCATCCCCACGATGATCAGGCTGGGCTTCTGGCAGATGCATCGCTACGACGAGCGCACCGCGCGCAACCAGCTGGTCTCCGACTCGCTGGGCGCCGACCCGGTGCCCGTGGAGTCCCTGACCGCCCCGGGGCACGAGGTCACCCGCAGCGAGCGGTACCGCAGCGTGACCGCCGTCGGGGCCTTCGACACCGGGCGCGAGGTCGTCGTCAGGCGGCGGGTCAACTCCGATGAGACGGTCGGCTTCCACGTGCTGACCCCGTTCGTGCTGACGGACGGCAAGGTACTGCTGGTCAACCGGGGCTGGATCCCCGCGAACGGCGCGAGCCAGACCGACTTCCCCCGGATCCCCGCGCCGCCGTACGGCCGCGTCAGCGTCACCGGGCGGCTGATGCCGGACGAGACGACCGCGGCCAGCGGCATCAAGGACCTCAAGGGACTGCCGGACCGGCAGGTCATGCTGATCAACAGCGAGCAGGAGGCCGGCCGCCTGGGCGCCCGGGTCCTCGGCGGCTACATCGTGCAGACGGCGCCCGAGCCCAAGGGCGACACCCCGGAGCTGCTCGGCCCGCCCGGCAGCGAGGACGCGGCCCTGAACTTCGCCTACGCCATCCAGTGGTGGCTGTTCTCGGCGGGCGTCCCCGTCGGCTGGCTGGTCATGGCCCGGCGGGAGGCCCGCGACCGTGCCGCGGCCGCCGCCCGGGCCGCCGAGCACACCGAGCCCGCCCCGGTGTAGGCGTATTGATCAAGCGCGCGAACCCCGCGGCACGTGCCGGGCACGCGCGCGTGTAGTGATCCACGCGCGCGTGTGGTGATCCGGCCGTCACCCGGCCGGACGCACCTCTGATTGCCGTACGGGCCCGCCGGGAACCCGGAACCCCGTGCACCCCCGCATCGAGGACTACGCCCTGATCGGCGACGAGCAGACCGCGGCCCTGGTCGGCACGGACGGATCGATCGACTGGCTCTGCCTGCCCCGCTTCGACTCCGGGGCCTGCTTCGCCCGGCTCCTCGGCGACGAGGACAACGGGCACTGGCGCATCGCCCCGCGTGGCGCGGAAGGGGCCTGCACCCGGCGCGCGTACCGGCACGACACGCTCGTCCTGGACACCGAGTGGGAGACCGGCGACGGCGCGATCCGGGTCACCGACCTGATGCCCCAGCGCGACCGGGCACCGGACGTGGTGCGCATCGTCGAGGGGCTGCGCGGCCGGGTGACCGTCCGCAGCGCCCTGCGGCTGCGGTTCGACTACGGCTGGGTCGTCCCCTGGATGCGCCGGGTGGACGGCCACCGGGTGGCGGTCGCCGGGCCCGACGCGGTCTGGTTCCGCAGCGAGCCGGAGGTGCGCACCTGGGGCGAGGACTTCACCACGCACGCCGAGTTCACCGTCGCCGAGGGCGAGTCGGTCGCCTTCGTGCTGACCTGGCACCCCTCGCACGAGACCCGCCCCCCGCAGGTCGACCCGTGGCAGGCGCTGCGCGTCAGCGTCGACGACTGGCGGGAGTGGGCCGCCCGCTGCCGCTACGACGGGCCCCACCGGGACGCCGTGGTGCGCTCCCTGATCACCCTCAAGGCCCTCACGTACACCCCCACCGGCGGCATCGCCGCGGCGCTCACCACCTCCCTGCCCGAGGAGCTGGGCGGGGTCCGCAACTGGGACTACCGCTACTGCTGGCTGCGGGACTCCACCCTCACCCTGGGCGCGCTCCTGGCGGCGGGCTACGAGGACGAGGCCGAGGCCTGGCGCAACTGGCTGCTGCGCGCCGTCGCGGGCGATCCGGCCGACCTGCAGATCATGTACGGCCTGGCGGGCGAGCGCCGGCTGCCCGAGTGCGAGCTGCCGTGGCTGTCGGGCTACGCCGGCTCCACACCGGTGCGGATCGGCAACGGCGCCGTGGGCCAGTTGCAGCTGGACGTCTACGGCGAGGTCATGGACTCGCTGTCGCTGGCCCGGACGGCGGGCATGTCGCCCAAGCCGCACATGTGGTCGTTGCAGTGCGCGCTGATGAACTGGCTGGGCGAGAACTGGCGGCAGCCGGACGAGGGCCTGTGGGAGGTGCGCGGCGGGCGGCGCCAGTTCGTGCACTCCAAGGTGATGGTGTGGGTGGCGGCCGACCGGGCGGTGCGCGCGCTGGAGGAGTACCCGAAGCTCAGCGGCGACCTGGAGGGCTGGCGGGCGCTGCGCGACGAGGTGCACCGCGAGGTGTGTGAGAAGGGCTACGACCCGCGGCGCAACACGTTCACCCAGTCCTACGGGTCGGCGGACCTGGACGCCGCGCTGCTGCTGATCCCGCGCGTGGGTTTCCTGCCGCCGGACGACCCGCGGGTCGTCGGGACCGTCGACGCGGTCCGCGACGAGCTGGGGCACAGCGGCCTGGTGCGCCGCTACAGCACGGACGGTGCGCCCGTGGACGGGCTCCCGGGCGACGAGGGCGCGTTCCTGGCCTGCTCGTTCTGGCTGGCGGACGCGCTGCACATGACCGGCCGCACGGCGCAGGCGCGCGAGCTGTTCGAGCGGCTGGTGGGGCTGGCCAACGACGTGGGGCTGCTGGCGGAGGAGTACGACCCGGTGGCCGGGCGGCACCTGGGCAACTTCCCGCAGGCCTTCAGTCACATCGGCCTGGTGAACACCGCCCTCGCCCTGTTCGGCGGCGAGGGGGCAGGATAGGAGCCATGGATCTTGGACTGAAGGACCGGGTGTACGTCGTCACGGGGGCCACGCGGGGCCTGGGCAACGCCGCCGCGCGCGAGCTCGTCGCGGACGGCGCGAAGGTCGTCCTGACGGGGCGGGACGACGAGCGCGTCGCCGCCGCGGCGGCCGAGCTGGGGCCGAACGCCGTCGGCGTGGCCGTCGACAACGCCGACCCCGGCGCCGCGGGCCGCCTGATCGCCGCGGCGCGGGAGGCGTTCGGCGGGTTCGACGGGGTGCTGGTGAGCGTGGGCGGGCCGCCGCCCGGGTTCGTCGCGGACAACACCGACGAGCAGTGGCAGGCCGCGTTCGAGTCGGTGTTCCTCGGCGCGGTGCGCCTGGCGCGGGCCGCGGCGGCCGAGCTGGAGGCGGGCGGGGTCATCGGGTTCGTGCTGTCGGGATCGGTGCACGAGCCGATCCCGGGGCTGACCATCTCCAACGGGCTGCGCCCGGGGCTCGCCGGGTTCGCCAAGTCGCTGGCCGACGAGCTGGGGCCGCGGGGCATCCGGGTCGTGGGGCTGCTGCCCGCCCGGATCGACACCGACCGGGTGCGCGAGCTGGACGCGCTGTCGGCTGATCCCGAGGCGACCCGGACCGCGAACGAGTCCCGGATCCCGCTGCGCCGCTACGGCGCCCCCGAGGAGTTCGGCCGGGCGGCCGCGTTCCTGCTGTCGCCCGCGGCCTCCTACCTGACGGGGATCATGCTCCCGGTCGACGGCGGGATGCGGCACGGGTTCTGACGCGCGCCGCCGGGCGCCGGACCGGTCACCGGCTGCGCCCGGCGGCCCAACTCGGCGGCTCAACTGACCCGTCGCGCCTTGTGCTTGGCGGCCTTGAGGCGCACCGTCGCCGGCAGCGCAGGCAGCGCCGCGGAGTCCCTGGCGTGGGCCAGGGCCTCCGCCGTCAGCCGGTCCAGCGTCGTCGCCGGGTCCACATGGGGTTCCAGGAGCAGCCGGACGTGCGCCGCGGGGGCGTCCCTGCGGCCGGTCAGCCGGGCGTGGGCGTGGGAGACGCCGTCCAGGCGGCCGGCCTCGGCGGCGAGCACGCC
The DNA here is from genome assembly GCF_036226605.1 of Streptomyces sp. NBC_00704. NCBI lineage: Bacteria > Bacillati > Actinomycetota > Actinomycetes > Kitasatosporales > Streptomycetaceae > Streptomyces > Streptomyces sp. NBC_00704. The sequence goes on from NZ_CP109000.1 coordinate 1,785,851, forward strand.
TTCCAGGGCCCTGCCGCGCAGCAGCGCCCCCGCGCCGTCGCCCGTGTCGACGAGGACCTCGCCGAGCCGGCGACGGCGCAGGACCGCGACGAGCCACCACAGGGCCAGCAGCACCAGCAGGGCCAGGGCGGCGACGACGGTCGGCCACCACCAGGCCTCGGCGCGCCAGCGGGTGCGTTCGGCGGTGGTGAGGAGCACGTCGTGGCGGCCGTGGTGGAGCCACCAGGAGGGCGGGGACGCGCCGAGTCCGACGGCCAGCACCGCGCCGCCGACGGCGAGCAGCAGCAGCCCGGCGACTCCGACGAGCACGCGGTCGACGGTCCTGAGCATCGTCACCCCTTCTTCCCCGGCCGGCGCACATGGACCGACAGGCGGGGCGGCCGGGCCAGGCCCAGACCGCGGATCGCGTCGGTGAGGACGGTGTCCAGGTCCTCGTGGACGTCGTCCAGGTCGCGGAAGTGGCAGACGGCGCGGACATCGGCCCTGCGCCGGCGCACGCGCACCCGCGCCGACTGCACGCCCGCGATCTCCATGGCCCGGTCGCGCAGCACCAGCCCGGCGGCGTCCCGGTGCAGGCCGGCGCGGACGTCGGGGTGGGGGCGGCTCATGGGCAGGACGTGCCGCAGGCCCGGCGTGACGGCCAGGACGATCAGCCACAGGCCGAGGGCGGCCGCGACGCCCGCGCCGACGAGCACCCAGACGTCGTCCAGCGGCCGCTCGGCGAGCTGGCGGGCGAGGGCGCGCCGCCAGGCCATGGCGGGCCGGTGGGCGCGCACCTCGGCGATGTCGTAGAGGAAGGCGCCCGCGACGACCAGCAGCAGCGCCGCGACGACGGCGGCCGGCGCCCGGCGGGCCGACCAGAAGCGGTGCTCGGCGGGTGCTGCGGCCGGTTCGGGGGCGTGGTCCGGTGCGGGCTTTTCCAGTACGGGCACCGCGCCGGCCGGTGGGCCGTCGGGCTCGCTCATCGTGTCCTCCCCTGCGCCGCGCCGGGGGCCGCTGTCAGGTGCAGCCGTTCCACCTGGACGGCGACCTCCGGAACCTCCATTCCCACCAACGCGCCTACCCGCTCGGCGACATGTCGACGCACCTCGTGGCAGCGGGCCCCGATGTCGGTGGGGTAGCCGAGTTCCAGATGGACCCGGACGTGCGCCGCGTCCACCGGGGGCTCCCCGGACGACGGGGGTCGCGCGTGGGGGCGGACGACGACGGTGGCGTGCGGGGGCCCGGCGTCCGCGGGCAGCGGGCCGACCGCCTCGCGTGCCGCCCGGGCGGCGACCTTCGCCACGACCCGGTCGGCGATGCGGGTCGCGCCGCGCCGGTGCGCGGGGACGGCGGACGGACGGCTGACGGCGTCGCCGCCGTCGCCCGCTTCGGTCGCGGTGGCCACGGGGGTCACCTACGGCGGTCGTCGCGGGAGCGGAACAGGTCGCCGAGGTCCAGGTCCCCTTCCAGGAACCGGCCGACGACGAACCCGATGGCGCCCAGGGCCGCCACCAGCAGGAATGCCCCGAACCCGCCGAAGTATCCGGCGAAGCCCAGCGCCATGCCGGCGATCATGCCGACCACGGCCATGCTCAAGATGCTCTCCCCTCGGCGGCCCGGTCACCCGGGTCCGCTGCGTGTCGGTCGCGGGTCACTGGATCCGGGGCTGCTCGGGTTCCTCGTCCTCCTCGTCGGGCAGTTTGACGTCGCTCACGGCGATGTTGACCTCGACGACCTCCAGGCCCGTCATGCGCTCCACGGCGGCGATCACGTTCTCCCGCACGGCCTGGGCGACGTCGGCGATGGCCACGCCGTAGTCGACGACGATCTCCAGGTCGAGCGCGGTCTGCACCTCGCCCACCTCGGCCTTCACGCCCCGGGTGACGGACTTGGAGCCGCCGGGCACCCGGTCGCGCACGGCGCCGAAGGTGCGGCTGAGGCCGCTGCCCATGGTGTGGACCCCGAGCACGTCCCGGGCCGCGAGACCGGCGATCTTCTCCACGACCCCGTCGGCGATGGTGGTCCGTCCGCGGGTCGCCGGGTCCCCGCCGCCGCGCCGGGGCGTCCTGCGGTTCTGCGGCTCGCCGCCGCCGTCGGTGGTCTGCGTGCGGTTCTGCTCGACTGCCTCGGTCATCGCCGTACGTCCTTACGTCCGGTTCCTTTTCGTCCCTTTCAACCACGTTAAGCGCGGTTGCTCCTCCTCGCTCCGCCGATGCGGCACGCTGGAGTGATGACGGCGGACGGATGGACGAGCGCGGTACGGCACCAGCTGGGCCTGGGCAGGCTCCTGCCGCTGGGCGGGCCGCGGGACGGCGCGTGGATCACGGAGGCGGCGGCCGCGGCGGTGCTGCGGCGGGCGGTACGCCACATGGAGGGCGTCCGGCTGGACGCGCTGCGCCTGGCGGCGGCCGAGCCGGAGACGGCGCGGGAGCCCGCCGTACCGCCTCCGCCCGGCGCGCAGCCGCCCGGGCCGGTGCGGGTGACGGCGGACATCGCCGTGTTCGCGTCCGAACCGCTGCCCGCGACGGCGTCCCGTCTGCGCGAGGTCCTGGCGGCGGCCGCGGCGGAGCGGCTCGGCCTGGCGGTGTCGGAGGTGGACCTCAGGGTGACGGCCCTGCTCGACGAGGAGCGGGCGCCGGAGGCGGCAGGGCCCGGGCCCGAACCCCCGCCGGTGGGGGCGGCGCAGCACGGCGACGAGGCCCGGGCGACGGTCGCCGCGCTGTCCGTGGCCGGGGTGACCCGGCTGACCGACGCGATCGGCAGGGCGGTGCGCATCGAGGAACGCGAGCACACGGCCGCACTGCCGCACCGCCACGCGCGCGTGGAGATCGCGGTGAGCGCGCGGCACCGGGCCCTGGACGTGGCCCGGCAGGTGCGCGCGGCGGTGTCGGAGGCGCTACGGGATCATCCGACGGTGACCGTGCTGGTCACAGCCGTGGAGTGAGCACGGTGCGCGAGGGCCTGCTCATTCGCCGATTCCGGCCAGGTCCCGCAGCCGGCGGCCCTGGGCGGCGCGCTCGGCGGCGCGCTGCTCGTCGTAGGTGCGGTCGCCCGCGCCGCGCAGCAGCGCCTTGGTCTCGATGACGGCCTCGCGGGGCGCGGCCAGGATCGACGCGGCCAGGTCGCGGACGGTGGTGTCGAGGTCGGCCGCGGGCACGGCGGCGTTGGCCAGGCCGCTGCTCACCGCCTCCTCGGCGTGGACGAACCGGCCGGTGACGCAGATCTCGACCGCGCGGCCGTAGCCGACGAGGGAGACGAGGGGGTGCGTGCCCGTCAGGTCCGGGACCAGTCCGAGGCTGGTCTCACGCATGGCGAACTGCACGTCGTCGGCGACGACGCGCAGGTCACAGGCGAGGGCCAGCTGGAAGCCCGCGCCGATGGCGTGGCCCTGGACGGCGGCGATGGACACGACGTCGTTGCGCCGCCACCAGGTGAAGCCCTCCTGGAATCCGGCGATGGCGGCGTCGAGTTCGGCGTCGCCGCTGCGTGCGAGATCGATGAAGGACGGTTCGCCCTCGATCCCCTCGGGCGTGAACATCTGCCGGTCGAGTCCGGCGGAGAAGGACTTGCCCTCGCCGCGCAGCACGACGACGCGGACGGAGCCCGGCACCAGCCGGCCGGCTTCGGCGAGGGCGCGCCACATGGCGGGGCTCTGCGCGTTGCGTTTGGCCGGGTTGGTCAGCGTCACCGTGGCGAGCGCGTCGTCGACGGTGAGCCGTACGCCGTCCTTGTCGAGCAGGGGAACGAGTTCCTGGTCGGGCGTGGCCATGGGGCGCCTCCGGTGGGTGCGGTCAGCTAGCGGTCAGCTAAGTGACTGCACAGTAACCACCCGGCCGATCGGATCACCGACCGGGTGGCCACCGTCGTAGCCGATGGGCCGCCCGGAGGTCAGGACGAGGCGGCCTTCTTGCCTCGGGTCGCCCCGCCACGCCCACGGAGCGTGACGCCCGACTCGCTGAGCATCCGGTGCACGAAGCCATACGAGCGGCCGGTCTCCTCGGCCAGTGCCCGGATGCTCGCACCGGAGTCGTACTTCTTCTTCAGGTCTGCCGCGAGCTTGTCGCGCGCGGCGCCGGTCACCCGGCTGCCCTTCTTCAGAGTCTCGGCCACCCGTGCCTCCTCATGGGAAGTGCGCTCTGGTCTCCTCATGATCACCCCTCCGGGACGGGATGGCCACCCATTCGGCAAGGTCCGTGCGAGACGGTTTTGACGACAGGAGCGCGTCCCCACAAGCGGAATTCCGAATTCCAGGTGTGCGCGTTCGTACCGCCGAACGGGTTCTCTCGCGAAATGCCAGGTCAGAGACGCGGAACGGCCGACCCCTTGTCGACAAAGGGGTCGGCCGGGAAATCGGTGTATGACACACCTCGATACGAGGAGATCTCACACAGATGATGGATCACCGATGGGCCGAATGATCCATTGCCGATGATCAAGCCAGGGCGACGAGATCCGCGTAGTCCGAACCCCACAGGTCCTCGACGCCGTCCGGCAGCAGGATGATCCGCTCCGGCTGAAGCGCCTCCACCGCGCCCTCGTCGTGGGTGACGAGGACGACCGCGCCCTTGTAGGTGCGCAGCGCGCCGAGGATCTCCTCGCGGCTGGCGGGGTCGAGGTTGTTGGTGGGCTCGTCGAGGAGCAGGACGTTGGCCGAGGAGACCACGAGGGTGGCCAGGGCCAGCCGGGTCTTCTCGCCGCCGGAGAGCACGCCCGCCGGCTTGTCCACGTCGTCACCCGAGAACAGGAACGAGCCCAGCACCTTGCGGACCTCGACCAGGTCCAGGTCGGGGGCCGCGGAGCGCATGTTCTCCAGGACCGAGCGCTCGGGGTCGAGGGTCTCGTGCTCCTGGGCGTAGTAGCCGAGCTTGAGGCCGTGGCCCTCGATGACCTCGCCCGTGTCGGGCTTCTCGGCGCCGCCGAGCAGCCGCAGCAGGGTCGTCTTGCCGGCGCCGTTCAGCCCGAGGATGACGACCCGCGATCCCTTGTCGATGGCCAGGTCGACGTCGGTGAAGATCTCCAGCGAGCCGTAGGACTTCGACAGGCCCTCGGCCATCAGCGGCGTCTTGCCGCAGGGGGCGGGCTCGGGGAAGCGGAGCTTGGCGACCTTGTCGGAGACGCGGACCGCCTCCAGGCCGGAGAGCAGCTTGTCGGCGCGGCGGGCCATGTTCTGCGCGGCGACCGTCTTGGTGGCCTTGGCGCGCATCTTGTCGGCCTGCGAGTGCAGTGCGGCGGCCTTCTTCTCCGCGTTCTGCCGCTCGCGCTTGCGGCGCTTCTCGTCCGACTCGCGCTGCTGCTGGTAGAGCCGCCAGCCCATGTTGTAGACGTCGATCTGGGACCGGTTGGCGTCCAGGTAGAAGACCTTGTTGACGACCGTCTCGACCAGGTCGACGTCGTGGCTGATGACGATGAAGCCGCCGCGGTAGGTCTTGAGGTAGTCGCGCAGCCAGACGATGGAGTCGGCGTCGAGGTGGTTGGTCGGCTCGTCGAGGAGCAGGGTGTCCGCGTCGGAGAACAGGATGCGGGCCAGTTCGACGCGGCGGCGCTGGCCGCCGGAGAGCGTGTGCAGGGGCTGGCCCAGCACGCGGTCGGGCAGGTTGAGCGCGGCAGCGATGGTGGCGGCCTCGGCCTCGGCGGCGTACCCGCCCTTGGTGAGGAACTCCGTCTCCTGGCGCTCGTACTGGCGCATCGCCTTGTCGCGGGTGGCGCCGCTGCCGTTGGCGATGCGCTGCTCGTTCTCGCGCATCTTGCGGATCAGGGTGTCCAGTCCGCGCGCGGAGAGGATGCGGTCGCGGGCCAGGACGTCGAGGTCGCCGGTGCGCGGGTCCTGCGGGAGGTAGCCGACCTCGCCGGAGCGGGTCACCTGACCGGCGGCCGGGATGCCCTCACCGGCGAGGACCTTGGTCAGGGTGGTCTTGCCGGCGCCGTTGCGCCCGACCAGACCGATGCGGTCGCCCTTGGCCACACGGAAGGAGGCGTTCTCGATGAGGATGCGGGCGCCGGCGCGCAGCTCGATGCCGGAGGCGGAGATCACGGACAGACTCCAGAGCGGGGGTGATTGACGGGATGGGCGGCTGAGGACGTTCCCGCCGTCTAATGCGCGAGGAGAATGGCCATGACGACAGTCTAACGGGACCGTGCAAGCACTTTTTCTGGTCCAGGCGTTCGATCCCGCCGGATCACCGGGGCCCGGACGGTCCGCCGCTCCCCCGGCCCGCGCGGATCGCCGGTCCGGCGCAGGCCGGGGGCGATGTCAGTGCCGGGTGCCAGACTGTGACCGGGCCGGAAATCCGGCAGGAATCACACCCCGGGCCGCAGTCCGGACCGCCAGGGAGCGGCACGGACCGGCACGGACCACAGCTCAGGGAACACGCGACACGGCTCACCATCACCACTCACCATCACGGCTCATGGAACACAAGGGAGCGATCGGCATGGCAGCGACGAACGGCGGACGTCCCAGTCTCTTCCCGACGGTGTTGTACGCCGACGCGAAGGCGGCGATCCGGCAGCTCACCGAAGCCCTGGGCTTCACCGAGCTGTCCGTGTACGAGGGGGAGGACGGCTCGGTCATGCACGCAGAACTCGCGCAGGGCAACGGCGCGGTGATGCTCGGGTCCAAGGGGCGCGGCGGCGTCTTCGACACGGCGATGAAGGGCGCGGGCCCGGCCGGCGTGTACGTCGTGGTGGACGACGTCGACGCGCATCACCGGCGGGCCGTGGAGCACGGCGTGGAGATCCTGATGCCCCCGACGGACCAGGAGTACGGCTCGCGGGACTACATGGCCCGCGATCTCGAGGGCAACCTCTGGAGCTTCGGCACGTACACCCCGGAGATACCGGGCTGACCGCTCGCGCGCGGTCCGTGCGCCGCGCGCCGTCGGCCGCGCACAGCCGCCGGGGCCGGTCAGCTGCCGCCGGTGTGCACCTGGAAGGCGGCCCGGCGCACGGCCTTGGCCAGGGCCGGGTCGGGGTGGGCGGCGGCCAGCGCCACCAGCACCTGCACGGTGCGCGGATGCCCGACGGCCCGCACCTCGGTCAGCAGGGCCGGCACGGTCGGCTGGAGCGCGGACTCCAGGTGGCGTACCAGCATCGGCGCCTCGCCGTGGTCGGCGACGGCCGCGGCGGTGTCGACCCACAGCCAGGTGGCCTCCTCACGGGTGAGGACCTCGTGGGCGTCCTCGGGGTCGGCGCCGTCGTGCTCGGCGAGCCACAGCAGGGCGTACGGCCGCAGGGCGGGCTCGTCCACGACCGCGCGGACGTCGGGCTCGGCCGGTGCGCCCACGACGCGCAGCGCCTCGAAGGCCAGGCCGCGCAGCAGGGCGTCGTCGCCGCGGGCGGCCAGCAGCAGTTCGCTGACGGCGCTGCCGACGGTGCGGGCGGCGAGCCACGCGCGGTACTCGGCGCGGGCCGCGTTGGGCCGCAGCTGGGCGCAGCCGCGGAGCATGGCCTCGGCCGACTGCTCGATGTTCCCGGCGGGGCTCTGCGCGGCGACGCAGATCTGCTCCAGCTTGACCCAGACCGCCCAGCTGCCCAGCGGCGTGAGGGTGGCGTGCGCGTCGCCGTAGGTGAGGGCGCCCACGGAGGCGAGGGCGCGCAGGGCCCAGTCGAGGAGGGGGGCGAGTTCGGCGTCCCGGGCGGGCTCGGCCGGTTCGACGTCGGCGGAGGTGACCGGGGCGAGCGGCGTCGCGGGCTCGGAGCCGGCGCTGTAGGGGACCTCGCAGCGTTCGGTGCGCAGTTCGGTGACGCGCTGGCGCAGCAGGTCCAGCAACTGCTCGACGGGGACGGGCCCGGCCGACAGCTGGAGGAAGGAGAGCACCTGGGGCATGGCCGAGACGACCTCGGCGACCGCGCCCGGCTCCTGGTCCACGGGTTCCGGGGAAGCCAGGGACCAGGCGTCGAACAGGGCGACCCAGCCGCGCAGGACGGCGCTGTCGTCGCGGTTCCAGGCGCGCAGCCGCCAGCCGGGGCGGGCGCTGTCGCCGTGCACCTCGACGAGGCCGGCGAGCCGGGCGGTGTCCCAGTCGGCGCGGATCCGGTCGGTGGTCAGGCCCAGATCGGCGGCGGCCCGCCGGGCGGTCGCGTCGGAGAGCGTGGCCTTGCCGTCGGTGGTCGCGGCGTCTCGGCCGGGGCCGAGGGCGTTGTCGGCCCAGCGGGCGACGCGGGCCGCGGCGGCCAGTCCGGAGCGCGCCATTCTGGCCAGCTCCGCGGGCGCCGGAGTGCCCTCCGGCGGGCGGGGGGCGGGGCGGCGCGGGCGCCGCTCGTTCACAGCTGAGGGGGCGGCGGCCAGGGGTCGCGGGCGGACGAGTCGAAGCCTGGAGTCGCGCGGGATACGGGACGTCACGGGTGCAGTCTTCCGGTTGACGGTCCGAAAACCCAAACGGAATGCCCCGGCGGGCCGGTGGACCGCCCGGCGGCCGGGGTGGAGTGAGGGCGGCTCGGCGCGTTCAGGCCATTGGTACGGACTTAAACGGAACCCTCGTGGCCGTGCGGGGCGGCCCGGTCGCGGGGCGGGGGCGCGGGCTCACATCAGCGGGGTCAGGAAGCGGCGCAGCGCCTCCTCGTAGGCGGCGGGGTCGGCGTTCCACATGGCGCCGTGCGGGGCGCCCGCCACGGTGTGCAGGGTGACGAGGTCGGGCCGGCGGGCGGCGAGGCGGCGGGAGAGGCCCCAGGGGGCGACCGCGTCGTCGGGCCCGTGCACGATCAGGGCCGGCACCCGCAGCCGGCCGGGGGCGGCGGCCGCGGCCACGGGGTCGCCGGCGCCGGCGCGCAGGCCGGTGCGGCCCTCGGCGGCGCGGACGGCGAGCGGCAGCAGGGCCCCGGGGGTGTGCCGGGCGGCGGCGAGGGCGCGCAGCGTGGTCCGCCAGTCGAGGACCGGGGAGTCGAGCACGAGCCCCGACACGAGGTCGCGCAGGCCCGAGTCGGCGGCGGCGCGCAGCGCCATGGCGGCGCCGGTGGACCAGCCGAGCAGGACGACGCGTTCGGCGCCGTAGCGCACGGCGTACCGCATGGCCGCGTCGAGGTCGCGCCACTCGGTCGCGCCGAGGTGGTTCAGCCCGTCGGGCGAGCGGGGGGCGCCGAGGTCGCCGCGGTAGGCGAGGGCGAGGACGGGGAAGCGGCGGCGGTGCAGGAAGCCCATGAGGTTCAGGGCGTGTTCCCTGGTGGCGCCGAGGCCGTGCACGGCGATCACCCAGGTGCGGCGGGCGCCGGGCACGAACCAGGCGGGCAGGTTGCCCAGTTCGCCGGGGACGTCGACGTCGGCGTGGTCCAGGCCGAGGGCGCTGCCCGGGTTGCCGACGTGCAGGTTCGGCGTCAGCCAGACCGCGTCCCCGGAGTCCAGCGAGCCGTGGGTGACGCGCTCCAGGCGGCGCACGACGGTGTCGACCGGGTGCGGGGCCGTGGGCAGGACCGGGCCGACGACCGCGTGCGAGCCGTTGCCCGACAGGCCGTAGGCGCCGGGGCGCAGGGCGGCCAGGTCGCGGGTGAGGGTGATCTGTCCGGCGGCCGTGCCGTGCACGGTGAGCCGGGGCTCGGTGGGCAGGGGCCGGCCGGGCGGCGCCTTCAGCGCGGCGTCGCTGGCGAGCCGGCCGGCGGCGACACTGGCTGCGCCGGCGACCAGGGCTGCGGTGACGGCGGCTGCCGTCGCTGTGACAGTGCGCACCCGCCCAGTCTCCAGGCCAAGGCCCACGACGGCCAGTGGTGGGCCCACGCGGAGTGACGCCGATCGGGCAGCGGGCCCGAGTGAGAACGCCCGCACGACGGTGAACCCGAGCGAGGCGCCGCCGCCTGGCAGCGGGCCCACGTGGGCGACGGCCGCATGGCGGCGGACCCACGCGAGGCGACGCCCACCCGGTGGTGGACCCCAGCGGAGTGACGCCCGCGTCCGACCCGGTCCCGGCGCTGCGGAACCGGTCCCCCGCCTGGCTCCTCAGGCCGAGCACCACGACGGCCCGGTGGGCCTGCGCAGAAGACCGCCCGCGGTGGCCCACCCCTGGGCAACGCCTGCCTGCCCCCGCGCGGCGCGCGGCCGGGCAGCCGGACGCGGCGGCGCGAGCGCACCGGAACGGCGGCCGAACGCGGCGGCGCGGCACGGCGGCCGACCGAACGCAGAAGCCGGGCGCGGCGGGCGTTGGGGCAGCCGGCCGGGGGCGGCGACGCGGGCGGCGCGGAGCGGAGGGCGGTGGCGCGGACGCGGCGGTGCGGAGCGGAGGGCGGCGGGCCGGACACGACGGCCCGGAGCGGAAGACGGCGGGCCGGACACGGCGGTGCGGGCGCGGCGGCACGGAACGGAGGGCGGTGAGCCGGGCGCGGCAGCACGGAACGGAGGGCGGTGAGCCGGGCGCGGCAGCACGGAGCGGAAGACGGCGAGCCGGACACGGCAGCACGGAGCGGAAGACGGCGGGCCGGACACGGCGGTGCGGGCGCGGCGGCACGGAGCGGAGGGCGGTGAGCCGGACACGGCGGCACGGAACGGAGGGCGGTGAGCCGGACACGGCGGCACCGAGCGGAAGGCGGCGGGCCGGACACGGCGGCACCGGGCGGAAGGCGGTGGGCCGGGGGCGGTGGGGTGGAGCGGAGGGTGGTGGGGTGGGGGTCAGGGGTGTTGGCCGTAGGTGTGGAGGCGGGTCGTCGCCTGTGTCAGCTGGTCGTTCGTCAGCAGTGTCGGGGTGCGGCCGGGGACGGACGAGGCCGTGAGCCAGAGCCGGCACATCCACTCGAGTTGGGCGGTGCGGTCGTAGGCCTGGTCGAGGGTGGCGCCGTGGGTGAGGGTGCCGTGGTTCTGCAGCAGGCAGCCGCTGCGGCCGTCGAGCGCGCGGAGCATGTTCTCGGCCAGTTCCTCGGTGCCGTAGGTGGCGTAGGGGGCGACCCGGACGGGTCCGCCGAGGGCGCCCGCCATGTAGTGGACGAGGGGGAGTTCCGGGACGAGGGTCGAGACGGCCGTGGCGTGCACGGCGTGGGTGTGGACGACGGCCCCGGCGTCGCAGGAGCGGTATACGGCGAGGTGCATGGGCAGCTCGCTGGTCGGGACCAGGGCGCCGAGCACCTGGCGTCCGGTGAGGTCGACGCCGGTGACGTCGTCCGGGGCGAGCCGGTCGTAGGGCACTCCGGACGGGGTGACCAGCACGGTGTCCGCGACGCGTACGGAGACGTTGCCGGAGGTGCCGACGACGAGGCCGTCGGTCACCGTGCGGCGGGCCGTCGTCACGAGCGCGTCCCAGGCCCGCGCCTCCTCGGGGGTCGCGCGCCTGGTGTGGCGCGGGGTCGGGTCCTGCCCGCCGGGCCCGGGATCCGGGGCGTCCGTCTGCTCGCGTCGCTGGTCGGCCATACCGCGATCCTGCCAGGGGACGGCGGTTCCCGGGGCCGGTCGCGGCGCCTTCCGCGCGCCCGGCGGCGCGGGCCGGCGGGCGTGCCGTCAACTGCCGCGCCGGGCACGGTGGAAGGGCCGTCGGACGGGGCGGGGAACAGCCCCGGAGAACGACACCCCGACGCCCGTCCCAGTTCATCTTCCGTTCACCCGGATTGCCTACGGTCGACACACCAATGACTTCGAACGATTGCCTGGGTAAATGGAAAGCTTCTCGCTGATCCTCGCGATTGTGGTTATCACCGCACTCGCGTTCGATTTCACGAACGGTTTCCACGACACCGCCAACGCGATGGCCACGACCATCTCGACCGGTGCACTCAAACCCAAGGTCGCGGTGGCGATGTCCGCCGTGCTGAACCTTGTGGGCGCTTTTCTCTCGGTGGAGGTCGCCAACACGATCTCCAAGGGTCTCGTCGACGAGACCGGCATCCGTCCCGAGGTCATCTTCGCCGCCCTGGTCGGCGCGATCCTCTGGAATCTGCTGACCTGGCTGGTGGGCCTGCCCTCCAGCTCCTCCCACGCCCTCATGGGCGGTCTGATCGGCGCCACCGTCGCCTCCGCGGGAAGCGGTGCGGTCCACGGTGACGTGCTGGTCACCAAGGTGCTGCTGCCGGCGGTCGCGGCGCCGATCGTGGCGGGCGTCGCCGCGATGTTCGCGACCCGGCTGTCGTACACCCTCGGCAAGAAGGCCGACGGCAGGGCCGCGGCGAAGGGCTACCGCACCGGCCAGATCGCCTCGGCCGGGCTGGTCTCCCTCGCGCACGGCACCAACGACGCGCAGAAGACGATGGGCATCATCACCCTCGCCCTGGTCGCGGGCGGCGCCGTGGCCCCCGACTCCGACCCGCCCACCTGGGTCATCCTCTCGGCCGGCATGGCCATCGCGCTCGGCACCTACCTCGGCGGCTGGCGCATCATCCGCACCATGGGCAAGGGCCTGACCGAACTCCAGCCGCAGCAGGGCTTCGCCGCCCAGACCAGCGCCGCCACGGTCATCCTGGCCTCCTCCCACCTCGGCTTCTCCCTCTCCACCACCCACTCGGTCTCCGGTTCGGTGATGGGCGCGGGCCTGGGCCGCAAGGGGGGCGTGGTCCGCTGGTCCACGGCGACCCGCATGTTCGTGGCCTGGGGCCTGACCCTGCCGGCGGCGGCCCTGGTGGGCGCGCTCGCCGAGAAGGTGACCGGCCTGGGCGACTGGGGCACGGCCGTGGTGGCCGTCTTCCTGATCGCCTCCAGCGCGGCCATCTGGAAGATCTCCCGGCGCGAGGTCGTCGACGCCTCCAACGTCAACGACACCGAGGAGCCCGCGGGCGTCGTCACGACGGCGATCGCGGCCGTCGCCCCGCCCCCGGCGGGTTCCCTCGCCGACGATCTGACGGCGACCATCCCCTCCCCGGCCCCGGTTTCGGCCCCGATGCCGGTCCCGGCCTCGGTCGCGGTCCCGGAGTCCGTCGCCCCCGCCGTGCCGCCGGCCGCGGCCGTCTGATCCGGCCCGTCCGGCACGAAGGAAGAGAAGCGTCATGAAGATCGACTGGGCAGCCCTGGGCTCCGTGTTCGGCGTCAGCCTCGTGGTCACCGTGGGCCTCGTGGCCCTGTTCACCCTCGGCATCATGGGCCTGTCGCGCCAGGAGCGCGCCACGGCCGAGGGCGGTTCGGCCGCCCTCGCGGTGACGGGCGCGTACGCGTGCTTCGCCGCCTGCGCGGCGGCGGTGGCGTACGGGATCTCCCTGATCGTGGCCTGACGGGCCACCAGGACACCGGAACAGCAGAACACCTGGCCACCGGGCCACCCGGACATCGGGGCACAGGGACACCGAGGGGTGCGGGACGGGTCGCCGTCCCGCACCCCTTCGCGTGTGACCGCGGCGATCGCCCGCGTGTGGGGTTCTGCACACTCTCCCCCCGCAGGTCAACGGCAAGTTGACGGCCCTTCCGGGCCCGTGGTGGACTGCCCGGGCCATGTACGGCGGCAGAAGAGGAAGCCGGTGTGAATCCGGCGCGGTCCCGCCACTGTCACCGGGGTAGTAACCCCCGGGAGCCAGGAACTCTCGCCGCGGTCTCGTCGAACCAGGGCGTGGACACCCTGAGTGAGGACACATAGCCATGTTCGGCTGCCCGTCGAGCGCCTCGCGCGCCACCCCCAGCCCGTCGGCCGCCCGCACGGCCGGCTGAGCCGATGGGTGCCGATCGCGTTCACGCGTACGGCGCCGCCGCCGGCCTCCTCGGCGACCTGCTCCTCGGCGACCCCCGCCGAGGGCATCCGGTCGCCGCGTTCGGCCGGGCCGCGGGCGCCGTGGAGCGGCTGCTGTGGCGGGACCACCGGGGCTGGGGCGCCCTGCACACCGCGGTGTGCGCGGGCGGCGCCGTCGCCCTGGGGGCCGTCGCCGCGCGGACCGTGCGCCGCTCCCCCACCGCATCCGTCGCCCTGACCGCCGCCGCCACCTGGTCCGTCGTCGGGGGCGCCTCCCTCGTGCGCGAGGCTCGGGGCATCGCGCGCGCCCTGGAGGCCGGGGACGTCGACACGGCCCGGGAACGGCTGCCGCGGCTGTGCGGGCGCGACCCGCAGGCCCTGGACGCCGACGGGATCGCCCGCGCCGTGGTGGAGTCCGTCGCCGAGAACACCTCCGACGCCGTCGTCGGCGCCCTGGTGTGGGGCGCCGTGGCCGGTGTGCCGGGGCTGGCCGGGTTCCGCGCCGTCAACACCCTCGACGCCATGGTCGGGCACCGGTCGCCGCGCCATCTGCGCTACGGGTGGGCGTCGGCGCGGCTCGACGACGTCGCCGGCTGGCCCGGGGCGCGGCTGACCGCCGTGCTCGCCGCGGCCGCCGGGGACGACCCCCGGGGCGCGGTGCGGGCCTGGCGCGCCGACGCCCGCAGGCACCCCAGTCCCAACGCCGGCCCGGTGGAGGCGTCCTTCGCGGGCGCCCTCGGGGTGCGGCTGGGCGGGACCCTGTCGTACGGCGGCCGCGTCGAGCACCGGCCCGTGCTGAACGGGGCGGCCGGGCGGCCCGTCGTCGCCGGGGACATCGAACGTGCGGCGCGGCTCTCGCGCCGCGTCGGCCTGCTCGCGCTCGGCGTGACCGTCGCCGCGCGCCGGGTCGCGACAAGGGCGCTCGACGCGCGGAAGGGGCGTATGTCATGAGCGGGGGCCTGCTGGTGGCCGGCACCACCTCCGACGCCGGCAAGAGCGTCGTCACGGCCGGGATCTGCCGGTGGCTGGTCCGGCAGGGGGTGAAGGTCGCGCCGTTCAAGGCGCAGAACATGTCGCTGAACTCGTTCGTCACGCGCGAGGGCGCCGAGATCGGGCGGGCGCAGGCCATGCAGGCGCAGGCCTGCCGCATCGAGCCGACCGCGCTGATGAACCCGGTGCTGCTCAAGCCCGGCGGGGAGCGGAGCAGTCAGGTGGTGCTGCTGGGCAGGCCGGTGGGCGAGATGAGCGCCCGCGGCTACCACGGCGGGCGGCAGCAGCAGCTCCTCGGGACCGTTCTCGACTGTCTCGCCGAGTTGCGGGGCACGTATGACGCGGTGATCTGTGAGGGGGCCGGAAGTCCCGCCGAGATCAATCTGCGGCGGACGGACATCGTCAACATGGGGATCGCCCGCAACGCCGGGCTGCCCGTGCTGGTCGTGGGCGACATCGACCGCGGCGGGGTCTTCGCCTCGTTCTTCGGGACCGTCGCGCTGCTGTCCCCCGAGGACCAGGCGCTGGTCGCCGGGTTCCTCGTGAACAAGTTCCGCGGCGACGTCTCCCTGCTGGAGCCGGGACTGGACATGCTGCACGGGCTCACCGGGCGGCGCACGTACGGCGTGCTGCCGTTCCGGCACGGGCTCGGCATCGACGAGGAGGACGGCCTGAGGGTGTCGCTGCGGGGCACCGTGCGCGAGTCGAACACCGCCGCGCCGGTCGGGGAGGACGTGCTGCGCGTCGCCGTCTGCGCGGTCCCGCTGATGTCGAACTTCACGGACGTGGACGCGCTGGCCGCCGAACCCGGCGTCGTCGTGCGGTTCGTGGACCGTCCCGAGGAGCTGGCCGACGCCGACCTGGTGGTGATCCCGGGGACCCGCGGCACGGTGCGGGCGCTGCGGTGGCTGCGCGAACGCGGCCTGGCCGAGGCGATCCTGCGCAGGGCCGCCGAGGGGCGGCCCGTCCTCGGCGTCTGCGGCGGCTTCCAGATCCTCGGCGAGCACATCGAGGACGACGTCGAGAGCCGGCGCGGGCGGGTCGACGGGCTCGGCGTCCTCCCCGTCCGGGTGCGGTTCGCCCGCGAGAAGACCCTCACCCGGCCGGCCGGCGTCGCCCTGGGCGAGCGGGTCGAGGGCTACGAGATCCATCACGGGGTCGCCGACGTCACCGGGGGCGAGACCTTCATCGGCGACGGCGAGGGACGCGCCCTGGACGGCTGCCGGGTCGGGCAGACCTGGGGCACGCACTGGCACGGCTCGCTGGAGTCGGACGGGTTCCGGCGGGCGTTCCTGCGCGAGGTGGCGGCGGCCGCGGGCCGCCGGTTCACACCGGCCCCCGACACCTCCTTCGCCGGGCTGCGCGAGGAGCAGCTCGACCGGCTCGGCGACCTGATCGAACAGCACGCGGACACCGGCGCGCTCCGGCGGCTCATCGAGTCGGGCGCGCCGCAAGGACTGCCTTTCATCCCACCGGGAGCGCCCGCATGAGCACAGTGTTGTTGTTGTCGACCGCCGACACCGATCTGCTGGCGGCCCGGGCCGCCACCGGCGTCGACTACCGGATCGGCAACCCGACCCGCGTCGACGTCGAGCGGGAGCTGCCCGCGCTGCTCGACGGCGCCGGCATCGCCGTCGTCCGGCTGCTCGGCGGGAAGCGCGCCTGGGAGGACGGGCTGGCCGTGCTGAAGGCGTCCGGCGTGCCCACCGTGCTGCTGGGCGGGGAGAGCGTGCCGGACGCCGAGCTGATGGCCGAGTCGTCGGCGCCGGCCGGCGTGGTGGCGGAGGCGCTGCGGTATCTCGTGGCGGGCGGCCCGGCCAACCTGGCCGAGCTGGCGCGCTTCCTGTCCGACACCGTCCTGCTGACCGGCGAGGGGTTCGAGGAGCCGCGCGCGATGCCGGAGTACGGCGTCCACGGCTCCTACGAACTCCGCGACGGCCGGCCGACCGTGGGCGTGCTGTTCTACCGGGCCCACGAGCTGAGCGGGAACACCGCCTTCGTGGACACCCTGTGCGAAGCGGTCGAGGCGCGCGGCGCCAACGCCCTCGCGGTGTACTGCGGTTCGCTGCGCGGCGCGGACGCCGGGCTGTACGAGATCCTCGGCCGCTGCGACGTCCTGGTCGCCACCGTCCTCGCCTCCGGGGGCACGCACGCCTCGCAGGCGTCGGCGGGCGGCGACGAGGAGGCCTGGGACGTCGGCGCGCTCGCCGAGCTGGACGTGCCGGTGCTCCAGGGGCTGTGCCTGACGTCGTCGCGCGCGGCGTGGGAGGCGTCCGACGCGGCCCTGTCCCCCATGGACGCGGCGATGCAGGTCGCGATCCCGGAGTTCGACGGGCGGATCGTCACGGTCCCGTTCTCCTTCAAGGAGCAGGGGCCCGACGACGTCCCCGTGTACGTCGCCGACCCCGAGCGGGCCGCCCGGGTCGCCGGGATCGCCGTCCGGCACGCCCGGCTGCGGCACAAGCCGAACGGCGAGAAGAAGCTCGCCCTGGTCTTCACGGCCTACCCGACCAAGCACTCGCGGGTCGGCAACGCCGTCGGCCTGGACACGCCCGTCTCGGCCGTGCGCGTGCTCGACGCGCTGCGGGACGCGGGCTACGTGGTCGAGGGGCATCCCGACGACGGCGACGAGCTGATCCACCGTCTCATCGCCGCCGGCGGCCACGACGTGGAATGGCTCACCGAGGAGCAGCTCGCGGCCGCGCCCGCGCGGGTGCCGCTGGCCGACTACCGGGCCTGGTTCGACCGGCTCGACCCCGCACTGCGCGAGGGCATGCTGGAGGCGTGGGGCGAGCCGCCGGGCTCCCTGTACGTCGACGGCGACGACATCGTGCTGGCCTGCCTGCGGTTCGGCAACGTGGTGGTGATGATCCAGCCGCCGCGCGGGTTCGGCGAGAACCCGATCGCGATCTACCACGACCCCGACATGCCGCCGTCGCACCACTACATGGCCGCCTACCGCTGGCTGGAGAACAGCTTCGGCGCGGACGCGATCGTGCACATGGGCAAGCACGGCACGATGGAGTGGCTGCCGGGCAAGGGGCTCGGGCTGAGCGGCGGCTGCGCGCCGGACGCCGTCCTCGGCGAACTGCCGCTGGTCTACCCGTTCATCGTCAACGACCCGGGCGAGGGCACCCAGGCCAAGCGGCGCGGGCACGCCACCGTCGTCGACCATCTCGTCCCGCCGATGGCGCGGGCGGACACCTACGGCGACCTGGCGAAGCTGGAGCAGCTGCTCGACGAGTACGCGCTGGTCTCCGACCTCGACCCGGCGAAGGCGCCGGCCGTGCGCGCGCAGATCTGGACGCTGGTGAAGGCCGCCGAGCTGCACCACGACCTGCACGTCGACGACCAGCCCGACGACGACGCCTTCGACGAGTTCGTCATGCACATCGACGGCTATCTGTGCGAGATCAAGGACGTGCAGATCCGTGACGGCCTGCACATCCTGGGCGGCGGGCCGGTCGGCGAGGCGCGGGTGAACCTGGTGCTGGCCGTGCTGCGCGCCTCGCAGGTGTGGGGCGGGCAGGCCCACGCGCTGCCGGGTCTGAGGGCGTCGTTCGCGGCCCATTTCGGGCTCGACGAGAAGGAGTTGCTGGCCGAGCCGGGCGCGCCGGTGAAGGCGCCGGTGGAGCTGACCGATCTGGTCGAGGGGCCGTCGCGGTCCGCGGCCGACGCGATCGACCTGCTGGAGCAGTTGTGCCGGCGGGTCGCGGAGGGCATGGAGGCGCGGGACTGGGCGGTCGTCGAGTGCGCCGCGCTCGTGCGCGAGGTCGTGGGGGCCGAACTGCCGGACGCCGTCGCGGTGCTGGAGTTCGCCTGCCGCGAGCTGGTGCCCAGGCTCGCGCGGACGACGGACGAGATCGGACACATCCTCAAGGCGCTGGACGGCGGTTACGTGCCCGCCGGGCCCTCGGGCTCCCCCACCCGCGGTCTGGTCAACGTGCTGCCGACCGGCCGCAACTTCTACTCCGTCGACCCCAAGGCCATTCCATCCAGGCTGAGCTGGGAGGTCGGGCAGTCGCTCGCCGACTCCCTCGTGCAGCGGTACCTGACGGACACCGGCGCGTACCCGAAGTCCGTCGGCCTGACGGTGTGGGGCACGTCGGCGATGCGCACGCAGGGCGACGACATCGCCGAGATCCTGGCGCTGCTGGGCTGCCGCCCGGTCTGGGACGACGCCTCGCGCCGGGTGACCGGTTTCGGGATCGTCCCCCTCGCGGAGCTGGGCCGGCCGCGCATCGACGTCACCGTCCGCATCTCCGGCTTCTTCCGGGACGCGTTCCCGCACGTGGTCGGGCTGATCGACGACGCGGTGCGGGCGGTGGCCGAGCTGGACGAGCCCGCGGACGCCAACTACGTGCGCGCCCACGTCGACGAGGACACGGCAGCGCACGGCGACCGGCGGCGCGCGAGCGCCCGGATCTTCGGCTCCAAGCCGGGGGCGTACGGGGCCGGTCTGCTGCCGCTGATCGACGCCCGCAACTGGCGCTCGGACGCCGACCTCGCCGAGGTGTACGCCGTCTGGGGCGGCTACGCCTACGGGCGCGGGCTGGACGGGCGGGCCGCGCGCGGGGACATGGAGACGGCGTTCAGGCGGATCGCGGTGGCCGCGAAGAACGTGGACACCCGCGAGCACGACCTCGTCGACGCCGACGACTACTTCCAGTACCACGGCGGCATGGTCGCCATGGTGCGCCATCTGACGGGTGCCAGCCCCGAGGCGTACGTGGGCGACTCGGCGACTCCGGACCAGGTGAGGACGCGCACGCTGGGCGAGGAGACGCACCGGGTGTTCCGCGCCCGGGTGGTCAACCCGCGCTGGATGGCGGCGATGCGGCGGCACGGCTACAAGGGCGCGTTCGAGATGGCTGCGACCGTCGACTACCTCTTCGGGTACGACGCCACGGCCGGGGTCGTCGACGACTGGATGTACGAGAAGCTCAGCGCGGAGTACGTCTTCGACGCGGACAACCGCGACTTCATGAAGAAGTCCAACCCGTGGGCGCTGCGCGGGATCACGGAACGACTCCTGGAGGCCGCCGACCGCGGTCTGTGGGCGGAGCCGGACGCCGACACGATCGAGCGGCTGCGCGCCACCTACCTGGAGCTGGAAGGCGATCTGGAGGACGACCAGAAGTGAGCACTCCTTTCCCGTTCACGGCCGTGGTCGGCCAGGACGACCTGCGGCTCGCGCTGCTGCTGAACGCCGTGTCGCCGGCGGTGGGCGGTGTGCTGGTCCGCGGCGAGAAGGGCACCGCCAAGTCGACGGCCGTGCGGGCCCTGTCGGCGCTGATGCCGGCGCTGGACGTGGTCGTCGGCTGCCGGTTCTCCTGCGACCCCGGCTCCCCCGACCCGGCCTGCCCGGACGGCCCGCACGAGCCGGGGGCGTTCGCGACGCGGCCGGCGCGCACGGTCGAGCTGCCGGTGGGCGCGTCGGAGGACCGCCTGGTCGGCGCCCTCGACATCGAGCGGGCGCTCGCCGAGGGCGTCAAGGCCTTCGAGCCGGGGCTCCTCGCGGACGCGCACCGCGGGATCCTCTACGTCGACGAGGTCAACCTGCTGCACGACC
Organism: Streptomyces sp. NBC_00704; assembly: GCF_036226605.1. Taxonomy (NCBI): domain Bacteria; kingdom Bacillati; phylum Actinomycetota; class Actinomycetes; order Kitasatosporales; family Streptomycetaceae; genus Streptomyces; species Streptomyces sp. NBC_00704. The sequence goes on from NZ_CP109000.1 coordinate 1,805,951, forward strand.
ACCTGGTCGACCTGCTGCTGGACGCGGCCGCGATGGGCGCCTCGTACGTGGAGCGCGAGGGCGTCTCCGTGCGGCACGCGGCGCGGTTCCTGCTCGTGGGCACGATGAACCCCGAAGAGGGCGAACTGCGGCCGCAGTTGCTGGACCGGTTCGGGCTGACGGTGGAGGTGGCCGCCTCGCGCGAGCCCGACCTGCGGGTGGAGGTCGTCCGGCGCAGGCTCGCCTACGACGACGATCCGGCCGCCTTCGCGGCGCGCTGGGCGGACGAGGAGGCCGCCGTGCGTGCGCGGATCGCGGCCGCGCGTGCGCTGCTGCCGTCGGTGCGGCTGGGCGACGCGGCGCTGCGGCAGATCGCGGCGACCTGCGCCGCGTTCGAGGTGGACGGCATGCGGGCGGACATCGTCATGGCGCGCACGGCCACCGCGCTGGCCGCCTGGGCCGGGCGCACCGACGTCCTCGCGGAGGACGTGCGGCAGGCCGCGCTGCTGGCGCTGCCGCACCGGCGGCGGCGCAATCCCTTCGACGCGCCGGGCCTCGACGAGGACAGGCTCGACGAGACGCTGGAGGAGTTCGGCGGCCGGGACGACTGTGCCCCCGGTGACGACGCCGGCGCCGGACCGGACGACGACCCGGGGGACGGCGACCGCGGCGACGGCGGTCCCGACGACGGACCCGACGACGACGGACCCGGCGGAGGCGGCGGCCGGCCCGCCCCCGACGCCGCTCCGGACGGCGGCGACGCGGGGGCCCGGCCCGAGGCCGGGCAGGACGGCGCACCGCAGCCGTCGGGCCCCTCCGAGCGGTCGGCCGTGCGGGCCGCCGAGCCGTTCCGCACCAAGGTGCTGAGTGTGCCGGGCATCGGCGAGGGGGCCGCCGGACGCCGGTCGCGGGCCCGGACCGAGCACGGCCGCACCACGGGCGCGCGCAGGCCCAGGGGCGCCCTGACCAAGCTGCATCTGGCGGCGACCGTGCAGGCGGCCGCGCCGCACCAGCGGGCGCGCGGGCGCAGCGGGCCCGGCCTGGTGGTGCGGCGGGACGATCTGCGGCAGGCGACCCGCGAGGGGCGCGAGGGCAACCTCGTGCTGTTCGTGGTCGACGCCTCCGGGTCGATGGCGGCCCGGCAGCGGATGAGCGCGGTGAAGGGCGCGGTGCTGTCGCTGCTCCTCGACGCCTACCAGCGGCGCGACAAGGTGGGGCTCGTGACGTTCCGGGGGGCCGCGGCCGAGCTGGCGCTGCCGCCCACCTCGTCGGTGGACGCCGCCGCCGTACGGCTGGAGTCGCTGCCCACGGGCGGGCGCACGCCGCTGGCCGCCGGGCTGCTGAAGGCGCACGACGTGCTGCGGGTGGAGCGGCTGCGCGATCCGGCGCGCCGGGCGCTGGTCGTGGTGGTCACCGACGGGCGGGCCACCGGCGGGCCGGAGCCCGTCGCCCTCGCCGGGCGGGCGGCCCGGCTGTTCGCGGCCGACGGCGTCGCCTGCGTGGTCGTGGACTGCGAGTCCGGGCCCGTGCGGCTGGGGCTCGCCGGGCAGTTGGCCGGTGAGCTGGGCGGCGCCGCCGTCACGCTGGAGGAGCTGCGGGCGGACTCCATCGCCGGGCTGGTCAAGGACGTGCAGGGGACTTCGAGGAGGGCCGCGTAATGCCGCAGGGACAGCCGAGCGTCGTGCCGGACGACGGACTGACGACCCGCCAGCGCCGCAACCGGCCGCTGGTGGTCGTGCACACCGGCGTCGGCAAGGGCAAGTCGACCGCCGCGTTCGGGCTCGCCCTGCGGGCCTGGAACCAGGGCTGGCCGATCGGGGTGTTCCAGTTCGTCAAGTCGGCGAAGTGGAAGGTCGGCGAGGAGAACGCGCTGCGCGTGCTGGGGGCGTCCGGTGAGGGCGGCTCCGTGGACTGGCACAAGATGGGCGAGGGCTGGTCCTGGGTGCAGCGCGGTCTCCAGGGCGACAACTCGACCAACGAGGAGAAGGCCCGCGAGGGCTGGGAGCAGGTCAAGCGGGACCTGGCCGCCGAGACGTACAAGCTGTACGTGCTCGACGAGTTCGCGTATCCCCTGCACTGGGGCTGGGTCGACGTCGACGAGGTCGTCGACGTTCTGCGTCACCGGCCGGGCGCCCAGCACGTGGTGATCACCGGGCGCAACGCGCCGGACGAGCTCCTCGACGCCGCCGACCTCGTGACGGACATGTCCAAGGTCAAGCATCCGATGGACGCGGGCCAGAAGGGCCAGCGGGGCATCGAGTGGTGACGCCGTGCTGACCTCCCCCTCCCGCGTGCCCCGGCTGGTGGTCGCCGCGCCCTCCTCGGGCAGCGGCAAGACCACCGTCGCCACGGGCCTGATGGCCGCGTTCGCCGCGCGCGGGCTCGCCGTGTCCCCGCACAAGGTCGGGCCCGACTACATCGACCCCGGGTACCACTCGCTCGCCGCCGGGCGGGTGGGGCGCAACCTCGACGCGTACCTGTGCGGGCCGGAGCTGGTCGCTCCGCTGTTCCTGCACGGGGCGCGGGGGTGCGACGTCGCCGTGGTCGAGGGCGTGATGGGGATGTTCGACGGGGCCGCCGGGGAGGGGGAGCTGGCCTCCACCGCCCAGGTGGCGAAGCTGCTGCGGGCGCCGGTGGTGCTGGTCGTCGACGCGTCGTCGCAGTCGCGGTCGGTGGCGGCGCTGGTGCACGGGTTCGCCTCCTGGGACCCGCGGGTGCGGATCGGGGGCGTGATCCTGAACAAGGTCGCCTCCGACCGGCACGAGGAGCTGCTGCGCGAGGCGCTGGAGGCGGCCGGGACGCCGGTGCTGGGGGTGCTGCGGCGGGCTCCGCAGGTGGACACCCCCTCGCGGCACCTCGGGCTGGTTCCGGTCGCCGAACGGCGGGCCGCGGCGGTCGAGGCGGTCGCGGCGATGGCCGCGCAGGTGGCGCACGGCTGCGACCTGGACGCGCTGTTCGCGCTGGCGCGGGGTGCCGGGGAGCTGCCCGACGCGCCCTGGGACCCGGCCGAGGCCCTCTCCACGCCCCCGGCGGCCCCCGGCGTCCCGGCGGCGGCGCCCGCCGCCGTCCCCGCGGCCGTGCGCCGGCCGGTCGTGGCCCTGGCCGGGGGCCCCGCGTTCACCTTCTCCTACGCCGAGCACGCGGAACTGCTGTCCGCCGCGGGCGCCGAGACGGTCGTCTTCGACCCCCTGCGGGACGAGCGGCTGCCCGACGGGACGGACGGCCTGGTGATCGGCGGCGGGTTCCCCGAGGTGTACGCCGCCGAGCTGTCCGCCAACGAGCCGCTGCGCGGGGCCGTCGCCGCGCTCGCGGAGTCCGGGGCGCCGGTCGCCGCCGAGTGCGCGGGGCTGCTGTATCTGTGCCGCGAGCTGGACGGGCTGCCGATGTGCGGGGTCCTCGACGCGCGGGCCCGGATGTCCGAACGGCTCACCCTCGGCTACCGCGACGCCGTCGCCGTGAGCGACAGCGTGCTCGCCCCGGCCGGCACCCGGATGCGGGGGCACGAGTTCCACCGCACCGTCGTCGAGCCCGGGGCCGGGCCGGTCCCCGCGTGGGGTGTGCGCGCCCCCGAGCCGCGGGTCGAGGGCTTCGTACGGCAAGGCGTGCACGCGAGTTATCTGCACACGCACTGGGCGGCCGAGCCCGGTGCGGCCCGTCGGTTCGTCGAGAGGTGCCGGACGTCATGAGCAGCAGGCTGGTCGGAGTCGGGGTGGGCCCGGGGGATCCGGAGCTGGTGACCGTCAAGGGGGTCAACGCGCTGCGGGCCGCCGAGGTCGTCGTCGTGCCCGTGATGGACAGCGGCGAGCAGGGCCGGGCCGAGGCCACCGTGGTGCACTACGTGCCGCGGGACAAGGTCGTCCGGGTCGTCTTCGCGCTCAACGAGCGCACCGACCGGGCCCGGCGCGAGGCCGCCTGGGACGCCGCCGGGGAGCGGGTCGCCGAGCTGCTGCGGCGGCACTCCCGCGTCGCCTTCGCGACCATCGGGGACCCCAGCGTGTACTCCACGTTCACGTATCTCGCGCAGACCGTGGCACAGGCGGTGCCGGGCGTGGTGATCGAGACCGTCCCCGGCATCACCGCCATGCAGGATCTCGCCGCGCGGTCCGGGGCCGTGCTCACCGAGGGCACCGAGCCGCTGACGCTGGTGCCGGTGACGGCGGGGTCGGCCGTGCTCAAGGACGCGCTCGCCGGACCGGGGACCGTCGTCGCCTACAAGTTCGGGCGGCAGGCCGCGGAGGTCGCCGAGGCGCTGCGCGAGACCGGGCGGATCCAGGACGCGGTGTGGGGGTCGGCGCTCGGGCTGGCCCAGGAGTCGATCCGGCCCGCCGGCGAGCTGGACGGCGAGCCCCTGCCGTACCTGTCCACGCTGATCGCGCCCGCGCGGCGCGAGGGCGGCCGGGGCGGCAAGCTGTGAGAACCCCCGCGTCCAGGCCGCGCGCCCGCTCACGCTGCCAGGCCCACCACCAGCCAGATGAAGGCCGCGCCCGCGATCGTGCACAGCACGGTCGAGCGGGCGGGGTGCTCGTGGTGGGCCTCGGGAAGGATCTCGGCGGCCGCCAGGTAGAGCAGCGCGCCGCCGAAGAAGCCCAGGTAGCCGCCGAGCAGCTGCTCGGGAATGGTGACGAAGGTCGTCGAGGCGGCGCCCGCGATCGGCGCCGCCGCGTCCGCGAACAGCATGGCGAGCGCCTTGCGCCGGGCGTTCCCGTACAGGCTGGTGATCGTGTAGGTGTTGAAGCCGTCCGCGAAGTCGTGGGCGATGACCGCCAGGGCCACGGCGAGCCCCATGCCGCCGCCGACCTGGAAGGCCGCACCGATCGCCACGCCGTCCATGGCGCTGTGGAAGACCATGGCGGCGGCCGCCGTCAGGCCGACCTCCGGAGCCCTGCCGTCCTGTGCCGTGCCGTGGCGGGCCGTGTCCTGACGGGCCGGGACGCCGGCGACCGTGTCCTGGTGTCCCGTGCCGTCGTGCCCGGCCCCCTCGTGCCCGGCGCCCTCGTGTCCTGTGCCGTCGTGCCCGGGGCCGTCGTGTCCGGGGCCGTCGGGGTCCGGTCCGGCGTGGTGGCGGTGACCGGGGTGGGCCCGGTCCGCCGCGGCGCAGGCGTGCTCCTCGGCCCCGTGGGCGGCCTGGCGGACCGCCAGCAGCCGTTCCACCAGATGGGCCACCAGGAAGCCCGCCACGAACAGCAGCAGCGCGGCCGGGACGCCGAACACCTCCGCGCCGGCCGCCTCCAGGGCCTCCGGCAGCAGGTCCAGGCCGACCACGCCCAGCATGAGGCCGCCGGCCAGGCCCAGCACCAGGTGACGGCGGTCGGTGACGCGTTGTGCCGTCCAGCCGCCTGCCAGCGTCATGAGGAACGCGCCGAGCGCGACGAAGACCGCCATAGGCCCTTGCTATCCGATCGACCCCCCATCGCGCACATCCGCGCCGCCCGCCCACCCCGGTAAAGCAGCACAAAGCCCGTTATGAGAGGACCCGAACCCATGGCCGATGCCCCCACCGGCAAGGTGACCTTCGTCGGCGCCGGCCCCGGCGCCGCCGACCTGCTGACGTTCCGCGCCGCGCGCGCCATCGCCGAGGCCGACGTCGTGATCTGGGCCGCGAGCCTGGTGCAGGCGGAGGTCCTCGCCCACGCGCGGGAGGGCGCGGAGATCCTCGACTCGGCCGTCATGTCCCTGGAGGACGTCGTGGCCGTGTACCAGCGGGCGCACGCCGAGGGGCTGAAGGTCGCCCGCATCCACTCCGGGGACCCCGCGCTGTGGGGCGGCACGCAGGAGCAGCTCGACCGGTGCGAGGAGATCGGCCTCACCACCGAGATCGTCCCCGGCGTCTCCTCGTTCTCCGCGGTCGCCGCGATCGCCCGCCGCGAGCTGACCATCCCCGAGGTCGCCCAGTCCGTCGTCCTCACCCGGCTCGGCGGCGGCAAGACGCCGATGCCGCCGGGCGAGGAGGTGCGCGAGTTCGCCAAGCACGGCACCACGATGGCCGTCTTCCTGTCCGCCGCGCGCAGCGGGCAGCTCGTGCGGGAGCTGCTGGAGGGCGGCTACCCGACGTCCACCCCCGTCGTCGTCGCCCACCAGGCGACCTGGCCGGAGGAACTCGTCGTGACGTGCACGATCGGGACGCTGGAGGAGACGGTGAAGGAGCACAGGCTCTGGAAGCACACCCTCTTCCTGGTCGGCCCGGCCCTGGACGCGCACGGCACCCGCTCGCACCTGTACCACCCCGGTCACTTCCACGGCCACCGCAAGGCCGACCCGGAGGCCCGGCGCGCCCTGCGCTCGCGGGGCGCGAGCACATGAGCCGTCCCATCACGGTCCTCGGCGCGGGCACGGGCGCGCCGCTGCCCGCCGGCGTGGCGGCCGGGGCTGAGCTCGTCGTGGGCGGACGCCGGCATCTGGACGCCGTGGAGCTGCCCGCGTCCGCCGAGCGCATCGTGCTCGGCCCGCTGGCGCCCGCCCTGGACGCCATCGCGGAGTACGTCGCCGAGGACCGGCGCGTGCTCGTGCTGGCCTCGGGCGACCCCGGCTTCTTCGGGATCGTGCGGGCGCTCGCCGAGCGGTTCGGGCCCCGGCTGCTCGACGTGCGGCCCGGCGTCTCCTCGGTGGCGGCCGCCTTCGCACGGCTCGGGCTGACCTGGGACGACGCCGTGGTCGTCAGCGCGCACGGGCGGGATCCGCGGACGGCGGTCAACGTCTGCCGGGCGCACCCGAAGACGGCCGTGCTGACCGGGCCGGGCGCCGGGCCCGCCGAGCTGGGCGCGGCCCTCGCGCGCAGCGCGCCCGGCCGCACGCTCGTGGTGGCGCGGTCGCTGGGCGATCCCGGACGCGAGCGCCTGGAACGGGTCTCCCCCGCCGAGGCCGCCGCACGCGACTGGGGAAGCGCCGTGAACGTCGTGCTGTGCCTGGACGAGACCCGGACGCCGGGCCCGGCCCGCACGCTCGCCGGGCCCGCGGCCGGGCCCGCCGGTTGGGCGCTGCCCGAGGGCGACTTCGCGCACCGCGACTCGATGATCACCAAGTTCGAGGTGCGGGCGCTGGCCCTGGCCCGGCTCGGTCCGCGCCCCGGCGAGCTGGTCTGGGACGTCGGCTCCGGTTCGGGGTCGGTGGCCGTGGAGTGCGCCCGGCTCGGCGCCGCCGTCAGCGCCGTGGAGAAGGCGGCGGACGGCGTGGAGCGCGTCCGCGCCAACGCGGCGGCCCACGGCGTCGACGTGCACGTGGTGCACGGCGCCGCGCCGGACGCGCTGGACGGGCTCGACGAGCCCGACGCCGTGTTCGTCGGCGGGGGCGGCGGCGACCTGCCCGGCATCGTGGCGCGGTGCGCGCGGCGGGCCCGGCGCACGGTCGTGGTCGCCCTGGCCGCGCTGGACCGGGTGCCCGCGGTGCGCGCCGCGCTCACCGGCGCCGGCCTCGACTGCGACGGGGTGCTGCTGCAGTCCTCGCGGCTGGCGCCGCTGCCGGGCGACGTGACCCGGCTCGCGGCCGCCAATCCCGTCTTCCTGCTGTGGGGGAACCGGCGCACGGCCGGCCCGTCCCCCGTGAACCGAGAAGGAGTTGCCCAGTGATCGGCCTCATCTGCGCCACCGCGGCGGGCGCGGCGGCACGCGACCGGCTGGCCGCGGCCTGGCCGGACCGCACCCGCGTGTACGACGGGCCCGTGGGCGACGCCGTACGGCGGGCGTTCGGCGAGTGCGAGCAGCTCGTGTGCTTCCTCGCCACGGGCGCGGTCGTCCGGCTCGTCGCGCCCCTGCTGTCCGACAAGGCGTCCGACCCCGGTGTGGTGTGCGTCGACGAGGCCGGGCGGTTCGCCGTCTCGCTGGTCGGCGGACACGGCGGCGGCGCGAACGAACTCGCCGTCGTGGTGGGCGGGTTGCTGGGCGCGGAGCCCGTGGTGACCACGGCCACGGACGCGGTGGGCGTCCCCGGTCTGGACACCCTCGGCCTGCCGGTGGAGGGCGATGTGGCCGGCGTGACACGGGCCCTGCTGGACGGCGGGCCGGTCGCGCTGGACGCCGAGGTGGCGTGGCCGCTGCCGGCGCTGCCGTTCACGGCGCGCGAGCGCACGCCGGGCATGCCGGTCGTGCGCCTGACGGACCGCGCGGTCGCGCCCGGCGACGGCGAGGTGCTGGTGCGCCCGCCGTCCCTGGTCGTCGGCGTCGGCGCGTCCAGGGGCGTGCCGGCCGACGAGGTGCTCGGCCTGGTCGAGGGCGCGCTGCGGGACGCGGGGCTGTCCCCGCGCAGCCTCGCCGCGCTCGTCACGGTGGACGCCAAGCGCGACGAGCCCGGCATCGTCGAGGCGGCGGCGCGGCTCGCGGTGCCCGTGGTGACGTACCCGGCCGAGGAGCTGGCGAAGGTCGAGGTGCCCAACCCCTCCGACGCGCCCCTTGCGGCCGTGGGCACCCCGTCGGTCGCCGAGGCGTCCGCGCTCGCCCGCGGCGGTGAACTCCTGGTCCCCAAGCGCAAGTCGGCGCGGGCGGACGGGCACGCCTCGATGGCCACCTGCGCCGTCGTACGGCGTCCCGCGCGCGGCCGGCTCGCGGTCGTCGGGCTCGGTCCCGGCGCCCGCGACCTGCTCACCCCGCGCGCCGCGGCCGAGCTGCGCCGGGCCGCCGTGCTCGTCGGTCTCGACCAGTACGTCGACCAGATCCGCGACCTGCTGCGGCCGGGCACCCGGATCCTGGAGTCCGGGCTGGGCGCCGAGGAGGAGCGGGCCCGCACGGCCGTCGAGGAGGCCCGGCGCGGACAGGCCGTCGCGCTCATCGGCAGCGGCGACGCGGGCGTGTACGCCATGGCCTCCCCCGCGCTCGCCGAGGCGTCCGACGACATCGACGTGGTCGGGGTGCCCGGCGTGACGGCCGCGCTCGCGGCCGGCGCGATCCTCGGCGCCCCGCTCGGCCACGACCACGTGTCCATCAGCCTCTCCGACCTGCACACGCCGTGGGAGGTCATCGAGCGCCGGGTGCGCGCGGCGGCCGAGGCGGATCTCGTGGTCACCTTCTACAACCCCCGTTCGCGGGGCCGCGACTGGCAGCTGCCCAAGGCGCTGTCGATCCTCGCCGGTCACCGGGACCCCGCCACGCCGGTGGGCGTCGTGCGCAACGCGTCCCGGCCGGACGGCACCAGCAGGCTGACCACGCTCGCCGAACTCGACCCGGCCTGGGTCGACATGATGACGGTCGTCACCGTCGGCAACACCGCCACCCGGAACATCGCGGGACGCATGGTGACGCCCCGCGGCTACCGCTGGCAGGAAGCCGCGCCGGAACAGCCCCGATGACCCGGCCGCCGCATCCACCCCGTCCCGAGCCCCATCTCGAGCCCCGTCCCGAGCCCGATCCCGAGGAGAACCAGTGACCACCCCGCCGCCCGCCCTGCTCATCGCCGGCCATGGCACCCGCGACGAGGCCGGAGCCGAGGCGTTCCGCGACTTCGTCCGGGAGCTGGGCCGCCGCCGTCCGGAACTGCCCGTCGCGGGCGGCTTCATCGAGCTGTCCCCGCCGCCGCTGGGCGACGCGGTGAGCGAACTGGTGGAGCGCGGCGTGCGGCGCTTCGCGGCCGTCCCGCTGATGCTGGTGTCCGCCGGACACGCCAAGGGCGACATCCCGGCCGCCCTGTCGCGCGAGAAGGAGCGCCATCCGGGGATCTCCTACACCTACGGGCGTCCGCTGGGCCCGCACCCGGCGCTGCTGAACGTGCTGGAGCGGCGGCTGGACGAGGCCCTGGGCACGGCGGACCGCACGCCCGGGGACGTGGCCGACGTGACCGTGCTGCTGGTCGGGCGCGGCTCGACGGACCCCGACGCCAACGCCGAGGTGCACAAGGCGGCCCGGCTGCTGTGGGAGGGACGCGGGTACGCGGGCGTGGAGACCGCGTTCGTCTCGCTGGCCGCCCCGGACGTGCCCGGCGGGCTGGACCGGTGCGCGCGGCTGGGCGCGCGGCGGATCGTCGTCCTGCCGTACTTCCTGTTCACCGGAATCCTGCCGGACCGGGTGCGGCAGCAGACCGGGGACTGGGCGGCCGCGCACCCGGAGGTCGAGGTGCGCTCGGCCGACGTCATCGGTCCCGAGCCGGAGCTGCTCGACCTGGTGATGGAGCGGTACGAGGAGGCCGTCAAGGGCGACCTGCGGATGAACTGCGACTCGTGCGTGTACCGGATCGCGCTGCCGGGCTTCGAGGACAAGGTGGGGATGGCGCAGCAGCCGCACTTCCACCCCGACGACGAGGGACACCACCACGGCGGGCACCACCACGACGGCCACCACCACGGGCACCCGCACTCCCATGCGCACTGAGGACCTGGCCGGGGGCCACGACCTGCGCCATCACGGCGACGCCGAGGTGCGCGGGGACGGATCCGCGCTCGTCGACCTCGCCGTGAACGTCCGCGCGGACACCCCGCCGCGCTGGCTGCGCGAGCGCGTCGCCGCCTCCCTCGACGGCCTGGCGGCCTACCCGGACGGGCGGGCCGCGCGGGCGGCCGTCGCGGCACGGCACGGGCTGCCCGTCGAGCGGGTGCTGCTCACGGCCGGCGCGGCCGAGGCGTTCGTGCTGCTGGCGCGCGCCCTGGAGGTCCGCCGTCCGGTCGTCGTGCACCCGCAGTTCACCGAGCCGGAGGCGGCGCTGCGCGACGCCGGGCACAGCGTGGACCGGGTGCTGCTGCGGGAGGAGGACGGCTTCCGGCTGGATCCCGCGGACGTCCCCGAGGACGCGGACCTGGTGGTGATCGGCAACCCGACGAACCCGACGTCGGTGCTCCACCCGGCGGCGACGGTGCGGCGGCTGGCCAGGGCCGGGCGGACGCTGGTCGTCGACGAGGCGTTCATGGACGCGGTGCCGGGCGAGCGGGAGGCGCTGGCGGGGGCGACGGACGTGCCCGGTCTGGTCGTGCTGCGCAGCCTGACGAAGACCTGGGGGCTGGCGGGGCTGCGGATCGGGTACGTCCTCGCCGCGCCGGAGACGATCGCCGCGCTGGAGCGGGCGCAGCCCCTGTGGCCGGTGTCCTCGCCGGCGCTGGCGGCGGCGGAGGCGTGCATGGGGGCGCAGGCCCTGGCGGAGGCCGCGCACGCGGCGCACCGCGTGGCCGCGGACCGGGCGCACCTCGTGGCCGGGCTGGAGGAGTTCGCCGCCGACGGGCTGCGCGTGGCGGGACCGGCGCAGGGCCCGTTCGTCCTGGTCCGGCTGCCGCGGGCCGCCGCCGTCCGGGGGCATCTGCGCACCCTGGGCTTCGCCGTCCGGCGCGGGGACACCTTCCCGGGCCTCGACGAGGAGTGGCTGCGCCTGGCGGTCCGCGACCGCACCACGGTGAACCGTTTCCTCCAGGCCCTGGACCAGGCGCTGTCGCTGGCCAAGGGCTGAGGAGGCGGGCGGACGGGGGCGGAGGGGGGGACGGGGGCGGACGGGACCACGGTCGTCCCGGAACGCGCCGGCCGTGGGACAGGGCCGGGGCGGGTCGCCGGGGGGACGTCCGGCGGCCCGTCCCGCGTCCGTCCGGTCAGCCGCGGCGGCGGGACAGGGCCACCGCTCCGCCGCCCGCGAGCAGCAGCGCCAGTGCCCCGCCCACCACATACGGCGTCGCCGAACTCCCCCCGGTCCGGGCCAGATCGGCCTCGGCGGGCGCGCCCTGGGCCTTGACGTCGGCCGCCGCGGGGGCGGCGGTGCTCGGCGCGGGGGCCTGCCCGGTCGCCGCCTCGTCGCCCTCGGCGGGTTCCCCGGGGCGCTGCGCCTCCTGTTCCTGTGCCGGCTCCGACGCCGCGGGCGTCCGGCAGCTGGATCTCGCGAGCGTCAGGGTGCCGGTGACCTCGGCGACGTTGAGGTGCAACGGGTTGACGGAGACGGTGAGTTCGAGGGCGGTGGTGGCGGCCGTGCGGGAGGTCGTCTCGCGCCGGGACAGGTCGAGGCGGACCTCTCCCACACCGGGCGCCTTCACCCGGGTGACGCCGCCCGCGGCGACGGACACCTTCTTCCCCAGGACGGTCACCGAGCCGGGCAGGTGGGACACGGCGACCGGGGCCTTGCCCGCCTCGCAGGTCGCCTTGGAGGTGACGACGCCGACCTCGACGACGGAGAGCAGCGGAAGGCCGGGGACGTGCAGCCGGGCGTGGACGAGGCGGGTGGACGCCTCGGCCTTCGTGCCGTCGGCCGTGGCCTTGGCCTCGGCGACGTCCGCGCGCAGGACGCTGAAGGGCCGTCCCCCCGCGACGCCGTCGAGTTCGGCGCTCAGCGCGGTCTTCGCGGCGCTGCGGGGAGCCCGTACCTCGTTGAGGGAGACGGCGAGCGGGACGTGGACGGTCCTGTTCACCAGGGCCACGTCGAGGCCGGTGCGCAGGACGGACGCTTCGGCGCGGCCCCGGCCGCCTCCGGTCGCGTGGGCGGCGTCCGCGCCGGCCAGGGCGGCGGGACCCGCGGCCAGGGCGGTGGCCGCCGCGACGGCGGCGACGCGGCGGACGGGTGCGGGCATGCGGAAGGTGTTGCCGTACAAGGGTGGGACCCCCAGAGGAGACGCTTCGGGACCCCGCAAGAATTACGTACGAAGGGTGAACGGTCAGCGGGCCGACGTGAGTTCACTCCAACGTGGATTCCTCGCGCACGCCTTCGAATCGAACGGCACGCGCGTTCCCCCGAGTCACCCTCGCCCCACCGCCGGGTTCTGCCGCAGCGCCCCGCGCCCGAGCGCCGTCGCGCCCGCCGCGTCCGGGGCCGCGCGCCTCCCGCTCGCCCGCCCTCAGCTCGTCACCTTCCCGTTCAGCACCACCCTGCGCGGCGCGGCCAGCACCCGGACGTCCGCGCGCGGGTCGCTGTCGTAGACCACCAGGTCCGCAGGGGCGCCCTCGGCCAGACCGGGGCGTCCGAGCCAGGCGCGTGCGCCCCAGCTCGCCGCCGAGAGCGCCGTGAGCGGCGGGATGCCGGCCGTGACCAGCTCGGCGACCTCCGCGGCCACCAGCCCGTGCGGCAGCGACCCGCCGGCGTCCGTGCCGACGAAGACGGCGATGCCGGCGTCGTGGGCGTTGCGCACCGTGTCGTAGCGGCGCTCGTGCAGCCGGCGCATATGGGCCGCCCAGCGCGGGAACCTGCCCTCGCCCGCGGCGGCGAGGCCGGGGAAGGTGGCGATGTTCACCAGCGTCGGGACGATGGCCACGCCCCGTTCGGCGAACAGCGGGATCAGGTCCTCGGTGAGGCCCGTCGCGTGCTCGACGCAGTCGATGCCCGACTCGACCAGATCGCGCAGCGAGTTCTCGGCGAAGCAGTGGGCGGTGACCCGCGCGCCCAGCCGGTGGGCCTCGGCGATGGCCGCCTCGGCGGCCTCCCGCGGCCAGCTCGGAGCCAGGTCCCCGGCCTCGCGGTCGATCCAGTCGCCGACCAGCTTGACCCAGCCGTCGCCGCGCCGGGCCTCCCGGGCGACGTAGGCGACCAGGTCGTCGGGCTCGATCTCGTGGGCGTAGCCGCGCAGGTAGCGGCGGGTGCGGGCGATGTGCCGGCCCGCACGGATGATCTTCGGCAGGTCCTCGCGGTCGTCGGCCCACCGGGTGTCCGAGGGCGAGCCGGCGTCACGGATCAGCAGGGCGCCCGCGTCGCGGTCGGTGAGGGCCTGCTGCTCGGCGACGTCCCGCTCGACCGGCCCGTGCGGGCCGAGGCCGACGTGGCAGTGGGCGTCGACGAGTCCGGGCAGCGCCCAGCCCTCGGCGACGCGCACGTCGCGGGCGCCGACGGGACGGTCGTAGGAGATCCGCCCGCCGACGACCCACAGCTCGTCGCGGACGTCGTCGGGCCCGGCCAGGACCCGGCCCTTCACATGCAGCACCGGCAGATCGCTCATGACCGGCACCTTAGTGAGCTACCGCTCCGAGCCGCTCACCTGGTCGGACTTCTCCTCCTCCACCTCGGCCATCGCCGGGTCGAGGAGGCGGGAGAGGAAGTGGCGGGTGCGCTCGTGGCGGGGGTTGCCGATGACGTCGGCGGGGGCGCCGTCCTCGACGATCACGCCGCCGTCCATGAAGACGACCCGGTCGGCGACCTCCTGCGCGAAGGTCATCTCGTGGGTGACGACCATCATCGTCATGCCCTCGTCGGCCAGCATGCGCATGACGGCCAGGACGTCGCCCACCAGCTCCGGGTCGAGCGCCGACGTGGGCTCGTCGAAGAGCATCACCTCGGGGCCCATGGCCAGGGCGCGGGCGATGGCGACGCGCTGCTGCTGCCCGCCGGAGAGGGAGGCCGGGTAGGCGGCCGCCTTGTCCGACAGGCCCACCCGCTCCAGGTTCTCGGCGGCCACCTTCGCCGCCTCCGCCTTGCCGCGCCGCAGCACCCGGCGCTGCGGCAGCGTGAGGTTGTCGGTCACGGACAGGTGCGGGAAGAGGTTGAACTGCTGGAAGACCATGCCGATACGGCGCCGTACGGCGTCGATGTCGACGTCGGGGTCGGTGAGTTCCGTGCCGCCGACGAAGACCTTGCCCCCGGACGGCTCCTCCAGCAGGTTCACGCAGCGCAGCAGCGTCGACTTGCCGGAGCCGGACGGCCCGATCACGCAGACGACCTCGCCCCGGCCGACCTCCAGGTCGATGCCCCGCAGCACCTCGTTGTCGCCGAACGACTTGTGCAGCGCGCGCACTTCGATCTCGGGTCGGCTCATTTCACGGCCTCCTGGGCCTTCGCCTCCATGCGGCGCACGACGAAGCCGAGCGGGATGGTCACCAGCAGGTAGCACAGGCCGGCGACCAGGATCGGCGTCGAGTTGGCGGTCGTACTGGCCAGGTCGCGGCCGTACTTGGACAGTTCGCGCTCCTCCAGCGTCACTCCGAGGAGCAGCACCAGGGAGGAGTCCTTGAAGAGCATGATCAGCTCGTTGGTGAGCGGCGGGAGGATGATCCGGAAGGCCTGCGGGATGACGACCGAGACCATGGCGCGCGCGGGCGAGAAGCCCAGCGAGCGGGCGGCCTCCGTCTGCCCCCTGGGCACGGCCTGGATGCCGGCGCGGAACGTCTCCGCCATGTAGGCGGCGCCGATCAGGCCGAGCCCGAGGGCCGCCTTGCCGTAGGTGCCTCCGACGATCTCGGTGCCGGGGAAGGCGAGCGGGACGGCCACGCCGATGAACACGAAGATCAGCAGGGCGGGCAGGCCGCGGAAGATCTCGATGTAGACGCCGGCCAGCCAGCGGTACGGGCCCACCGAGGACAGCCGCATCAGCGCGACGACCAGCCCGAGCAGCAGGCCCAGCACGAACCCGGACACCGTGTACAGGACGGTGTTCTTCAGGGCCAGCGTGATGACGTCCGGGAACATCTGCCGGGCGATGTCCCACTGGGCGAACTGGTTCTTCAGCCGGCCCCAGTCCGCCGAGACCGCGAAGACGATCACGGCGGCGACGAAGACGGCGTACTGCGCGCCGCGCGAGAGGCTGCGCTTCTGCCGCCGGGTGAGGCCCTTCTTCTTCGGCTGGAGGGGTACGTCCGTGTCGGCCATGGGGTCAGGACGCCGAGGCGGAGGCCGACGGGGAGGCGGCCGACGCGTCGTAGGGGCCGATCCACTTCTCGTACAGCTTCTTGTACGTGCCGTCGGACTTCGCGTCGGCGAGCGCCTTGTTGATCGCGTCGACCAGCTTGGTGTTGCCCTTCTTCACCGTGAAGCCGTACTGCTCGCCGGTGTTGAGGTTGTCGACGACCTTGAAGGCGCCGGCGTTGGCCTTGTCCTTGAGCCAGCCCTGCACGACCGGGTAGTCGATGATGACGGCCTTGACCTGACCGGTGCGCAGGCCGTTGAGGACGGCGTCGGAGGACTCGAAGGAGACGGGGTCGAAGCCCTGCTTCTTGGCGTAGTCCTCGCCGGTGGTCTGCGCCTGGGCGCCGAGCTTGACGCCCTTGGACTTCACGTCGGCGAGCGAGGCGACGCCCGCTCCCTTGTCGACCAGGACGGCCTGGGTGGCGTCGAAGTACGGGTCGGAGAAGTCGACGTTCTTCTTGCGCTCGTCGGTGATGGTCATGCCGGCGGCGGCCAGGTCGCACTGGCCGGAGTTGAGGAAGGCGCCGGTCTTGAAGTTCTCGAACGGCGTGTCGGTGATCACCTGCTTCACGCCCAGGTTCTTGGCGACGAGGTCGATCAGGGACACGTCGAAGCCCTGCACCTTGCCGTCGATCTCCGACTGGAAGGGCGGGTAGGGCAGGTGGGTGCAGGTGGTGAGCTGACCCGCCTTGACGAGCTCGACCCCGCCGGCGGCCGTCTTGGAGCCGCTGCCCCCGTCGTCGGTGGAGGTGCAGGCGGCGGCCACGAGCATCAGCCCGGCCGTCGCGGTGGTGGCGGCCAGAACGCGGATCCGGCGCCCGGGGAGGGTGTTCACGGCGGGCCTTCCTGTAAGAGAGCTGAGGGTTCCGATTATAAGGAAAAGTTTGGGTGTCTCAAATCAATCTTATGGCTACAGGGCTGTTCGACCTAAGAAGTCGGCAATGGGAGGGGTCCGGGGGGCGCCGGTTACCCTCGTCACCTCTACCCCGTGAGTGAAGAGAGCACCCTCGTGACCCACCCGTTCCTGGACCTCGCCCCGCTGTCCGCCGCGCACTTCGCCTCGATCGAGGACCGGGTGGCGCGGCTCCTGGACACCCGGCAGGACGTCGTGATCATGCAGGGCGAGGCGCTGCTGCCGCTGGAGGGCGCGATCCGCGCCGCGGCCGGTCCGGGCACGACGGCGCTGAACGTGATCACCGGCCCCTACGGGCAGACCTTCGGCGACTGGCTGCGCGACTGCGGCGCGACCGTGATCGACCTGGCGGTCCCGTTCCACACCGCGGTCACCGCGGAGCAGATCCGCACGGCCCTCGCCGAGCACCCGGAGATCGACTTCGTCTCGCTGGTGCACGCGGAGGCGGCCACCGGCAACACCAACCCCGTCGCGGAGATCGGCGAGGCGGTGCGGGCGCACGGCGCGCTGTTCTACCTGGACGCCGTCGCCTCGATCGGCGCCGAGCCGGTGCTGCCGGACGCCTGGGGCGTGGACCTGTGCGTGATCGGCGCGCAGAAGGCGATGGGCGGGCCGGCGGGCGTGTCCGCGGTGTCGGTGAGCGAGCGGGCGTGGGCGCGGATGGCCGCCAACCCGCGGGCGCCGCGCCGCTCGTACCTGTCGCTGCTGGACTGGAAGGAGCGGTGGGTCGACGCCGGCCGCAAGGCGCTCCCGCACGCACCGGCGCAGCTGGAGATGCTGGCGCTGGAGGCGTGCGTCGAGCGCATCGAGGCGGAGGGGACGGCGGCCGCGATGGCCCGGCACGCGCGCGCCGCGGCCGCGACGCGCGCGGGAGCGGTGGCGCTGGGCGGCGGCCTGGAGCCGTACGTGCACGACGCGGCGGACGCGGCGCCGGTCGCCACCACCCTGCGCACGCCCGCGGGGGTCGTGGCGTCGGATCTGGTGGCACGGGCCCTGGCGGGCGACCCGACGCTGCCGCTGGCCGCGGGCGGCGGCGCGCTGGCCGGGGAGATGATCAGGGTCAACCACTACGGTCCCGACGCGGCCGTGGGAGCGGTACAGGGCTGTCTGGCCGCCCTCGGCGCCGCCCTGGCGGAACACGGACCGGACGTCGACCTCGAGGCCGCCCGCCGCAGCGTGGAGAACGCCTGGCGGCAGGAGCTCTGAGGTCCGGCAGCCGCCGGGCCCCGGGGATCGCCTGCCGCCGACCGGGGCGTGAATTACGGGAAGGGGATCCGAATTGAATTCGGGTCCCCTTTCGTGTGCGTCACCCTTGCCGTCACTCTCGCCATCGCCATTTACCGGCTCTTTTTCACCCGATTCCCGCCCGCCCCTTTTCCCGCTTGATGTTTCCCGAGTTCTCCTGCCCGGATCCCGCCGGAGTAAACGCGGGGATTTTCCGGCACGTCATGGTCACGTGACGCATTGCACAAGAGGGGAGCTTTGCCCCTTTTGTGCGGTGCGAAAAGGGATGAAGCGGGCATGAGCCTCAGCGGCATCACGGAATCCCCACGGCCTCTCCATGCGCTTTTGAATTTCGCTGGGTAAGTTCGATCCGCATGACCGCCGCACAAGCAGACCTGTGTATCGACCGTCCGTCGGTGGCGGACGGAGCCGCGCTATGGCGTATCGCCAAGGAATCCCGGACCCTCGATCTGAACTCCTCCTACAGCTATCTGCTGTGGTGCCGTGACTTCGCCGGCACCTCGGCGGTGGCGCGGGCGGAGGACGGCGAGCCGGTCGGGTTCGTCACCGGGTACGTCCGGCCGGAGGACCCGCACACCCTGCTGGTGTGGCAGGTCGCGGTCGACGCCGCGTACCGCGGTCGCGGTCTCGCCGCCGCGCTGCTCGACGGGCTGACCGCGCGGCTCGCCGCCGAGCGCCCGCTCACCGCCGTCGAGACCACGATCACGCCGGGCAACACCGCCTCCGAGCGGCTGTTCGCCTCGTACGCCGAGCGGCACGGGGCCGGCGTCACCCGCGAGGTGCTGTTCGACGCCGGGCTGTTCCCCGACGGCCCGCACGACAGCGAGGTCCTGTACCGCATCGGCCCGCTCGCCTTCTGAACCCCGCCCCGGCCCTCCCCGTCCGACCCCACACCCCCCAGGAGCATGTCGTCGTGACCATCACCCAGCCCGACCTGAGCGTGTTCGAGACCCTGGAGTCCGAGGTGCGCAGCTACTGCCGCAGCTGGCCCGCCGTCTTCGACCGCGCCCAGGGCAGCCTCATGTACGACGAGGACGGGCACCGCTACCTCGACTTCTTCGCCGGCGCCGGGTCCCTCAACTACGGGCACAACAACCCGGTGCTGAAACGGGCGTTGATCGACTACCTGATGCGGGACGGCGTCACGCACGGGCTCGACATGTCGACGGTCGCCAAGCGGACCTTCCTCCAGACCTTCCAGGACCTCGTGCTGCGCCCGCGCGACCTGCCCTACAAGGTCATGTTCCCGGGTCCGACCGGCACCAACGCCGTCGAGTCCGCGCTGAAGCTGGCGCGCAAGGTGAAGGGCCGCGAGGCCATCGTGTCGTTCACCAACGCCTTCCACGGCATGTCCCTCGGCTCGCTCGCGGTCACCGGCAACGCCTTCAAGCGGGCGGGCGCCGGCGTCCCGCTCGTGCACGGCACGCCGATGCCGTTCGACAACTACTTCGACGGCCAGGTCCCCGACTTCCTGTGGTTCGAGCGGCTGCTGGAGGACCAGGGCTCCGGGCTGAACAAGCCGGCGGCGGTCATCGTCGAGACCGTGCAGGGCGAGGGCGGCATCAACGCCGCGCGTCCGCAGTGGCTGCGGGCGCTCAAGGAACTGTGCGAGCGGCAGGACATGCTGCTGATCGTGGACGACATCCAGATGGGCTGCGGACGCACCGGCGCCTTCTTCTCCTTCGAGGAGTCCGGCATCGTCCCGGACATCGTCACCGTGTCCAAGTCCATCAGCGGCTACGGACTGCCCATGTCGCTCTGCCTGTTCAGGCCGGAGCTGGACGTGTGGGAGCCGGGCGAGCACAACGGCACGTTCCGCGGCAACAACCCGGCCTTCGTCACCGCCACCGCGGCCCTGGAGACCTACTGGGCCGACGGGTCCGCGATGGAGAAGCAGACCCGCGCCCGCGGCGAGCAGGTCGAGCAGGGGCTGATCTCGATCACCGAGGAGAACCTCGCCGACGTCAAGGAGTACCGCGGCCGCGGCCTCGTGTGGGGCCTGGAGTTCCACGAGAAGGCGCGGGCCGGGCGGGTCGCCAAGCGGGCCTTCGAACTCGGGCTGCTGATCGAGACGTCCGGCCCCGAGAGCGAGGTCGTCAAACTCCTGCCGGCCCTGACCGTCTCCCCGGAGGAACTGGACGAGGGCCTGAGCATCCTCGCCCGGGCCGTGCGCGAGACGCTCTGACGCCCGCACGGCGCGTCACCCACCCCCCGTCACCTATCCAGGAGGCATCGCACCACCGTGATCGTCCGTTCGTTCAAGGAAATCGAAGGCACCGACCGCCATGTACGGGCGGCGTCCGGCACCTGGGAGAGCAAGCGCATCGTCCTGGCCCGGGAACGGGTCGGATTCTCGCTGCACGAAACGATTCTGTACGCGGGCACCGAGACGTCGATGCACTACGCCAACCATGTCGAGGCCGTCGTCTGCGTCGAGGGCGAGGCCGAGCTGACCGACCACGAGACCGGGCTGACGCACACCATCACGCCCGGCACCCTGTACCTCCTCGACGGGCACGAGCGGCACACGCTGCGCGTCAAGGAGGACTTCCGCTGTCTGTGCGTGTTCAACCCGCCCGTGACCGGCCGGGAGGACCACGACGAGAACGGCGTCTACCCGCTGCTGACCGAGCCCGAGGAGGTGTGAGCATCGTGACCACGCTGACCGATCTCTACCCGACCCGCGGCGCCACCGAGGTGTCCGTCCCCCGCAGGGACCCCGTCGTCTGGGGCTCCCCCGACACCCCCGGCCCGATCCCGGCCACCGGCCTCCAGGCCTACGAGCGCGACGGCTTCCTGGCCGTCGACCAGCTGATCGGCGACGACGAGGTCACGGTGTGCCGGCGCGAGCTGGAGCGGCTCGTCGCGGACCCGCAGATCCGGGCCGACGAGCGGTCGATCGTCGAGCCGCGGTCACAGGAGATCCGCTCCGTCTTCGAGGTGCACAGGCTCAGCCCGGTGTTCGCCGCCCTGGTGCGCGACGAGCGGGTCGTCGGGCGGGCCCGGCAGATCCTCGGCTCGGACGTCTACGTCCACCAGTCCCGGATCAACGTCAAGCCCGGTTTCGGGGCCGGCGGCTTCTACTGGCACTCCGACTTCGAGACCTGGCACGCCGAGGACGGCCTGCCGAACATGCGGACGGTGTCCGTCTCGATCGCGCTGACCGAGAACCTCGACACCAACGGCGGCCTGATGATCATGCCCGGCTCGCACCGGACGTTCCTCGGCTGCGCCGGCGCCACGCCGAAGGACAACTACAAGAAGTCGCTTCAGATGCAGGACGCGGGCACGCCCTCGGACGAGGCGCTCACCGCGATGGCCGGCGACTACGGCATCAAGCTGTTCACGGGCAGGGCCGGTTCCGCGACCTGGTTCGACTGCAACGCGATGCACGGGTCCGGCGACAACATCACGCCCTTCCCCCGCAGCAACGTCTTCATCGTGTTCAACAGCGTGGAGAACACGGCCGTGGAGCCGTTCGCCGCGCCGGTCCGCCGCCCGGAGTTCATCGGCGCCCGGGACTTCACCCCGGTGAGGTGAACGCCGGCGCGCGCGTCCCCGCGCCGTGACGGCGGCGAGGCCCGCGGCGCCCACCACCCGGCCGGGCGGTGGGCGCCGCGGGCCTCGTCGTGCCCGTCCGCCGTCAGCCCGACAGGGCGTCCAGCAGCCGGTCGACGTCGGCGGGCGTGTTGTACAGATGGAAGGCGGCGCGCAGGCTGCCGGCCCGGTCCGAGACCTGGATGTCCGCCGCGGCCAGCTCGGCCTGGCGGGACCCCAGTCCGGGCACCGAGACGATCGCGGAGCCGGGCGCGGGGAGGGGCGCGTGCCCGAGGTCCGCGAGGCCGGCGCGGTAGCGGTCGGCGAGGGCGAGGTCGTGGGCCCGGATCGCCGTCACGCCCAGTTCCTCGATCAGTTCGAGGGAGCGGCGCAGTCCGGCGTAGCTGAACAGGGCGGGCGTCAGGTCGAACCGCCGTGCGGAGCGGGCGAGTTCGGCGACGGGCCCGTAGCAGCTGTCCCAGGGCTCCTCGCCGGCGACCCATCCCGCGAGGATCGGCGACAGCCCGCCGAAGTCCTCGGGGACGACGAGGAAGGCCGCGCCGTGCGGGCCGAGCAGCCACTTGAAGGAGACGGCGGCGGAGAAGTCGTGGGCGTCGGCGTCCGTCGGCAGCCAGCCCGCGGCCTGGGAGAAGTCGACGTAGGTGCGGGCGCCGTGCTCGCGGGCCGCCGCGCGCAGGGCGGCCAGGTCGGCGACGCGCCCGTCGGCGGACTGGGCGGCGCTCACGGCGACCAGGTCGGTGCCGGGACGGACGGACTCGGCGATCCGCTCCAGGGGGACGGCGCGGACCTTGAGGTCGCCGCGCACGTGGAACGGGTTGAGGACGGAGGTGAAGTCGCCCTCCGCGGTGAGCACTTCCGCCCCCTCGGGCAGCGACGCGGCGATCAGGCCGGTGTGGGCCGCGACCGATGCGCCCAGGGCGACCCGGGTGACCGGAACGCCGGCCAGCCGGGCGTAGGCGGCCCGGCAGGCCTCGACGTCCTCGTGCAGCGGGGTCAGCGGCCTGCCCTCGGCCCGCAGCAGCGCCGCCTCGTGCAGGGCGGCGACCGTGCGGGCGGGGAGCAGGCCGTTGCTCGCGGTGTTCAGGAAGGTGGTCTTCGGGGTGAACTCAGCCCGGACGAGGCTCTCGAAGGTGTCCATGCCCTCCACTGTGGGCCTCGCGGAACCCCCCGTCCATTGCCGA
Source organism: Streptomyces sp. NBC_00704 (assembly GCF_036226605.1). Taxonomy (NCBI): domain Bacteria; kingdom Bacillati; phylum Actinomycetota; class Actinomycetes; order Kitasatosporales; family Streptomycetaceae; genus Streptomyces; species Streptomyces sp. NBC_00704. The sequence goes on from NZ_CP109000.1 coordinate 1,828,316, forward strand.
TTTTTACGCGATGCTCCTAAGCAGCACTTATGGATCGGCTCTGACCTGGGGATTCACCGCGGGTTCACTGCTGGGGGACCGCGCACCCGTCCGGGCCGCAGGCCTGCGCGTCGCCGTCGTCGACCAGCGTCAGCGGCGAGCGGTCGCCCCACGCGCGGGTCAGGGCCTGGGCGAACACCTCGGCCGGCTGGGCGCCGGAGACGCCGTAGGCGCGGTCGAGGACGAAGAAGGGCACGCCGTTCGCGCCGAGTTCGGCGGCCTCGCGCTCGTCGGCGCGCACCTCGTCGGCGTAGGCGGCGGGGTCGGCGAGGACCGTCCGGGCGGCGTCGGCGTCCAGTCCCGCCTCGGCCGCCAGTTCCACGAGGCGCTCGGGGCCCTCGGTGAACAGCGACCGCTCCTCGGCGAAGTTCGCCCGGTACAGGATCTGGATCAGCTCGTCCTGGCGGCCCCGCTCCTTGGCGAAGTGCAGCAGGCGGTGCATGTCGAAGGTGTTGCCGTGGTCGCGGTCGCGGGTGCGGTAGTCGAGGCCCTCGGCGGCGGCCTGTGCGCCCAGGTTGACCTCGCCGGCCTGCGCCTGCGCGTGGCTCATGCCGTACTTCTTCGTCAGCATCGCCAGCACCGGCTGGACGTCGTCCTTGGCGCGGCCCGGGTCCAGCTCGAAGGAGCGGTGCACCACCTCGACCCGGTCGCGGTGCGGGAAGGCCGCCAGCGCCTTCTCGAAGCGGGCCTTGCCCACGTAGCACCAGGGGCAGGCGATGTCGCTCCAGATCTCGACGCGCATGTCTCGGCTCTCTCCAGGTCGTACCGGTGAAGCGGAGCAGCCCTCCGCCCGGTGGATGAACCTTCAAGCAGCTCGTTTCATTCCCCGGGCACCGAGTACCGCAGCCAGAGGTGGTGGTCGCCCTCGGCGGGCGGGTCCCCCGGATCCGCGCGCCAGCCCTGGCGGGCGTAGAACGCCCGGGCCCGCCGGTTGCCGACGTGCACGTCGAGCACGGCGGTGCGCCGGCCGTCGGCCCGCCACTGCTCGACGCAGGCCGTGTGCAGGGCCGTCCCGATCCCGGTCCGCCAGTGGCCGGGGTCGACGTGGAACTGGAACAGCTTGACCGTGTGCGCGGGCGCCCCCTCCGGCGTGCGGAACGAGGCGAGGCCCACGATGCTCCCCTGCTCGACGACGCACAGCACCTGGCCGTCGGGCCGCTCGATGGCCGCACGCCAGGCGCCGGGCCAGTCGGCGCCGTCCCGCGGGATCCCGTCGGGGTAGTACGTCGCCCGGGCGCGGGCGTGCAGCGCGACCACGCTGTCGACCTCGGCGGGGACGACGGTGCGGATCACCCTGCGCCCGGTCACGCGTTCTCCGGTCATGCAGGACAGGACGTGCCGCCCGGCCGCCCGGTTCCGGCTCCCTCAGACCCGCTCCGGCCCGCTCCGGCCTGCTCCGGCCTGCTCCGGCCTGCTCCGGCCTGCCGGGAGGGTGCGGTGGGGCGGCGACGACGTCCGGTGGGCGGATAAACCGCATTCGACCGATTGTCACCGCTTCGGGGTAAGCATCCCGTCTCCCCGGTGGTCGCGGCCCCTCCAGCGGCTAGCTTGCTCCAGGCGGACGGATTCCCGTGATCCCTCCCCGTCGCCTCTCCTCCCTGTCTCCCGGTCGGCGCGCCCGTGTGCGCCGGACGATCCGCCGCGCAAGGAGCATGCCCGCCGATGTCCGTCGACAGCATCCCGGAAGCCCCGACCCCGCCCGCCGCCCCGCAGCAGTCCCTGAGCACCGCCGCCGCCCGCAACCTCGCCTCGGTCACCAAGTCCGCCCCGCAGATGCAGGAGATCACCTCCCGCTGGCTGCTGCGGACGCTGCCCTGGGTCGAGGCCGGGGGCGGCGCCTACCGGGTCAACCGGCGGCTGCGTCACACCCTCGGCGACGGGCGCGTCGAGTTCGTCCAGGAGGGCGGCACGGTCCGGGTGATCCCCCGTGAGCTGGGCGAACTCGCCCTGCTGCGCGGGTTCGACGACATGGACGTCCTCACCGCCCTCGCCGAGCGCTGCACCCAGCGCGACTTCACGACGGGCGACGTCCTCGTCGAGCGCGGCAGCCCCGCGGACCGGATCCACCTCATCGCGCACGGCCGGGTCAGCCGGACCTCGGCGGGCACGTACGGCTCGGAGGTGGCCGTCGCGGTCCTCGCGGGCGGCGACCACTTCGGCGAGCACGCGCTGTCGGATCCGGACGCCCGCCACGACAGCACGGTCACCGCCGAGACCTGCGGCACCCTTCTCACCCTGTCCCGCGCCGACTTCGCCGCCGTCCAGGCCCGCGCGCCCCACCTGCGGGCCCATGTCGACGGCTTCGGCTGCCGGGTGCGGCGGCGGCAGAACAAGCACGGCGAGGCCGAGATCGCCCTGTCGGCCGGTCATACGGGCGAGGCCGACCTGCCGGGCACCTTCGTCGACTACGAGCTGAAGCCCCGCGAGTACGAACTCTCCGTCGCGCAGACCGTGCTGAGGATCCACACCCGGGTCGCCGACCTCTACAACGGTCCGATGGACCAGAGCGGGGAGCAGCTGCGGCTCACGGTCGAGGCGCTGCGCGAGCGCCAGGAGCACGAGCTGATCAACAACCGCGAGTTCGGGCTGCTGCACAACGCCGACTTCAAGCAGCGCATCCAGCCGCGCCTCGGACCGCCGACCCCGGACGACATGGACGACCTGCTCTGCCGGCGGCGCGGCACGAGGATGTTCCTCGCGCACCCGCGGACCATCGCCGCCATCGGGCGCGGCTTCAGCGCCTGCGGTCTCTACCCCGAACACGTCGACCTCGACGGGCAGACGGTGCCCGCCTGGCGCGGGGTGCCCATCCTGCCCTGCAACAAGATCCCGATCAGCCCGGAGCAGACCAGTTCCGTCATCGCGATGCGCACCGGCGAGGAGAGCCAGGGCGTCATCGGCCTGCGGCAGACCGGGCTGGCGGACGAGTACGAACCCGGGCTCTCCGTGCGGTTCATGGGCGTCAACGCCCAGGCCGTCAGCTCCTACCTGGTCAGCGCCTACTACTCCGCCGCGGTGCTGCTGCCCGACGCCCTCGGCGTGCTGGAGAACGTGCAGATCGCCCCCAGACCGCGCTGACGTCCCGGCCCGCCTCCCGGTCGGCCGCCGGGGCCGTGCCGACGGTCCCGTCCACTGCGACGGCGGCGTCCGCCGCGGGTCCGAGGCCGACCGCCGGTCCGCCGCGGATCCACGCCCGACACGCCCCTCCCCCGCACGACGGGTGCACGACGGTGCACCCGTCCCAGCGCAGCAAGGAGCCGCCGATGCCCGTGCCCGGGCCCCTCGGACCACCCCCCGCAGAGCGGGGGCCGACGCCGCCGACACCCGTGCCGGACGCCCCCGCGCCGGCGGCCGCCGTCCCCGTGGACGCGCCGGCCGCCGCCGGCTTCCTCGCGGCACTGCACCCGCCGGTCGCCCTGCCGGGCCCGACGCCGCAGCCGGCGGCGCCGGCGGAGCCCGCGCCCGTGGTGCGTGACGCGCCGGACGCGGCCCCGGCGGGCCGGCCCGCGCTCCGGGAGATCCTGCGCGGGCCCACCGGACTCGGCACGGCCTCGCTCGACCTGGCCGGCCGGCACCGGTCCCGGCTCCCGGACCCGGTGTCCCCCGCGGCCGCCCCGTCCGCCGAGAGGCGGGCCGTGCCTGGCCTCTACCACCATCGCGTCCCGGAACCGGACCCGGCGCGCGTCGAGGAGGTCAGCCGGCGCATCAAGCGCTGGGCCGAGGACGAGGTCCGGCTCTATCCCGAGGAGTGGGAGGGACAGTTCGACGGCTTCTCCGTCGGCCGCTACATGGTCGGCTGCCATCCCGACGCCCCGACGGTCGACCACCTGATGCTCGCCACGCGGCTCATGGTCGCGGAGAACGCGGTGGACGACTGCTACTGCGAGGACCACGGCGGGTCACCCGTCGGCCTCGGCGGACGGCTGCTGCTGGCGCACACCGCGCTCGACCACCTCCACACCACCGCGCCGTACGCGTCGGCGTGGCAGGAGTCCCTCGGGTCGGACGCCCCGCGCCGGGCCTACCGCAGCGCGATGGACCACTTCACGGAGGCGGCCAGCGCCTCCCAGGCGGACCGCTACCGGCACGACATGGCCCGGCTGCACCTGGGCTACCTCGCCGAGGCCGCCTGGGCGCAGACCGGTCACGTGCCGGAGGTGTGGGAGTACCTGGCCATGCGCCAGTTCAACAACTTCCGTCCCTGTCCCACGATCACGGACACCGTCGGCGGCTACGAACTGCCCGCGGATCTGCACGCCCGGCCGGGCATGCAGCGGGTCATCGCCCTCGCCGGCAACGCGACCACCGTCGTCAACGACCTCTACTCGTACACCAAGGAGCTCGACAGCCCGGGCCACCACCTCAACCTGCCCGTGGTGCTCGCGGAACGCGAGCGGCTCCCGGAGCGCGACGCCTATCTGCGGGCCGTCGAGATCCACAACGAGCTACAGCACGCGTTCGAGGCCGCCGCGGCCGACCTCGCGGCGGCCTGCCCCCTGCCCCCGGTGCTGCGCTTCCTCAGGGGCGTGGCCGCGTGGGTCGACGGCAACCACGACTGGCACCGCACCAACACCTACCGCTACAGCCTGCCCGACTTCTGGTAAGGAACGGACCTCTCTGTGACCACTGAAACGACCTCCACCCCCACCGCGCGCATCCCGGCCCCGGCGACCGCGTACCAGGAGGCCATCGCCCGCTACTGGAACAACGAGGCACGGCCGGTCAACCTGCGCCTCGGTGACGTGGACGGGCTCTACCACCACCACTACGGCATCGGGGCCGTGGACCACGCCGCGCTCGGCGACCCGGCGCACAGCGAGTACGAGAAGAAGCTCGTCGCCGAGCTGCACCGGCTGGAGTCGGCCCAGGCGGAGTTCCTCATGGACCACCTCGGGCCCGTCGGTCCGGGCGACACGCTCGTCGACGCCGGGTGCGGGCGCGGCGGGTCCATGGTGATGGCCCACCGCCGCTTCGGCTGCCGGGTCGAGGGGGTCACCCTGTCGGCGACCCAGGCCGACTTCGGCAACCGGCGCGCGGGCGAGCTGCGCATCGACGACCACGTCCGCTCGCGTGTGTGCAACATGCTCGACACGCCCTTCGACAAGGGCAGCGTCACGGCGTCGTGGAACAACGAGTCGACCATGTACGTCGATCTGCACGACCTGTTCGCCGAGCACTCCCGCTTCCTGAAGGTGGGCGGGCGGTACGTCACGATCACCGGCTGCTGGAACCCCCGCTACGGGCAGCCGTCGAAGTGGGTCTCCCGGATCAACGCCCACTTCGAGTGCAACATCCACTCCCGGCGTGAGTATCTGCGGGCCATGGCCGACAACCGGCTGGTGCCGCACACGATCGTCGACCTCACCGCGGACACCCTGCCCTACTGGGAGCTGCGGGCCACGTCCTCGCTGGTCACCGGCATCGAGGAGGCGTTCATCGAGTCGTACCGGGACGGCTCGTTCCAGTACGTCCTGATCGCGGCCGACCGCGTGTGAGCCCGGCCCCGCGCGGGCCGCGGCTCAGCCGCCGTCCCTGAGGTCGTCCGGCCAGTCGGGCCGGAACTCCAGGTGGTCGAAGGTCACGACGCACCCGTCGCCGGTGGGCGACTGCGTCATGAAGCCGACCAGGGCCGCGCCGGTCTCCTTCTCCCCGCCCAGCGTGAACAGCCGGACGAAGGTCCACCGCCTGCCGTCCCGGGAGGCGTGGAAGGCGAAGGCGCGGCCGGTCCGGCTCACCCGGAGCCAGACGGAACTGCCCTGCACGGTGAAGGAGTTGGCGTCGTCGGAGTGCCCCCGGGTGACCACCGTGCAGACGGTGGCCACATCCGGGGAGTACTCCAGGCACAGCTTGGCCCAGGCCCGTTCGCCGACCTGGACGTACAACGCGCCCGCGTCGAAGGCCCGGTCGAACCCCACGGTGACCCGGGCGATCAGCTGGAAGTCGCCCTCCGGCGCGCCCAGCAGCCGGGGAGCGTCGGCGGCGGGCTCCACCCCGTCGCCGGTGGGCGGCACGAACCGGTCCTGCCGGGCCCCGGCCCACCCGGTGAGCACCCCGTCCTCGTGGGACCAGTGCCCGTCGGGTCCGTAGGTGCGCAGCGGGAAGGGCAGTTCGGGAAGCGAGACGTCCATGACCCGATTATCGGGGCGCGGCCGCCGGCGCGGGGAGAGCAGGCGGGCGTCACCGCTCCAGACGGCCGTTGAACCTCCGGGGAAGTCCCAGCTCGTTCTCGTCGCGCAGCTCCACGGGCAGCAGCGCGGCGGGGGTGTTCTGGTAGGCGACGGGGCGCAGCCAGCGCTCGATCGCCGTGCCGCCCACCGAGGTGGAGGTCGACGTCGTGGCCGGGTAGGGCCCGCCGTGGTGCTGAGCCGGTGCGACGGCGACGCCCGTGGGCCAGCCGTTCACGAGGACGCGCCCGGCGAGCGGCGTCAGCTCGGCGAGGATCTCCCCGCCGCGTCCCTCGCCCGCGGCCTCGTCCTCGGAGAGCTGGACGGTCGCCGTGAGGTTGCCCGGCAGCCGCGACAGTACGGCCCTGACCTCGCTCTCGTCCTCGTAGCGGGCCACGACGGTGACCGGTCCGAAGCACTCCTCCAGGAGGAGGTCGTGCTCGCCCTCGGCGGCGAGCCGGGCGGCGGGCACGGTCAGGAAGCCCGCGCTGACGGTGTGCTCCCCGCCCGCGCCGGGCGTCACCGGCGAGTCCACGTCCGCCAGTTCCGCGCGCTCGGCGACCCCGGCGATGAAGTTGTCCCGCATCCGGTGGTCGAGCAGCACGCCCGCGTCGGTGTCGCTCACCGCGTCCGTCAGCGACTTGACCAGTCCGTCGCCGGCCGCGCCGGAGGGCACCAGCACCAGGCCGGGCTTGACGCAGAACTGGCCGACGCCCATCGTCATCGACCCGGCGAGGCCGGCGCCGATGGCCCCGGCGCGCTCGGCGGCGGCCGCCTCGGTCACCACGACGGGGTTCAGCGAGCCCAGCTCACCGTGGAAGGGGATCGGCACGGGCCGGGCCGCCGCCGCGTCGAACAGGGCGCGTCCGCCGCGGATCGAGCCGGTGAACCCGGCCGCGGCGACCAGCGGGTGCCGGATCAGCTCGACGCCGGCCTCGAAGCCGTGGACCAGGCCCAGCACGTCCGCGGGGATGCCGTGCTCGGCGGCGGCGTTGCGCACCACCTTGGCGACCAGCTCGGACAGGCCCGGGTGGTCGGGGTGGGACTTGACGACCACCGGGTTGCCGGCCGCGAGCGCGCTCGCGGTGTCGCCGCCCGCGACGGAGAAGGCGAAGGGGAAGTTCGACGCGGAGTAGACGGCGACCACGCCGAGCGGCACCTTGTAGCGGCGCAGGTCGGGGATGGGCGGGGTGGCGGTGTCGTCGGGGTGGTCGACGACGATGTCGAGGAAGGCGCCCTCGTCGACGATGTCCGCGAACGCGCGCAGCTGGAAGCAGGTGCGGGCCAGTTCGCCGGTCAGGCGGACCGGGCCGAGCGCGGTCTCCGCGTCGGCCACCTCGACGAGGGTGTCCCTGGCCGCCTGGAGCCGGTCGGCGGCGGAGCGCAGGAAGGCGGCGCGGACGGTACGGTCCGCGAGGGAGCCGCGCGCTTCACGGGCGGCACGGACGACGGCGTCGACCTCCTGGGCCGTGGCCTCCACCGCAACCTGTTCACGCTGCTTCCCGGTTCGGGGGTCGACACTCCAGACTGGTGCTGCTGCCACCGCGGGTCCCTCCACGTTTGGTACTGGCTCACCCATCAGGGCCGTTCGATATACTGAACGCTGTCTCTGATGATGAATATGCTGTCGGAGCGTATTTCCCGTCGAACGAAGGGGTCAAGGGCGATGTCGGCTGTCGAGACGGGGGGCGGAGCGCAGGTCAAGTCCGCGGTGCGGACGGTTGAGCTGCTGGAATACTTCGCCGGCCGCCCCGGAATGCACTCCCTCGCGTCGGTCCAGGAGGCCGTCGGGTACCCCAAGTCGAGCCTCTACATGCTGCTGCGCACCCTGGTGGATCTGGGCTGGGTGGAGACGGACGCGACGGGCACGCGCTACGGCATCGGAGTGCGCGCGCTGCTCGTCGGCACCTCCTACATCGACGGCGACGAGGTGGTCGCGGCCGCCCGCCCGACCCTGGACCGGCTCTCGGACGACACCACCGAGACCATCCACCTGGCCCGGCTCGACGGGACCAACGTCGTCTACCTCGCCACCCGCCAGTCGCAGCACTATCTGCGCCCCTTCACCCGGGTCGGCCGCCGGCTGCCCGCGCACTCCACCTCGCTCGGCAAGGCGCTGCTGAGCACCTACTCCGACGAGCAGGTCCGCAAGATGCTGCCGGAGTCGCTGCCCGCGCTCACCGAGCACACCATCACGGACCGCGAGAAGCTCATCGAGGAGCTGCACCAGATCCGCGAGCAGGGCTTCTCGGTGGACCGCGAGGAGAACACGCTGGGGCTGCGCTGCTTCGGCGTGGCCATCCCGTACCGCACGCCGGCCAGGGACGCGATCAGCTGCTCGGTGCCGGTGGCGCGGCTCACGCCCGCCCACGAGCAGATGGTCAAGGACGCGCTGTTCGACGCGCGCGACCGCCTCACGCTGGCCACCCGGCGGCTGTGAGACCGGGGCCCGGACAGGGGGACGTAGGCTCGGGGCATGCCGATCGCCCTGCGCCGGGTCCACGACAGCGATCTGCCGGTGTTCTTCCGGCAGATGAACGACCCCGAGTCCCTCGTGATGGCCGCCTTCACCCCGAAGGACCCGGCCGACCGGGACGCCTTCGACGCCCACTGGCGGCGCGTGCGCGCCTCGTCCGACGTGCCGCGCACGATCCTCGCCGACGGTGACGTCGTCGGCAGCGCGGCGGTCTACGGGCCGCCCGGCGAACGCGAGGTGACCTACTGGGTGGACCGGGCGTACTGGGGCCGGGGCATCGCCACCCAGGCCCTGTCGGCCCTGCTCGCCGAGGTCCCGGAGCGCCCGCTGTTCGCGCGGGCGGCGGCCGACAACGCCGGTTCGCTGCGCGTCCTGGAGAAGTGCGGATTCCGGCCCACCGCCCGGGCCGTCGGCTTCGCGAACGCGCGCGGCCGGGACACCGAGGAGATCGTGCTGCGGCTGGAGAGCTGAGCCCGCCCCGGATGAGGAGTCGATGAGAACCCCGGCCGGACGGGAACGATCTGCTCCGTTCCGTTCGTCTTCTGATCGCAATGAACAAGACGATCAGGCGCGCGTCGGTCTTCGCGCTGCTGCTGGTGTTCGCCCTGCTGCTCCGGGCGACCTGGGTGCAGTTCTACGAAGGCCGGGCGCTCGCGGACGACAAGGGCAACCGGCGCAACGCGATCGAGACGTACGCGGAGCCGCTCGGGAACATCGTGGTGGCCGGAAAGGCGGTCACCGGCTCGGCGGCCACCTCGGGCGGCGACCTCAGGTACAAGCGCACGTACACGGACGGCGGGCTGTACGCGGCGGTCACCGGGTACGCCTCGCAGGCCTATGCGCCGACCCAGCTGGAGGGGATCTACGCCGACGTCCTCAACGGCACGGACACCCGGCTGAAGACGGTGCTGGACACGGTCACGAACCAGCGCGCCGATCCGGGTGACGTGATCACGACCATCGACCCCCGGGTGCAGAAGGCGGGGTACGACGCCCTCGGCGGCAAGAAGGGCGCGGCCGTGGCCATCGACCCGAAGACGGGGCAGATCCTCGCCGTCGTGTCGACGCCGTCGTACGACCCCTCGTCGCTGACCGACGCGGGCACCGCCGGGCCGGCCTGGAAGAAGCTGACGTCGGACCCCGACAAGCCTCTCGTCAACCGGGCCCTGCGGCAGCCGCTGGCCCCGGGCTCCACGTTCAAGCTGGTGGTGGCCGCGGCCGCGCTGGAGGACGGCCTGTACACGTCGGTCGACGTGAAGACCGACAGCGAGGACCCGTACACGCTGCCGGGCACACGGACGCCCCTGAAGAACGAGAACGCCTCCGCGCCCTGCACGGACGCCACGATCCGGGTCGCGTTGCAGTACTCCTGCAACAACGTCTTCGCGCACATGGCGGTCCAGCTCGGCCAGGACAAGCTGAAGGCGATGGCCGACCGGTTCGGTTTCGACGACGACAGCCTGGACGTCCCGGTGCGGGCGTACGCGAGCGTGTACCCGTCCGGCATGGACGAGTCGTCCACGGCGCTGACCGGCATCGGGCAGTTCGACGTGACGGCGACCCCGCTCCAGATGGCCATGGTGTCGGCCGCGATCGCCGACGACGGCGAGCTGGTCTCGCCGCACATGGTCGCGCAGGTCACCGACGGCGGCGGGAACGTGCTGAAGGACTACGACGACGACGCGTCGCGCACGCGGATCGTCAGCTCCGCCACCGCGGAGCAACTGCGGTCGGCGATGCGGACGGTCGTCGAGAAGGGCACGGGCACGAACGCGCTCATCGACGGCGTCACCGTCGGCGGCAAGACGGGCACGGCTCAGAACGGCGAGAACAACAGCAAGGCCCCCTACGCCTGGTTCACCTCGTACGGCACGTCCGACTCCTCGGGCGAGCAGGTCGCCGTGGCGGTCGTGGTCGAGCAGTCGGACGCCGCGCGCTCCGAGGTCAGCGGCAACGGGCTGGCCGCGCCCGTCGCGAAGGCCATGATGCGGGCGGCGCTGAGGAAGTAGCGCGCTCCCCCGTTGAACCGGTTCCGGGTTCCCGCCGTGTCACGGAATCGGGGTCCGAAGGCGTTCGATCAGCCACATGACGTTCGAACCCCCGTACCAGAGCGGCCCGTGGAGCACTGCTACGCTTCCCGGTCTCGCCCCGTCCACCTCCTCGGGGCATCCCCATGTCATTCACATGACGCGCACAGGCACACCGAGAAGAGGTCACCCGTGGGCACAGTCGTCGACGACGCCGCCTCGGTGGAGTTCCACGCCTTCTTCGACCGCCACTACGCCGAACTGTCGCGCCTGGCCCACCTCCTGACCGGGGAGGCCGACGCGGCCGACGACCTGGCGGCGGACGCGCTCCTCGCGCTGTGGCACCGCTGGGACCGGGTGCGGGCGGCCGACCATCCGGTGGCCTACGCCCGCGGCGTCGTCGCCAACCTCGCCCGCACCCGCATCCGCAGCGCGGTGCGCGAGCGGCGCAGGGTCGCGCTGTTCTGGTCGCAACGGGAGGAGAGGACGGAGAACCCGGACGTCGCCGGCGTCGTGGACGTGCAGTCGGCGCTGCGTGGACTCCCGTTCCGCAAACGGGCCTGTGTGGTGCTGCGGCACGCCTTCGACCTCTCGGAGAAGGACACGGCGCTCGCCCTCGGGGTCTCGGTCGGTACGGTGAAGAGCCAGACCTCCAAGGGGATGGCCGAGCTGCAGAAGCTGCTCGGCGGCAAGGGAAGAGCGCTCAAGGTGCCCGCCATGGTGCGCACCGGTGAGGCCTCGGCCTCGGGAAGGGACCGATGACGATGCAGCGGGACGTGCACGACGAGCTGCGCGCCCGGTTGCACGGAGCGGTCGAGGCGCACGAGCCCGACCGGGCGCGCATCCTGGCCCGGGTCGAGCGCGGCATGGCGGGATCCGGGGAGAGGCAGCGGTCGGACCACCGGGCGACCCGGCCGCCCCTGTGGAGCTGGACCCGGATCGTGGGCGCCACCGCCGCCGTCGCGGGCATGCTCGCGGCCGGCGGGTACGCGGTGGCGTCCGCCGTGCGGAGCGAGCCCCCGGCGCGGGAGACGGTGGCCGTCTCCCCGCCGCCGTCGGGCTCCCCCGACGCCACGAGCCGTCCGCCCGCCTCGCCGAGCGCCACGCCGAGCGCCGGGGGCGGCACGCACCACCCGGCCGGGCCGGGCGCCACGCCGTCGAGGAGCGCCCCGGCGACGCCCTCCGCCCCCGCGGCCACGCTGCTGCCGGCGACCGACGACGAGAGCGACGGCCCGCTGTGGTCGGACGGCTCGGTCGACCCGCACAGCAACGACTTCTGGGCGCAGAGCAACGTCACGCTGAAGACGTCCGAGCGGCTCACGCGCCTGACGGTGCAGCTGAAGGTGGCGCAGACCGGCGGCGTCTCCCCGGCGGGCGCCTGGCGTTCGCTGCCGGAGGACGACTTCACGTTCACGGCGGCCGAGCGGGACGGGTTCCTCGTCTACACCTGGGTGCTCAAGGACGGCCGGACGGTTCCCGAGGGCGAGTGGGTGTTCGCCGGGCAGTACGACCACGCCCGCGGCGGCCGGGACGCGAGGAAGGACGCCTACGTGGTCGCGGGCCGGGGGGACGGCGGGCAGACCTCCGTGGGCGGCGACTTCGCCCGCCACGAAGACCGCGACTGAGCGAGCCGTGCGGGGGACCGGACGGCCCCCCGCACACCGCCTCAGCCGACGAAGTACGTCGGGTTCGGCAGCTTGTACCCGCGGTCGGCGTGGCCGCCGTCGAGGTCGGAGTACTGGTCGCCGAAGTTGGCGATGATGTCGTACCCGAGGTCGTCCTCGATGTGCTTGCGGGTGCCGGCCTTGTACTGGACGGTGGTGCAGGTCCAGGTGCCCGGGGTGGCGCAGGCGCTCAGGTAGGACGGCGGCGCGGCCGCGTTCTTGAGGAACATGTGGCCGGCGTCCAGGTTGACGTCGGCGCCGACCTTCTTCAGGTTCTCGACGGCGGCGGCGCGCTGCGCCTCGTTGAGGCCCGAGTTGTAGAAGACCTCGACGCCCTTCTTCTCCGCGTACCGCACCAGCTCGGGGCTGCCGAAGACGGCCGGGCGGTCGGCCTTGTTCACGTAGGCCGCCCAACTGGCGGAGTTGTAGGTGTAGTTGTACCTCTTCTCGTAGTCGAGGCTGAGCAGCAGCGTGTCGTCGATGTCGAAGACGACCGCGGGCCGGTGGTGCCCCCGGACCGCCTTGCGGGCGGCCTGGTCGATGTACTTCCGCGCGGCCTTGTCGATGCTCGCGAGGTCCTTGGCGTACGGGCTCGCCGGCGACGCCTGGTACACGCCGTCGGCGTCCGCCGCGGTGCCGTAGTAGGTGTCGATGTCCTTCACCAGGAGCCCGATGTTGTAGGGCTCGTGCGTGGAGTCGGCCGTGGACTGGTGGGCCGTGGCCGCACCGGCGCCGTACAGGGCGGCGCCGGCGACGGCGCAGGCCGCGGCCGCGGCCGCGATGCGAAGTGGCTTATGCATGACAGGCTTTCTACGCGCGTCACACGGGTGAGCGCGAGACCCGCCGGGCAAAAAACGGGTCAAGCGCCCCGCCGGGCCCGGTCCACGGCCGCTCCGACGGACGCCGGCCCGGCGCTGGGAACGCCGGCCGCGGGCAGGTCCCCGCAGCGCCCGGACGGCCGGTCAGGGGCCCGCCGGGCCCGCGAGAGGGGTGCGTCGGCGCGGCGTCTCAGCACTCCCCCCGCCAGGGCTCCCAGTCGCCGAGGTAGGCCGCGCGGGTGGCCGACCGGGCCTGCTCCGGGCGGAGTTGGGGGCGGTTCCCGGGGACGGTGATCCGCGCTCCGGGCCCGCTGTTGCGGTACTCGGCGAACCGCTGGCTCTGCCAGGGGAAGGAGTCCGACATGTTCGCGTAGGGCGCGACCGCGTCGATGCCGGCGTCCAGGCGGGTGTCGCGCACGACGAGACCCGGGCGGGCGGTGGTGTCGGAGCTGGGCACCCAGGGCCGGGCCAGCTTGTAGGACGCGTCCGGCGCCTCGCTGTCGATCCGGCCGCGGACGACGAGGTACCCGAGCGGGTTGGCGCCGGCCGTCGAGGGGGCGAAGACGTAGCCGTAGGGGGCGGCCGTCAGGTCGGTGCGGTTCAGGGTGCGGAAGCGGCAGCGCTCGTAGACGGCCGTGGCCCGGCCGAAGACGAAGTCGACGTCTCCCTCGGCGTAGCAGTCCGCGTAGTACTGGCGGGCGAACGCGGTCAGGGCGAGGGAGTCGGCGTACAGGGTGTCCTGGTGGCCGAGGAAGCGGCAGTGGTGGAAGGCGGAGCGGTCGCCCTGGACCTTGACGGCGACGGCCTGGGTGCCGGTGACGCCGGGGTGGTCGGCGCGCAGCCAGTCGTTGGCGAAGGTGATCCAGCGGGCGGTGAAGCCGGCGGCCTGGAGGGTCGTGGTGGCCGATCCGGTGGTGCCGTAGGTGCCGCCGCCGGGCTTGGGGGTGCCGGCCGCGGTGTCGTGGACGATCACGACGTCGCGCGGGTCCTCGGAGGCGCCGATCCAGGTGGCGTCCGTGCGGGCGGCGTCGAGGACGACCCTCTCCCGGTAGACGCCGGGCGCGAGGACGAGGGTCCAGCCGCTGCCGGCGGCGGCCGCGACGGCGTCCGCGACCGAGGTGTGGTCGCCCCGGCCGCGCGGGTCGACGTACAGGGTGCGGGGGGTGCGCCGGGCGGCCGGGGAGCCGTGACGGCCGAACGGGCGCGAGCCGCCGGCGGCGCGCGCGGGGGACGCGGCGAGGCCGAGCGCGGCGGCCGTGCCGGCGCCGGCGGCGAGGAATCCCCTTCTGGACAGGGGGAGTCGGGGGTGGGGCGAGGGCATGCGGGTGCTCCTTCGCGGTACGGCGGTGCGCTGCTGCGGGAAAGGTGCGGGGAGAGTGCGGGAAGGGTGCGGGAGAGTCGCCGGGCGGTCGGTGCGCGGCGGGGCGCGGGTGGGGAGCGGCCGGGGCGGCGGGCGCCGCCCCGGCCGTCACGCGGTCAGCCGAGGCGGCCGGCGCCCGCGCCGCAGTCGACGATCCGGGGCACCGCCCTCGCCGGGTCGACCGCGGTGCGCAGGGTGGGCGTCCACCCGGCGCCGGACGGGAGGGCCTCGGCCGGGATCTCGGCGTTGTGCACGGCGATCAGGTCGGTCCTGACGCCGTTGACGTAGTTGTCGGCGGCGGTCAGCGGCGAGACGTTCCACCGCTTGAGCACCTTGGCCGCGCTGACGCCCTTCGGGAGCGTGAACGCGTTGTGCTCGGCGACGAGCTGGGACTCCTTGCCGATGCCGAAGCTGTAGGAGTAGTCGCCGGCGGCGACGAAGTGGTTGTTGTAGGAGTCGACCTGCCCGAAGCGGACGCGGGGGGCGCGCTCGACGAGTCCGGAGAACAGGTTGTGGTGGAAGGTCGTCCTCAGGTGGCCGCGGTCGCCCGCGGCGGTCGACTCGCTGTCGCTGTTGCCGATGAGGATGGTCTTGTCGTGCTCGCCGAAGACGTTCCAGGAGGCGGTGACGAGGTCGGCGCCGCGCACGATGTCCAGTTCGCCGTCGTGCTGCTGGTAGAGCATGCCGAAGTAGGAGGGCGCGGCGCTGTCCGGGTGCGAGCCGTCGGAGAACGTGTTGTGGTCCAGCCACACATGGGTGGAGCCGTAGACGACGGCGGTGTCGTACTCGGAGTTCCAGTTGCCCTTGTCGCCGTCGGTCGGGTCCCACTGCGGGAAGCAGTCGATGGGGGACTCGAAGGACAGGTTGCGCACGATCACGTTGTCGACGGCCTTGATCTGGAGGCTGACGCCCTTGAAGCCGGCGTTGCGGCCGACGCCGACGATGGTGGTGTTGGCGGGGACGTTCGCCTTGATGGCCTGGTCCTGGGCGGCGGCGGAGGCGCGTCGCAGCCCCTCCGGGCTGTCGTCGGGCTCGGCGCTCAGGTCGGTGTCCAGGCCCCAGACCTCGGGCGAGTACTTCGCGAGGTAGGCGTCGAAGTCGTAGCCGGGGGCGGCGAAGGCGTCGCATCCCTCGGCGACGGCGTCGATGACGCCCTTCACCTTCACGATCTTGGGCGCGGAGCCCCCGGCGGCGAGGGCGGCCTTGAACTCGGCCCAGGTGGTGACGGTGTAGACGTGGGCGGCGTCGGCGGCCGACCCGCCCGTGGTGCCGGTCCCCTGGGCGGCCCAGCCGTCGTTCGCGGGCAGGACCTGCCGGCCGAGGTCGCGGGACGGGGAGCGGTGGGACTGCGTCTGGGCGGAGGCCGCCGCGGTGACGGACAGCACCAGCGCGGTGCATCCCACCAGGGTTCCTATGACGCGAGCATGACATGACTGGGTACGCACTGTGCGGGTCTCCTCTGAGGAAAGGCGGTGCGGCGGAAATGCCGGTGCGGCGGATGCGGTGGAACAGGAGGCGCGGTCGGACGGGCGGTGCGGTCGGACGGACGGTGCGGTCGGACGGGCGGTGCGGTCGGACGGGCGGTGCGGTCGGACGGACGGTGCGGTCGGACGGGCGGTGCGGTCGGACGGGCGGTGCGGTCGGACGGGCGGTGCGTCGGACGGGCCGCCGTGCGGTCGTCGCGGGGACGGCTACGACAGGGGCGCGGGCCAGGTGATCCAGGACGTGGGGATCGTGTCGTGCAGCCGCCGCACGTCGCACGGTTCGAGCACCCGCGTGCGCAGCAGCTCCCGCACGACGAGCCGCGCCACGGCGATCGCGCCCGGCGGGTTGAAGTGCGTGTTGTCCTGCTCGGTCGCGGTCCAGTTGAAGTACGTCTTCGTCGCCTCGACGCCCAACTGCTGCCAGAGCGCCAGCGACAGCGCCTGGACGTCGAGCAGCGCCACGCCCTCCTCCGCGGCCAGCGCGCGCATGGCGGCCGGGTACTCCCCGTGCGTGGGCTGGGCCTTGCCCGCCGCGTCGAACTTGCGCCGCTCGACGGGCGTGGCCAGCACGGGCCGCGCGCCCTTGGCGCGGGCGCCGTCGAGATACCTGCGCAGACACTCCTGGTACGTCGTCCAGGGCTCGGTGTAGCGGGTGGGGTCGGTGCTCTTCTCGTCGTTGTGGGCGAACTGGACGAGCAGCAGGTCCCCCGGCCGGATCGCGGCGAGCACGGCGTCGAGCCGGCCCTCGTCGATGAAGCTCTTGGAACTGCGGCCGTTCAGCGCGTGGTTGGCGACGGGCAGGCCGGACCGCAGGAAGAAGGGCAGCGCCATGCCCCATCCGGTCTCGGGCGCGGCGTCGGAGTACTTCTGCGCCGCGGTGGAGTCTCCGGCGATGTAGAGGGTTCTCGGCCGGCGCGCCGCGGCGTGGGCGGGCGCGGCGGCGGCCGCTCCGAGCGGGAGGGCGGCCAGCGCCGCCGTGGTGACCTGTCTGCGGGTCAGGGACACGACATACACCTTTCGAGGGGTCGGTGGGCGTGCCGGGAGGGCGGGGCGACCGCACGGCCGGTGACGGCCGGCGCGCGGTCGCCCCGCGTCCGCGTCCGCCGGACTACTTGTGGTTCTTCTTCCAGTCGGCCTGCGCGGTGTTCAGCTGGTCGGCCAGCGTGTCCAGGAAGTCCTTGGCGCTCTGCTTGCCGAGCAGCACCTTCTGGAAGTTGGGCTCGTTGTCGGCCTTGGAGATCGTGTTCCAGTCGGGCAGGTAGTAGGGCAGCTGCACGATCTTCGTGGTGGCGCCGGTCAGCGCCTCGGCGGCCAGCCGGGTCGGCTCGGAGGACTGCACCCAGCCGTCCTGCGCGGCCTCCAGATTGGCCGGCACCTGTCCCGCCGTCTTGTTCCACTTGCTGTTCGACTCGTGGGAGGCGGCGAACTCGATGAACTTCCAGGCGGCGGTCTTGTTCTTGCTCGACTTGAACAGGCCCAGCCCGTCGACCGGGTTGGACACCTGCACCCGGATGCCGTTGTCCTGCGTCGGCGCCGGGATGCCCTTGAACTTGCCGGCCAGCGCCTTCTGGTGGTCCCCGAAGGAGCCCAGGTTGTGGCTCAGCATGCCGATGGTGCCGGAGTCCCACTGGGCGACCATCTTGGTGAAGTCGTTGTTGACGTCGGCGGACGGCGTGTCCTTCTTGTACAGGCCGACGTACTTCTCCAGCGCGGCCACGTTCTTCGGGTCGTTGACCGTGGTCTTGTCGCCGTTCCAGAACTCGGTGATGCCGCTCTGCCCGTAGGTCGCGTCCAGCGCCTGGGCGATCGACCCGGAGCCGCCGCGGATGGTGTAGCCGAAGGCGTTCTTGTCCTTGTCGGTCAGCTTGTCGGCGGCCGCGTAGAACTTGGTCCAGGTGGCCGGCGGCTCCAGGCCCGCCTTCTGGAACAGGTCCGTGCGGTACCAGAGGGTGCCGTTGTTGGCGGAGGTCGGCACGCTGTACGTCTTGCCGTCGATCCCGGCGGCCTTGACGCCGTCCAGGAACTTCGCGTTCAGCTTGGCGCTCAGCCCGCTCTTCTCCAGGCGGTCGTCCAGCGGTTCGAGGGCGCCCTGCGCGGCGATCTCGGCCAGCATCGCGGTGCCCACGCCGCCGACGTCGGGCAGCCCGCCGCCCTGGATGGCGGTGTCGTACTTGGACTGGACGCTGTCCGACGGCACGCCGACGTACTTGACCTTGATGTCGGGGTTCGCCTTCTCGAAGTCGGCGATGATCTCCTTCCAGACGTCGGTGCGGACGCCGCCGTTGTTGTCCCAGAAGGTGATCTGGCCCTTGCCGGAGCCGTCGCCTCCCTTGTCCCCGGCCGCGCCGCTGCCGTCGTCGCCGCAGGCCGTGGCGGTCAGCGCGAGCACGGAGCCCAGGGCGACGGCCAGGGCGACTCGCCTGCTTCTGCGGATGCTGCTCTTCATGTGGTCGGCTCTCTTCTTCTGGATCTTCCGGATCCCAACGGACATATGAAGTTGTGGGGGGTCGAGGGGTGATGCGGGCGCAGGGCGCCCGGCCGGCGGCACGGCGGCGGCCGGGGCCGCGGGGGGCTCGGGAGCCTCGGGGGTCTCCGGAGCACGACGGGCCGAGGGGGCCTCCGGGGCCGGGGCGGTCGCGGCGGCCCGACGCGGCCCGCCGGGGGCCCTCGCCCGGCCGGCCGCGTCGGGCCGTGGACCGGCGGGCAGGGCGGGGACGGCCGCCGGGGCCGTGACGGCCGTCGGCAAGCGCTTGCTGTGGAAGTGCGTCATTGCGGCTCCCAGAGGCGTACAGAACAGTGGCGACGAAAGGGGGCGGAGTGGCGAAGGGGCGGAGGAGTCAGAGCGGTCTGATGCGGAACGCGTCGAACGCGGCGGCTCCCGCCTGCCCCGTGCCCGGGGGCGCGAGGGCGAAGAGGCCGAGCAGGGCGCCGACCCAGCGCCACGGCGTGGCGGCGAAGACGGGACCGGAGCGGACCGGGCCGTCGCCCAGGTCGTAGGCGAACCGGCAGCGCGCTCCGGCGCCGATCTCGATCCGCAGCCGTACGGGGCCGTCGGGGACGGGCACGGGGTGGGCGGCGTCCCGCTCCCGTTCGGCCACCGGCTCGGCGAACCGGTGCACCAGGTGGACGGCGCCGTCGGCGGCGCGCTGGAGGCCGATCCAGCTGAACGCGTCGCCGAGGACCGCGAGTCCGGCGCGGGCGCCCGGTTCCTCGCTGTGCAGCCGCAGGCCCACCTCGACGGCGGAGGGGCGGCCGGGCAGCCGCTGGGTGAGGACGTTCGGCAGGGTGCGCAGATCGTGCGCGTCGGCCGTCCGCGCGCAGGCCAGGCGCAGTCCGTCGGCGGAGTGCCGGACCGCCCAGCCGTCCTGGGGGTTGGCCGTCCACGACCACTGGCGGCCGAAGCGTCCGCCGGGGAAGTCGTCGTCGACGGCGGGCGCGGCCGGCGGCTGTGCGGGCAGCGCGGGCCGCCGGTGCCGCGGGACGGGGACGCCGTCGTCGCCGATGACCGGCCAGCCGTCCGGGCCCCACCGCATCGGCTGGAGATGGACGACCCTGCCGTAGGCGCCGCGCTGCTGGAAGTGCACGAACCAGTCCTCGCCGGACCGGGTGCGGACCCAGCCGCCCTGGTGCGGGCCGTTGACGTCGGTGTCCCCCTGCTCCAGGACGACGCGCTCCTCGTAGGGGCCGAAGAAGTCGCGGGAGCGCAAGGCGCCCTGCCAGCCGGTCGCCACTCCCCCGGCGGGGGCGAGGACGACGAACCAGCCGTCGTGCCGGTAGAGCTTGGGGCCTTCGAGGGTGAACCAGCCGGGGATCCGGTCGCCGTCGACGATCACCTTGCCCTCGTCGAGGACGGCCGTGCCCTCGGGGTGCATCCGGTGGCCGGTGAGCCGGTTCTTGACGCCGGACCGGGACTTCGCCCAGGCGTGCACCAGGTAGGCCTCGCCGGTCTCCTCGTCCCACAGCGGGCAGGGGTCGATGAGCCCCCTGCCCGGCTTCACCAGGTGCGGGCGGGTCCAAGGGCCCCTGAACTGCGGGGCGTTGACCTGGAAGATGCCGTGGTCCGGGTCGCCCCAGAAGATCCAGAACCGGCCGTCGTGGTGGCGCAGGGAGGGCGCCCAGACCCCGCAGTCGTGGCGCGGGACCCTGAACGCGTCGGCCGGTTCCAGGCGTTCCAGCGCGTGCCCGACCAGCGTCCAGTGGACCAGGTCGCGCGAGTGCAGCAGCGGCAGGCCGGGGGCGCGGCCGAAACTGGAGGCGGTGAGGTAGAAGTCGTCGCCGACGCGCAGGACGTCGGGGTCGGACCAGTCGGCGTCCAGGATCGGGTTGGTGTACATCCCGGCGGTCCGGTCCGGCCGGTCCGCACGGTCCGTCTCGGCGGTTGCGAGCGGGCCGGTCGTGCCGTGTGCCAGGTCCGGCTGGTTCGGCTCGTCCGGCTCGTTCGGTCCGTCCGTCGCGCGTCGCTCGCGGGCCTCGGGGCTCACTGGGTGACCGCCTTCCGCACCAGGGCCGCCGCCTCGTCGCGGTCCAGCCGGCCGTCGGCGACGACGGTGACGATCCGGCGCACGGCCGTCCCGCCGGGCGGGATCGGCAGCCGTTCGGCGAAGGCGAGCGACGATCCGACGCCCGGGTACTCGGCGGTGCGCACGAACCAGGGGTCGCGGCGGGTGGTGTCGGTGGCGCCGGCGAAGACGAGGGTCCACGCTCCGCCGTGGGCGGATCCGGCGGCGCGCGGGGAGCCGTGTCCGGTCAGGGCGAGCCAGTCGGCGCGGGCGCCGTGGACGGCCGCCTCGCCCCGCGCGTGCGCGGTGAACGCCTCGGGGGGCGCGTCCTGCTTCCTGGCCCGCCAGAAGAAGCCGCCGTAGGCGGCGCCGGGGCGTCCGTTCGTGGCCGGGCTGCCGATGGACAGCGGCCCGGACGTGACGTTGGTCAGGGAGAACGTGAAGTCGAGCGCCCAGGCGGCGGACGTGAGTCCGGTGGCCGCCACGGTACGGCGCTCCCGCAGCAGTTCGGTCCCCGAGGCGATCCAGCGCAGCTCCTCCACGAAGCCGTCGGGGTCGCGCAGCTGGAACGCGGCGTGCCACTGGGCGCCGTGATTGTCCAGCTCGGTCGGGCCGCGGTCGCGGACGTAGGTGCGGCCGCCCCAGAAGTTGTGCCCCTCGACGTCGGGTACGGCTACACCGACGCCGAGGTGGTGGGTGTGGTCGGCGGGGCTCAGCTCGGTGACCGCGGTGCCGGCCAGGGTGGTGACGGGGTGCAGACAGGGGCGCGGGGAGAGCCTGGCGGGCAGCTCGGGCCGGACGACGTAGCGGGCGACCGGGCGGCCGGCGACACGCAGGACGACCGGTGAGTCGGGTGCCGGTGCGGTCATCAGGGGCTCACCTCTTCCGGATGCGCGGTCGGGAACGCCCAGGGGGCGCCCAGTTCGGAGTAGAGGCAGAGGGTGTCGGCGGCGGCCGCGACCAGTGCGTCGACGCCCGGGACGACGCGCCGGTCCTCGTCGGGCAGCAGCCGCCAGGCCCCCTCGGGCAGCCGCACCGGGTCGGGGGCCGTCCGGATCGCCTCGACGACCCGCATGAACGACTCGGTCGCGGCGGGCGGGACCAGCAGCGGCGTCCCGTCCGTGAGGTGGTCGACGAGGTTCTCCAGCAGGTCGGTGCTGCCGTACTCGAACTCCTCGGGGCCGTGGCCGGCCCGCTGGAGCAGCACGCGGTCCTGCTTGTACCAGTAGGTGATGCGGCCGCGGGTGCCGTGGACGACGACGTACGGGTCGTCGGGGTCCTCGGCGCACAGCGTGGCCGCGACGACGACCTGCCGGCCGTCGGCCGTGCTCACCCGGACGCAGGAGGTGTCGTCGGACTCGATGGCGTTGGCGTGCGCCAGTTCGGTCTCGATGCGGGCGACGTCCTCGGCGCGGGTGGCGCCGGCCAGGGCGAGGGCGGTGGCGACGGCGTGCGCCAGCGGGTTGGTGAGCGCGCCGTCGATGACGTCGACGCCGTTCAGCCGCCGCCGGCCCGCCCAGGGCGCCCGCCGGTAGTACGCCTGGGCGCGTGCCCAGGCCCCGGCGCCGCCGACCCCGCTCACCTCGCCGATCGCGCCGTCAACGATCAGGGTGCGGATCGCGGGCAGGGCGTGCGAGCCCAGCGACTGGAACCCGATCTGGCAGGCCACGCCGGCCCGCGCGACGCCGTCGGCCATCCTGCGGAACTCGGCGTAGGACGGGGCCGGCGGCTTCTCCAGGAGGAGGTGCACGCCCCTGGCCGCCGCGGTCAGCGCGAGGTCGGTGTGGGTGGGGATCGGGGTGCAGACGACGGCGACGCGGGCGCCGGTCGTCTCCAGCAGGGCGCCGAAGTCGGCGGACTGCTCGGGCGTGCCGAGGCCCTCGGGGATCTCGGCCGGGGTCAGCGGGGTCAGTTCGCAGACGCCGGCCAGCCGGACGATGCCCTTGTCCTGGAGCCTGCGGATGTTGTCCAGGTGCCAGCGTCCGTGGCCGCGTGCGCCCGCGAGGACGACGGGGACGGCGGTGTCCGAGGTGTTCATGGGATCCTCCCTGCGCCCGCGCCGGGTACCGCCTCGCGGTCGGCCACCGCGGCGCCGTCGATCTTTCGATGCAGGGTAGGCGGCCGGGCGGACTCCGCCCCGGGAGCCGCGGCGGGGGCGGACGCGGCGGCGGAGGGCCTGGCGGTCGCGGTGCGGCGGGGGGCGCTCATCCCTTCACCGCCCCCGCGCTGAAGCCGGTGATCAGCCACTTCTGGATGAAGGCGAAGACGATCACCACGGGGACGGCGGCGATGATGCCGCCCGCGGCCAGCGCGCCCAGGTCGACGCTGTCGGCGCTCATCAGGGTGTTCAGGCCGACCGGGATCGTCTGCTTGGTCTGGTCGGACAGGAACATCAGGGCGAACAGGAAGTGGTTCCAGGCGTGCACGAAGGCGAAGGAGCCGACGGCGATGAGGCCGGGCCGCAGCAGCGGCAGGACGACGATGCGGAAAGCGGTGAACCGGCCGCAGCCGTCGACCCAGGCGGCCTCCTCCAGGGAGTAGGGGACGTTCCGGATGAAGCCGCTGATGAGGATCATCGACAGGGGCAGCTGGAAGACCGTCTCGGCGATGATGACGCTGCCCAGCGAGTTGATCATCTTGAGCTGGGCGAAGATCTGGAAGAGCGGCACGAGGAGCAGCGCGCCCGGCACGAACTGGGTGCACAGCAGGGCGAGCATGAAGCCGCGCTTGATCCTGAAGTCGAAGCGGGCGAGGGCGTAGCCGCCGGCCAGCGCGACGCCGGTGGTGAGCAGCAGGGTGGCCACGCCGGTGATCACGCTGTTCTGGAAGTAGATCCCGAAGTCGCGTTCGTTCCAGACCTTCTCGAAGTGGTCGAAGGTCATCGGCCAGGGCACGAGCGAGGTCGAGCCGGCCGGGCGGAGCGCGAACAGCAGGATCCAGTAGAACGGGACGAGGGTGAACACCAGGTAGATGCCCAGGGGAAGGTAGATCTGCCAGCGCGGGGCCTCGTCCCAGGCGCGCTTCCTGGCGTTCTTCTGCCGGCGGTCGGCCGCGGCGGGCGGGCGCACGGGGACGGGTGCGACCTCGGTGGCCTCCTTGGTGATCACTTGTCGCCTCCTCCGAACTTGCTCAGCCGCAGATAGACCATCGAGCAGAAGAGCAGGATCACGAACGCGACCGTGGTGAGGGCGGACGCGTAGCCGAAGTTGTGGGCGTCGACGCTGGTGTTGGCGATGTAGAGCGGGAGGGTGGTGGTCTCCCCCGCGGGGCCGCCGCCGGTGAGCGTGTAGAGCAGGTCGACGTTGTTGAACTCCCACACCGCGCGCAGCAGCGTGGACAGGACGATGGCGTCCTTCAGGTGGGGCAGGGTGATGTGCCAGAACTGCTTGATCCGGCTCGCTCCGTCGACCTCGGCGGCCTCGTACAGGTCCTTGGAGACGGACTGGAGGTCGGCGAGGATGAGGATCGCGAAGAAGGGGACGCCGCGCCACAGGTCGGCGACGATCACCGCCGGGAAGACGGTCGAGGTGTCCGACAGCCAGCTGGCGCCGTACTCGCCGATCCCCATGTCCGCGAGGTAACGGGTCACGCCCGTCTGGGAGTTGTAGAGCAGCACCCAGATCGCGGAGGTCAGCACGCCCGAGACGGCCCAGGGCGAGAACACCAGGGCGCGGCCCAGGGCCCGGCCGGCGAAGGTCTGGTTGACGATGAGCGCCAGCGCCAGGCCGAACAGCAGTTGCAGTCCGACCTCGGCGAACACCCACTTCGCGCTGAAGGCCAGGGTGTCCCAGAACTGCGGGTCGTCGGTGAAGATCCGGGTGAAGTTGTCGAAGCCCGCGAAGCCGTTGCGCCACGGCTTGGTGGGGTTGAAGTTCTGCAGGCTGTAGTAGAAGACGCTGACGACCGGGTAGGCGATGAAGCCCAGCATCAGCAGCGCCGCCGGCGCGATCAGCAGGTACGGCAGCCTGCGGGGCGTGGCGGAGGCACGGCGCCGCCGGGGTGGCGCGGGCGGTTTCGCCACGGCTGCGGCTTGGGCCATGACTGTTCTCCGTTCTCGGTGCGTCTCTCGGTGCGTCCCCCGGTGCGCCTGTCGGTGCGCCGGGCGTTCGCGTGCGTCGTGCGTAGTGCGTCGTGCTGTCGCGTGCGTCGTGTTGTCGCGTGCGTCGTGTTGTCGCGGGCGTCGCGCCTGTGTGGGTGAAGCGCTTTCTGCACGGGCAGGCGTGGGCCCGGCCGTATCCGTCGCCGTCAGCCCGCGTAGGGGTCCGCGACCTTGCCCGGGCGGGCCAGGAACTCGAAGTCGCAGCCGGTGTCGGCCTGGGTGATCTGTTCGGTGTAGAGCGCGCCGTATCCGCGCTCGTAGCGGGCGGGCGGCGGCGTCCACCGCGCCCGGCGCCGTTCCAGCTCCTCGTCGTCGACGTCGAGCCGGAGGGTGCGGGCCTCGACGTCGAGGGTGATCGGGTCGCCCGTGCGCACGAGCGCGAGCGGTCCGCCGACGTGGGACTCCGGCGCGACGTGCAGCACGCACGCGCCGTAACTCGTCCCGCTCATCCGGGCGTCGGAGATGCGCACCATGTCGCGCACCCCCTGCTTGAGGAGATGGTCGGGGATGGGCAGCATGCCGTACTCGGGCATGCCGGGGCCGCCCTTGGGGCCGGAGCCCCGCAGCACCAGGACGGTGTCGGCGGTGATGCCCAGCCCGGGGTCGTTGATGGTGCGCTGCATCGTGCGGTAGTCGTCGAAGACGACCGCGGGGCCGGTGTGCTTGAGCAGGCGGGGTTCGGCGGCGATGTGCTTGACGACGGCGCCGTCCGGGCAGAGGTTGCCCCGCAGCACGGCGACCCCGCCCTCGCTCGCGACCGGGTTGTCCCGGGGCCGGATGACGTCGTCGTCGTGCACGCGCGCGCCGGCGAGCTGCTCGCGCAGGGTGTCGTGCGAGACGGTCGGCCGGTCCAGGTGGAGCAGGTCCGTGATCCGGGAGAGGAAACCGGGCAGGCCGCCGGCGAAGTGGAAGTCCTCCATGAGGTACTTCCGGCCGCCGGGGCGGACGTTGGCGAGGACCGGGACGGTGCGGGCGATGCGGTCGAAGTCGTCGAGGGTGAGCGCGACGCCCGCGCGGCCGGCCATCGCGATCAGATGGATCACCGCGTTGGTGGAGCCGCCGAGGCCGAGGACGGTCGTCACCGCGTCCTCGAAGGCGTCCGCGGTGAGGATGTCGCTCAGCCTGCGGTCGCGGTGGACGAGCTCGACGATGCGCAGACCGGCGGCGGCCGCCATCCGGTCGTGCCCGGAGTCCACGGCCGGGATACTCGACGCCCCCGGGACCGTGACGCCCAGCGCCTCCGCCGCGGCCGTCAGCGTGGAGGCCGTGCCCATCGTCATGCAGTGGCCCGGCGAGCGGGCGAGGCCGCTCTCCAGCTCGGCCAGCTCGCAGTCGCCGATGAGGCCCGCCCGGTGGTCGTCCCAGTACTTCCACATGTCGGTGCCGGAGCCGAGGACCTCGTCGCGCCAGTGGCCGGGCAGCATCGGACCGGCGGGCACGAACACGGTGGGCAGGTCGACGCTCGCGGCGCCCATGAGCAGCGCGGGCGTCGTCTTGTCGCAGCCGCCCATGAGCACGGCCCCGTCGACCGGGTAGGAGCGCAGCAGTTCCTCGGTCTCCATGGCGAGGAGGTTGCGGTAGAGCATCGGGGTGGGCTTCTGGAAGGTCTCGCTGAGCGTGGAGACCGGGAACTCCAGGGGGAAGCCGCCGGCCTGCCACACGCCCCGCTTCACGGCCTGCGCGCGGTCGCGCAGGTGGACGTGGCAGGGGTTGATGTCGGACCAGGTGTTGAGGATCGCGACGACCGGCTTGCCGAGGTGCTCCTCGGGGAGGTAGCCGAGCTGGCGGGTGCGGGCGCGGTGGCTGAAGGAGCGCAGGCCCTTCGCGCCGTACCACTGGTGGCTGCGGAGGTCCTCGGGGGCCTTGCGGGGGGCGGCGCCGACGGCGTCCGGGTCTTGATCGTCGAAGCGCTTCATATGGACCATCCCGCTGCTATCGCGGCGACCTCGGACCGTGCGTCCTCGGGCAGCGTCCGGCTCGGCGCACGCACCTCGCGACGGCACAGCCCGAGGGAGGCGAGGGCTTCCTTGACGACGGTGACGTTGTCGGCGGAGCCGTCGGCGGCCCGCAGCTCCTCGAACCGTCTGATCTGTTCCCACACCTTCATCGCCGCGGGGTAGTCACCCGATCGAAGCGCTTCGATCATGTTCAGCGAGACGGCCGGGGCGACGTTCACCAGCCCGGAGGTGAAGCCGGTGGCCCCCGCGGAGAAGTAGGACGGCGCGTACGGCTCGGCGAGACCGGCGACCCAGACGAAGCGCTCCAGACCGGCGTCCCGGGCGAACGCGGCGAAGCGGGCGGCGTCCGGGACGGCGTACTTGACGCCGATGACGTTCGGGCAGTGGTCGGCCAGCTCGGCCAGCCGCTCGCCGTGCAGCCGCGCGTTGCGGATGTAGGGGACGACGCCCAGCTCGGGCACGGACTCGGCGATGGCCCGGTGGTAGTCGACCCAGCCGCTCTGCGAGACGTAGGGGTGCACGGGCTGGTGGACCATCACCATCCGCGCGCCCAGCTCCCGGGCGTGCCGGGCGGACGCGACCGCGGTCGGCACGTCGTGCCCGACCCCGGCGAGGACCACGCCCCGCCCGGCGGCCTCCTCCGCGGTCAGCTCGGCGACCAGACGGCGCTCCGCGGGGGTGAGGGCGTAGAACTCGCCGGTGTTGCCGTTCGGGGTGAGGGTGGTGATCCCGCCGTCGAGCAGCCGGCGCACCAGGGCGCGGTGGGCCGCGCCGTCGACGCCGCCGTCCTCGGCGAACGGGGTCACCGGGATGGCCACCACGTCGGCCAGGGCCGCCCGCTGGGTCTCGAACGCCACGCTGCTCATTGCTGACCTTCCTCGGCCGGAGCCTCTTCGAGGGCGTCCGCCCCGGCGGTCCCGGGGAACGCCCGGTGCACGAAGGACGCGATGTGGGCGTGCAGGGCGCGGGCCGCGCCGTCCGCGTCGCCGGCCAGGGCCAGGCGCAGGATCTCGCGGTGCTCGCCGGCCTCCCGCTCCCAGGAGGGCGAGGCCGCCCAGGCGACGGCGGAGACCAGGGCGGCCTGGTCGCGGACCTCGTCGAGCATCCGGCCGAGCAGCGGGTTGCCGCACGGCAGATACAGGGCGCGGTGGAACTCCCGGTTGGCCAGGGACCGTTCGGCGGTGTCGGCGGCGTCGTCGGCCATGGTCAGCGCCTCGCGTGCGGCGTCCAGGGAGGCGCCCCGGCGCACGGCCCGCCGCAGCGCCTCGGGTTCGAGGAGCAGGCGTACGTCGTAGACCTCGCGCGCCATGTCCGCGTCCACCATGCGCACCGTGACGCCCTTGTACTGGCTCATGACGACCAGGCCGGTGCCGGCCAGGGTCTTGAGCGCCTCGCGCACCGGGGTCTTGGAGACCCCGAACTGGGCGGCCAGCTCGGTCTCGACCAGAGCCTGACCGGGCGTCAGCCGCCCGGTGAGGATGCGGCGTTTGATCTCCTCCAGCACGTACTGCGTGCGGGAGGGGATCGGCGTGGGCACAGAGGTCATGCGCGCCTCTCGGATGTCGCGTGTCTGATCGGATCTCGCGTATCGCGTCTCATATATGACGTACGAAGTACGACGCGTTGAAGGTAGGAGGGGCCCCGCGTTTCGTCAATGCTTCTTGCAGAGGAAGTTGAGGTCTCCGGGACACAAGGGCCCCCAGAGGGGTCAGAAGGGGATGGTCTCGCCCTCGCGCGCCGTGCGGGTGGGGCCGCCGAAGACGGCGGCGGCGCGGGCGGTCGCGGTCTCGCGGGTCAGCGTCGGGCCGACATGGGTGACGTACAGCTCGCGCACCCCCGCCTTGCGGGCCGTCTCGCCGGCCTCCTCGGGCGTGAGATGCACCGGCTGCCCGTGTTCGCCTTCGCGATGCCGGTCGACGTCCGCCTCGCACAGGAACAGGTCGGCGCCCGAGGCGAGTTCGGTGAGCGCGTCGCACGGCCCGCTGTCCCCCGAGTACACGAGGACGCTGCCCTGGCACTCGGCGCGCAGCGCGTACGCCTCGGTGTCGTGGGCCACCGCGCGCGAGGTGAGACGCAGGTTCCAGTGCCGCACGGTGTGCCCGTCGAACAGCGGCCTGAAGTCGAGGTACTCGCCGAGGAACCGTACGTCCGGGCGGCCCAGGAAGCCGGCCAGCCGACGGGCGCAGTCGAGCGGCGCGTACACCGGGATCGGGGCCGGCGGGGTCATCCCGCCGTGGGCGAAGGCGTAGGCGGCGGCGAGGAGGTCCGCGCTGTGGTCGGCGTGCAGATGGGAGATCCAGATCGCGGTGAGCCGGTCGGGGTCCGTGTGCCGCTGCAACTCGGCGAACGTGCCGGTGCCCGCGTCCACCC
This sequence comes from Streptomyces sp. NBC_00704, assembly GCF_036226605.1. Lineage (NCBI taxonomy): Bacteria > Bacillati > Actinomycetota > Actinomycetes > Kitasatosporales > Streptomycetaceae > Streptomyces > Streptomyces sp. NBC_00704. The sequence goes on from NZ_CP109000.1 coordinate 1,857,274, forward strand.
ACACCTCCGCGCCCGCGCCGCGCACCAGGTATCCGGAGCAGGGGCGGCCGGGCCCCGGGTGCGGAGAGGCGGTGCCGAGGACGGTGAGGCTGAGGGGCATGGTGGGGAGCGTACGTTTCGCCGCCGCCGGACGCGGCCCGAACGCCCCGGTCCACGGCGGCCGCGGTCCACCGTCCTCTCCTCGCGGCGGCCGGATCCGGGCTCCGCCGCCCCGCGCACCGGCCCGTGACCCGCTCGAACTGTGCCGGGCCGACCGGAGCCGCCGCCGTGCACGCGCGCGTGCGCGGCTGCCTCACGGGCGCCCCCGCCGGGGCGACCGCGGCTACGAACGGGGCGTCCACCCCGGATCGCGCCCGCTCAGCCCGAGCGCGCGGTCGAGCAGCGGGGCGTCCGGGGGGACGGGGACGACGGGGCCGAAGGGGCCCGCGCCGGACCCGGCGTCGGCCGCCGCGGACAGGAATCCGTACGCCGCCGACAGCGCCGCCGGGTCCGGGTCGTAGCTCTGGCCGGTGGCGCGGGCCAGGTCCCAGCCGTGGATCACCAGTTCGTCGGCGACGACGGCCGCGGCGACCTCGCCGGACAGGTCCACGCCGCCCGCGCGGGTCATGCCGGTCCGGGCGGCCGGGTCGCGCCAGGCCGCGACGAGGGCGTCGAGCGCGGCGGCCAGGTCCGCGCGCCAGTGCGGGCCGGGTTCCGGCGCGGCCGCGTCGGGCGGGGTGTCGGTCGTGGGGCCGAGGTCCTTGCGGGCCGCGTCGCGGAAGGCCACGGACAGGCCGGTGAGGTGGGCGAGGAGGTTGCCCACGGCGCAGCCCGGACAGGGCGTCGCGTGGCCCAGTTGCCCGTCGCGCACACCGTCCGCGAGGCGCGCGATGATCCGGGCCTGCGGGCCGAGGTCGAAGGTCGTCGTCGTGTCGGTCATACGGAGGAGACCCTCCGCGCGCCGAGAACTCATCGCGGCGCCGCGGATAAGGCACCTGCCCGATGCGGTGCGGGCCTCCTTAGACCCACGATGACCTGGCATGACGAAGAACTGGTCCGGGTTGCGGATCCTGCGCGACCGTGACGCGGCGCTCTGCCTGGCCGTCTCGGTGGTGTCCGGTTTCGGCACCTCGGCGCTCTGGCTGGCGTCCGGTGTGTGGGTCAAGGACCTCACCGGCTCCGACGGCCTCGCCGCGCTGTGCGTGCTGGCGCTGTGGGCGCCCACGCTCCTCGCCCCGCTGCTCGGCTCCCTCGCCGACCGCCACCGCCGGCGCCCCCTGCTCGTCGCCTTCAACCTGGGCCCGGCGGCCCTGCTGCTCACCGTGCTCGCTGTGGACTCGCCCGCACGGCTGTGGCTGCTGTTCACGGTGCTGTTCCTGTACGGCGCCGCCTGCGTCGTCGTCGACGCGGCCGAGTCCGCGCTCGTGGCCGCCGCCGTCGCCCCGGAGCTGCTCGGCGACTTCAACGGGCTGCGCATGACGCTCACCGAGGGCATGAAGCTGGTCGCCCCGCCGACCGGAGCCGTCGTGTACGCCGCTCAGGGCGGCCACGGGGTGGCGCTGCTGGACGCGGCCACGTTCGTCTGCGCGGCCGGGCTGTACGGCTGCGTGACGGTCCGCGAGGAACGGCCGCGACGGACCGCCGGCCACTGGCGGGCGCACACCGCCGAGGGCGCCCGCTTCCTGTGGGCGCATCCGGGGCTGCGCCCCCTCGTCGCGGCCGGCGGCGCGACGATGCTGTGCGCGGGCCTGGGCGCGCCGCTGGTCTACGCCGTCGTCGAGGGGCTCGGCCACTCCCCCGCGTACGCGGGCGCGCTGTACGCCGCCCAGGGCGCCGGTTCGGTCGTGGCGGGGCTGCTCGCGGGGCCCGCGCTGCGGCGGCTGGGGGCGCGCCGGTTCGCGGCGTGCGGGATCGCCCTCACGGCCGCGGCGGTCGCCGCCCAGGCCGTCCCCTCGGCGCCCGTGGCCCTGATGTGCGGCGCGGCCATCGGCGCCGGGCTGCCGTGCCCCCTGATCGCGGCGCTGACCGCCGTGCAGCAGCAGACGCCGCAGGCGCTGCTCGGCCGGGTCACCGCCACGGCCGGCACCCTGCTGTACGCGCCGAACGCGATCGGCCTGGCGGCGGGCGCGGGCCTGGTCGAACTCGTCCCCTACCAGGCCCTGTTGCTGACGCTGGGCCTGGCACGGCTGACCGCGGTCCTCCCCTTGCTGCGGCCCCCCGCGCGGCAGCGGGGTGAGGTCACGGCCCACCCGGCCGTCGATCCGGCGCCCGAAGCCGACCGGACGTGAGACGCCCCCGCCGACACCACCCGCCGCCCGCCGCCCGCCGTCCCGCCGCCCGTCTCCCCCGCCGACACCCCCCATCGCCCGCCGCCGTGACGAGCGCGCCCGCGATGGTCGACGCCCTCTCACCGGGCCGGTACCGACGCCGCACCGCCGCATCGACCGGCGCCCGCCGCCCGCCGCCGTGACAAGCGACCCCTCGACGGTCGACGCCCTCTCACCGGGCCGGTACCGACCCCGCACCGCCGCATCGACCGCCGCCCGCCGCCCGCCGCCGTGACAAGCGACCCCTCGACGGTCGACGCCCCCTCGCCGGGCCGGTACCGACCCCGCACCGCCGCATCGCCCGGCGCCCGCCGCCCGCCGCCGTGACGAGCGACCCCTCGACGGTCGACGCCCTCTCGCCGGGCCGGTACCGACCTCGCACCGCCGCATCGCCCGGCGCCCGCCGCCCGCCGCCGTGACGAGCGACCCCTCGACGGTCGACGCCCTCTCGCCGGGCCGGTACCGACCTCGGGCCCCGCATCGCCGCGCCGCCGCGCCGGCGGCCGGTCAGCGTGCGGCGAGGGCCTCGCGCACCGCTTCCAGGTCGGCGTCCGACGCCAGCCCCGCGTGATACAGGCGGACTTCGGTCGCGCCGTGGGCGCGGGCGCGGGCCATGTCGGCGGCCAGGGTGGCGGGGCTGCCGCCCATGCCGGAGACGACGCCGAGGTTGGCGGCGAGGACCGCGCCCTCGCGGCCCTGCCCGGCGAAGGGCGTCAGCAGGCCGGGGCCGCCCGCGCAGGGCACGACGACGCCGTCCGCGACGGACAGGATGTGCACGGGGTCGACGCCCGCGTTGGCGCCGACGTGATGGGTCACGGGATCGGCGTGCAGCAGGACCTGGAAGCCGGCGGGCGCGGCCGCCCGGACGGCGGCCACGGCCGCCTCCTGGAGGGTGCGGGCCCGTTCGTCGCGCCACGCGCGTGTGGCCGCGGCCGTCTCCTCCCCGAGGAGTTTCTCGACCCCCGTCCAGCCCCCGTCGTCCGGCGCTCCCCGCCACAGCGGCTCCAGCGCGTCCCGGACGGCGGCGGCGAGCGCGTCGGCGTCCAGGCCCTGTGCGCCGTAGCCGGTCCGGCAGGCGGGGCAGAAGCAGAGGGACATCAGGTACTGGCCGGCGTCCCCGAGGCCGACGCCGGCGGTCTTGTCGTGGGCGTGCAGGTGCTGTAGTCCGTACCAGCCGAGCGACTCCAGTTCGGTGCCCGCCGCGCCGGGGCGCACGGCGGCCTCGGCGGCGAGGTCGACCAGGTACGCGCGGGTCGCGGGCTGCGCGACGCAGGGCGCCCAGGGGTAGCGGTCGCCGTAGGCGTTCACCACGGAGGTGTCGGGATGCTCCGCGCCCAGGCGGGAGTTGTGCGCGAGGACCACCCAGGTGTGCACCTCCAGGCCGGTCGCGGCGAGCGCCTCGGCGGCCTCGCCGCAGGCGTCGCCGGGGGCCCAGTCGCCGGCCGGGTACGGGCGCAGGGCGCGTCCCCGCCAGCGGCCGTCCGGCGGGTAGAGCACGGCCGCGTGTTCGGCGGTGACGACGCGGTGCCGCGGGTGGCGGGGGGTCAGGGCGCGGGTGGAGTGGTAGGCCGAGGCGAGGGTGACCTGTTCCACGCCGAGCGAGGCGATCCGGGCGGGCGCCCCGGGGTCGCCGTTGACGTCCCACGGGTAGACGAACGTCGAGGCCTTCACCGGTTGTCCTCCTCCAGCAGCGCGTGAGCGCGCTCCATCACCAGGGCGAGCTGCTTGACATGATCCTCGCCCGGTTCGTGCAGCGGCGGGCGGACCTCGCCGACGTCGAGCCCGCGCAGCCGGACCGCGGCCTTGACGAGCGAGACGGCGTATCCGCGGCCCAGGGCGCGCAGTTCGACGAACGGCCGGTAGAACCCGTCGAGGAGGCGGTGGACGGTGTCGTCGTCGCCGGAGGCGAGCGCCCGGTGGAAGGCGAGGGCGACCTCGGGGGCGAAGCAGAACACGGCCGAGGAGTAGAGGGTGACGCCGAGCGCCCGGTAGGCGAGCTGGGTCTGTTCGGCGGTCGGCAGGCCGTTGAAGTAGAGGAAGTCGCCGGGCGCCGCGGTGCGCACGGCGCTGATGATCCGCTGCATCAGGTCGAGGTCGCCGAGGCCGTCCTTCAGGCCGACGATCCCCTCGGTCCGGGCGAGTTCGACGACGGTGTCCGGGGTGAGGACGGCGTTGTCGCGCTGGTAGACGATGACGGGCAGGGAGGTCGCGGCCGCCACCGTGCGGTAGTGCCGCAGCAGGCCCTCCTGGGCGGCGACGACGAGGTAGGGCGGCAGGACGAGCAGGCCGTCCGCCCCGGCCGCCTCGGCGAGGCGGGCGTAGCGCACGGCGAGGGCGGTGCCGTACCCGGCGCCCGCCACGACCGGAACCCGTCCGGCGGTCTCCTCCACGGCCGTCCGGACGCAGGCCTCGAACTCCTCCGGCGTGAGCGCGTGGAACTCCCCGGTCCCGCAGGCGGCGAAGACGGCGGCGGCGCCCGCCTCCACGCCGCCGCGCACATGCGCGCGGAAGACGTCGAGGTCCAGGGCGCCGTCGGGGCCGTAGGCGGTGACGGGGAAGAAGAGCGGTCCACTGGGGACGCGGAGGCGGGCGGCGAGCGGGGCTGACGTCACGGGCCCTCCCGGGTCCATATTCTTGAGCAGCGTCCATATTCCTGAACAAGTTCACGCTAAGGTGCCCGATCGAGCCCGGTCAAGCCGACCAACCCCGGGGACACCAGCAGTTTTGCCACCCCTGCCGCACACTTGACGGGTACCGCCGCCGCTCCTTAGCGTGTCCACGAATGTGAACCGCGGCCACGGATACGTCCGGCTGCTCAAGTGACCCGAGGAGACCCGAGGATGCCCGCTCCGCGCACCGTCCTGCTCACCGGCGCCGCCGGCGGCCTCGGCACCCTGATGCGGGACCTGCTGCCGGCCTACGGCTACGAGCTGCGCCTGCTCGACCTGCGCCCGGTCGAGGGCGAGCCGGAGGCGATCGTCGCGGACCTGGCCGACAAGCGGGCCGTCCGGGAGGCCGTGCGGGGCGTCGACGCGATCATCCACCTCGCGGGCATCTCCCTGGAAGCCCCCTTCGAGAAGATCCTCACCGCCAACATCGCGGGCACGTACAACCTGTACGAGGCCGCGCACGACGAGGGCGTGCGGCGCGTCGTCTTCGCCTCCTCCAACCACGCCGTCGGCTTCACGCCCCGCCCCCGCGGCGAGGACCCCCTGATCCCGATCGACACCCCGCACCGCCCCGACACGTTCTACGGCCTGTCCAAGGCCTTCGGCGAGGACCTGGCCCAGTTCTACTGGGACAAGCACGGCCTGGAGAGCGTCTCGGTGCGCATCGGCTCCTGCTTCGGCGAACCGACCAGCGTGCGCATGCTGTCGGTGTGGATGAGCCCGGCCGACTGCGCCCGCCTCCTGCACGCGTCCCTGACCGCCGAGAACGTCGGCCACACCGTCGTCTACGGCTCGTCGGCCAACACCCGGCTGTGGTGGGACCTGTCGACCGCGCGCGCCCTCGGCTACGAGCCGCAGGACGACTCCGAGCCGTACGCGCAGAAGCTGATCGCCGAACAGGGCGAGCTGGACCCGGAGAACATCGCCCACGCCCATCTGGGCGGCCACTTCGTCAGCGACCCGCCGATCTGGCCCTACTGACCGCTGGGCGACCTGGCGACCTGGCGACCTGGCGACCTGGCGACCTGGCGACGGAACCTCACAGGGGGCGCGCGCCGGCGCCGGGGGCGTGCGCGAGGGGGACGTGAGCCATTCGCGGGAGTGCCGGCCGGGTAAGGGAACGGCAAAGTGGTCCCGTTCGTTCACCCGGCATGACCGCTATGACCCCCGGCTCGAACATCCCTCTCCCCGTCACGCGCGTGACGGTGGACGTCGCCGCCCCGGTGCGGCTCGACGTATCGGGCCTGCTGCTCACCGCCGACGGCAAGGTGCGCTCCGACGACGACTTCATCTTCTACAACCAGCCGAGCGGCCCCGGCGTGACCTACCGCTCCGGGGGCGGCGCGTCCCCCGACGCGATCACGGTCGACACCGCCGCGGTGCCCCCGGGCATCGAGAAGATCGTCGTCACCGCGAGCCCCGACGGCGCGGGACAGACGTTCCAGGGCATCGAACCGACGGCGACGATCAGAGGCGCGGACGACGGCACCGTCCTGGCCACCTTCACGCCCCCGGGGCTCGGCGCGGAGACGGCCCTGGTGGTCGTGGAGATCTATCTGCGCAACGGCGTCTGGAAGGCCCGCGCGGTCGGCCAGGGCTACGCCGACGGCCTGGCCGGCATCGCCACCGACTTCGGCGTGACGGTGGAGGAGCCGGCGTCCGCCGCCCCGCCGCAGCCGGTCGCCCCGCCGCAGCCCGTGCTCCACACGCCCGTGGCGCCCCCGGCCCCGCCCGCCGCTCCCCCGGCCCCGCCCGCCGCCGCGCCCGGCACCGGGAAGATCAACCTGGACAAGGGCCGCGTCAGCCTGCAGAAGAACCAGACCGTCTCCCTGATGAAGGGCGGCCGCCCGCTGCTCTCGCAGGTGAAGATGGGGCTCGGCTGGGAGCCCGCGTTCCGCGGCAAGGACATCGACCTGGACGCCTCGGTCATCGCGTTCGGCCCCCAGCGCAACCACATCGACAGCTGCTACTTCGGCAAGCTCTCCATCGTGAACGGCGCGATCAAGCACTCCGGCGACAACCTCACCGGCGAGGGCGGCGGGGACGACGAGGTGATCGTCGTCGACCTCGGCAGGCTCCCGCAGGAGGTGACCGGTCTGGTCTTCACCGTGAACTCCTTCTCCGGCCAGAAGTTCACCGAGGTCGCCAAGGCCTACTGCCGGCTGCTGGACGCCGCGACCGGGGAGGAGCTGGTCCGCTTCGACCTCACCGGCACGGAGGCGCAGACGGGCGTGCTGATGGCCAAGCTGATCCGCCAGTTCTCCGGCGAGTGGGAGATGACGGCGATCGGCTCCTTCGTGAAGGCGCGCACGGTGCGCAACATGGTGAAGCCGGGCGCCGAGACCCTGTAGCCGTGAGCGGGGCGGCCCCGGGGCCGCCCCCGGCCCTGATCGCCCCGCTCACACCCGGTTGCGGGCGCCCGCCGTCGCGGGGGCTCGCTGTCGCCGAGGGCGCGGCGTCGCCGGGGACTCCCTGTCGTCGGGGGCGCGCGGTCACCGGTCCGGTCCGTCAGCTCACCGGCCGCAGGCCCTCCGTCAGCAGCGACACGTACCGGCGGACGACCCGCACGTCCCCTCCGTCTCCTGTGCGGCCTCCCTCCCCCGCGGCCAGTTCCGACGCCGTCGCCACGCCGTGGGCGAGGCGCAGCACGTCGATCGGATCGATGTCCCGGCGCAGGGTGCCCTCGCGCTGCGCCGCCTCCACCAGCCGGGCCGCCGCCGCCCTCATCGGGGTGCCGCAGCCGGTGACCGCGGCCGCGCCGCCGTCCGCGACGGCGGAGCCCAGCAACGCCCGCATGCCGCGGACCTGGATCGTGCCGACGCACAGCTCCTCCAGCCATGCCGTCAGCGCCTCGCCGGGCGGCAGTTCCCGGCCGAGTGCGCCGGCCCGCGCCGCGAGCGCCTCGATCCGGTCGAGGTAGGCCGCCTCCAGCAGCGCCTGCCGGGTCGGGAAGTGGCGGTACAGCGTGCCGGAGCCGACCCCGGCCCGCCTGGCGATGTCGTCGAGGGACGCGCCCTCCCCGTGCTCGGCGAAGGCTCGCGCCGCCGTCTCCAGCAGGCGCGCGTAGTTGCGGCGGGCGTCCGCGCGCATGGGTCTGACCTGCGTCATCCAGTCACTCCTCGCGAACGGGTCCGCGCGCTCCGGTGGCCGCCGCCAGGCGGGCCGCCCCCGCTCACGCCTAGCCGGCAACCAGGGTCCACGGCCGGGGCGGCCGCGCTGTCCGCATGGTCCACCACCGCCCGCCCGGTGCGCCACATCCCACCGGAGCGGCGGAGACCGTAGCGGCGGAGGCCGGGGCGTCCCCGGTTTCCGTGCAGGCGGCTGTCAGAACAGGGCGCTGTACGCGTTCAGGGCGGGCTGGCCGCCCAGGTGCGCGTACAGCACGGTCGACCCGCGGTCGATCTCGCCCCGGGCGACCAGGTCGACGAGCCCCGCCATCGACTTCCCCTCGTAGACCGGGTCGGTGACCATGCCCTCGGTGCGCGCCGCGAGCCGCATCGCCTCCAGCGTCGCCGCGTCCGGGACCCCGTAGACGCCCGCGTGGTAGCGCTCGTCGAGTTCGACGTCGTCGGCGGTCAGCTCCCGGCGCACGCCGATCAGGCGGCCCGTGCCGTGCGCGATGCGGGCGATCTGCCCGCGGGTGCGGGCCGGTTCGGCCGAGGCGTCGATCCCGAGGACGCGGCGGGGACGGCCGCCCGCCTCCTCCAGCGTGGCGAACCCGGCGACCATCCCCGCCTGGGTCGAACCGGTCACGGAGCAGACGATCACGGTGTCGAAGAACACGCCCGCCGCCCGTTCCTGCTCGGCGACCTCGTAGGCCCAGCCGGCGAACCCCAGTCCGCCCAGCGGATGGTCGGAGGCCCCGGCCGGGATCGCGTAGGGCTTGCCGCCCGACTCCTCGACCTCCCTGAGCGCCAGCTCCCAGCTCTCCTTGAAGCCGATCCCGAAGCCGGCCCGGACGAGCCGGACGTCGGCCCCGGCCAGCCGGCTGACGAGGATGTTGCCGACCTTGTCGTACACCGGGTCGGGCCACTCGACCCAGCTCTCCTGCACCAGCACGCACTTGAGCCCGGCGCGGGCGGCGCAGGCGGCGACCTGGCGGGTGTGGTTGGACTGCACCCCGCCGATCGACACCAGGGTGTCGCAGCCCCGCGCGAGCGCGTCGGCGATCAGGTACTCCAGCTTGCGGGTCTTGTTCCCGCCGTACGCGATCCCGGAGTTGCAGTCCTCGCGCTTGGCCCACAGGGCGGCTCCGCCGAGGTGAGCGGTGAGCCGTTCCAGCGGGTGGATCGGCGAGGGGCCGAAGAGGAGGGGGTAGCGCTCGTGGGAGGAGAGGGACGTCACGGCCATGGAGTCTCCTGAACTCAGTCGGTGTCGGCGGTCCCTGCCGGATCCCGCCCGTCCCGCACGCGTCGCGGGTCTCGTACGCCCTGCGGGTCCCGCATCCGGTGCGGGTCCTGTCCGTCCGGCGAGTGCTGTCCGCCCGGCGGCTCCTGAGCACCCGTCAGGTCGACCTTGTCGGCCTTGTCGGCCGTGTCGGCCGTGTCGGCGTCGTCGGCCGTGTCGGCGTCGTCGGCCGTGTCGCCCGTGTCGCCCGTGTCGCCCGTGTCGGCGTCGTCGGCCGTGTCGGCCGTGTCGGCCAGGGTGCGCCAGATCTGCGCGGTGACCCGGACCGCCTCGTCCACGTCGCCGGCCGCGCAGGCCTCGATCAGCCGTCCGTGCAGCCCGGCCGAGCGGCAGGCGCCGCCCTCGCCGAAGCGGCGCCGCTCCAGGCGGCGGATGAGCGGGGTGTAGCGGGCCACGGTGGCGGCGGCCGCGCGGTTGCCCGCGGCGCGGACCAGGACGTCGTGCAGTTCGTCGTCGGCGCGCAGGGCGGCGTCCACGTCGCCCGCGGCCACCGCTGCGGCGAACCGCTCGTTGGCGGCGCGCATCCCCTCGACGTCCGCCGCGAACAGCCTGGGCACCGCCACCCTGGCGACCAGCTCGTGCATCGCGCCGACCACCGCCGCCGCGTCGCGCACCTCGGCCCCCACCACCGGGGTCACCCGCGTGTAGCTCTGCGGCTTGCTCTCCAGCAGCCCCTCGTCGACCAGCCTGGCGAACGCCTCGCGCACCGGGGCCCGGGACAGCCCCAGCCGTTCCGCGAGGTCCACGTCGCGCACCACCGCGCCCGCGGCGATGGCCCCGGACACGATGGCGTCGCGGATCGACGCGTAGGCGCGGTCCCTGAGCAGAGTGCGCGGCACGGCTTCCATGAACTGAAATGTTAGATATCAGTTGGCCGGAGAACAAGACGCGAGACGCGGCAGGAACGCCGGCGGCCTCCGCCGCCCCCGTGGTGCGGGGGCGGCGGAGGCCGAGGGGCCGTGCCCGTGCCGTCGTGCGGGCACGGTCAGACGGCCGGCCTCGGGTCGGGCGCCCACGGCCACTTCGTGTCGTCGGCCGCCTCCAGCAGCGGAACCATGCGGAAGGCCGCGTCCGACAGGCCGCCGAAGGTGTGGCGGTTCGCCGTGCCGGACGGGCCGTGCCCCGCACGGTGTCCGGCCAGGTTCCAGGTGTAGACCGGCACGTGCGCCGGGACCTGCTCGGTCGGGCCGCCGTGGCGGCTCGGGGCGAACTGCTCGTCGGTGACGATCAGCACCCGGTCGTGGCCGCGGTAGTGCCGGCGCACGGCCCCGGTGGTGTCGGTACCGCCCAGGTCGCCGAAACGCTCCAGAATCCTCAGCACGGACTCCCCCTCACGGAACTTGATCGCGTTGCTTGTGGAACCGAACTCGACGAGGTCCGCGTCCGCCGCCCGCAGGGCGAGCGCCGTCCCGAAGATCGCCGCGGCGTCGGCGCGGCTGAGGTCGGACCGGTCCGACAGCCGCGCGTAGAACATCGAGCCCGAGCGGTCGACGAGCACCAGCGTGCGCCCCGGCAGGGCGGGCACGTTGGCCAGCGAGTGGCCGAGCGCCTGCTCCAGCGGGTAGGCCCAGCGCAGCGAGGGCGCGTGCCGGTACGCGGCGAGGTAGCGGAACGGGAACTGCCGCGAGCGCGCGACCTCCGCCGGGTCGCTGATCCGCGCCGCCACGCGTGCGGCGACCTCGTCGCCGACGCCCGCCTCGTCGAAGTTGCGCAGGTTGCGCACCAGCGCCATGGCGCCCATGGACGGGACGACCGCCTCCCAGGCGGCCCTGTCCATCGGCCCCTGGAGCCAGCCCGCCAGCGCCTCCCAGGTCATGCCCGCCTCGGCCAGCCGCCGTGCGCCGTCCGCTGCGGTGACGACCGCGCGCCGCTCGGCGGGCGGCACGGCCATCAGTTCGCGGTGCGCCACGAGGGCGGGCAGCGACCGGGGCGGCTCGGCCGTCTCCGGGTGGTGCCGGCGGTCGAGGGCGTACCGGAACAGGTCGCCCTGCCACGGCTTGGCGGGATCCGGCGAGGCGTGCACCAGGTTGAGGACGTCGCCGAAGCGGTAGCCCTTGGCGGCGGTGTCGTACTTCAGCAGCGACCGGGGGCTGTAGAGGCGGCGCACCGCGTCGGCGACGCCCCGCTTGACGGGCTTGGGAAGGGTGCGTCCGTACGTCGCCGTCCAGTAGGCGAGCAGTTCGCCGGGCTCGTCGGGCCGCTGGAGGACGCTGTCCACGACCTGCCGGTTCGCGGGGCCGTCGGCGGCCCCTGCCGCCAGACGCGCGTGGACGTATTCGGCGGCGCCGACGATCGCGGCCGTGCGGAGGTTTCCCTCGCCGCGCATCCAGCCCAGCAGGCCGGCCGTCCAGGCCGGGTCGCCGACGGCGAGTTCGCGCACCAGGGCGGTGAAGCGGTCGTCGCGGGCGGCGCCGGTCTCGTAGAAGGTCTGCTGGGAGACGAAGTTCGCCACCGCCAGCAGGAAGAGCTCGGAGCGGGCGTCCCGCTCGTGTCCGCGGGCGCCCTGGTGGGTGCGCAGCACCCGGCCCGTGGTCGTCACGGGCGAGACGGGCCGGGCGTTGCGCACACGGACGTTGAAACGCGCCATGGTGAATTCCCCCGAATTCATGAGATGTCGAGTGCGTCGTTCGACGACTCGTTTTTCGGGGAGGCGCAACAAAGGGAAGGTGCCCGAGATCAGGGGTCGGCGACGGACTTGTCAGATGCTCTGTCCGACTGAGCTACGCCGGCCCTGGGCCGACGACGGGACTCGAACCCGCGACCGTCCGATCCGATGAAGTAACCGTTGCCTGCGCACCGGGCACCCACCTCATGCTGCGCCTCCCGAGATCAGTTCGGCGGCGGCGTGGGATTCTTTGGAGAGAAGTAGCCGCAGCCCGCGCACCGGAAGGTGCTGTGCAGTTGTGGTGTCCAGAGATCGAGGCCGGCGGAACCGACAAGGTGCTCTGCCCCTGAGCTACACCGGCGTGTCGTGCCGGTGGCGGGATTCGAACCCGCGGCCGCCCCATTATGAGTGGAAGTAGGTCCTGCCTTCGCACCTGGACAGGGATTACTTTAGGAGGGCGGCCGCGGACGGGGCGAGCGAATTAAATTACGGGCCGCCGCCTACCGCTTCTGCCGCTTCCAGGGGCCGGTGATCGCCAGCATGATTCCCGGCGTCTGGATGTTGGCGTAGAGGGTGCGGCCGTCGGGCGAGAAGGTGACGCCGGTGAACTCGCTGTATTCGGGCTCGTCCGCGGTGCCGATGTTGAGTTCGTTGCGGGCGATGGGGTAGGTGCGGCCGCTGTCGGTCGCGCCGAAGAGGTGCTGGACGCCCTCGCCGTCCTCGGCGATGACGAGGCCCCCGTAGGGGGAGACGGTGATGTTGTCGGGGCCGTCGAAGGCGCCGTCGGCCGACGGGTCGGGGTTCACCCCGAGCAGCACCTTCAGGGTCAGGGTGCGGCGCCGGGGGTCGTAGAACCAGACGGCGCCGTCGTGCTGGACGGGGCTCTCGTCACGGGCGTAGGAGGAGACGACGTAGGCGCCGCCGTCGGCCCACCACATGCCCTCCAGTTTGCGGGCGCGGGTGACCTGCCCGGCGGCGAACTGCTTGCGCACCGGTACCGACCTCGCGTCGCGGTCGGGGACGTCCACCCAGTCGACGCCGTACACGGTGCCGGTCTTCGTGGCGCGCGAGAGGTCGTCGACGAACCGTCCGGCGGAGTCGAAGCACTTGAAGGCCTGAAGGACGCCGGCGTCGTCGGCGAGGGTGCGCAGCCTGCCCCGGCCGTGGCGGAACCCGGTCGGCGGGGTCCACCGGTAGAGCAGGCCGTTGGGGCCCGAGGCGTCCTCGGTGAGGTACGCGTGGCCGTGCCCGGGGTCGATGACGACGGCCTCGTGGGCGTACCGGCCGAACGCCTTGACGGGCCTCGGGTCGCGGTTGGCGCGGCGGTCGGCGGGGTCGACCTCGAAGATGTAGCCGTGGTCCTTGGTCATGCCGTTCTGGCCGGCCTTGTCCTCGGTCTCCTCGCCGGAGAGCCAGGTGCCCCACGGGGTGGCGCCGCCCGCGCAGTTGGTGGAGGTGCCGGCGATGCCGACCCATTCGGCGACATGGCCGCCGGGGCGCACCTCGACGACCGTGCAGCCGCCGGCCGCGGCCGGGTCGTAGACATGGCCGGCGGTGAGGGGCACGGGGTACTGCCAGTCGGCGCGCGGGCCCTTGATCTCGTGGTTGTTGACCAGCAGGGTCGCGCCGCGCGGGCCGCGGAAGGCGGCGGTGCCGTCGTGGTGGGACGGGGTGATCTCGCCGGACTCCAGCCTGGTGCGGCCGCTGTGGGTGACGACGCGGTACGTGAAGCCGGCGGGCAGCGCGAGGACGCCGGCCGGGTCGGGCAGCAGCGGGCCGTAGCCGGGCCCGTGGCGCCGGGCGGACGCCGGCTCGCGCGACGCGGCCGCGGTGTCCTCGGCGTCGGTGGCGGCGAGGGCGTTCGGCGCGCTGGCGAGGGCGCCGACGCTGCCCGCGAGCGCGATTCCGGCGCCGGTGACCGCGGATCGCCGGGTGAAGTCCCTGCGGGTGAGCGACATGGTGTCTCCTGAGACGGTGGAAGTGCCGTGGAGGTGGCGGACTCCGGTTTCGGCGACACCGTCCCGTCCATGCCTGAACGGGAGTTGAACGGGGGGCGGCCACGGGGGACCTGCTTCCGTGAATCCGTACGGATGCACGGAAGCAGGTCCCCAAGAAAGTCCCCGAGAGGACGGCTCCCCGCGCGCCCGGGGAGGGCTGTCGCGCGGCGGGCGGTCAGCCGCCGCGCTGCGAGCGCGCCTTGAAGGCGGCCTTGCGGGCCTCCTTGGCGATGCGCTTGTCGGGGTGCAGGCGTCCCATCGCCTCCAGGACGTCCGCGGTGGCCGGGTGGTCGACGCGCCAGGCGGCCGCGAAGAAGCCGCCGTGCTGCTGGGCCAGGCCCTCGACGAGGGCCTGGAGCTCCTCGGAGTTGCCCTCGGCGGCGAGCTGGGCGGCCAGGGTGTCGACGGTGAGCCAGAAGACGAGGTCCTCGGAGGGGGCGGGCACGTCGGTCGCGCCGAGTTCGCTCAGCCAGACCCGGGCGAGACCGCCGAGTTCGGGGTCGGCGAGCACCGCGCGCACGGCGGGCTCGGCCTGTCCGCCGACGAGGGACAGCGCCTGCTGGCAACGCAGCCGGCGCAGCGGGGCCCCGGGGTCGGAGCCGCGGGCGGCGGCGAGCAGTTCCTGTGCGGCGGCGAGGGGGTCGCGGCGGGCGAGCCAGTGCTCGGTCTCGGCGAGCGCGGCGCGCGGGCCGTAGCCGGCGCCGGCGTCGAGGAGCGCGTCGGCGCCCTTGTCGGCGAGGTCGCCGACGGCCGGGGCGTCGAAGCCGGCCTCCTGAAGGCGGGCCCGCAGCCCGTACACGCCGAGCGGGGTGAGGCGGACCATGCCGTAGCGGGAGACGTCGGTGTCGTCGAGGGGGGCGGAGGGCTCCTCGTCGGCGTCGACCATCAGGTCCTCGTCGACGGGCCGGTAGGCGACGACGCCGAGGGGTTCCAGCAGCCGGAACTGGTCGTCGAGGCGCATCATCGCGTCGGAGACCTGCTCCAGGACGTCGTTGGTGGGCTCGTCCATGTCACCGGGGATGATCATGGAGGCGGCGAGCGCGGGAAGCGGGACGGGGGCGTCGCCGGGGCCGTCCTCGCTGGCGGTGAGCAGGTAGAGGTTGCCGAGCACGCCGTCGAGGAACTCGGCCTCGGCCTCGGGGTTCCAGTCCAGCCGGGAGAAGTCGACCTGGCCGCCCTCGTCCATGGCCTCCATCAGGTCGTCGAGGTCGGGGACGGCGGCCTCGGCGAGGACGGTGTCCAGGGCGTCGAGCCAGACGGCGAGGACGTCGTGCGGGGCGCCGCCGGTCAGCAGGGCCAGCTCCTCGCCGGCCGCGACCGTGCCGGCCTCCTCGTCGACGATCTCCACGAGCCCGGCGTCCACGGCGACCCGCCAGGCCTCGCTCGCACAGGCGGCGGCGTCCTCGCCGGTCAGGCCGAGCGCCTCGGCGGCCGCAGCGAGTTGCTCCTCCACGAGGGAGCCCCCGGCGTCGACGCGGGTGCCGGGGCCGGCCCAGCGGGCGAGCAGGGCGGCCCGGGAGAGCAGGGGCGTGGACAGGGCGTCGCGCGCCAGCTCCGCTTCGGGGTGCAGCCGCACCGGCGGCAGGGGGGAGCTGTCTGACATCGGCTGGTTCTCCTAGGGCGCGTGGTGCCGCCGGCCCGCTGGGGCCACTGGGCCACTCAGCCTAGACGGATATGGCCCCATGCCGCCCGGTTCATCTCCCCGCCGGCCTCCGTACATGGCTGAAACCTTGACAAGTGGCCGGAGCAGGCAGGAGATTGACGCGCATAGAAATCCACTGGACAGCTGTTCACTGTATTTTCTACGCGCGTCGCTCACCCGTTCCGCGGGGCGCGGCCCCCTCGTTCCGTGCTCCACCCTCGTCCCGGCGCTCACGTACGTCCCCGGAGGGATTCCGTTGCCGAGCAAGAAGTCCGCGCGTCTCGCCGCGCTCACCGTCGCCGCCGTCTGTTCCGCGGCCTCCACCGTCGCCCTCGGCGCACCCGCGCAGGCGGACACGGTGGCCATTCACGACATCCAGGGCACGACCCGGATATCGCCCTACGCCGGCAAGGCGGTCACGGGTGTGGCCGGAATCGTCACCGGCGTGCGCACCTACGGTTCGTCCAAGGGGTTCTGGATCCAGGATCCGAACCCGGACGCCGACCCCGCCACCAGTGAGGGCGTGTTCGTCTTCACCAGCTCCGCCCCGAAGGTCGCCGTCGGCGACTCCGTCACGGTCACCGGCACGGTGTCGGAGTTCGTGCCCGGCGGCGCGGCCGGCGGCAACCAGTCGGTCACGGAGATCACCAAGCCGACGGTGACGGTCGTCTCCGGCGGCAACGCGGTCCCGGCCGCGACCGTCGTGAACGCGCGGTCGGTCCCGGCCGCGTACACCCCGGACGGCGACCCCGCCGCCGCGGGCTCCGTCAACGGCCTGACCCTGCGCCCCGGCCGGTACGCCCTGGACTACTACGAGTCCCTCGAAGGCATGAACGTCCAGGTCGCGGACGCCCGTGTGGTGACCGCCACCGACCCGTACAGCGAGCTGTGGGTCACGGTGAAGCCGCGCGAGAACGCCACCCGCCGCGGGGGCGCCCTCTACGGCTCCTACACGTCGCAGAACACCGGCCGGCTACAGATCCAGTCGCTGGGCGCGACCGCCGACTTCCCCGTCGCGAACGTCGGCGACACCCTCACCGGCGTCACCGAAGGCCCCCTGGACTACAACCAGTTCGGCGGTTACACCCTCGTCGCCGGGCGGCTCGGCACGCTGAAGAGCGGCGGCCTGGAGCGGGAGACGACCCGGAAGCAGAAGCGGGACGAGCTGGCGGTCGCCACCTACAACGTCGAGAACCTCGACCCCTCGGACACCACGTTCGAGCGCCACGCCGCCGCGATCGTGAACAACCTGAAGTCCCCCGACATCGTGTCCCTGGAGGAGATCCAGGACGACAACGGCGCCAAGGACGACGGCACGGTCACCGCCGGCGCGACGGTGGCCAGGCTGATCGATGCGATCGTCGCGGCCGGCGGCCCGACGTACGACTGGCGTGCCGTCGACCCGGTCAACGACCAGGACGGCGGCGAGCCGGGCGGCAACATCCGCCAGGTGTTCCTCTTCAACCCGCAGCGGGTGTCCTTCACCGACCGCGCGGGCGGCGACTCCACCACCGCGGTGGGCGTTGCCAAGGTGCACGGCAAGGCGCGGCTGACGGCCTCCCCCGGCCGCGTCGCCCCCGGCGACGACGCGTGGAAGTCCAGCCGCAAGCCGCTCGCGGGCGAGTTCGTCTTCCGCGGCCGCACGGTCTTCGTCATCGCCAACCACCTCAACTCCAAGGGCGGCGACCAGGGTCTGACCTCGCAGTACCAGCCGGTGGCGCGCAGCTCGGAGGTCCAGCGCCACGCCCAGGCGACGCTGGTCAACGCGTTCGTCAAGAGCATCCTGGACGTCCAGAAGAACGCGGACGTCGTCGCGCTCGGCGACATGAACGACTTCGAGTTCTCCGGCACCGCCCAGATCCTGGAGGGACGCGGCGAGCTGTGGTCGGCGATCAAGTCGCTGCCCAAGAGCGAGCGTTACACCTACGACTACCAGGGCAACCAGCAGGTCCTGGACCAGATCCTGGTGAGCCCGTCGATCCGGCGCGGCTGCGACTTCAGCTACGACAGCGTGCACATCAACTCGGAGTTCCACGACCAGGTCAGCGACCACGACCCGCAGGTGCTGCGCTTCGAGCCGTGACCGTCCGCCCCGACAGGGCCGGCCGAACGGCCGTCATCCGTTCGGCCGGCCCTGTCGGGCCGCTGTCAGCACCCGCGGCGCCGCGCCCGGCTTCCGCCCGGCGCCTTGCCCGTGCCCTGCGTCGCGGCCAGCACGGCGGCCACCACCGCGGCCCCGGCGATCGCCGTCGGCCACGGATGACGCCGCACGAAGTCCACGGGCGCGCGCAGCACGCCGGGGGCGGAGCCGTCGCCGGTGCGCGCGGCCCCGGACCCCTTGTCGTGCAGGTCGTGACGGGTCCGCACCGCCCGCTCCTGGACCGAGTGCCCGGCCCGAGCCGCCGTCTCCTGGACGGCGTGCCCCGCCCGGCCCGCCCGCTCCTGTGTGGCGTGCCCCGCCCGGCCGGCCCGCTCCTGGACAGCGTGACCGGCGCGGTTCGCCCGGTCGTGCATGTGCCGCCCCGCCTCGGCGGCCGAACTGCGCAACTGCACGCTCATCGCGCCCGCACGGTCCCTGAGGTCGGCGGCACGGGCGCGGGCGCGTCCGCGCACATCGGCCTTGGCCGCCAGCTCCTCCACCGTCTCTCCCAGTTGGTGCCTGGTCTGCTCGATCTGCCGACGCAGGTCCGCCGCCGCCTTGTCCGTCATCGATGGGCCCTTTCCTTGATCTCCTCGACGTCGGCCTTCACGCTGCCGAGGGCCTCCTCGGGCGTCGGCGGCGTCGCCCGGCGCAACTGGGCACGGCCTGCCAGGCCCAGTACGGCGGCGATCACGAACAGCACCGCCGTCACCACGAGCGCCGCCGCCCAGACGGGCAGCACCAGCGAGAGCGCGGCCACGGCCGTGCCGGCGAGGGCGAGCAGGCCGGCATAGCCGAACGCGCCCGCGGCGCCGAGCAGCCCGCCGCCGCGACCGGCGCGCCGCCCCTTCTCGGCCAACTCCGTCTTGGCCAGGGTGAGTTCCTGCCGTACGAGCAGGGAAAGCTGTTCGGTGGCCTGGCCGACGAGTTCGCCGACCGTGCGATGCCCGTCCTGGACGGGCCGGAAGTCCGTGGTGCCGGTCACAGCGCTCCGCCTCCTCTCGGTTCCCGGAGCCCTCCGGGTACCCCTGCCGCCGCGCGCTAAGCGAGCGCCGGACTTCGCAGCAACACTTACCCGTATCTCGTAGGAGAATTAAGTAGAGCTTCACGATCGGCCCGCCCAGACTGCTCCCATGACGACAGCCTCCGCCGCCGCCCCGACGCTCTCCCCGACGCCCGTCCCGACGCCCGCCCCGGCCCGCACCGGGCCCTTCGGCCGGACCCTGTGCGCGATGGTCACGCCCTTCACCCCCTCCGGCGCGCTCGACCGCGAGGGCGCTCAGCGACTGGCCGACCGGCTGGTGTCCGCGGGCTGCGACGGTCTGGTGCTCTCGGGCACCACCGGCGAGTCGCCGACCACGTCGGACGCGGAGAAGGCGGAGCTGGTGGCGGCGGTGCGGGAGGCGGTCGGCGACCGGGCGTCGATCGTGACGGGGGCCGGCACCTCCGACACCCGCCACACCGTCGGCCTCGCGCGGGCCGCCGAGAGGGCGGGGGCCGACGGCGTGCTCGTGGTCACCCCGTACTACAGCAGGCCCCCGCAGACGGCCGTCGAAGCCCACTTCCGTGCGGTCGCGGACGCGTCCGCCCTGCCGGTGATGCTGTACGACATCCCCGCCCGCACCGGCACCCGGATCGAACCGGACACCCTGCTCAGGCTCGCCGAGCACCCCCGGATCGTCGCGGTGAAGGACTGCTCCTACGACTTCCTCGGCACGCAGAAGGTGCTCGCGCGCACCGATCTGGCGTACTACGCGGGCTGCGACGAACACAACCTCGCCCTGTACGCGGTCGGCGCGGCCGGATACGTCAGCACGGTGGCCAACGTGGTCCCGGACCGGATGCGGGCCGTCCTGGACGCCTTCGACGCCGGGGACACCGCCGCGGCCGCCCGGCGGCAACGGGACCTCACCGAGCTGGTGGCGGCGATGATGGCGTCGGACCTGCCCGGCGCGGTCACCGCCAAGGCCCTCCTGACCGACCTCGGCCTCCCCTCCGGCCCGCTCCGCGCACCGCTGCTCCCCGCCTCCCGCGAAACGGTCGGCGAGCTGCGCGCGGCCTACGAACGCCTGGCCGCCTGACGGGGCGGATCCCGGAAGGGGAAACGACAAAGGCAAGGAGGTCGCGCCTCCTTGCCACTGACAACGTATAGCGCACAGGGGGGCTTGCCGCAAGGCCCCCGTCGTGACGCACAATCCTTGGCCCGGGCCGGTGCACGGGCCGCCCGGCCGCGTCCGGTGCCCGCCGCCCGGTGTCCGGACCCCTTCGCCCGCGGCGGAGAACGAGACCGAGAAGGAGCCCGGGGACGAGGCCGCGGACGAGGCCGCGGACGAGGCCGAGAACCCGAACACTCGCGAGCCGCGAGAATGGACCTACCCGGACGGCACGGACCGACCGCGGTCGCAAGCGATCTCATATCGGAGCTGATGACGTGACCCCCCTGACCACCGGGGCCTTCGACCTTCCCGAGCGGCTGGCCCACAAGGCCGATCCGAAGCTGATCGCCGGCGACGAGCGGCACTTCGCGGCGCTCGCGGAGTGTCTCGAACAGTCGATCGCCGAGGTGTCCGAGCGTCTCGACGCCGAGCGCCGGGCGCCCGGCGGACTGGGCCGCGGGGCGATGGACCGCGACACCGAGATCCACCGGCTCACCGCCCGGCTGCGCGCACTGCGCCGCTTCGGGCTCGACCTGTGCCTCGGGCACATGGTCGGCGCCGACGACGGCGAGCCCGTGTACGTCGGACGCCTCGGACTCACCGACAGTACGGGGCGCCGGCTGCTGCTCGACTGGCGCTCCCCGGCGGCCGAGCCGTTCTTCGGGGCGACCCACGCCAACCCGATGGGCCTGGCCAGCCGCCGCCGGTACCGCTGGACCCGCGGCCGGATCAGCGACTACTGGGACGAGGTGTTCGCGGCGGAAGGGTTCGCCGGGCACGCGGCTGCGCTCGACGACCAGTCCGCGTTCATCGCCAGCCTGGGCGGCAACCGCTCGGCCCGGATGCGCGACGTCCTCGGCACCATCCAGGCCGACCAGGACGCCGTCATCCGGGCGGGCTCCCGCGGCGCCCTGGTCGTCGACGGCGGGCCGGGCACCGGCAAGACCGTCGTCGCGCTGCACCGTTCCGCCTACCTCCTCTACTCCGACCCCCGTCTCGGCCACCGCCGCGGAGGCGTGCTGTTCGTCGGCCCGCACCGGCCCTACCTGGCCTACGTCGCCGACGTACTGCCCAGCCTCGGCGAGGAGGGGGTGCAGACGTGCACGCTGCGCGACCTCGTCGCCGAGGGCGCGCAGGCGCGGCCCGAGGCCGACCCGGAGGCGGCCCGGCTGAAGTCGTCCGCGGAGCTGGTGCGCGCGATCGAGAAGGCCGTCGCGTTCTACGAGGAGCCCCCCGCCACGGGGATGACGGTCACCACCCACTGGTCCGACATCGCCCTGACGGCGGACGACTGGGCCGTGGCGTTCGACGCGGCGGATCCGGGCACGCCGCACAACGAGGCGCGCGAGCACGTCTGGGAGGAACTGCTCACGATCCTCGCCGACAAGCACGACGGCGACGCCCCGCCCGCGCTGCTGCGCAAGTCGCTGCTGCAGAACCGGGAGCTGGCGGCGGCGTTCAACCGGGCGTGGCCGCTGCTCGAAGCGGCCGACGTCGTCGGCGATCTGTGGACGGTGCCCGCCTACCTGAGGATGTGCGCGCCGTGGCTGAAGCCGGACGAGGTCAAGCTGCTACAGCGTGCGCAGGCCCTGGCGCACGCCTGGACGGTGTCCGACCTGCCGATCCTGGACGCGGCGCGCCACCGGGTCGGCGACCCGGAGGCGGCCCTGCGCGCCCGGCGGCACAAGGCCGTCCTCGCCGCCCAGCGCGAGCGCATGGACCTCGTCGTGGACAACCTGATCCGGGCCGTGGCCGACTCGGGGGCCGACGGTGACGACGGCGAGGGCCTGGTGACCATGCTGAGCGGCGAGGACGCCAAGGTCAGCCTGGTCGACGACGCCGAACTGCCGGTCGCCGACCCGGACCTGCTGGCCGGCCCGTTCGCGCACATCGTCGTCGACGAGGCGCAGGAACTGACCGACGCGGAGTGGCAGATGCTGCTGCTGCGCTGCCCCTCCCGCAGCTTCACCATCGTCGGCGACCGCGCCCAGGCCCGGCACGGCTTCACCGAGTCGTGGCAGGAACGGCTGGCCCGGATCGGGTTCGACCGGATCAGCCTGGCCTCCCTGAGCATCAACTACCGCACGCCGCAGGAGATCATGGCCGAGGCCGAGCCGGTCATCCGGGCGGTGCTCCCGGACGCCAACGTGCCGTCCTCGATCCGCAGCGGCGGCACCCCCGTCGTCCACGGATCCGTCACGGAGCTGCGGTCGGTCCTCGACGCCTGGCTCGCCGAGCACGCGGACGGGATCGCCTGCGTCATCGGCGACCCCACGTTCCGCGCCACCCCCCGCGTCCGCTCCCTCACCCCCGAACTGTCGAAGGGCCTCGAGTTCGACCTCGTCGTCCTCGTCGACCCGCAGAAGTTCGGCGAGGGCGTCCAGGGAGCGGTCGACCACTACGTGGCGATGACCCGAGCCACCCAGCAACTGGTCGTCCTGACGACCCCGTGACGGAACCGAACTGCCGTCGGCTGCGGGTCGGTCGGCCGCCCTCGTCTCCGGCCGACGGCGGCCGGCCGGGGCAGCGCGGGGCTCGGCGTGGAGAGCGCGGAGCACGCTCGGCGAACGCCTCGCACGGTGCTCGTCGCGCATCTCTCCGACGCGCGAGCGCCCTCCCGGGCCGTCTTCGGGCCGTGGAAGGGCGCTCGACGACGACCGGCGCCGATCGCCCGCCGGCGGTCCGGCGGCAGGTCGGGAGGGTGGTCGTCCGGGCGGCCGCGGGTCACGGCCGCCGTCGGTCAGTTGTGGCTGTGCAGGATCTCGTTCAGGCCGCCCCAGACCGCGTTGTTCGGGCGGGCCTCGACGGCGCCGGTGACCGAGTTGCGGCGGAACAGGATGTTGGAGGCGCCGGAGAGTTCGCGGGCCTTGACGATCTGGCCGTCGGGCATGGTGACGCGGGTGCCCGCGGTGACGTACAGGCCGGCCTCGACGACGCACTCGTCGCCGAGGGCGATGCCGACGCCCGCCTCCGCACCGACGAGGCAGCGCTCGCCGATGGAGATGATGACGCTGCCGCCGCCGGACAGCGTGCCCATCGTGGAGGCGCCGCCGCCGATGTCCGAGCCGTCGCCCACGACGACGCCCGCGGAGATGCGGCCCTCGACCATGGAGGTGCCGAGGGTGCCGGCGTTGAAGTTGACGAAGCCCTCGTGCATGACCGTGGTGCCCTCGGCGAGGTGCGCGCCGAGGCGGACCCGGTCGGCGTCGGCGATGCGGACGCCCTTGGGGGCCACGTAGTCCGTCATGCGGGGGAACTTGTCGATGGAGGTGACCTGGAGGTGCAGGCCCCCGGCGCGGGCGTTCAGCCGGACCTTCTCGACGTCGTCCACGGCGACCGGTCCGAGCGAGGTCCACGCCACGTTGGCGAGGTGGCCGAACATGCCGTCCAGGCTCTGCCCGTGCGGCTTGACCAGCCGGTGGGAGAGGAGGTGGAGGCGCAGGTAGACGTCGTGCGCGTCGAGGGGCTTGTCGTCCAGCGAGGCGATGACCGTGCGGACCGCGACGACCTCGACGCCACGGCGGGCGTCCGGGCCGATCGCCTTGGCCGCGCCCGCGCCGAGCAGTTCCACGGCCCGCTCCGCGGACAGCCGCTCGGTGCCGGAGGGGCCCGGCTCCGCGACCAGCTCGGGGGCGGGGAACCAGGTGTCGAGAACGGTGCCGTCGGCGGCGATGGTGGCGAGGCCGCCGGCCACGGCGCCGGTGGTGCGGGGAGCAGTCGTGTCGGTCATGAGGGCAACCTAACCGGCGCGGGCCCGCGGAGGCCAACCCGCGCAGCGGTGTCTCAGGTGCCGGTCCGGCGGGCGCGGCCGGCCCTCGTCCGGCACGCCCTCGCTCCCCCTCCTCCGACTCCGCCGGCATCCCGCCCGACCCGGCCGCCATTGCCGCCGCCATTGCCGCCCGGCCGCCATTGCCGTCCCTGAGGCCACGGTCCGCGCCGAGGCGCGCCGTCCTGTCCGTCGCGGCCCGTGGAGCCGCGCAGCCGTGAACCCGCGAAACCGTGGGGACGGGCCGGTGCGGTCAGGGGTTGGGGTCGGGCATGAGGCGGGAGAGCGCTTGCCTGGCGTACTCCTCGTCGTAGGGCGCGCCCGTCAGCAGGACCTGGAGGCAGATGCCGTCCATCAGTGCCACCAGGGCGCGGGCGGTGAGGGGGTCGGTGTGGCGGGCGAGCAGGGCGGCCGTGTCCTCGGTCCATTCGGCGGCGACGGGGCGCAGGGCCGGGCGGCGCAGGGCGGCTAGGTAGAGCTCGTACTCCAGTTCCACGCCGGTGCGGTCGCCGGCGAGCCATTCGCCGAGGAGTCCGGCCAGTTCGGCGGGGAGGTCGGCGTCGGCGCCGGCCAGCCGGCCGCGCGCGGCGACCGCCTTGGCGAAGCCCTCACTGGCCTGGCGCAGGGCCGCGGTCATCAACTCGTCGAGCGTGGCGAAGTGGTAGGTGGTGGAGCCCAGCGGCACGTCCGCCTCGGCGGCGACCGTGCGGTGGCTCAGCCCGGCCAGGCCTCTGGCGCCGACGACGCGGATCGCCGCGTCGATGATCCGCTGGCGGCGTTCGGGGTCGTGACGGCGGGGCATCAGTGCGCACCTCCCAGGTTCAGCACGACGACTCCCGCGATGATCAGCAGGAGGCCGGCGGCCTTGGCGAGGGTCAGGGACTCGCCGAACAGGGTCAGGCCGAGGAGGGCGATGGCGGCGGTGCCGGTGCCGGCCCAGATGGCGTACGCGGTGCCGATGCCGACGGTCTTCAGGGTCCGGGCCAGGAGGAAGAAGGAGACGACGTAGCCGACGACCGTCAGCAGCGAGGGCCAGAGTCTGCTGAAGCCGTCGCTGTACTTCATGACCGTGGTCGCGGCCACCTCGGCGGCGATGGCGCCGGCGAGCGTCAGGTATCCCATGTGTACGAGCGTACACAGCGATGCGTACGCCTGTACATATCGCGTGCGGAGTCGAAAGCGTTATGGAAAGCGCTCACCCAAACGGCTGAACGCGAGCCTCCCGTTCCACTACTGTTTCACCGTTCACACACCGGGCCGTCGCAGCCGCAACCGCGGCCGCGGTCATGGGCGCCCCTGGAGGACCAGCGCATGCCAATGAACAAGTCCCGGCCGCACCAGGAAGAACCCTGGGAGAACGGCTGGGCCCCGGACAGTTCCCGGGCCCCCGGAACACGACGCCTGTGGCTGGCCGGCGCTCTCGCCGTGGCCACCATCGTGGCCTGTGTGACCGCCATCGCCCTGAACGACAGGCCTGCTGACGAGACGTCGGCCGCCCGGCAGGGGCGAACGCTCGCGGACGACGAGACGGAGGGCGGCGGTCTGATCTCGTTCGCCACGCCCTCCGCGGGCGCCTCGGCGACGCCCACGGGCCACGGGAGCGGGTCCCCGTCCGCCTCGCCGTCGGCGTCCCCGTCGGTGTCGTCCTCGCCCGCGGCACAGGGCAGTTCGTCGCCGGGCGCGTCGACCGCACCCGCGCCGAAGCCGACGAAGAAGCCGTCCGATCCGGGACCGGCCGCCGTCGGGCGGTCCGTGGAGGCGGTCAACTACCCAGGCCGCTACTGGCATGTGAGCCAGGGTCTGGTGCGGCTCGACACGCCGCGCGGCCCGGAATCGCGCGCCGACTCCACCTTCGACGTGGTCGCCGGACTGGCCGACAGCTCATGCCTGTCGTTCAGGACGGCCGGCGGCGCCTACCTGCGCCACCGCAACTTCGTCCTGCGCGCCGAAGGCAACGACGGTTCGGGCCTGTTCGCCCAGGACGCCACCTTCTGCGTGGCGCGGTCCCCGTACGGCGACACGGTGATGTTCCGGTCGGTGAACTACCCCGACCGCATGCTGCGGCACGCGGACTTCGGGCTGCGCCTGGACCCGTACGGCTATAACACGACCGGCCGCCAGGACTTCATGTTCCGCCTGGCCGGCGGTCTCGGCTGAGGGCGGCCGGCGCCGCCGCGCACGTCCGCCCGCACGCGGTCCGTCCCGCGGGGGAAGGCGCGTCGTAGAGATCCGTGAACAGATGCGGCCCCCCGGCCGGTCGCCGGGGGGCCGCATCTGTCGGGTCGTCAGACGTTGAAGCCGAGCGCGCGCAGCTGCTCGCGGCCGTCGTCCGTGATCTTGTCCGGGCCCCACGGCGGCATCCAGACCCAGTTGATGCGCAGTTCGTTGACCAGGCCGTCCGTGGCGGACTTGGCCTGGTCCTCGATGACGTCCGTGAGCGGACACGCCGCCGACGTCAGGGTCATGTCGATCGTCGCGATGTTCGCGTCGTCGATGTGGATGCCGTAGATCAGGCCGAGGTTGACCACGTCGATGCCCAGCTCGGGGTCGACGACGTCGTACAGCGCCTCGCGGACTTCCTCCTCCGAGGCGGGCTTCATCTCAAGGGTCTCGCTCATGCCGTGTTCCTTTCGGCTTCGGCTCCGCCCAGGGCCTGGGCCGTCGCGTCCTTCCACGCCATCCAGCTGAGGAGGGCGCACTTGACCCGGGCCGGGTACTTGGAGACGCCGGCGAACGCGACCGCGTCCTCCAGCACCTCCTCCATCGCGTCGTCGGGCTCGATCTTCCCCTTGGACTGCATCAGCTCCAGGAAGGTCTCCTGGATCTTCCGCGCGTCCGTCAGGTCCTTGCCGACCAGCAGGTCGTTCAGCACGGAGGCGCTGGCCTGGCTGATGGAACAGCCCTGGCCCTCGTAACTGACGTCCTCGATCGTCGTGCCGTCGTACTTCACCCGCAGGGTGATCTCGTCGCCGCACGTCGGATTGACGTGGTGCACCTCGGCGTCGCCATCGCGCAGACCACGCCCGTGCGGGTGCTTGTAGTGGTCCAGGATGACTTCCTGGTACATCGAGTCCAGCTTCATCCGCTCGCTCGCCAACCCCTCAGCC
Organism: Streptomyces sp. NBC_00704; assembly: GCF_036226605.1. Lineage (NCBI taxonomy): Bacteria > Bacillati > Actinomycetota > Actinomycetes > Kitasatosporales > Streptomycetaceae > Streptomyces > Streptomyces sp. NBC_00704. The sequence continues at coordinate 1,884,069 of NZ_CP109000.1, forward strand.
GAAGAAGTTCCGTACGTGCTCCAGACCGTCGACCAGAGCGTCGATCTCGGCCGGCGTGGAGTACAGATAGAACGACGCTCGTGTGGTCGCGGGAATTCCGTAGCGCAGGCAGACGGGGCGGGCGCAGTGGTGGCCCACCCGGACCGCGATGCCCTCCTCGTCGAGCACCTGGCCGACGTCGTGCGGATGGATGTCGCCGAGCGTGAAGGAGATCGCCGCGCCCCGGTCCTCGGCCGTGGTCGGCCCGATGATGCGCAGGTCGGGGACCTCGCCGAGCTTCTTCACCGCGTACTCGGTGAGCGCGTGCTCGTGGGCGAGGATCTTGTCCATGCCGATGGCGGACAGGTAGTCGATCGCCGCGCCGAGGCCCACGGCCTGGGCGATCGGCGGGGTGCCCGCCTCGAACTTGTGCGGGGCGGGGGCGTAGGTCGAGGAGTGCATCGACACGGTCTCGATCATCTCGCCGCCGCCGAGGAACGGCGGCAGGTCCTCGAGCAGCTCCTGGCGGCCCCACAGGACGCCGATGCCGGTCGGGCCGCACATCTTGTGGCCGGTGAAGGCCACGAAGTCGGCCTGTAGCGCCTGCACGTCCAGCGGCATGTGCGGCGCGGCCTGGGAGGCGTCGATGCACACGAGCGCACCGACCTCCTGCGCGCGGCGCACTATCGCCTCGACCGGGTTCACGGTGCCGAGGATGTTCGACACCAGCACGAAGGAGACGATCTTCGTCTTCTCCGTGATGATCTCGTCGATGTTCGACAGGTCCAGCCGGCCGTCGTCGGTGAGGCCGAACCACTTCAGCTTCGCGCCGGTGCGCTGCGCCAGCAGCTGCCACGGCACGATGTTGGAGTGGTGCTCCATCTCCGTGATGACGATCTCGGTCTCGTGGTCGACCCGGTAGGGCTCGTCGGCCCAGCCGAGCATGTTGGCCACGAGGTTGAGCGACTCGGAGGCGTTCTTGGTGAAGATCACCTCGTCGCGGCTGGGCGCGTTGACGAACGCGGCGACCTTGTCGCGCGCGCCCTCGTACAGCGCCGTGGCCTCCTCGGCGAGCACATGCACACCGCGGTGGACGTTGGCGTTGTAGCGCTCGTAGTACTCGTTGAGGGCGTCCAGCACCTGGCGCGGCTTCTGCGACGTCGCCGCGTTGTCCAGGTACACGAGCTTCCGGCCGTCGTGGACCTGGCGGTCCAGGATGGGGAAGTCCTTACGGATCGCCTCGACGTCGAGGAGGCCCGGCAGCTGCGTCACGCTGATACGCCACCCTTCGTGTCGACTCCGTCGAGCTTCGCATAGCCCTCGTAGCCCTCGTTCTCCAGCTTGTCGGCGAGCTCGGCGCCGCCGGACTCGACGATGCGGCCGCCCGAGAAGACGTGGACGAAGTCGGGCTTGATGTAGCGCAGGATGCGCGTGTAGTGCGTGATCAGCAGGGTGCCGACCTCGCCGGTCTCGCGGACGCGGTTGACGCCCTCGGAGACGATGCGCAGGGCGTCGACGTCGAGGCCGGAGTCGGTCTCGTCGAGGACGGCGACCTTCGGCCGCAGCAGCTCCAGCTGGAGGATCTCGTGGCGCTTCTTCTCGCCGCCGGAGAAGCCCTCGTTGACGTTGCGCTCGGCGAAGGAGGTGTCCATGTGGAGGCGCTCCATGGCCTCCTTGACCTCCTTCACCCAGGTGCGCAGCTTGGGGGCCTCGCCGCGGACGGCGGTGGCGGAGGTGCGCAGGAAGTTCGACACGGAGACGCCGGGGACCTCGACCGGGTACTGCATCGCGAGGAACAGGCCGGCGCGGGCGCGCTCGTCGACGGACATCTCCAGGACGTCCTCGCCGTCGAGGGTGACGGTGCCGCCGGTGACGGTGTACTTCGGGTGACCCGCGAGCGAGTAGGCGAGCGTCGACTTGCCGGAGCCGTTGGGGCCCATGATGGCGTGCGTCTCGCCCTGCTTCACGGTGAGGTCGACGCCCTTGAGGATCTCCTTCGTGGCGTTGTCGGCCTCGACGGTGACGTGCAGGTCTCGGATTTCAAGCGTTGCCATGGGTGCCTCAGGACTCCTGGGAAAGGGAGACGAGCACGTCGTCCCCTTCGATCTTTACGGGGTATACGGGGACGGGGCGCGTCGCGGGAAGGCCGGACGGCTTGCCGGTGCGCAGGTCGAACGAGGAGCCGTGCAGCCAGCACTCGATCTGGCAGTCCTCCACCTCGCCCTCCGAGAGCGAGACGTTCGCGTGCGAGCAGATGTCGTTGATCGCGAACACCTCGCCCGCGGTGCGGACGACGGAGACCGGCGTGCCGTCGAGTTCCACCCGCTTCGGGGTGTCCTCCTCCAGCTCGCTCAGTGCGCAGACCCGGACGAAGCGGGCGGGGTCGTCGGCCATCAGACGGTGGCCTTCAGCTCGGTCTCGATCCGGGCGAGGAGGCGCTCCTCGATGTCGTCGACGCCGATCTGCTGGACGAGTTCGGCGAAGAATCCGCGGACGACCAGGCGACGGGCCTCGTCGGCGGGGATGCCGCGGGCCATCAGGTAGAAGAGCTGCTCGTCGTCGAAGCGGCCGGTGGCGGAGGCGTGGCCGGCGCCGACGATCTCGCCGGTCTCGATCTCCAGGTTCGGCACCGAGTCGACCCGCGCGCCGTCGGTGAGGACGAGGTTGCGGTTCATCTCGTAGGTGTCGGTGCCCTCGGCCTGGGCCTCGATGAGCACGTCGCCGATCCAGACGGCGTGCGCGGCCTCGCCCTGGAGGGCGCCCTTGTAGACGACGTTGGACTTGCAGTGCGGGACGTTGTGGTCGACCAGCAGGCGGTGCTCCTGGTGCTGACCGGCGTCCGTGAAGTACAGGCCGAACAGCTCGGCCTCGGCGCCGGGGCCCGCGTACGTCACGCGCGGGTGCAGGCGGACGAGGTCGCCGCCGAAGGTCACCACGACCGACTTGAAGGTCGCGTCGCGGCCGACGAGCGCGTTGTGCTGGGCCACGTGCACGGCCTTGTCGTCCCAGTCCTGGACGGAGACGACGGTCAGCTTCGCGCCGTCGCCGAGGACGTAGTCGACGTTGGCGGCGAGCACGGCGTCACCGGTGTGGTCGAAGACGACGACGGCCTCGGCGAAGGCGCCCAGCTCGACGACCTGGTGGCCGTAGGAGACCCCGCCCTCGCCGTGCACCGTGACGCGGATCGGCTCGGTGAGCACCGTCTCCTTGGGGACGGTGATCACGCCGGCCTTCTCGAACGCGGAGTACGCCTGGGCGGCGACGCGGTCCACCGGGACGCCCGCCCTGCCGAGGCGCGCGTCGTCGCGGTCGACGAGTTCGACGACGACGCCCTCGGGGGCCTCGACGGCGACCTTGACGCCCCCGCCGGCGGCGACGGCGGTGCCGTCGTGCAGGCCGCGCAGCCGCTCCAGCGGCGTGAACCGCCACTCCTCCTCACGGCCGTGCGGGACCGGGAAGTCCGCGACGTCGAAGGACGGGGGCGCGCTCATGCGCGTCGCGACGGTCGACTCGGCGGCCACCGCGATCTGGCCGGCGGTGGTGCTGCCCACCGGGATATTCGTAGCCTCAGCCATGGCTGTCGGTCTGCTCTCTTCCTACGTCAGAAAACTGCTGCGCTGCTGTCAGGGGCGGGACGGGGGCGGGGCCTAGCCGACCGCGCCCTCCATCTGCAGCTCGATCAGCCGGTTGAGTTCCAGGGCGTACTCCATCGGCAGCTCCTTCGCGATGGGCTCGACGAAGCCGCGCACGATCATCGCCATCGCCTCGAACTCGCTGAGGCCGCGGCTCATCAGGTAGAAGAGCTGGTCCTCGGAGACCTTGGAGACGGTCGCCTCGTGGCCCATGGACACGTCGTCCTCGCGGACGTCCACGTAGGGGTACGTGTCGGAGCGGGAGATGGTGTCGACCAGCAGCGCGTCGCACAGCACGTTGGACTTCGAGCCGTGCGCGCCCTCGCCGATCTCGACGAGACCGCGGTAGGAGGTGCGGCCGCCGCCGCGCGCCACGGACTTCGAGACGATGTTGGACGACGTGTTCGGCGCCATGTGGACCATCTTGGAGCCGGCGTCCTGGTGCTGGCCCTCGCCCGCGAAGGCGATGGACAGGGTCTCGCCCTTGGCGTGCTCGCCCATCAGGTAGACGGCCGGGTACTTCATCGTCACCTTGGAGCCGATGTTGCCGTCGATCCACTCCATGGTCGCGCCCTCGTACGCCACGGCGCGCTTGGTGACCAGGTTGTAGACGTTGTTCGACCAGTTCTGGATGGTCGTGTAGCGACAGCGGGCGTTCTTCTTGACGATGATCTCGACCACGGCGCTGTGCAGCGAGTCCGACTTGTAGATCGGCGCCGTGCAGCCCTCGACGTAGTGCACGTAGGCGCCCTCGTCGACGATGATCAGGGTCCGCTCGAACTGGCCCATGTTCTCCGTGTTGATGCGGAAGTAGGCCTGGAGCGGGATCTCGACGTGCACGCCCTTCGGCACGTAGATGAAGGAGCCGCCGGACCACACCGCGGTGTTCAGCGACGCGAACTTGTTGTCGCCGACCGGGATGACCGTGCCGAAGTACTCCTTGAAGAGCTCCGGGTGCTGCTTCAGCGCGGTGTCGGTGTCGAGGAAGATGACGCCCTGCTCCTCCAGGTCCTCGCGGATCTGGTGGTAGACGACCTCGGACTCGTACTGGGCCGCGACACCGGCCACGAGGCGCTGCTTCTCCGCCTCGGGGATGCCGAGCTTGTCGTACGTGTTCTTGATGTCCTCGGGCAGGTCCTCCCAGGACTCCGCCTGCTTCTCGGTGGAGCGCACGAAGTACTTGATGTTGTCGAAGTCGATGCCCGACAGGTCCGAGCCCCAGTTCGGCATGGGCTTCTTCTCGAACAGCCGCAGGCCCTTGAGGCGGAGCTTCGTCATCCACTCCGGCTCGGACTTCTTCTGGGAGATGTCCCGGACGACGTCCTCGTTGATGCCGCGCTTCGCAGAGGCGCCGGCGGTGTCGGAGTCGGCCCAGCCGTATTCGTACTTGCCCAGGCCCTCGAGTTCGGGGTGGGCAGTCTCCGTGGGGAGAGTCATGCGGGGTTCCTCCCGGCCGTGCTTGCGGATGCGTTGTGGGTGCCTGTGGAAACTCTGGGGATGAACGTCGTGCAGACGCCGTCGCCGTGCGCGATGGTCGCCAGCCGCTGGACGTGCGTTCCGAGCAGCTGGGAGAAGAACTCGGTCTCCGCCTCGCAGAGCTGCGGGAACTTCTCCGCGACATGGGCGACGGGGCAGTGGTGCTGGCACAGCTGCTCGCCGACCGGTGCGCTGCGCGCCGTAGCAGCGTACCCGTCCGCGCTCAGGGCCTTGGCCAGCGCTTCGGTGCGCTCCTCGGGGGCGGCTGCCTCGACCGCCTCGCGGTACGCGTCGGCCTGCGCGGCGATCCTCGCGCGCGCGAAGGCGACGACCGCCTCGTCCCCGCCGAACCGCTCCTGGATGAAGCGCAGGGCGTCCGCGGCGAGCTTGTCGTAGGACTGGTCGAAGGCGTCGCGGCCGCAGTCGGTGAGCGCGAAGACCTTGGCGGGGCGCCCGCGCGTGCGCGCGCCGTAGACCCGCTGCTCGCGGGGCTGCACGACGTCGTCGGCGACCAGGGCGTCGAGGTGGCGGCGCACGGCGGCGGGGGTCAGCCCCAGCCGTCCGGCCAGCTCGGTGACGGTCGACGGTCCGTGGTCCAGGATGGATCGCACGACGCGGTTGCGGGTGGACCGCTCCCGGGTCGCGAGCTCCTCCTGGGGGGTCCCCGTGGGGGTCTCCCGAACCTCGCCGACGTTTTTCACAACGCCATTGTTGCGTAATTCCTCGGACACAGGCAAGCGCGGCCCGGCGGGAGGGGCGGTGCCCTGCGTCACTTAGGTGAACCTAATCTGACCTGGGGAAACGGTTCCCCGCCCCGTGGGGCGGGGAGGTCCGGCGAACAAACCGCTGGCCCCCGCGACACCGTTCGGGGACACTGCGACACCATGCCCACACCCCCTCCCACCGGCCCACTCGTCACCCGTGACTCCCTCGCGGCGGAGCTGGGCGCACTCGGCGTCGCACCCGGGGACATCCTGCTCGTGCACTCCTCGCTGCGCTCGCTCGGCTGGGTGTGCGGGGGCGCCGTCACGGTCGTGCGGGGGCTGCTGGACGCGCTCGGCCCGCACGGCACGCTCGTGGTCCCGACGCACACCGGCGACCTGTCCGACCCGGCGGTGTGGCGCAACCCGCCGGTGCCCGAGCAGTGGTGGGAGACCATCAGGGCGACCATGCCCGCCTACGACCCGCTCCTCACCCCCTCCCTGGGCGTCGGGGTGATCCCGGAGACGGTCCGCACCTGGCCCGGCGCCCGGCGCAGCGCCCACCCGCAGACCTCGTTCGCCGCGCTCGGGGCGCGGGCGGCCGAGATCACGGCCGGGCACGCGCCGGACTGCCGGCTGGGCGAGCACAGCCCGCTCGCCCGGCTGGAGGAGCGGGGCGCCCGGGTGCTGCTGCTCGGCGCGGGCTACGACTCCTGCACCGCCTTCCACCTCGCCGAGTACCGCGTTCCCGCGCCCCTGGTGCGCGTGGGGCGGCCCGGCCCGCATGGCTGGGAGGACGTGACCGAGGTGTCCGTCGACGCCGACCGCTTCGACGAGCTGGGCCATGACTTCGAACGCGACCGGGCCGTCGTGCGCGGCAGGGTCGGCGCGGCAGAGGCGCGGCTGTTCCCGGTCGCCGACGCGGTGGCCTACGCCGAGCGGTGGCTGGCGGTGCACCGGCCCCGCGAGGACGGGTTCTGAGCGCGCCCGCCGCACCCGTCGCCCGCGGGCGGCCGGTTCGCGCACCCCGCGGTCCGGGCCGCGGCCCGCGAACCTAGACTCTGGGGTCATGCGAAGCGAGCCTGTCGTCCGGGTCCAGGCCCTGGTGAAGCGGTACGGGGCGAAGACCGCGGTGAACGGCCTCGACCTGACGGCCGGGGCGGGCGTCACCGCCGTCCTCGGGCCCAACGGCGCCGGCAAGACGACCACGATCGAGACCTGCGAGGGGTACCGCAGACCGGACTCCGGCACGGTCCGCGTCCTCGGTCTCGACCCGGTCCGGCAGGCCGCCGACCTGCGCCCCCGCATCGGCGTGATGCTCCAGTCGGGCGGTGTGTACTCCGGGGCGCGGGCCGACGAGATGCTCCGGCACATGGCCCGGCTGCACGCGCGTCCGCTGGACGTCGACGCGCTCGTCGAACGCCTCGGGCTCGGCTCCTGCGGCCGCACGGCCTACCGCCGGCTCTCCGGCGGCCAGCAGCAGCGGCTCGCGCTCGCGATGGCCGTCGTCGGCCGGCCGGAGCTGGTGTTCCTGGACGAGCCGACGGCCGGCCTCGACCCGCAGGCCCGCCGCGCCGCCTGGGACCTCGTGCGCGACCTGCGCGCGGACGGCGTGTCGGTCATCCTCACCACCCACTACATGGACGAGGCCGAACAGCTCGCCGACGACGTCGCGATCATCGACGCGGGCGGGGTCATCGCCCAGGGCTCCCCCGAGCAGCTGTGCCGGGGCGGCGCCGAGAACACCCTGCGCTTCGCCGGCCGTCCCGGCCTCGACGTCGGCTCGCTGCTCAAGGCGCTGCCCGCCGACAGCTCCGCGGCCGAGCTGACCCCGGGCTCCTACCGGGTGATGGGCAAGGTCGATCCGCAACTGCTCGCGACGGTCACCTCGTGGTGCGCGCAGCACGGGGTGATGCCGGAGCGGATCTCGGTCGAACGGCACACCCTGGAGGACGTCTTCCTCGAACTGACCGGCAAGGAGCTGCGCTCGTGACCGCCACCGGCACCTACACGCCGAACCCCGGGGCCGCCCCCCTGCCCCGCATGATCGGGGCCCAGGCCGCGCTGGAGACCAGGATGCTCCTGCGCAACGGCGAGCAGCTGCTGCTCACCGTGGTGATCCCGACCCTGCTGCTGGTCCTGTTCAGCGGAGTGGACATCGTGGACACGGGCGCCGGCGAGGCCGTGGACTTCCTCGCTCCCGGCATCCTCGCGCTCGCCGTGATGTCGACGGCCTTCACCGGGCAGGCCATCGCGACCGGCTTCGAGCGGCGCTACGGCGTCCTCAAGCGCCTGGCCTCCTCTCCCCTGCCGCGCTGGGGGCTGATGACGGCGAAGACGCTGTCGGTGCTGGTCACCGAGGTCCTCCAGGTGATCCTGCTGACGGCGATCGCCTTCGCGCTGGGCTGGGACCCGCACGGCAACCCCGCGGTCGTCGTCCTGCTGCTGGTCCTCGGCACGGCGGCCTTCTCCGGCCTCGGTCTGCTGATGGCGGGCACCCTGAAGGCCGAGGCGACGCTCGCCGCGGCCAACCTGGTCTTCCTGCTGCTCCTCGTGGGCGGCGGGGTGATCGTGCCGCTCGACAAGTTCCCGCCCGCCGCGCAGGACGTCCTCGCCCTGCTGCCGGTCACGGCGCTCTCCGACGGGCTGCGCGACGTGCTCCAGCACGGCGCCGGGATGCCCTGGGGCGACCTGGGGATCCTCGCGGCCTGGGCGGTCGCCGGGCTCGCGGCGGCCGGCCGGTTCTTCCGCTGGGAGTAGCGCGGCCCGGCCCCGAGGGACCCTCGTGAAAGCGTGCACAAGCGGCCCGCTTACGATGGAGGCGTGCTGAACGTGACCCGTGCCGACGCCGTAGCCGCCGTGCGCAACCCCCTCTCCTTCATCGCCGCACGCTGGACCCCGGCCCCCCGGACGGTCCGGCGCGCGGCCCTGTTCGCGCTCGTGATGTCGGTGGTCATCGTGGTCACCGGCGGCGCGGTCCGCCTGACGGGTTCCGGCCTGGGCTGCCCGACCTGGCCCAAGTGCACCGACGACTCGCTCACCGCGACGAGCGCGATGGGCTTCCACGGCGCCGTCGAGTTCGGCAACCGCATGCTGACGTACGTGCTGTGCGCGGCCGTCGGCTGGGCGATCATCGCCGCGCGCTCGCAGAAGCCGTACCGCCGCAGCCTGACCCGGCTGGGCTGGGCGCAGTTCTGGCTGGTGATGAGCAACGCCGTGCTCGGCGGGATCGTCGTGCTCGTCGGCCTGAACCCCTACACGGTCGCGGCGCACTTCCTGGCCGCCTCGGCGTTGATCGCGGTCGCCACGGTGATGTGGCGGCGGTCCTCGGAGGGCGACGCGGAGCCCCGGGCGCTGGTCGGCCGGCCCGTGCGCCAGCTGGTCTGGTTCCTGGTGCTGGCCGCGGGGCTGCTGATCGCCGTCGGCACGGTGGTCACCGGCGCGGGCCCGCACGCCGGCGACTCCAGCGAGGTCGCCCGGATGCCGCTGGACTGGGAGACGGTGGCCAAGCTGCACGCCGTTCTCGCCTGGATCGTGGTGACGCTGACGTTCGCCCTGTGGTTCATCCTCAAGGCGGTCGACGCGCCGAAGAGCCCGCTGGACCGCACCCGGGACCTGTTCCTGGTGCTGCTCTCCCAGGGCGTCATCGGCTACGTCCAGTACTTCACCGACCTGCCCGAGATCCTCGTCGGACTGCACATGCTCGGATCGTGCCTGGTGTGGATCGCGGTCCTGCGCGTGCCGCTGGCGCTGCGCGAACGGTCCGCGACGCCGGTCGACCTGCCGGGCCCGTCGGCACAGGCCACGGTCGGCACCCGCGCCTGATCCACTGCGCGAGGGACCCGCGGGGGCCCCGCGGGCACAGGCCGCGCCGGCCCCGCTCACGCATACGCGGTGACCCGTTCCCCCCTCAGCCCAGCCGGTACACCCGGTGGGCGTTGCCCGCCGCGATCAGGCCGGCGACCCGTTGCGCGTCGCCCGGCGACCACGCGCCCTCCGCGACCCAGGCCCCCAGCACCCGGGCCAGGGCCTCGCGGAACAGCATCGCCCCGACCACGTGCAGCTCGGGCAGGCCGTGGGCTCCGCTGGAGAAGAGGATCTTGCCGAACGGGGCGAGTTCCAGGATCTCCGCGAGGACCGTCGCCGCGCGGGCGCCGGTGCGCACGAGCGCCGCGCCGGAGTCGGCGTAGACGTGCGGGAAGACCCCGGCGAGGTGGGCGGCGTGGCGGTGGTAGGGGTAGCCGTGCAGCAGGACGAGGTCGGTGCCGAGCCCGGCGGTCGCCCGGACGAAGTCCGTGAGCAGGGCGGGGTCGGTGCGGTCGATGCGCGCTCCGGGCGCCCCGAGTCCGGCGTGCAGTTGCAGGGGCAGCTCCGAGGCGACGGCCATCCACAGCAGGTGGCGCAGCAGCACCGGGTCGCTCAGCTCGCCGCCGGCCCCGCGGGCGGCCAGCCAGCGTCCGGCGGCGGCCCACACCTCCCCCGGGCCGGGCGGCTCGGGCGCGAGGGCCAGTCCGTGCCGGACGCCCGCGACGGAGGTGAAAGCCACGGCGGTCGCGGCCGCCGCGTGGACCGCCTCCGCGAGGTTGGCGAGAAAGGACTCGACGGTGCCGGAGGTGTCGGCGACCTGCTCGGCGAGGAGCTCCAGCCGCACGATCTCGCGGGCCTCGGCCGCTGCCGCGCCGGCCAGCTCGCCGGGCCCGGTGAGGTCCCCGGGCAGCCCGGTGTCGACCAGGTAGGTGGTGATGCCGCTGCCCCGCAGCAGCCGGCGGCCCGATTCCAGTACGCCGAGTTCACGACGCCGGGCGAGATAACGGGCGGGCGGGGCGTGCGGTTCCAGGCCGAGGAGCGGGGGGCACCAGCGGCGTACCGCGAAGCCGGTCTGCGTGTCGAAGAGCGTCGTGCCCGGCGCGGGCGGGCCCTCGGTGCGGGCCAGCTGGGCCTCGAAGGTGCCGAGGCCCAGCTCCGTTCTCAGGACGCCGTGGCAGTACTGGTCCACCAAGGACGGCGTTTCGAGCATCCGGACTCCCCGGGAGATGGACCACGTCGCTTCCACGGGTCCTAACGGGTGAACCGGGTGTCAGGTGTTGGCGTGCGGGAGGATCAGCCGTTCTTCGGTCCGCCGACCTGGATGCCCGCCATCCGCGTCCACTCGTACGGGCCCGTGCGCACCTTGGCCGCGAACTCGCCGTCGAAGGACTCGTGGGCGGTGATCCCGGCCTTGTGCACGGCCTGCTCGGCCACCGCGACGGAGGGGGCCACCAGGTCGCCCCAGCCGCCGTCCTCGCCGACGAGCACGATGCGGGCGCCGCGCTCGCCGATGTACGCGATCTGGCCCTCGGCCCCGCCGTGCGCCTTGGAGAACGCGCTGATCCGCTTGGCGAGCCGCGCCGCCCTGCGCTCGGCCCTGGCGGCCCGCCTGGCGTCGGCCGCCTCGTCAACCTGCTTGGTGTCTGCCATGGCCAGGATGCTACCGACGGGTAGATCGAACGGCGACGGCCGGGGTGCGTGGCCTTGGCCACGCACCCCGGCCGTCGGGCCGCGAGATGAGACGTCAGCGCAGGAAGGGGTCCACCGCGACCGCCACGAACAGCAGCGACACATAGGTGATGGACCAGTGGAAGAGCCGCATCTCCTTGAGCTTGCCGCCGGTGACCTCGGCCTTCGCCCGGTTCTGGAGTCCGTGCGCCTCCCACAGCCACCAGCCGCCGGCCGCCAGGGCCACCGCGGTGTAGAACCAGCCGGTGTAGCCCAGCGGCTGAAGGAGCAGCGAGACGCCGACCATCACCCAGCTGTAGAGGACGATCTGCCGGGCGACGGTCTTGTTGGAGGCGACGACCGGCAGCATCGGCACGCCCACGCGCGCGTAGTCGTCCTTGACCTTCATCGACAGCGGCCAGTAGTGCGGGGGCGTCCAGAAGAACATCACCAGGAAGAGGACGACCGGGGCCCAGGAGAGGGAGTCCGTGACCGAGGACCAGCCGATCAGCACCGGCATGCAGCCGGCGATGCCGCCCCACACGATGTTCTGCGAGGTGCGGCGCTTGAGGATCATCGTGTAGACGACCACGTAGAAGAGGAGCGCGCCGAGGGCGAGCCAGGCCGACAGCCAGTTGACGGTCAGCCCGAACAGCAGGGTCGAACCCACCGCGAGGGTGATGCCGAAGGCGAGGCATTCACGCGGGCTGACCATGCCGGTGACCAGCGGCCGCTGCGAGGTGCGGTCCATCAGCGCGTCGATGTCGCGGTCGATGTACATGTTCAGGGCGTTCGCGCCGCCCGCGGACAGATAGCCGCCCAGGCAGGTCAGGAGGACGAGACCGAGGTCCGGAACGCCCTGCTGCGCCAGGAACATCACCGGGACGGTGGTGATCAGCAGCAGTTCGATGATCCGCGGCTTGGTCAGCGCCACGAACGCCTTGACCCGGGCCCCGACCGGCCGCCGGCTCGGGCTCCGGCTCGTCCCGACGATCCCCACTGGACGGGATTCAACGGCCGTCACGCACACCCCTGACAGAGACTCCCAGCAAGCCCGGGGGTGTGAACTCCCCGTAAAGGCTCGCGCGTACCACGCCACTGTAGACGTTGCCCATACCCCGTTATCCGCCGGGGTGGGGTCGTGTTGGAGGACGCGTCGGTAGAGCTGGCGAGCACTCTGTTGAGCACTCGTACGAGCGGCTCCGTATTCACTTGCTGAACAGGGAACACACCGGTCGGGAGGCGGATCGCGAAGCTACCCGGCAGTCTGTAATGACTCGAAAAAATGCGCGTTCGCACGGGGGTAGGCTCGACCACGTCCGGTGGGCGCCGCGTGCACCGGCATTCGACATGCGTGACATGTGGAGAGGAGCCCTGACCCAGGGTGAGCACCAAGCCGACCACCACAGACCTCGAGTGGACCGAGCTGGACCAGCGGGCCGTGGACACCGCCCGCGTCCTGGCCGCCGACGCCGTACAGAAGGTCGGCAACGGCCATCCCGGTACGGCGATGAGCCTCGCGCCGGCCGCGTACACCCTCTTCCAGAAGGTGATGCGGCACGACCCGGCGGACGCCGACTGGGTGGGCCGGGACCGCTTCGTGCTGTCCGCGGGACACTCGTCCCTGACGCTCTACACCCAGCTGTACCTGGCCGGCTTCGGCCTGGAGCTGGATGACCTGAAGTCGTTCCGCACCTGGGGCTCGAAGACCCCGGGGCACCCGGAGTACGGCCACACCACGGGCGTGGAGACGACGACCGGCCCGCTGGGCCAGGGTGTCGCCAACGCGGTGGGCATGGCCATGGCCGCCCGCTACGAGCGCGGTCTGTTCGACCCGGACGCCCCGCAGGGCGAGTCGCCGTTCGACCACTTCGTCTACGCGATCGCCGGCGACGGCTGCCTCCAGGAGGGCATCTCCGCGGAGGCGTCCTCGATGGCCGGCCACCAGAAGCTCGGCAACCTGATCCTGCTGTGGGACGACAACCACATCTCGATCGAGGGCGACACCGAGACGGCCGTCTCCGAGGACACCGTCAAGCGCTACGAGGCGTACGGCTGGCACGTGCAGCGCGTCGCCCCGAAGCCGGACGGCGACCTCGACCCGCACGCCCTGTACGACGCCATCGAGGCCGCGAAGGCGGTGACGGACAGGCCGTCCTTCATCGCGATGCGCTCGATCATCGCCTGGCCCGCGCCGAACGCGCAGAACACCGAGGCCGCGCACGGCTCGGCGCTCGGCGACGACGAGGTCGCGGCCACCAAGCGCGTCCTGGGCTTCGACCCGGACAAGACGTTCGACGTCGCCGGCGACGTCATCGCGCACACCCGGGGCGCCCTGGAGCGCGGCCAGGCGGCCCGCACCGTGTGGGAGAAGTCCTTCCAGCAGTGGCGCGACAACAACCCCGACCGCGCCGCCGAGTACGACCGCATCGCCGCGGGCGAGCTGCCGGCCGGCTGGGAGGAGAAGCTCCCGGTCTTCGAGCCCGGCAAGGGCGTCGCCACCCGCGCCGCGTCCGGCAAGGTGCTCCAGGCGCTCGGCGCGGTCATCCCCGAGCTGTGGGGCGGCTCCGCCGACCTCGCCGGCTCCAACAACACGACGATCGACAAGACGTCGTCGTTCCTGCCCGAGGGCAACCCGCTGCCCGAGGCGAGCCCGTACGGCCGCACCGTGCACTTCGGGATCCGCGAGCACTCCATGGCCGCGGAGATGAACGGCATCGCCCTGCACGGCAACACCCGCATCTACGGCGGCACGTTCCTCGTGTTCTCCGACTACATGCGCAACGCCGTCCGGCTGTCCGCCCTCATGCACGTGCCGGTCACCTACGTGTGGACGCACGACTCCATCGGCCTCGGCGAGGACGGCCCCACCCACCAGCCCGTCGAGCACCTCGCCTCGCTGCGCGCCATCCCCGGCCTGAACGTGGTCCGCCCGGCCGACGCCAACGAGACCGCCATCGCCTGGCGCGAGATCCTCAGGCGCTGGACGAAGGTCTTCGGCAAGGGCGCCCCGCACGGCCTGGTCCTCACCCGCCAGGGCGTGCCCACCTACGAGCCCAACGAGGGCGCCGCCAAGGGCGGGTACGTGCTCTTCGAGGCCTCCACCGGGACGCCCGAGGTGATCCTCCTCGCGACCGGCTCCGAGGTGCACGTCGCCGTCGGGGCGCGCGAGGCGCTGGAGGCCGACGGCGTGCCCACGCGCGTCGTGTCCATGCCGTCCGTGGAGTGGTTCGAGGAGCAGGACCAGGGGTACCGGGACAGCGTCCTGCCCCCGTCCGTCAGGGCCCGTGTCGCGGTCGAGGCGGGTATCGGTCTGACCTGGCACAAGTACGTCGGGGACGCCGGCCGCATCGTTTCCCTGGAGCACTTCGGTGCTTCCGCCGACGGCAAGGTCCTCTTCCAGGAGTACGGCTTCACTGCCGAGAACGTGGCCGCGAAGGCCCGGGAATCCCTCGCCGCCGCCCAGCGCTGACGCTCACACACGACCGTAGGAGATGTAATTCCATGACAGACGCACTCAAGCGCCTCTCCGAAGAAGGCGTCGCGATCTGGCTGGACGACCTGTCGCGCAAGCGGATCACGTCCGGCAACCTCGCCGAGCTGATCGACCAGCAGCACGTCGTGGGCGTCACCACCAACCCGTCGATCTTCCAGAAGGCGATCTCGCAGGGCGACGGCTACGACCAGCAGCTGTCGGACCTCGCCGCGCGCAAGGTGACGGTCGAAGAGGCCATCCGCATGATCACGACGGCGGACGTCCGTGACGCCGCCGACATCCTGCGCCCGGTCTTCGACGCGACCGGCGGCCAGGACGGCCGCGTGTCCATCGAGGTCGACCCGCGCCTGGCGCACCACACCAAGCCGACGGTCGCCGAGGCCAAGCAGCTCGCCTGGCTGGTCGACCGCCCCAACACGCTGATCAAGATCCCGGCCACGATGGGCGGCCTGCCGGCCATCGGCGAGGTCATCGGCCTGGGCATCAGCGTCAACGTCACGCTGATCTTCTCGCTGGAGCGCTACCGCCAGGTCATGGACGCCTACCTGTCCGGCCTGGAGCAGGCCAAGGAGCGCGGCCTGGACCTGTCGAAGATCCACTCCGTGGCGTCCTTCTTCGTGTCCCGGGTGGACACCGAGATCGACAAGCGGCTCGACGCCCTCGGCACCGACGAGGCCAAGGCCGCCCGCGGCAAGGCCGGCCTCGCCAACGCCCGCCTGGCCTACCAGGCGTACGAGGAGGTCTTCGCCGGCGAGCGCTGGGCCGCGCTGGAGAAGGCGGGCGCCAACAAGCAGCGTCCGCTGTGGGCCTCCACCGGCGTGAAGGACCCCGCGTACAAGGACACCCTGTACGTGGACGACCTGGTGGCGCCGAACACGGTGAACACCATGCCCGAGGCGACCCTCTTCGCCACCGAGGACCACGGCTCGATCACCGGCAACACCGTCGCCGGCACCTACGAGCAGGCCCGCGCGGAGATCGACGCCGTCGAGAAGCTCGGCATCTCCTACGACGAGGTGGTGCAGCTCCTCGAGGACGAGGGCGTCGAGAAGTTCGAGGCCTCCTGGAACGACCTGCTCAAGTCGACCGAGGCGGAGCTGGAACGCCTCGCCCCCTCGGAGGGCTGAGAACTTGTCGCCCCTTTCCGGCCTCACCGGTCACGGAGCCAACCCGCTCCGTGACCCCGCCGACCGACGGCTCCCGCGCATCGCGGGGCCGTCGGGCCTGGTCATCTTCGGCGTCACGGGCGACCTGTCGCGGAAGAAGCTCATGCCCGCCGTGTACGACCTCGCCAACCGTGGTCTGCTGCCGCCGGGCTTCTCGCTGGTCGGCTTCGCCCGCCGCGAGTGGGAGCACGAGGACTTCGCACAGGAGGTCCACGACGCGGTCAGGGAGCACGCCCGCACGCCCTTCCGCGAGGAGGTCTGGCAGCAGCTCGTCCAGGGCATGCGCTTCGTGCAGGGCACCTTCGACGACGACGACGCCTTCGAGCGGCTGCGCGGCACGATCGAGGAGCTCGACAAGGCACAGGGCACCGGCGGCAACTTCGCCTTCTACCTCTCGGTGCCGCCGCGTTCCTTCCCGGTGGTCATCCAGCAGCTGAAGAAGCACGGGCTGGCCGACCAGAAGAACGGCTCGTGGCGCCGGGCGGTCATCGAGAAGCCGTTCGGGCACGACCTCGCCTCGGCCGAGGAGCTGAACAAGGTCGTCCACGAGGTCTTCGGCTCGGACCAGGTCTTCCGCATCGACCACTACCTGGGCAAGGAGACCGTCCAGAACATCCTGGCGCTGCGCTTCGCCAACACCATGTTCGAGCCGATCTGGAACCGGTCCTTCGTGGACCACGTGCAGATCACCATGGCCGAGGACATCGGCATCGGCGGCCGGGCCGGCTACTACGACGGCATCGGCGCCGCCCGTGACGTCATCCAGAACCACCTGCTCCAGCTCATGGCCCTGACCGCCATGGAGGAGCCGGCCTCCTTCGACGCGGACGCGCTGGCCGCCGAGAAGACCAAGGTGCTCGGCGCCGTCCGGCTGCCGAAGGACCTGGGCCGCGACACCGTGCGCGGCCAGTACGCGGCGGGCTGGCAGGGCGGCGAGAAGGCCGTCGGCTACCTCGAAGAGGACGGCATCGACCCCCAGTCGAAGACCGACACCTACGCGGCCGTCAAGCTCGGCGTGGACAACCGCCGCTGGGCGGGCGTCCCGTTCTACCTGCGCACCGGCAAGCGTCTCGGCCGGCGCGTCACCGAGATCGCGGTGGTCTTCCAGCGGGCCCCGCACTCCCCGTTCGACTCCACGGCCACCGAGGAGCTCGGCGCGAACGCGATCGTCATCCGCGTCCAGCCCGACGAGGGCATCACCGTGCGCTTCGGCTCCAAGGTGCCCGGCACCTCCATGGAGATCCGGGACGTGTCGATGGACTTCGCCTACGGCGAGTCCTTCACGGAGTCCTCGCCCGAGGCGTACGAGCGGTTGATCCTCGACGTGCTGCTCGGCGACTCGAACCTCTTCCCCCGCACGGAGGAGGTCGAGCTGTCCTGGAAGATCCTCGACCCGATCGAGCGGCACTGGGACAAGAACGGCAAGCCCGCGCAGTACCCGTCGGGCACCTGGGGTCCCGTCGAGGCCGACCGGATGCTCGAGCGAGACGGACGGAGCTGGCGCCGGCCATGAAGACAGATCTCACGGACACCACGGCCAGCAAGATCAACAAGGCGCTGGTGCAGGGCCGCCGCGCGATAGGCACCCCCGCCGTCGGCATGGTGCTCACCCTCGTCGTCGTCACGGACGAGGAGAACGCCTACGACGCCCTGAAGGCCGCCGACGACGCGTCGCACGAGCACCCCTCGCGCACGCTGGTGGTCATCAAGCGCGTCTCGCGCTCCCCCCGGGGCCGCACCCAGTCCCGCCTGGACGCCGAGGTGCGGCTGGGCGCGGACGCGGGCAGCGGCGAGACCGTCATCCTGCGTCTGTACGGCGAGGTCTCCGACCACGCCCAGTCGGTCGTCCTGCCGCTGCTGCTGCCGGACGCGCCGGTGGTGGTCTGGTGGTCGGTGGACGCCCCGCCCGACCCGGCGGGCGACCCGCTGGGCGCCCTCGGGCAGCGCCGGGTCACCGACAGCTACGCGGCCGAGAAGCCCATCGAGGAGCTGCGGGTCCGGGCCGAGAACTACGAGCCCGGCGACACGGACCTGGCGTGGGCCCGGATCACCCCCTGGCGCTCGATGCTGGCCGCCGCGCTCGACCAGGTCAGCTGCGAGATCGTGTCCGCCGAGGTGGCGGGCGAGGAGTCCAACCCGAGCGTCGAGCTGCTCGCCATGTGGCTCGCCGACCGGCTCCGTGTGCACGTGCGGCGCGCGGTCTCGGCCGGTCCGGGTCTGACCCAGGTCCGGATGGAGACCACCGGCGGCCCGATCACCCTGCACCGGTCGGACGGGGCGATGGCCACCCTGGCGCTGCCGGGCCAGCCGGACCGCGCGGTGGCGCTCAAGCGCCGCGAGACGTCCGAGCTGCTCGCGGAGGAGCTGCGCAGGCTCGACCCCGACGACACCTACGCGTCCGCGCTGCGGTTCGGCGTGGACCGGCTCGGCGGTCAGTCGGCCGCGGAGCGCGAGGCGGAGCGGGCCGCGGCCGCCGCGCAGCCCACGCCGGCCCTCCCGGTGCGCACGGTGGCGGACCCGGCGGCCGCGGACCGCGACGCGGAACCGGCCCGTCCGGCCGCCGCCCCGGCGAACCAGGGCGACGCCGACCGGCCCTCCCCGGCGCAGATGCCCCCGGTCAGGAAAGCGGATCCGCAGTGAGCACCCCCCAGCTGGTCGTGCACCACGACAAGGAGCTGATGGCGCAGGCCGCGGCGGCCCGGCTGATCACGAAGATCGTGGACGCCCAGGCCTCGCGGGGTCTGGCGTCCGTGGTCCTGACGGGCGGCCGCAACGGCAACGGGCTGCTCGCCGCGCTGGCGTCGGCGCCCGCCCGGGACGCCGTCGACTGGAGCCGTCTGGACCTGTGGTGGGGCGACGAGCGGTTCCTGCCCGAGGGCGACCCGGAGCGCAACGTCACGCAGGCCCGTGAGGCCCTGCTGGACTCCGTCCCGGTGGACCCGGAGCGCGTGCACGCCATGCCCGCGTCGGACGGTCCGCACGGCGGGGACGTGGAGGCGGCCGCGGTCGCCTACGCCGAGGAGCTGGCCCGCGCGGCCGGTCCCGGCAACCACGGCGGCGTGCCCTCTTTCGACGTCCTGATGCTGGGCGTCGGCCCGGACACCCATGTGGCCTCGCTCTTCCCGGAGCTGCCGGCCGTGCGGGAGACCGAGCGCACGGTGGTGGGCGTGCGCGGAGCGCCCAAGCCCCCGCCGACCCGCGTCACCCTCACGCTCCCGGCGATCCGGGCGGCCCGTGAGGTGTGGCTGCTCGCGGCCGGCGAGGACAAGGCGCAGGCCGCGGCGATCGCCCTGTCCGGCGCGGGCGAGATCCAGGCCCCGGCGGCGGGCGCCCGCGGCAGGTCCCGCACGCTGTGGCTGCTGGACTCCGCGGCAGCCTCCCGGCTGCCGCGGTCGCTGTACCCTCCGGCCTCGCCGTGAGCGAGGGGCGGCGGGGGCGCCCCACCCCCGCCGCCCGCCCGCGTCGGCGTGCGCGCCCCGTCCGAGCCCGGTGCCCGGCGGGGCGGTTCTATTTGACGGACCCGGCCATCACGCCCTGCACGAAGTGCCGCTGGAAGGCGAAGAAGACGGCCACGGGGACGATCAGGGACAGGAACGCGCCCGGGGCGAGGACGTCGATGTTGCTGCCGAACTGCCGTACCTGGGACTGCAAAGCGACGGTCAGGGGCTGGGCGGAGCTGTCGGCGAAGAGCAGCGCCACGAGCATGTCGTTCCACACCCACAGGAACTGGAAGATGGCGAGGCTCGCGAGGGCGGGCCGGCCCACCGGCAGCACCAGCCGGGTGAAGATCCGCCATTCGCCGCCGCCGTCCATCCGCGCCGCCTCCAGCATCTCCTTCGGTATCTCGGCGAAGTAGTTGCGCAGCAGGAACACCGCGAACGGCAGGCCGTACGCCACGTGGAACAGCACGACGCCGGGGATCGTCCCGAACAGGCCCAGTCGCCCGAAGAGTTTGGCCACCGGCAGCAGGCCGATCTGCACGGGCACCACCAGCAGCGCCACCACGCCGAGGAAGACGGCGTCCCGGCCCGGGAAGTCCAGCCAGGCGAACGCGTATCCGGCCAGTGCCGCGAGCACCACGACCAGGACGGTCGTCGGCACCGAGATCAGCACGGTGTTCCAGAAGGCGCGCGTCATGCCCGAATCGGCGAGCAGCGCCGAGTAGTTGTCGAAGGACAGCTGTCCGGGGGCGGCGAACACCGTCCACCAGCCGCCCTTCGCGGTGTCCTGGGCGGACCGCGCCGAGGACAGGAACAGTCCGGCCAGCGGTGTGACCCAGACCAGGCCCACCAGCACGAGGACGACCTGCACGACACCGTTGCCGAGGCCGCGCCGTACGGCGTTCATCGCTGACTCCTTCGGAACCGACGGACGTTGAAGACCATGGCGGGGACGACGAGGAGCAGCAGCAGGACGCCGAGGGCACTGCCCAGGCCCTGGTTGTTGCCGCCGCCGAACGACACCAGCCACATCTGGGTCGCGAGGACGGTCGCGTCCTCCTGCACCGGGCCGGGGGCGATGATGTAAACGAGGTCGAACACCTTCAGCACGTTGATCACCAGCGTCACGAAGACCACGGTGAGGACGGGCGCCAGCAGCGGGACGGTGATCCGCCGGAAGATCTGCCACTCGTTGGCCCCGTCCATGCGCGCCGCCTCGAGCGCGTCGCGGGGCAGCGCGGCGAGTCCCGCGCCGATCAGCACCATGGCGAAGCCGGTCCAGATCCACAGGTACGCCCCGATGATCGCCGGTGTGACGAGCGCCGGACCGAGCCAGGAGACGCCGCCGTAGGGCTGGGCGAAGTTCGACGCGGGCAGCCTGAGCGTGTACGAGCCGGCGTCCAGGCCGGTGAAGGAGAAGGAGCCGTCCGCGGCGGTGGTGGTGCTCGCGACCGTCCGGCCGTCGCGCACCGCCTCGACCGCCGCGCCCGGAAGCCCGCTCTCGCGGGGGTCGACCCTGCCCTGCTCTCCTCCCCCGCCGGGGGTGAAGTCCAGGTAGACGACGCCGCGCAGCTCGTCCGGCGCGGCCTTGCGGGCGGCGGCCGGGGAGGCCGGGCGGGCGTCCGCGGGGAGGTCCTTGGGCGGGACGCCGACCAGCGGGAGGGCGAGGGAGTCGCCGGGGGAGGCGCTCGCGCCCGTCCGGTAGGCGCCGTCGGCGTCCCGGGTCAGCGTCCCGCCCTCGCGGGCCCGGCCGTCGGGGTAGGGGGAGGAGCTGCGGAAGGCGTCGTGGACGGAGACGACGGCGGCGTTCAGGACGCCCTTGTCCGGGTCCTCGTCGTAGGCCAGCCGGAAAATGATGCCCGCGGCGAGGAAGGACACGGCCATCGGCATGAACAGCAGCAGCTTGAAGGCCGTCGCCCAGCGGACCTTCTCCACGAGGACGGCGAGGACCAGGCCGAGGCCGGTGAGCAGGGCCGGGGCGACGACGACCCAGACGGCCGTGTTGCGCACGGCGTTGAGGGTGGCCGGGTCGTGGAACATCTCGGTGTAGTTGTCGCCGCCCACGAAGCGGGTGCCGGAGGCGTCGAAGAAGCTGCGGCCGACGGAGAACAGCACGGGGTAGACGACGAGGGCGCCGAGCAGGAGCAGCGCCGGGAACGCGAAGAGCAGGGCGATGATCCGGCCCCGTCGCCGGGGGCGCCGGCGGGGGGCGGCGGCGCCGACGGGGGGCGGGCTCGCCTCTTTCAGCAGGGTCGCGGTCACGGCCGTCAGCCCTTGTAGGCCTTGGCGGCCGCGGTCTCGAGCGCCGCCGCGGTCGCCTTCGGGTCGGACGGGTCGCGCAGGAAGTCCTGGAGCAGCTTCCACTCCCCCGCGCCCTTGGTGCCGCCGAAGGCCGCCGGCGCCTGGTCGGACATGTCGAAGCGGACCGAGTCGCCGGCGTCCACGAGGGACTTGGCGGTCGCGCGCGTGACGTCGTCGCCGTACGAGGCGAGGTCGAGCGACTTGTTCGGGGACAGGAAGCCGCCGGCCTTCGCCCACACGGCCGCCGCCTCGGGGGTCGCCAGGTACTCCACGAGCGCCATGCCGGCCTTGGTGTTCTTGCCGTCCTTGAGGACGACGGCCGCGTCGCCGCCGCTGACCACCGGGGCGTCGCCGCCGTCGACCGCGGGGAAGGGGAAGAAGTTCGCGTCCTTGCCGATGGTCCTGCCGAACTGGTCCTTGGCGACCCCGGCGACGAAGTCGCCCTCGTAGACCATGCCCGCCTCGGGCTTCGGCCCGAAGACCTTCTCCACGGAGCCCGGGAAGTCGGTGTTCAGGGCCCCCTTCTGGCCGCCCGCGATCAGCTGCCGGTCCTTGAACAGCTCGCCGAGGGTGGTGAGCGCCCGGACCACCGACGCGTCGGTCCACTTGAGCGTGTGGGCGGCGAGGGCGTCGTACTTGGCGGGCCCGGCCTGGGAGAGGTAGACGTTCTCGAACCAGTCGGTGAGCGTCCAGCCGTCCTGGCCGGCCACCGAGAAGGCGGCGAGGCCGGAGTCGGAGACGGTGTGTCCGGCCTTCAGCAGGGCGCCGTAGGTGGTGGGGGGCTGGACGCCGGCTTGGGCGAGGGCGTCCGGGCTGTACCAGACGGTCGACTTGTGGGCGGCCTTGAAGTAGAGGCCGTACAGGGAGCCGTCGACGCTGCCGTAGTCGTTCCAGACCTTCGCGTAGTTGCCCTTGACGGCGGTGCGGACGGTCGGGGACAGCGGCTTGAGCCAGCCGTTCCCGGCGAACTGCTGGAGCACGCCGACCTGGGGCACCATGACCACGTCGGGTGCGTTGCCGCCCTCGATCTTGCTGCCGACGACGGTGGAGACGTTGTCGCCGGTGGACACGAACTGCGTCTTGGCGCCGGTCTTCTCGCTGAACGCGTCCAGCACCTTCTGGAAGTTCTTCTGCTCGCTGCCGGACCAGACGCCGGCCACGGTGACGGTCTGGCCGCCGAGCGCCTGGTCGCCGCCGCCGGCCGCGACCGGTTCGCCGCCTCCGCAGGCGGTCGCGCCGAGCGCGAGGACGAGGGCGGTGCAGCCGGTGAGCAGGGTGGTACGTCGTCGCATCATCGTTGATGTCCCTTCGGGGAATGGGGAAATGACGGTCGTTCGGGCCGTGCGGGGAGGTCGGAGGTGAGTGGTCCGGTCGCAGGCGGGTGGTCCGGTCAGAGGTCGGTGAGCCACCAGGCCGCCGTCGAACCGGGGAGCACCCCGGCCGGACAGGGACCGCTGGACAGCAGCGGGGTGCCGGAGACCGGTGCGGGCGTGGGCGCGGTGCCGAAGTTGACGGCGCAGACGAGGCCGTCGCCGCGGGTGAAGCCGAGGACGTCGGGGGCGGTCTCCAGCCAGTGCAGCGAGCCCTCGCCCAACTGCTCCAGTGAGGCGCGCAGTTGGAGGCCTTCGCGGTACAGGTGCCAGAAGGAGCGGGTGTCGGCGAGGGCGCGGTCGGTGGCGTGTTCGGCGAAGTACTCGGGTTGCGGCAGCCAGGGCCTCGCGCCCTCGGCGCCGGAGGTGAAGCCGAACGGCGAGGCCTGTCCGGACCAGGGCAGCGGCACCCGGCAGCCGTCGCGGATGCGGGCCCGGCTGCCGGTGCGGCGGAAGATCGGGTCGGTGAGGACGTCGTCGGGCAGGTCGACGACCTCGGGCAGGCCCAGTTCCTCGCCCTGGTAGATGTACGCGGCGCCGGGCAGCGCCAGCATCAGCAGGGCGGCGGCCCGGGCGCGGGCGGGGCCGAGGCCGCTGCCCCCGGTGGCGGGTTCGCCGTAGCGGGTGACGGTGCGGACCTGGTCGTGGTTGTTGAGGACCCAGGTGACCGTGGAGCCGGTGCCGGCGATGTCCTGCATGGCCTCGGAGATGACCTTGCGGAAGGCGCCGGCGTCCCAGGGGGCGCTGAGCAGGTCGAAGAAGAACGCCTGGTGGAGTTCGTCGGGCCGGACGTAGTGGGCGTGTTCGCGGGCGGTGGGCACGGACACCTCGCCGACCAGCAGGCGTTCGCGTCCGTCCCGCGCGGCGTAGGCGTCGCAGACCGAGCGCCAGTGCCGCCAGACGTCGTGCACCTCGGGCCGGTTCCAGGCGAGCGGGTTGACCGAGTCGCGGGTGCGGGCGTCGGCCTCGGGGTCCGGGGAGTCGGGCAGCTCCGGGTGCTTGAAGAGGCCGGCCGCCACGTCGATGCGGAAGCCGTCGACGCCCCGGTCGAGCCAGAAGCGCAGCGTCCGGTCGAACTCCGCGGCCACCTCGGGGTCGCGCCAGTTCCAGTCCGGCTGCTCGGGCGTGAACATGTGCAGGTACCACTGGCCGGGCCGGCCGTCGGCCTCGGTCACCCGGCTCCAGGCCGGGCCGCCGAACATGGCGTGCCAGTTGTTGGGCGGTTCGTCGCCGTGCGGGCCGCGGCCGTCGGCGAAGTGGAAGCGGGCGCGGGCCGCGCTGCCGGGGGCGGCGGCGAGGGCCTCGCGGAACCAGGGGTGCTCGCTGGAGCAGTGGTTGGGGACGATGTCCAGGAGCACCCGGACGCCGAGCCGGCGGGCGGCGGCCATCAGCAGGTCGAACTCGGCGAGGTCGCCGAAGACCGGGTCGACGTCGCGGTAGTCGGCGACGTCGTAGCCGTGGTCGGCCTGCGGCGAGGGGTAGAAGGGGCTCAGCCAGATCCCGTCGACGCCGAGCTTTTTGAGGTACGGCAGCCCGGCCCTGACCCCGGCGAGATCGCCGATCCCGTCGCCCGTGCTGTCCAGGAAGCTGCGGACGTAGACCTGGTAGATCACGGCGTCGCGCCACCAAGGGAGCCTGTTCAACCCATTGACCCGTCTCTGTGAAAGCCCTGCGGTTATGCATGCATGTTAGGTAGACGTGTCGCGAGGGTGTCAATGAGAAGACGGAAGCTACCGAAGAGTTGGCGCTGTATAGGCGGATTTATCCGGGTGCCATCAGACACAAAGACGCTTGCGCGTTACCTAACATGTAACTAGGGCGCGCAAAGATGCGAGGAAAGGGCCGGTGCGGGGCCGCGGCTCACGGCCTGCGCCGCGGCACGGACGGCGGCCACCGCGGCGGGACCTCAGCGGTCGGAGACGGCCGCCAGTTCGCGCGCCAGCCGCCGCACCGCGTCCTCGGGCGTCTCGTGCCCGGTCATCGCGTCGCGCACGACGGCCTGCACGACCAGGCTCACCTGGTCGTAGTGCGGACTCTCGGGGCGCGGCGCGGCGCGGACCACGCTCGCGCGCAGGGTCGGCAGATACGGGAACGCGCGCACCAGGGCGGGATCGTCGTACAGCGCGGCGCGCACGGGCGGCAGCGCTCCGCGCACCAGGACCTGGCGCTGCACGGGCTCGCTGGTCAGATAGGCGATCAGGCGCGCGGCCGAGTCGAGGTGTCGCGCATGGGTGCCGACGGCCAGGTTGGAGCCTCCGAGGACGCTCCGCCCCGGCCCGGACGG
Organism: Streptomyces sp. NBC_00704; assembly: GCF_036226605.1. Classification (NCBI taxonomy): domain Bacteria; kingdom Bacillati; phylum Actinomycetota; class Actinomycetes; order Kitasatosporales; family Streptomycetaceae; genus Streptomyces; species Streptomyces sp. NBC_00704. Next base: position 1,909,389 of record NZ_CP109000.1, read on the forward strand.
CCCGGGCAGCGGCACGGCGCCGATCCGCCCGGCGACCGGGGAGCCGGGGGCCGACGCGAGGGCGTAGGCGTAGGGCCAGTTGCGCAGGAAGAGCAGGCGTCCGTCGCGGAAGGCCTGCTTGGACTCCTCCTCCTTGTACGTCAGCGCCTCCCGCGGAATCCAGCCCTCGCGCACCCCACGGGCCAGGAAGCCGATGCCCTCGCGGGCGGCCGCCGAGTTCACGGTGACGCGGGCGCCCTCGTCGCCGAGGATCGAGCCGCCCGCCGAGTACACCGCCTCGGCCGCGTTCACGGTGAGCCCCTCGTAGGGCAGGAACTGGCCCGCGTAGCCGTCGAGCCCGTGCCGCGGGGCGATGGTCTTCGCGTCGTGCTCCAGCTCGGCCCAGGTGCGCGGCGGCGGGACGCCCTCCGCGGCGAGGACGTCCTTGCGGTACAGCAGCAGGCCGGCGTTGGTCACGTACGGGACGGCGTACAGACGTCCGTCGTAGGTGGCGGTGTCGACGACCGGCCGCAGGAACGAGGTCAGCGGGAAGCGGTCGCGCGGCAGCGGACGGATCCAGCCCGCCGCGGCGAACTCCGAGGTCCAGCTGACGTCGATGTTGAGGACGTCGAACCGGCCGCGGTCGCCGCCGCGCAGGTCCGTGGCCATCTGCGCGTGGGTCTCGTCCGCGGAGTCCGGCAGCTCCACCAGCGTCACCTTCTCGCCGGGGTGGCCGCGGTTCCAGCCCTCAAGGAGCGGGCCGAGATAGCCGGTGAGGTCGCCGGCGGTGGCCAGGGTGAGCGGGCCGCGGTCGCCCGACGTGCCGTCGTCGGCGTGCGCGCCGGAGGCGACGTAACCGGTCAGGACGACCATCAGGACGAGAAGGCCCCTACCGGCGGCGCGCATCCACCGCATAGGTTCCTCCCTGTACACCGGCGCCGGGCGCCCTCGCCCTCCGTCAGGGGCCATGTATACCTGTTAGGTATGGGCGATACTAGGGCCTGGAGCACATTACGCAGACGAGGAGGACAGCACGAGTGCGCCTGCCCCTCCTGGCTCTCCTCGCGCGCGGCCCGGCCCACGGTTACGAGCTCAAGCAGGACCTTGAGCAACTGCTGGGGTCCGCGTACCCTCAGCCGAACGTCGGCCAGATCTATGTGACCCTCGGCCGCCTCGAGAAGACGGGACTGATCGAGGGCGAAGAGGTCGAGCAGTCGAGCCGGCCCAACAAGAAGATCTACCACCTCACCGACGCCGGCCGCGACGAGCTGCGCGACTGGTACGAGGAGACGGCGGACGAACCGCGCGTGCGGGACGAGTTCTTCATGAAACTGGCCCTCGCCCCGCAGACCGGTCTCGCCGACCAGATCGCCCTCATCAACCGACAACGGCGCCAGTACCTCACGACCATGCGCAACCTGTCGAAGCTGGCGGCCGCCGAGAACCGCGACAACCGCGTCGCGCACCTCCTCATCGAGGGCGCGATGCTGCACCTCCAGGCCGACCTCGACTGGCTGGAACGGTGCCAGGAAGAGCTGGAGGAGCCGCAGTGAGCGACAGTCCCGCTCCCGTGCTGCGCGCCGAGCGACTGGTCAAGACCCACCACGGCGAGGGCGCCCCGGCGCACGCCGTGCGCGGTGTCGACCTGCGGGTGCGACGGGGCGAGTTCGTGGCGGTCACCGGTCCGTCCGGCGCCGGGAAGTCGACGCTGCTGCACCTGCTGGGCGGTCTCCAGCGGCCGGACAGCGGCAGCCTCTGGCTGGACGGCGAGTGCACCGACGGCTACAGCGAGGCCCGCTGGGCGGTGGAACGCCGTAAACGCCTCGGGATCGTCTTCCAGTTCTTCAACCTGGTGTCCGGCCTGTCGGTCGCCGACAACGTGGAGCTGCCCGCGCTGCTCGCCGGGGTCTCCCCCCGGCGGGCCCGCGCCGAGCGGGAGGAACTGCTGGCCGAGCTGGGGCTGACGGGCAAGGAGCGGAGCATGCCCGGCGAGCTGTCCGGCGGCGAGCAGCAGCGGGTCGCGCTGGCCCGCGCCCTCGTCAACCGTCCGCCGCTGCTGCTGGCGGACGAACCCGCGGGCAGCCTGGACAGCAGGGGCACCCGCGAGGTCATGCGGCTGCTGACCCGCTTCCACGGGCGCGGCCAGACGATCGTCCTGGTCACCCATGACGCCCGGCTGGCCAGCGCCGCCGACCGCGTGATCAGCTTCTTCGACGGGCGGATCGCCGACGACGCGGAACTGGACGGCGTGCCCCCGCGCGCGGCGGGCACGTCCGGCGTGCTGGAGCTCAGGGACTGACATGCCCGTTCCCGTGGACGACCGCGGCGCCGCACGGCGCGAGACAGGGGGCTGAGCCGGTGCGAGCCGTCCTGCGCTGGGCGCACTCCGATCTGCGCACCCACCGCGGCGAGGCGCTGTTCCTGGTCCTCGCCACCGCCGGCATCGTCGGCTCGCTGCTGCTGGCCATGGCGCTGTTCGGATACGCCACCAACCCCTGGCAGCGGGTGTTCGCCCAGGCGAACGGCGCGCACGTGTATCTGCACACCGGCCCGTCCGCGCGGGTGGGAAAGCTGGCCGGACTGGACGGCGTCGAGTCGGTGGCCGGCCCCTACCCCACCGAGTCCGCGACCGTCGTCTCGCGCGGCGCGCGCGCCTCCGTCGAACTGCGCGGCACGCCCGCGCGGCCCGCCGTGGGCCGGCCGCTGCTGACGTCCGGCTCCTGGCTCGACCCCGGCGACGCCGACGGCGTGGTCCTGGAGAGCCGGCTGGCCCGCGCGCTGCTCGCCGAACCCGGCGACACCCTCACCCTGCCCGGCACCGCGCGCAGACTGACCGTCCTCGGCGTCGCCGACAGCGCCGAGCCCCGCTACCGGCCCGGCGAGCAGCCCGGGCTGGTGTGGGCGCTGCCGTCCGCCCTGCCCGACCCGCGGGGCGAGGTGACCGGGCTGCGGCTGTCGGATCCCGGCGACACCGACTACATCGTGCAGCGCGCGGTCACCGTGCTCGGCTCGGGCGCCGTCGGCGAGGTCTCGACCTGGCGGCAGGCGCGGGCCGAGGCACAGGGCGACAACCGCCTCCTCGGGCAGGTGCTGGCCCTGTTCGGGCTCGGCGCGCTGGTCGCCGCCGGACTCGCCGTGCACGGGGCGATCGCCACCCGCATCCGCGGCCATCTGCGGGACATCTCCGTCCTCAAGGCGATCGGGTTCACACCGGGCCAGGTGGTCCGCGTCTTCCTGTTCCAGCACCTGACGTACGCGCTGCTGGGGGCCCTCGCCGCGGCGGCGCTCATCCGGGCGCTGGGCAGCCGGATCCCGGGCCGCTTCGGCGACGCCGTCGGCGTGTGGCAGGGACTGCCCGCCACCGCGGCGGCGCTGGTCGCGGTGCCCGCGGGGGCGGTCCTGTTCATCGGCGCGACGACCGGTCTCGCGGCGTGGCGGGCCGGACGGGTGCCGCCGGTGCCCGTGCCGCGCCCGGCCGGCGCGACGGGCGGGGCACTCTCGGGCGTGGCGCGCCGGGCGCTCGGACTGCGGCTGCCGCCCGCGCTGGTGCTCGGCTGGCACACGGCGTTCGCCAAGCGCCCGCGGTCGGCGGCGGCGGTGGCCCGGCTGGCGCTTCCGCTGCTGCTGATCGTGGTCGCGATGAGCGCCTGGACCACCATCGACCGCTTCCGCAGCAGTCCCGAACAGGTCGGCCTCCCGGCCGCGCTGAGCGTCCGCGTCGACTCCGGCGCGAGCGGCCCGGACGCCCTCGCCCTGCTGGAGCGCGATCCGCAGGTGGCCGCCGCCTACCCCGGCGCGCAGGTGGCGGCCCTGGTTCCGGGCCAGACGGCCACCATCGCCCTGCGAGGCCTCGGCACCGGCCGCGAACCGTACCCGTACGCTCTGGCGGAGGGCGACCGGCCGCACGGCCGCGACGAGGCGGTGGCCGGACAGGGCCTGCTCGACCTGCTCGACGCGCGGGTGGGCGACTGGGTGCGGGTGACCGTCGGGGAGCAGCCGCAGATCCTGCACATCGTCGGCCGCAGCATCGAGCCGGAGAACGCCGGTCGGGTCATCTCCACGTCGCTGGACACCCTGCGCGAGAACGACCCGGGCCTGGGCCCCACGCTCTACCAGCTCCGGCTGCGCCCCGGCGCGGACGCGCGGGAGGTCGCCGGCCGGCTGACCGCCGCCGGGCAGGGCCGCCTGGACGTGCACACCGTGACCAACCCGGCCGACGGGCTGTCCTCGCTGCGGGCGGTGGTCGCGGGCCTGATCGCCGTCCTCGCCCTGATCGGGCTCATCGAACTGCTCACCGTGATCGGCGGCACGGTGCGCGAGGGCGAGCGGGACCTGCTCGCCCTCAAGGCCGTGGGGCTGTCCCCCCGGCAGATCACCGCGGTCACGGTCACGGCCACCGGCTGCACCGTCCTGGCCGCGGTCCTCGCCGCCACCGCCGTGGGCACGCCCTTCGCCCGGTGGCTGATCGACGCCCAGGGCCGGTCGAGCGGCATCGGCGCCGGGATCGCGCGGGGGCCGTCGCCGGTCCTGTTGGCGCTGCTCGCCGCGGCGGCGGTGCTGGGCGCGTGCGCCCTCGCCGCGCTCCCGGCGTCCCGCGCGGCCCGGCGCAGACTCGCGGACACCCTGAGCGCGGTGGCCTGAGCACAGGCCCGGGTGCGGCGGCCCCGCCGCGGCGTGAGCACGGCGGCGTGAGCGCGGCGGCGTGAGCGCGGCGGCCCAGGTGCGGCGTGAGCGCAGCGGCCCGGCCGCTCGCTTGCGGCCGGTCAGCCGCCGTGCGGCCGCCCGCCCGGGTGGGGCGGCCACGGCGCGTACGGGTTCCCGCCGCCGTGTGTGTACGGGTTCCCGCCGCCGTGCCCGTACGGGTTTCCACCGCCCTGGGTGTACGGGGCGCCCTGCGGATACGGCCCGCCCGCGCCCGGCGCGTACGGCGCCCCGTAGGGGTGGGTCCCGGACGGCGTGGGCCACTGGGCCGGCGGCGGGGTCCGCTGCGGTGCGGGCGTCGGGGGCAGGGTCGCCGGATGGGCCGCGAGACGGATGCCGTAGCGCCGCCCAAGCCGGCGGGTCTCCACCAGGGCGATGCCGGTGACGGTCAGCGGCGCGCCCAGGATGAAGACGACGCCCATGGTGAGGCTCAGACCGTGCAGATCGCCCGTGACCAGGTCGGGGACGGCCATCAGCCAGGTCGTCACCGTCGCCAGCAGGGGCGGCAGACAGCGGTGCACGGCGGCGGTGCCGAAGAAGTTGCCGGACAGCCGCACGGCGCCCGCCGCCACGAAGACGGCCATCCACAGGCCGGCGAGCGACAGCAGCAGCCGGGGGACGAATCCCACCGCCTCGCTCGCCTGGAAGATCCCCACGGTCGCGAAGACGCAGCCGACGAAGAGCAGCAGCAGCTTCAGCGCGTCGACGAGCGGCACCTTCAGCTGCCGCACGGTGCCGGTGCGCCGCCACACGAAGAGCATCGCCCCGACCGTCGTCGGCGTGAGGAAGAACAGCACGGCGGAGGCGATCGCCGTGTTCTCCAGCATCTCGTCGAAGGCGAACCCGCCCTCCACGAAGGTGTACACGCCGACCGCCGCCACCGCCCCGGCGACGACCCGGATCCGCTTGAGCTTCTCCACCGTCGGGTCGAGCGACGGCGGTATCCACGCCGGGTGGAACACCGCGCGCGCCACCCGATGGGGTCGGAGGAGGGATCCGGCGGTCAGCGAACCGTCGGTCCATCTCCTGCGTGCACCGGTCATGTCGCGGCTCCCCCGAGTCGTCGTGCTGATGATCGCCGGGGATTCTACGGGAGGCGGACGGGCGCACACCGTCCGCCTCCTGTACCGGGCGTGACCGCCCAGGCCGTCAACAACCGCGTATCTCCCGGCACTTGGCGACCAGGGCCCGGGCGGAGTCGTCCAGTCCGGCCCAGCAGCAGGGGGACGTTGGACTCGGGGGGCGCGGTCCGGAACTGCCGGCCGGAGCGGCCCACTCGGGAGTCCGGTCGGGCCTCGTACGGCCGTCTGCGTTCAGGTCGGACCTTCAGCCCTTCCTCACCTGTCGGTGCCGGCTCGCACGGCATTGCCCCGCCGGCCCGACCTGGTCGATCAAGGGGCGACGCGAGTCGTCGCGGCGTCGTCGTGCGGTGCACCGACAGATACGTCGGCCCGGCCCGCGGGTATCAACGCGGCGACCGCCAGTGCGAAGAGCAGGGCCGCGAGGAGCGCGGGCGCGTTGAGGCCGAAGTGCTGGGCCGCCGCTCCGCCGAGGAGGGCTCCCGCCGGGGCGCCGGCGGTGGACGCCGTGCGGAACGCGGCGGAGACCCGGCCCACCATGGACGCCGGGCTGCGCTGCTGCATCAGCGTCGTCTGGTTGACGTTCCAGACCATGCCCATGGAGCCGAGCAGCAGCATGCCCGCGAGCAGGGCGGCCAGGTGCTGGACCGCGCCCATGAGCAGCAGCGAAGCCGTCTGGACCGTCCCGGCGAGCAGCAGGGCCCGGGCCCGGCCGACGCGGTGGGCGATCCGCTGGGCGAGCAGGCCGCCGGCGAGGCTGCCGAGCGCGTACACCGTCATCGCGGCGGCGAACCCGGTGTCGCCCACGCGCAGCCAGCGCGTCACGTGCAGCACCAGGGTGGCGATCAGCGCGCCCATGCCGATGTTGCACAGCAGGGTGGCCAGACAGACCGGCCGCAGGACACGGTCGCGGCGCAACTGCCGCAGGCCCTCGGCGATCTCGGCGCGCAGCGTGCTGCCCGCCGGGCGCGGCTCCCGCGCGGGCGGCCGCACCCGCAGGGACGCCACCAGCGCCGCGGCCAGCAGATAGGTGCCCGCGTCGGCCGCGAACGGCGCCCACGCGCCGAGGCCGATCAGCAACGGGACGACGGGCCCGGCCGGCAGGCCGCCCGCGAGCTGCTGGCCGGTCATCAGACGGGCGTTGGCCCCGCCGAGGGCCCGCGCGTCCACCAGGGAGGGAAGCAGTGCCGTGGACGCGTTGTCGAAGAGGGTCTGCAACGCCGTCAGCAGGAAGGCCAGGGACAGCAGCAGGGGGACGGAGGCGTGGCCCCGACCCACCACGAGCGCGAAGGCGGCGACGAGCACACCGCGCGCGGTGTCCACGGCCCACATGGCGCGCCGTTGGTCGACCCGGTCGGCGACGGCCCCGCCGAGCAGCCCGAACAGCAGCCAGGGAAGGTAGCCGCAGGCGGTGACGGAGGCGATGACCACAGGGTCGTCCGTGAGCCGCACGGCGAGCAGGGGCAGCGCGGTGGTGCGCAGCGCGTCCCCGAAGCGGGAGATCACCGCGGCACTCCACAGCCGGCCGAACCCCCCACGCCACGCGGGCGCGCGGCCTTCCGCAGTGCCGACCGTCGCCACAACTCCCCCTCACGGCTGACCGGTCACCGCGAGGACGGCAACCGTGGAAAAACCGTAGAGGGTGCCACTGACAATCGGTCCGCGGACGGGCGACGGCCCGGCCCGCGACGCGTGCGGCCAGGCTCCCTGAGGCGCCCGGCCGGTGGTGCTGTCAGATCTCGCCCCGCAGTTTGGCGAGCGCCTCGGCGAGGATCGCCTCGCCGTCCGCGTCGCTGCGCCGCTCCCTCACGTACGCGAGGTGCGTCTTGTAGGGCTCGGTGCGCGGTGGGTCCGGGGGGTTGTCCCGGTCCTGTCCGGCCGGGAACCCGCAGCGGGGGCAGTCCCAGGTGTCGGGGACCTGCGCGTCGCTGGCGAAGCTGGGCTGCGTCTCGTGTCCGTTGGAGCACCAGAAGGAGATGCGCAGACGGGGCGCGGACTCGCCCCGCTCGGCCTCGCCCATCGGCCCCGCCCCGACCCGGCTTCCTCGGATCGCGTTGCCACTTGCCACGGTCGTAACTCCCTGCGTGATGGTGCCGCGAAGCGAGTCGGCGTTTCGCTCCGCTGCGAGCGCCTCAGTCTACGTAAGGCCCAACGCGCGTCCAGTGCTTGGAGTTACAGCTTCCACACCTGGACGCAAGCCCCATGATAGGCCGCGCTCAGCTGCGCGTACCGAACATGGGGCGTTACGTACCGGAATGTGCGTGCCTGTGAGAAGCTGATCAGTTGTTCGTCTTCATCACGATGCAGAGCACGATGATGCAGGTGAACCAGAGCAGCCCGATGACCACGGTGATGCGGTCGAGGTTGCGCTCGGCGACCGAGGAGCCGCCGACGGAGGACTGCATGCCGCCACCGAACATGTCGGAGAGACCGCCGCCCTTCCCCTTGTGCATCAGCACCAGCAGCATCAGCAGCAGGCTGAAGACGATCAGGGCGATCGAGAACCCCAAAACCACGGCTGGACCAACTTCCTCGGATTCGGATGACGCATTGGGCGAACGGTTCGGACGGCGGGGGCACAGCGTCGTTGTCCCGGCGCGGCTCGGCCGCCCGGCGCTGTGCCCCCGCAAGGGTACGACGGATCGCCGCTACCGCATACTCACAGCTCGGATCACCGCGGGATCACCGGCAGATCACCCGGCGGATCACCCGGTGGATCACTGGTCGCGGAAGCGCACGATCTTGACGAACTCGTCGGCGTCCAGCGAGGCGCCGCCGACCAGCGCGCCGTCGATGTCGGCCTGCGCCATGATCTCGGCGACGTTGCCGGACTTCACGGAGCCGCCGTACTGGATGCGGACCTTGTCGGCCAGCTCCTGGGTGTACAGCTCGGCGACCCTGGCGCGGATGGCCGCGCAGACCTCCTGCGCGTCCTCGGCGCCGCAGACCTTGCCGGTGCCGATGGCCCACACGGGCTCGTAGGCGATCACGATCGTCTCGGCCTGCTCGGCCGGCACGTCCTTGAGGCCGCCGTCGACCTGGGCGAGGGTGTGGGAGACGTGGTTGCCCGCCTCGCGGACGTCCAGCTCCTCGCCCACGCACAGGATCGGGGTCAGGCCGTGCTTGTAGGCGGCCTTGACCTTGGCGTTCACGAGTTCGTCGGTCTCGTTGTGGTACTGGCGGCGCTCGGAGTGGCCGATCGCCACGAACGTGCACTTCAGCTTGGCGAGCATGGCCCCGGAGATCTCGCCGGTGTAGGCGCCGGAGTCATGCGCCGAGATGTCCTGGGCGCCGTACTTGATCTTGAGCTTGTCGCCGTCGACCAGGGTCTGCACGGAGCGCAGGTCGGTGAACGGCGCGAGGACGGCGACCTCGACGGCCTCGTGGTCCTTGTCGGCCAGGGCGAAGGCGAGCTTCTGGACGTGGGCGATGGCCTCGAGGTGGTTGAGGTTCATCTTCCAGTTGCCCGCCATCAGCGGCGTACGAGTGGTCATGCGGGGTCAGTCCTCCAGTGCGGCGAGGCCGGGGAGCGTCTTGCCCTCGAGGTATTCGAGGGAGGCGCCGCCGCCGGTCGAGATGTGGCCGAATGCGTTCTCGTCGAAGCCGAGCGTGCGCACGGCGGCGGCGGAGTCTCCGCCGCCGACGACGGTGAAGCCGTCCGAGTCGACGAGGGCCTGGGCGACCGCCTTGGTGCCCTCGGCGTAGTCGGGGTGTTCGAAGACGCCCATCGGACCGTTCCAGAACACGGTCGCGGCGTCGGCGAGCTTGCCCGCGTACAGCTCACCGGTTCTGGGGCCGATGTCCAGGCCCAGCTGTCCCTCGGGCATCCGGTCCGCGTCGACGGCGGAGTGCTCGGTGGGCGCCTTGGCCTTCAGGTCCGGGAATCCGGGCGAGACCACGACGTCGACCGGGACGACCAGCTCGACGCCCTGCTTCTCGGCGCGTTCCAGGTACTCGGTGACGGCCGGGATCTGGTCCTCCTGAAGGAGGGAGGCGCCGACCTCGTGGCCCTGGGCCTTGAGGAAGGTGAAGGCCATGCCGCCGCCGATGAGGATGCGGTCGGCCTTCCCCAGCAGCTGGTCGATGACGGCGAGCTTGTCGGAGACCTTGGAGCCGCCGAGCGCCACGACGTAGGGGCGCGCGACGTCCTCGGTGAGCTTCTTCAGGACGCCGACCTCGGTGGCGATCAGGTAGCCGGCGTAGTGCGGCAGCCTGCCCGGCAGGTCGTACACGGACGCGTGCTTGCGGTGCACCGCGCCGAAGCCGTCGCCCACGTACACGTCGGCGAGGGTGGCCAGCCGGTCGGCGAACGCGGCGCGCTCGGCGTCGTCCTTGCTGGTCTCGCCGGCGTTGAAGCGCAGGTTCTCGACGACCGCGACCCGGCCGTCGGCGAGGTCGGCGACGGTGGACGCGGCGGAGTCGCCGACGGTGTCGGTCGCGAAGGCCACGTCGGCGCCGAGGAGTTCACCGAGGCGCGCGGCGGCGGGAGCGAGGGAGAAGGCGGGGTCCGGAGCGCCCTTGGGGCGGCCCAGGTGGGAGGCGACGACCACGCGGGCGCCCGCCCCGGCCAGCGCCTTGACGGTGGGCAGCACGGCGCGGATACGGCCGTCGTCGGTGATGGTCGTGCCGTCCAGCGGCACGTTCAGGTCTGCGCGGACGAAGACGCGCTTGCCTGCGACGCCTTCGGCGAGAAGTTCGTCGATCGTCTTCATTGAGTGGGCTCCCTGGAGGACGGGTGGTGCTCGTGATCCTAAGAGGGCTGGTCTGCACGCGCGTCAGGGCCCGGGCGGCGCGTCCTTGCGCCGCCCGGGCCCTGCACTCACATCGACGTGCTCGCTCTGTGGATCAGAGCTGGTCGCCGACGAAGACCGTGAGGTCGACGAGGCGGTTGGAGTAGCCCCACTCGTTGTCGTACCAGCCGAGGATCTTCACCGAGTTGCCCTCCTGGACCATGGTCAGGGAGGAGTCGAAGGTGCAGGACGACGGGTCGCCGACGATGTCCGAGGAGACGATCGGGTCCTCGGTGTAGGTCAGGAAGCCCTTGAGGTCGCCGTCCTCGGCGGCCTTCTTGAACGCGGCGTTGACCTCGTCCTTGGTGACCTCGCGCTGGAGGGTCACGACCAGGTCGGTGGCCGAGCCGGTCGGGACCGGGACGCGCATCGCGATGCCGTCCAGCTTGCCCTTGAGCTGCGGCAGGACCAGGGCGGTGGCCTTCGCGGCGCCCGTCGTGGTGGGGATGATGTTCTCGGCGGCGGCGCGGGCGCGGCGCAGGTCCGAGTGCGGGAAGTCCAGGATGCGCTGGTCGTTGGTGTACGCGTGGACCGTCGTCATCAGGCCCTTGACGATGCCGAAGTTCTCGTCGAGGACCTTGGCCATCGGCGCCACGCAGTTGGTGGTGCAGGAGGCGTTGGAGATGACGTGGTGGTTCGCCGCGTCGTACTTGTCCTGGTTGACGCCCATCACGATGGTGATGTCCTCGTCCTTGGCCGGAGCCGAGATGAGGACCTTCTTGGCGCCGCCCGCGATGTGCTTCTCGGCGTCGGCCTTCTTGGTGAAGATGCCGGTCGACTCGATCACGATGTCGACGCCGAGGTCGCCCCACGGGATGTCGGCGGGGTTGCGCTCGGACAGCACCTTGATGGTGTGCCCGTCCACGGTGATCGTGTCCGCCGTGTGCGACACCTCGGCCTTGAGACGGCCCAGGATGGTGTCGTACTTCAGCAGGTGGGCGGTGGTCGCGGTGTCACCGAGGTCGTTGACAGCCACGATCTCGATGTCAGCACCCTGCTCCAGCAGCGCGCGGAAGTAGTTACGACCGATGCGGCCAAAGCCGTTGATGCCTACGCGGATCGTCACGAACCGATCTCCTCGTTGGTACGCCGGCCCATGAGTGCCGGCGAGCTGTATTTGGGATGTCCCCGACCACCACCGACCCTACCTCTCCGGGGCGGCCGGAGTGACATCGAGTCGGCCCATACACGGCACGGCGGTCCGTACCCGCCAGTAGGGGTACGGACCGCCCGGGCCGGACGGGCCCGATCACTCGATTCGGTCACGAACCTTCACGCCGAGTTGACTTCGGCGTGTCAGTCGTCAAGTGAGTGCAGCGCCTTTCCGATGAGCGTTGCACGGTCGGCCGCCGAGGGGAGGTGCTCCAGGCCGAAGCCCAGCAGCACCGTGTCGTCGGTGGTGACCGCGCCGTAGGTCTGGAAGAGCACGCCCGTGCGGGTCCAGTCCTTCAGCACGGCCGGGCTGCCCGCGGGCGGGCCGCTCGCCCGCCACGCGCCCAGCGACGTCTCGAAGCCCTCGCTCTCGGTGGCGCCTCCGCCGACGACCAGGGAGGCGTCGTCGGCGAGGACGCCGTGGCCGCCGCTGCCGGGGTCGGTGACGTAGGCGATCGAGACCTCGACCTTCTTGCCCGCGTACGCGCTCAGGTCGAAGCTCACCTGCTGCCATCCGCTGGACGCGCCGGTGAGCGCGTTCCACGACCCCGTGGAGCCGGTCGCGGTGCAGTCGCCGGAGGTGAGGGTGAGGTAGTGCCGCAGCCACGGGTGCTCGCCGATGTAGAAGCCGGCCCCGCACTCCGCGGGCACGGCGGTGCCGGTCGCGCCGCCCGCCTCGGGAAGCGTGGTCCAGTCGTCGGCGCCGACCGTGTGGATCTCCACGACGGCGTTGTCGTAGCCGGGCTCGGTGTCCCACAGCAGCCGGGTGCGCAGCGCGGGACCGCTCGCCGCGGTGACCCCGCCGAGGTCGATGGTGCGGGTGAGGCGCTTGTAGGCGTCGTCGGTGTGGACGGCCGCGGCCATGTACGAGCCGGCGTAGGGCCCGTAGGGGTTGACCGTCCCGGCGAATGTGCCGGCGCCGGAGGAGGCGAACTGCGGGTACCGGGCGGCCGGCAGCTCGTCCGAGGTGACCCCGTAGGTGCCGGCCTTGTCCAGCGGGTTGCCCGCGGTGGCTCCGAGGGCGCCGGTGAAACCGTTCAGCGCACCCGAACCGGTGAAGCCGGTGGCGCCGGGGGTCGACGTACGGGAGTACGCGCCCAGGTAGTACTGGCTGAAGTCGTTGGACGGGGTGGCGTCGGCGAGGGAGACGTTGCCGCCGGCCAGTTCGCCCGCCTCGATCAGCTTGCCGCCCTCGTTGAGGAAGGCGCGCAGTTCGAGCTGGGTCGGATTGCCCGGGGCGCTCGCGCCCGTGTAGTGGACGACCGTGCCGAAGTGGCTGAGCACGCCGAGCGCGTCGGGCGCGCCCTGAGTGGCGACGTCCCAGACGAGCGCCCTGCGGCCGTTGGCCTTCAGCGCGTCGACGTAGGTCTGCGCCTGCGTGGCGGCCGCGCCCTCCTCGGCGACGACGAGCGTGTCGGCCCGGTACCGCGGGGCGACCGTGTAGGTGAAGTGCGAGCCGGCGACCTTCTTGCCGGACTCGGTCTCGCCGGTGAACCACACCTCGACCTTGTCGCCCGGCCCGCCGTCGCGCACGGTGGCCCGGTACTCGTCGTAGTGGAGGTTGTCGTCGCCGCCGTAGGTCTCGCCGCCCTTCCACGCCCGCAGCGGGCGCTCCCGCGTGCGGCCGCCGTTGACGCGGTACTTCAGCTCCTTGTCGCGGACCGCCTTGCGGACGACGACGGAGACCTCCTGGCCCGCGCCGCGTGCGTAGGAGGTGGTGAACGGCGCCGGGGTGAAGTCGGCGGCGGTCAGCCCGACCGAGGACTTCGGCCGGTCGGGGTGGGCGACGGACTCGGCGACGGAGAGCGCGAACGGGACGTTCTTGGCGAACTCGCCCTGGATCAGCTTCTCGTCGTCGGGGAAGGTGAAGACGGACTGGCAGTCGGCCGCGTTCCAGCGGTCGTCCGGGTCGGCGTTCGACGCGGTCTGGCAGGTCGACATCTCGGGGGTGAACATCCCCATGCCGTTGACGTTCCCGGCGTGGCCGTCGGCCTCGCCGTTGGTGGTGTAGAGCTCCGAGGAGACCTGCGGGTGGTAGCCCGGGACCGCGGAGTTGCCGGGGGTGCCGGCGAGCGCCCGGTAGGCGACGTCGTCCGGGGTGTCGGTGGCGACCTGCCAGCCGACGCCGTAGAGCAGCAGCTCGGCGGCCGAGTGGTAGTTGATGCCGTACGTGAAGCCGATCCGCTTCTCGAAGGCGTCGAGCGCCCTGGTCTCGGGCTCGGAGGCGGGACCCGCGCCGCGGTAGGTCTCGCTGGTCGGGTTCGGCGAGGAACCCTCGTTGTCGTAGCCCCACTTGTAGGCGAAGTTGCGGTTGAGGTCGACGCCGTCGCCGGTGGAGATCGCGCCGTCGCCGTTGACGTCCCGCAGGTTCTTGCGCCAGAGCCGGTTGGCGGGGTCCTGGAAGGTGTAGTCGTAGCCGTCGGGGTTGGCCGACAGGACGAACCACAGCTCGCTGGAGTCGACGATCTTCCTGACGCGCCGGTCGGTCCGGTAGTGGTCCAGGTAGTAGTGCATCAGCCGCCGGGTCATCTCCGGGGTGATCCACTCACGGGCGTGCTGGTTGGACATGTACAGCACCGAGGGCTTCGAGCCGTCCTTCGACTTCTTCGCGTTCGTGGTCAGTTTGAGCGCGAGGATGTCCTGGCCGCGGACGGTTCTGCCGATGGAGACGACCTTGGTGAGGCCCGGGTTGTCCCTGGCGGTGCGGAGGATCTCCTCGCGGAGGCCGCCGCTGCCGCTGTAGGGGCGGAACACTCCCCCGGCGGCCGCGCCGAGGCGCTTTTCCGCCGTGGCGGACAGGGTGTGCTCGGTGAGCCGCACGCCCTGCTTCCCGAGCTTCTCCGCCTGCTCGTCGGTGAGGTAGACCTCGACCGTGGCGGCGCCCCCGCGGGGCACCCGCTCGCTGAGTTCCTGACCGTCCTGGCCGGCCGCCAGCAGCAGGGGTACCTGCTGCTGGGTGACGTCGGCGCGGAATACCTTCACCTCGTCGGCGTCGGCCTTCTGTGCGGTGCCGGGCTGTGCCTGGGCGACGGGTGCGAGTGCCGCTCCGCCGAGCAGCAGCACGCCGACAGCGAGGATCGATCTCGCTCTTCGTCTCATGAACCCCCCTTGCCTGAGTCCGCCCCAGCAGCGAACCCTGCCAGGCTCATGACAGTTCATGATCGAGTCAAGAGCGCGTCGGCGTCACGGAAAACGCCGGTGGCGTCGCCCGATCGGGCGACGCCACCGGCGTTCTGAGGGAGCGTCAGCCGACCAGGTTGTCGGCGAGTTCGTCGCTCAGGTTGGCGTCCGTGCCCGGGATGCCGAGATCCGAGGCGCGCTTGTCGGCCATCGCCAGCAGCCGGCGGATCCGGCCGGCGACCGCGTCCTTCGTCAGCGGCGGGTCCGCGAGCGCGCCCAGCTCCTCCAGGGAGGCCTGCTTGTGGTCCATGCGCAGCCGGCCGGCGGCCGCGAGGTGCTCGGGCACGTCGTCCGCGAGGATCTCCAGGGCGCGCTGGACGCGGGCCCCGGCGGCGACGGCCGCGCGCGCCGAGCGGCGCAGGTTGGCGTCGTCGAAGTTCGCCAGGCGGTTCGCCGTGGCCCGCACCTCGCGGCGCATCCGGCGCTCCTCCCAGGCGAGCACCGACTCGTGGGCGCCCAGGCGGGTGAGCAGCGCGCCGATCGCGTCGCCGTCGCGGACGACGACCCGGTCGACGCCGCGCACCTCGCGCGCCTTCGCCGCGATGGACAGCCGGCGGGCCGCGCCGACCAGCGCCAGCGCGGCCTCCGGACCGGGGCAGGTCACCTCCAGGGAGGACGAGCGGCCCGGCTCGGTGAGCGAGCCGTGCGCCAGGAACGCGCCGCGCCAGGCGGCCTCCGCGTCACAGGTCGCGCCGGAGACCACCTGCGGGGGCAGGCCCCGGATCGGACGGCCGCGGCCGTCCACCAGGCCCGTCTGCCGGGCCAGCTGGTCGCCGCCCGCGACCACGCGCACGACATAGCGCGAGCCGCGGCGGATCCCGCTGGGGGCCATCACGATCAGCTCCGAGCCGTGGCCGAAGATCTCCAGGATGTCCCGCTTGAGCCGGCGGGCCGCCATCGCGGTGTCCAGCTCCGCCTCGATCACGATGCGCCCGCTCACCAGGTGGAGGCCGCCGGCGAACCGCAGAAGGGCGGAGACCTCCGCCTTTCTGCAGCAGGTCCGGGTGACGGGGAGCCGGGAGATCTCGTCCTTCACCGCTGCCGTCATCGCCATGGGCCGATCCTTCCATGCATCCGAAAAATACGGTCGTACGCGGCGGCCAACAGCTCCGGGTCGTGCCTCGGGGTTCCGTCGGGCCGGGCCACCGGCGCCAGTTCGACCGCCGCCCCGAACCGTTCGGCGGCTTCGGCCAGCGAGTCGCGGTCGGGCACGGCGGCCTCGTCGGCCAGCACCACGTCCAGGGCGAGTTTAGGGGCGTGTCGTCCCAAAACCTCCAAATGACGCTGCGGGGAGAAGCCATCGGTTTCTCCGGGCTGCGGCGCGAGGTTCAGCGAGAGCACCCGGCGGGCCTTCGTCGCCATGAGGGCGTCCAGCAGGTCGGGGACCAGCAGATGCGGCATGACCGAGGAGAACCAGGAGCCCGGCCCGAGCACCACCCAGTCCGCGTCCAGGACGGCCTCGACCGCCTCCGGGACGGCCGGCGGGTCGTGCGGGACCAGGTGCACGGACTGCACCTCGCCGCGCGTCAGCGCCACGGTCGCCTGCCCGCGGACGGTGTCCACGTCGTCCGGGCGCAGCGGATCATGGCCCTTGACCAGCGCCTGGAGCTCCAGCGGCACGGCCGACATGGGCAGCACCCGCCCCTGCGCGCCGAGCAGCTTGCCGACCAGGTCCAGGGCCTGGACGTGGTCGCCGAGCTGCTCCCACAGGGCGACGATCAGCAGGTTGCCGACGGCATGCCCGTTGATCTCGCCCTGCGACTGGAAACGGTGCTGGATGACCCGCGCCCAGGTCTGGCCCCAGTCGTCGTCGCCGCACAGCGCGGCCAGGGCCTTGCGCAGGTCGCCCGGGGGCAGTACGCCCAGTTCGTCGCGCAGGCGGCCGCTGGAGCCGCCGTCGTCGGCCACCGTGACGACCCCGGTGAGGTCCCCGGTGATCCTGCGCAGCGCGGTGAGCGAGGCGGACAGGCCCATGCCGCCACCGAGGGCGACGACCTTGGGCTGGGTGCCGCGGCGGCGCGGTTTGCCGCCGCGCGCCTCGACCGGCCGGCTCACCCGTCCGTCGGACGCGGTCCTGCGCAGACGGCCGAGCCGCGGAGAACGTCCGGTCATTCCCGTCCCATGTCCCGGTGCACGACCACCGTCTCCACGCCCTCGGCCGCGAGGCGCGCGGCGAGCTTCTCCGACATGGCGACCGAGCGGTGCTTGCCGCCGGTGCAGCCCACCGCGATGGTCACATAGCGCTTGCCCTCCCTGCGGTACCCCGTGGCGACCAGCTGGAGGAGCTCCGCGTACCGGTCGAGGAACTCCTTCGCGCCCGGCTGGTTGAGGACGTACGAGGACACCTCCTCGTTGAGCCCGGTGTAGGGGCGCAGCTCCGGCACCCAGTGCGGGTTGGGCAGGAAGCGCATGTCCACCACGAGGTCGGCGTCGACCGGCAGGCCGTACTTGAAGCCGAAGGACATGACGGTGGCCCGCAGCTCGGGCTCCTCCTCCCCGGCGAAGCGGGCGTCCATCTTGGCCCGCAGCTCGTGCACGTTGAGGCTGGAGGTGTCGATCACCAGGTCGGCGTCGCCGCGCAGTTCGCGCAGGAGTTCGCGCTCGGCGGCGATGCCGTCGACGATGCGGCCGTCGCCCTGGAGGGGGTGCGGCCGGCGCACGGACTCGAAGCGGCGCACCAGCGCGTCGTCGGAGGACTCCAGGAACACGATGCGCCGGGTGACGTTCCTCGACTCCAGATCGGCGAGGGACTCGCGGAGGTTGTCGAAAAAGCGCCGGCCACGGACGTCGACGACGACCGCGATGCGGGCCACGTTGCCCTGGGAGCGCGCGCCCAGCTCCACCATGGTGGGGATGAGGGCGGGCGGGAGGTTGTCGACCACGAACCAGCCGAGGTCCTCCAGACACTTGGCCGCCGTCGAACGGCCGGCTCCGGACATGCCGGAGATGATCACCAGCTCGGGGATGGCCGCGTCGGGGATCCCGGGCGGCGTGACGTCCGTACTCACCTGTGCTCCGTCTTCATGCCGTGCTTCCTGCCGGGGGCCGTCCGCGCCCGCAGGAGGCGGGGCGGCGGCCTCGCCGGGCCCTTGGGGGCCTGGCCCGGTACCGGCTGTGGGCACAGTAGTGGGCGTCTGTTCCGGCTGGGCCGTGGGGTGTGCGTCGTGCTCGGTCATGTCTCCTGCCCCCGTCGTTCCTCCGGGGCGCCCGACGTGGCGGGGGCCCCGGGGGAACCCGTCGTGTCGTCGGGTTCCTCGTCATCAATGATCTCTCCGGTCGCCGTGTTCACGGCGGGGGCGGGCACAGCCGCCAGGGCGAGGGCCGCGGCGATGGTCTCCGCCGTCTTGCGGCCTATGCCCGGGACCTCGCAGATCTGCTCGACGGTCGCGGCGCGCAGCCTCTTCACCGAGCCGAAGTGCTTGATCAGCGCCTGCTTGCGTGTCTCGCCGAGGCCCGGCACGTCGTCCAGCGGGCCGACGCGGAAGCGCTTGGCCCGCTTGGTGCGCTGGTAGGTGATCGCGAAGCGGTGGGCCTCGTCGCGGACGCGCTGGAGCAGATAGAGGCCCTCGCTGCTGCGGGGCAGGACGACCGGGTCGTCGTCGTCCGGGAGCCAGACCTCCTCCAGCCGCTTGGCCAGACCGCAGACGGCGATGTCGTCGATGCCCAGTTCGTCCAGCGCCCTCCTGGCCGCCGCGACCTGCGGCTGCCCGCCGTCGACGACGACGAGCTGGGGCGGGTAGGCGAAGCGCTTGGGACGGCCGTCGTCGTCCTTGAGGCTGCCGGAGAGGGGCGCCTCGCCGGCGTCGGCGAGCACCGCCGCCGCGCTCCCCCCGGACCGGTCCCCGGGCATGCCGCCGACGAGGGCGGCCCCGGTCTCCTCGGTCACGGCCGCCCCGCCGGTCACGGCCGTCGCGCCGGTGGCGGCCGTCGCGTCGGTGGCGGCCGTCGCGTCGGTGGCGGCCGTCGCGTCGGTGGCGGCCGTCGCGTCGGTGGCGGCCGTCGCGTCGGTGGCGGCCGTCGCGTCGGTGGCGGCCGTCGCGTCGGTGGCGGCCGTCGCGTCGGTGGCGGCCGTCCCGGTCCCGGCGGCTGCGGTGTCCGCGCCGTCGGTCCACTCGCCCGTGCGCTCCTTCTCGGCCAGGTAACGCCGGAAGCGGCGGGTGATCACCTCGTGCATGGAGCGGACGTCGTCCTGGCCCTCGAAGCCCTTGATCTGGAAGCGGCGGTACTCGCTCTTGCGCTGTAGCCCGTCCTCGAAGACGACCATGGAGGCCACGACGTCGTCGCCCTGGAGGTGGGAGATGTCGTAGCACTCGATACGCAGCGGGGCGCTGTCCAGGTCGAGGGCCTCGGCGATCTCCTCCAGGGCACGCGAGCGCGTGGTCAGGTCGGAGGCCCGCTTGGTCTTGTGCAGGACGAGCGCCTGCTGCGCGTTGCGCGCCACGGTCGCCATCAGGTCCTTCTTGTCGCCCCGCTGCGGGATGCGCAGCGACACGTTGGACCCGCGGCGCCCGGTGAGCCACTCCTGCACGGGCTCGACCGGGTCGGGCAGCGCGGGGACCAGGACCTCCTTGGGCACGGCGTCGCCGCGCTCCTCGCCGTAGAGCTGCTGGAGCGCGTGCTCGACGAGGGCGCCGGTCGTGACGTCCTCGACCTTGTCGGTCACCCAGCCGCGCTGGCCCCGCACGCGCCCGCCCCGGACGTGGAAGATCTGGACGGCCGCCTCCAGCTCGTCCTCGGCGACCGCGATCAGGTCGGCGTCGGTCGCGTCCGCGAGCACGACGGCGCTCTTCTCCATGGCCTTCTTCAGCGCCCCGATGTCGTCGCGCAGGCGGGCGGCCCGCTCGTACTCCATCTCGTCGGCCGCCTCCGCCATCTGCTTCTCCAGGCGGCGCAGGTAGGTGCCGGTGCGGCCGGCCATGAAGTCACAGAACTCGTCGGCCAGTTCCCAGTGGTCCTCGGGCGAGATCCGGCTCACGCAGGGCGCGGAGCACTTGCCGATGTAGCCGAGCAGACACGGGCGGCCGGTGCGGGAGGCGTTCTTGAACACGCCGGCCGAGCAGGTGCGTACCGGGAAGACGCGCAGGAGCAGGTCGACCGTGTCCCGGATCGCCCACGCGTGCGCGTACGGACCGAAGTACCTGACGCCCTTCTTCTTGTGGCCGCGCATCACCTGCACGCGCGGGTACTCCTCGTTCATCGTCACCGCGAGGTAGGGGTAGCTCTTGTCGTCGCGGTACTTGACGTTGAACCGGGGGTCGTACTCCTTGATCCAGGAGTACTCCAGCTGGAGCGCCTCGACCTCCGTGGACACCACCGTCCACTCCACCGACGCGGCCGTGGTGACCATCGTGCGGGTGCGCGGGTGCAGCCCCGCCAGGTCCTGGAAGTAGTTCGCCAGGCGCTGGCGCAGGCTCTTCGCCTTTCCGACGTAGATCACCCTGCGGTGCTCGTCGCGGAATCGGTACACCCCCGGAGAGTCCGGGATCTGTCCCGGCTCGGGGCGGTAGCTGGAGGGGTCGGCCATGTCTCACACCCTACTGGCGCGCAGTGACACTCCGGCGGGGCTGTGGACAACGCCCGGCGACCGCGGCGGGACCTCGCACGGGGCGATCCGGAGGGCGGGGGTCCGAGGGGCCCGGACTCGGCCACCCGCACGTGCCACTCGGTCGCCAGGTGTTGTCGCGACAAGGTCGACACGCTTCAATGCGGGGGAACTCGGGGCCCTGAACGCCGCCTTACGGATGTGAAGGAGTTTCGCAGACGCGGTCGCGGCCCCGATCTCTCAACGCGCGGTCCGACCAGCCGTCGTGAGCATTCACAGAGAGGCTCCTGCATGCCGCACGCCACACAGCACGCGGACGCCGCCGCCGACCCCGTCATCGCGGAACTGGACACGGCCCTGCGAGGGGGGCCCTTCCACGTGGCGCTGCGGGCCGCGATCGCGGCCCGCGGCCTGCCGTTGCAGCGCGTCCAGCACCACCTGTCACGCCACGGGGTGAAGGTCGGCGTGACCAGCCTGAGCTACTGGCAGCAGGGCGCCCGGCGGCCGCAGCGCCCCGAGTCGCTGCGCGCGGTGCGCGCGCTGGAGGAGATCCTGCGCCTGCCGGACGAGTCCCTGATCCGCCTGCTCGCCGACTCGCACGACGGAAAGGGCGGGCGCGGCGGACGGGGCGGGCACGGCCGCCAGATCGAACAGAACAGGGAGAACGGACAGAACGGACAGAACGGCTGGAGCGGGCAGGGTGACTTGGGGGGCACTCGGCCCGCGGGGCGTTCCTACCGCTCTCTCCTCCAGGCCACGGATGCGCTCGAACAACTGCTCGACGAACTGGAGTGCACCCGACCGGACGACGGACTGCACACACTGGGCCATCACGAGCGGGTTCGCGTCGGGGCCCGCCGCGAACTGCTGGGCCGCGAGTCGCAGCACATCGTCCGCGCCTACCGTGACGGCGTCGACCGGTTCGTGGCCGTCCATCACGGAGACCCCGGATGCGCGCCGGAAAGGATGGCGGTGCACGCCCTGGAGAACTGCCGGGCCGGCCGCGTCCGGCGCCACCACGGCACCGGCGTGCTCGTCGCGGAACTCCTCTTCGACACCCGACTGCGGGCCGGCGACACGTTCCTCTTCCGCTACGGCGTCGAGGACGGCACCGGCGGCGCCTCCACCGAGTACGTCCGCGGTTTCGGCGCGGCCGGCGGCCAGTACGCCCTTCAGATCCGCTTCGACGAACTCGCCGTGCCCGTGCGCTGCCACCGGTTCACCCAGCACTCGGCCGCGGCCCCGCGCGGCGGCCGCCAGGAACTGCCGCTCAGCGACCGGCACCGCTCGGTGCACCTCGTCGAGCCGAGGGTGCGGTCGGGCATGGTGGGCATCGAGTGGGAATGGGAGTGAGCTGGGGGTGGATCTGCGGAGCGGGGGTCGGGGGTGAGCCGGGTGGGGTGAGTAAGGAGGTCTGGGGACGCGCGACGGCGTGCGGGTGAGCAGGAGGGGTGCGGGAGCGCGGAAGGGGGGGGTGCGGGAGCGCGGAAGGGGGGGTGCGGGAGCGCGGAAGGGGGGTGCGGGAGGAGCTGGGGCGAGCGCGGACGCAGCGGTCGCCCGCGCGCGTGGGTGCGGTCTTACGCCGGTTTTGGGGGCCGGCTGCGAAATGGGGTAGCTTCCCGGCCGGCGGCTCACCTGCTCCTTCGTCCGATCGCACCCGGTGCCGCTGCCGCGCGAACAGCGGTCCGAGCGGTCGCGGACAGCCACAGAGAGGACCCCTCCCGTGATCGTCGTCGCCGGTGAGGCCCTGATCGACCTGGTGCCGCAGGGGACGGGCGCGCTCGCGGGTCTGCGGCCGGCGCTCGGCGGCGGCCCCTACAACACGGCGGTGGCGCTGGCCCGCCTCGGCTCGCCCACGGCGTTCGCCTCCCGCGTCTCCCACGATGCGTTCGGCGAGGCGCTGCTGGACCGGCTGCGGGAGACGGGCGTGGACCTGTCGGCCGTGCAGCGCGGTGCCGAGCCGACCACGCTCGCGGTCGCCTCGCTGGACGGGAGCGGTTCGGCCGCCTACTCCTTCTACGTCGAGGGCACCGCCGACCGGCTGTTCGCGACCCCGGACGCGCTGCCCGCGGGGACCCGCGCGGTGTCCTTCGGCACGTGCTCGCTCGTGCTGGAGCCGGGCGCGAGCGCGTACGAGGAGCTGATGCGCACCGCGGCGGCGCGGGGCCTGTTCACCGCGCTCGACCCGAACATCCGCTCCGGGCTGATAGGGGACCCTGACGCCTACCGGGCCCGCTTCAAGAGCTGGCTGCCCTCGGTGTCGCTGCTGAAGCTCTCCGAGGAGGACGCCGAGTGGCTGGGCGGTACCCCGCACGAGTGGCTCTCCGCGGGGCCCTCGGCCGTCGTGATCACCCGGGGCGGCGACGGACTGACCGCGTTCACGCGGGACGGCGCCGTGTACACGGTGCCCGGCGAGCAGGTGGCGGTGGTGGACACCATCGGGGCCGGGGACACCGTGAACGCGGCTCTGCTGCACGGACTTTCGGCGCGCGGCGCGCTGTCCCCGGCGGGCCTTGCAACTCTGGGCGCCGCCGGCTGGCAGGAACTGCTGAGATTCGCGGCGCGCGCGGCGGCGGTCACCTGCTCACGGGCGGGCGCGGAACCGCCCTACGCGGCCGAACTGGGAACCCTCGGGGAGTTCTAGCCCCCGCCCGCTGTCCCGCGCGCGCCGCGGCCGTCGACCGTGAGTATCGGGCGTCGGCCGGGCGTCGGTCGGCCGGGCGTCGGCTGCGGCGGTATGTCGACTGCGGCTGCGGCTCCGGCTGCGGCTGCGGCTGCGGCTGCGGCTGGATGAGGTGAACGGGCGGCGCCCCACCGGGAGTTCCGGTGGGGCGCCGCCCGTTCGCCGCGCTTGCCTTCTCAGGCCTTGCGGGTGCGCGTCGTCTTCTTCGCCGGAGCCGCCTTGGCCGGCTTCGCGGCCTTCTTGGCGGTCGCGTCCTCGCCCGCGCCCGCCTTCGCCGCCGCTGTCTTGGCGGTCGCCGTCTTGCGCGGGGCCGTCTTGGCGGCGACGGTCCTGGCGGCGGCCGTCTTCTTCCCGGTCGCCCGGCGGGGGGCCGGGACGGACGCCGCGTCGCTGATCCGGTCGGCGTCGAGGATCTCGCGCAGGAACTTGCCGGTGTGGCTGGTCGACACGCCGGCGACCTCCTCCGGCGTGCCCTCCGCGATGACGAGGCCGCCGCCCGCGCCGCCCTCGGGGCCCATGTCGACGACCCAGTCGGCGGTCTTGATCACGTCGAGGTTGTGCTCGATGACGATGACCGTGTTGCCCTTGTCGACGAGGCCGGAGAGGACCGTGAGGAGCTTGCTGATGTCCTCGAAGTGCAGGCCCGTCGTCGGCTCGTCCAGGACGTAGACCGTGCGACCGGTGGAGCGCTTCTGCAGTTCGCTGGCGAGCTTCACGCGCTGGGCCTCGCCGCCGGACAGGGTGGTCGCGGCCTGGCCGAGCCGGACGTAGCCGAGGCCGACGTCCTTCAGGGTGTTGAGGTGCCGGGCGATCGAGGGGACGGCCTCGAAGAATCCCGTGGCCTCCTCGATCGGCATGTTCAGGACGTCGGCGATGGACTTGCCCTTGTAGTGGACCTCCAGGGTCTCCCGGTTGTAGCGGGCGCCGTGGCAGACCTCGCACGGGACGTAGACGTCCGGGAGGAAGTTCATCTCGATCTTGATCGTGCCGTCGCCCGCGCAGTTCTCGCAGCGGCCGCCCTTGACGTTGAAGGAGAAGCGGCCGGGCAGGTAGCCGCGGACCTTCGCCTCGGTCGTCTCCGCGAACAGCTTGCGGACGTGGTCGAAGACACCGGTGTAGGTGGCCGGGTTGGAGCGCGGGGTGCGGCCGATGGGCGACTGGTCGACGTGCACGACCTTGTCGACGAGGTCGTCGCCCTCCACACGCGTGTGCCGTCCCGGGACGTTCCTCGCGCCGTTCAGCTCACGGGCCAGGTGCGTGTACAGGATGTCGTTGACCAGCGTGGACTTGCCGGATCCGGACACGCCGGTGACCGCCGTGAAGACGCCCAGCGGGAAGGACACGTCGATGTCCTGCAGGTTGTTCTCGCGAGCGCCGTGGACGGTGAGCCGCCGGGAGGGGTCCTGCGGGCGCCGGACGTCGGGCAGCGGGATCGCCTTCCGGCCGGACAGGTACTGCCCGGTCTGCGACTCCTCGTTGGCGAGCAGCTCCTTGAGGGAGCCGCTGTGCACGACCTTGCCGCCGTGCTCGCCCGCGCCGGGGCCGATGTCGACGATCCAGTCGGCGACCTTGATGGTGTCCTCGTCGTGCTCGACGACGATGAGCGTGTTGCCCATGTCGCGCAGTCGCACGAGGGTTTCGATCAGCCGGTGGTTGTCGCGCTGGTGCAGGCCGATGGACGGCTCGTCCAGGACGTACAGGACGCCGACGAGGCCGGAGCCGATCTGGGTGGCCAGCCGGATGCGCTGGGCCTCGCCGCCGGAGAGCGTGCCGGCCGCGCGGTTGAGCGAGAGGTAGTCCAGGCCGACGTCGACCAGGAACCGCAGCCGTTCGTTGACCTCCTTCAGGACCCGCTCGGCGATCTTCTTGTCGCGGGCGTTGAGCTTGAGCTCGCCCAGGAACTCGGCGCAGTCGCTGATGGACATGCCCGACACCTCGGCGATGGACTTGCCCATGACGGTGACCGCGAGGACGAGCGGCTTCAGCCGGGTGCCCGCGCAGGTGGGGCAGGGCACCTCGCGCATGTAGCCCTCGAAGCGCTCGCGGCTGGAGTCGCTCTCGGCCTCGCTGTGCCGGCGCTTCACGAAGGGCACGGCGCCCTCGAAGGGGGTCGTGTAGACCCGCTCGCGGCCGTACCGGTTGCGGTAGCGGACCTCGATCTGCGTCTTGTGGCCGTGCAGCAGCGCCTTGCGGGCGCGCTGCGGCAGGCCCGCGAAGGGGATGTCCGTGCGGAACCCCAGGGCGTCGGCGAGCGCGCCGATCAGCCGGCTGAAGTAGTCCTTGGTGTGGCCGTGCGACCAGGGGTGGATGGCGCCCTCGTCGAGGGACTTGTCCTCGTCCGGGACGATCAGCTCGGGGTCGACCTCCATGCGCGTGCCGATGCCGGTGCAGTCGGGGCAGGCGCCGAAGGGCGAGTTGAAGGAGAAGGAGCGCGGCTCCAGCTCCTCGAAGGACAGGTCGTCGTACGGGCAGTACAGGTGCTCCGAGTACATGCGCTCGCGCTCGGGGTCGTCCTCGGGGAGGTCGACGAAGTCGAGCACGACCATGCCGCCGGACAGCCCGAGGGCGGTCTCCACGGAGTCGGTGAGGCGGCGCTTGGCGGTGTCCTTCACCGTGAGGCGGTCGATGACCACCTCGATGGTGTGCTTCTCCTGCTTCTTCAGCGCGGGCGCGCTGGACAGCTGCACCGTCTCGCCGTCGACCCGCGCGCGGCTGTAGCCCTTGGTCTGGAGGTCGGCGAACAGGTCGACGAACTCTCCCTTGCGCTCGCGCACCAGCGGCGACAGCACCTGGAACCGGCTGCCCTCGGGCAGTTCCAGCACCCTGTCGACGATGGCCTGCGGCGACTGGCGCGTGATCGGCCGGCCGCACTCGGGGCAGTGCGGTTTGCCGATGCGCGCGAAGAGCAGACGCAGGTAGTCGTAGACCTCGGTGATGGTGCCGACCGTGGAGCGCGGGTTGCGCGAGGTCGACTTCTGGTCGATCGAGACGGCCGGGGAGAGGCCCTCGATGAAGTCGACGTCCGGCTTGTCCATCTGGCCGAGGAACTGGCGGGCGTACGAGGAGAGCGACTCGACGTAGCGCCGCTGGCCCTCGGCGAAGATGGTGTCGAAGGCCAGCGAGGACTTGCCCGACCCCGACAGGCCCGTGAAGACGATGAGCGAGTCGCGTGGCAGGTCGAGCGAGACATTCTTGAGGTTGTGCTCGCGCGCGCCACGGACGATGAGACGGTCGGCCACGCCGGTCCGCACCTTTCTTGAGAGAAGTGACAGGGGCGAGGCCCCGTCTCTTCCAGACTAGGGGGAGCCACTGACAACGCCGGTCGGGAGGAATCCCGGGTTCACCGGTTCACAACAATCCCCGGCCTTCCAGCATGCCCGACGCCGCCACCGACCTTATAGCACGCGCATTCGATTTGCGGGCTCCATCGGCCGTCTTCACCCGAAGGAGTGGCGGGACTAGGGTCATGACCATGATTGATCACGCTCATGACCTGGAGTCCGTACGCGAAGCGACCGACCGGCTCCTCAGCGCGGTCGCCGGACTGGACAACGCGGCGGTGGCCGAGCCGTCACGCCTGCCCGGCTGGAGCCGCGGACATGTCCTGGCTCACATCGCCCGCAACGCCGACGCGCTCGTGAACGTCCTGGAGGGCCGTCCCATGTACGCCGACGCCCAGGTGCGCGACGCGGACATCGAGCGCGACGCCCCGCGTCCGCTGGACGTCCAGCTCGCGGACGTACGGGAGAGCGCGGCCCGCTTCCAGGCGGCGGGAGCGGTGCCGGCGGACTGGTCGCGCACGGTCGAGCTGCGCAACGGGGTCGTCGACGCGGCGGCCCGGCTGCCCTTCCGCCGGTGGGTGGAGGTCGAGCTGCACCATGTGGACCTCGGCATCGGCCTGGAGCTGGAGGACCTGCCCGAGGAGTTCACCGAGCGGGAGACGGAGTTCCTCGCGGAGCGGTTCGAAGGGCATCCCGAGGTGCCGCCGACCCGTGTGACGGACGGCACGCGCGTGTGGCACACCGGACGGAAGGCCGAGGGCTCCGGAGGGCCCGAGGTGACCGTCACGGGTGCTCCCGCGGACGTTCTGGGCTGGCTCTGCGGTCGCCGTGACGGATCCGGTCTGACGGTCGACGGCGGGCCGCTGCCGGCCCTTCCCCCGCTATAGGCTGCGGCCATGACGTACAGCGGACAGGTGACGGTCGGCGGCCCGGCGGACGTGCACGAGCTCAAGGACCTGATGATCACCAAGATCGCGGTCGGCCCGATGAACAACAACGCCTATCTGCTGCGCTGCCGGGCGACGGACGAGCAGCTGCTGATCGACGCGGCGAACGACGCGCACGCCCTGCTCGGCACGATCGGTGACGACGGCATCGCGTCCGTCGTCACCACCCACCGGCACGGCGACCACTGGCAGGCGCTCGCCGAGGTCGTCGCGGCCACGCACGCGCGTACATACGCCGGCCGCGAGGACGCCGCGGGCATCCCGGTGCCGACCGACGTCCTGGTCGACGACGGCGACGTGATCCGGGTGGGTGACGTCGAGCTGACCGCGCGCCACCTCGTGGGCCACACGCCCGGCTCGATCGCCCTGGTCTACGACGACCCGCACGGCCATCCCCACGTCTTCACCGGCGACTGCCTCTTCCCCGGAGGCGTCGGCAACACCCACAAGGACCCCGAGGCGTTCGCCCGTCTGATCCACGACGTCGAGACGAAGATCTTCGACGTTCTGCCGGACGAGACGTGGGTCTATCCGGGACACGGCGACGACACCACGCTGGGCGCCGAGCGCCCGCGTCTGCCGGAGTGGCACGCACGCGGGTGGTGAGCCGGACCGGAACCGGCACGGGGCGCTGCCGGACCGGAACCGGCACGGGGCGCTGCCCGACCGGAACCGGCACGGGGCGCGCGTCACCCGGCGTGCGCCCCGTGTGAATCCCACACACGCGCCGGCCCCTCGCGCGCGCTCCCCGCACCGGTGGTTGCGCGGTCAACTGGTGTCAGCCCCGCGCGGGATGACGGCTCCGGCGCGGATCGGGCCGCCGGTCACATCCCCGCCCTCGGCCGGCGGCCCAGGCCTTCCCAGCCGTGTTCTCCCGACGCACGACAGCGCCCGGTGCGCGGCTCGTCGCCGGCGGGTAAGGACCGGCGTCCTGGACGCCGGTCCTTACGCGTCGGTCTTTCCCGGGCCGGCCAGCGCCGCGACGCGCTCCACGGCGAACACATAGCCCTGCACCCCGCAGCCGGCGATGACGCCGTCCGCGCGCAGGGAGACGTACGAGTGGTGCCGGAAGGACTCGCGCCGATGGATGTTGGAGATGTGGACCTCCAGCACCGGAAGGCCGTCGCAGGCGTTGAGCGCGTCCAGGATCGCCACCGAGGTGTGCGAGTAGGCGCCCGGGTTGATCACGATCCCGCAGTGGTGCAGCCGCGCCTCGTGGATCCAGTCGACCAGTTCGCCCTCGTGGTTGGACTGCCGGAAGTCCACCGTGCCGCCGTGCGCGGCAGCCGCCCCGGCGCACATCGCCTCGACGTCGGCGAGCGTGTCGGAACCGTAGATCTCCGGCTGGCGCCGGCCCAGGAGGTTCAGGTTGGGGCCGTTCAGGATCATGATCGGGGCGTTGGCCAGGCTGCGGGGCACGGTTCCTCCGGTCCGTTCGGGTGCGGCCCGTCGAGGACCGCCGCTCGGACCGGTTTATCACGGTGCATCCGCGGGACCGCGGCCCGTATCCTCCGGGCATGCCGACGCCCGCGTACCCGCCCAAGCCGTCGCCCGGCGACCGGGTGGCTGTCGTCTCGCCCTCGTCGGGGCTGCCGGAGCTCTTCCCGCGTCCCTTCGAACTCGGCCTGGCGCGGCTGCGCGAGGAGTTCGGGCTGGAACCGGTCGAGTACCCGGCGACGCGCCGGATGGGCGCGACGGCCCGGGAGCGGGCGGACGATCTGCACGCCGCGTTCGCCGACCCGGACGTCAAGGCGGTCGTCGCGTCGATCGGCGGCGACGACCAGATCACCGTGCTGCCGCTGCTGGACCGGGAGTTGCTGCGCTCCTGCCCCAAGCCGTTCTTCGGCTGGAGCGACAACACCAACCTGTTGGCGTTCCTGTACGAGTGCGGTGTGGTCGCCTACCACGGCGGGAGCGTGATGTGCGAGTTCGGGCGGCCCGGCGCCATGCATCCGCTGACCGCCGAGTCGCTGCGGGCCGCGCTGTTCACCTCGGGCCCCTATGAACTGCGGCCCGCGGAGCGCTTCAACGACGTCGGGCGCGACTGGGCCGACCCCGCGACCTTCGAGTCGGAGCCGCGGTCCCGGCCCGGCGCCGGCTGGAGCTGGGTCAACGCGGACCGCGTGGTGGAGGGCCGCAGTTGGGGCGGGAACCTGGAGATCCTCTCCTGGCTGCTGATGGCCGACCGCGCGATCGCGCGCGACGAGTCGGCGTACGACGGCGGCGTCCTGATCCTGGAGACCTCCGAGGAAATGCCCGCCGCGCGCGACGTCTTCCGCTTCCTGCGCTGCATGGGCGAGCGCGGTCTGCTGCGGCGCTTCCCGGCGTTGTTGACGGCGCGCCCCAAGTGCTGGTCCTTCGAGCGCCCCCACAGTCCGCGGGAGGCCGCGCGGTACGCCGCCGACCAGCGGGCGGCGGTGGAGCGCGCGCTGCGCGAGTACGCCCCCGACACCCTGGCCGTCTTCGACGTGGACTTCGGCCACACCGACCCGCAGTTCGTCATCCCCTACGGCGGCACGGTCCGTGTCGACGGTCCCGCACGGCGCGTCACCGTGACCTACTGAGCCCCCCGCGCGCCGTCCGCGCCCCGCACGCACGTCCCGTGTCCGGGCCCGGCTTCTTCGTGGGCCGCTACGGGTTGATGGCCAGCTCCAGATAGGCCGCGAAGAGCACGAGGTGGACGCCGCCCTGCAGGGGCGTGGCCCGGCCGGGAACGACGGTCAGCGAACTGACCACGACCGTCAGCGCGAGCAGCACCGTGTAGGTGGAGTCGAGGCCGAGGACGAGCGGCCCGGAGAGCCAGAGGGAGGCCAGCGCGACGGCGGGGATGGTCAGTCCGATGCTGGCCATCGCGGAGCCGAGTGCGAGGTTGAGGCTGGTCTGGACCCGGTCGCGGCGGGCCGAGCGCAGTGCGGCGATGGTCTCGGGGAGCAGCACCAGCAGCGCGATGATCACTCCGACGACGGCGTGGTGGAGGCCGGCGCTCTCCACCGCCGACTCGATCGTGGGCGAGACCCCTTTGGCCAGGCCGACGACGCCGATCAGGGCCAGGCCGAGCAGGGAGAGGCTGACCAGGGTGTCCCGCGAGGTCGGGACGTCGGCGTGGTCGTCCGCGGTGATCACCTCTCCCTGCCTGGTGATCGGCAGGAAGTAGTCGCGGTGGCGGACGGTCTGCGTCGCGACGAAGAGGGCGTAGAGCATCAGCGAGGACACGGCGGCGAATGTGAGCTGGACGTCGGAGAACTCCGGGCCCGGTCTGCTGGTGGTGAAGGTCGGCAGGACCAGGCTGAGCGTGGCCAGGGTCGGCCACGGTGGCCAGGGCGGCGCCGGTGCCCTCAGGGTTGAAGACGGCCGTGCCGTGGCGCAGGGAGGCGACCAGCAGGCTGAGGCCGACGACGCCGTTGCAGGTGATCATCACGGCGGCGAAGACCGTGTCCCTGGCCAGCGTCGCGCTCTTGTCGCCGCCGTCGGCCATCAGGGTGACGATCAGGGCGACTTCGATGATCGTCACGGCGATCGCGAGGACGAGCGAGCCGAACGGCTCCCCCACCCGGTGGGCGACGACCTCCGCGTGGTGCACGGCGGCCAGGACGGCTCCGGCGAGGACGAGCGTGACCAGGGCGACGACCGCGCCGGGCAGGTCGCGTCCCCAGGTCAGGGCCAGCAGGACGACCGCCAGCGCCGGCACGAGGGACGTCCGGCGGGCCGCGACCGACGTGAGCCGAGCGATCATGCAGTGATCGTCGCAGAGCCGTACTGGCTGCGCATTCCGGCCAGTACGGCCCTGCGACCGGTGCCGCAGGTGCGGCCGGGGTGGCGTGCGGGCGGCCGGTCGGGGCTTGCGTGCTCACCGGGGTCGGGTGCCCGAAGCGACCGGAGTGCTCGCCGGCCGGCGTGCCCGGGGGTCCCGCCGGTGCGCCCGGTGCGCCCGGTGCGCCCGGTGGGCGCGGTGGGCGCGGTGCGGGCGAGCCGGCCGGCCCGCGTCACCTGTGTTCGGCGGCCTCCACCACGTCGCAGTCGGTGAAGGACGGCGGTGTGGTGCACAGTGCGGCCATCGCCTGCGCGAACTTGCCGGTGTCCGGGTCGTCGTTGTTGCGCATGGCCGCCTCGTAGGAGTCGAACTCGACCACCACCAGGTAGCGGCCGGGGCGGCTGCGGTCCTTGAGGACGAGGCGTCGGACCGGACCGTCGGGCCGGCCGGCGAGACGCTGGTCGGCGTCGGCGGCCAGCGCCCGCATCTCGTCGATGCGGTCGGTCTCGAACTGGAGGATCTGCACGAACTTCTGCGGTGTACTCATGGCGCCTCCGCCCGGTCCGGCGCCCCCGGGTCGGAGGGGGCGTCCACCTCCAACGAAGCACCGGGAGCGGCGCCCGGCAATTCGCCGCACGCCGCCCCTGGGGGCTGTCGTCGCTACGCCGTCCGTGGTCAGGCCCCGATGCTGTCCTTCGGAGCGCCTTCGCTCTCGGCGCGCGCCGCCTCGTCCGCCGCCTTCCTGGAGGCCCACAGGCTGGTGATCGTGGTGACGATCAGGACGAAGCAGATGACGCCCAGCGAGACCGGGATGCTGATCTCGGGGACATGGACGCCGGACTCGTGCAGGGCGTGCAGCACCAGCTTCACGCCGATGAACCCGAGGATGATCGACAGGCCGTAGCTGAGGTGCACCAGCTTCCGCAGCAGACCGCCGATGAGGAAGTACAGCTGCCGCAGGCCCATCAGGGCGAAGGCGTTGGCCGTGAAGACGATGTACGGGTCCTGCGTGAGGCCGAAGATCGCGGGGATCGAGTCGAGGGCGAAGAGCACGTCGGTCGTGCCGATCGCGAGCATGACGACCAGCATCGGGGTCATGACCCGCTTGCCGTTCTGCTCGATCCACAGCTTCGTGCCGTGGTAGCGGTCGGCCACGCCGAAGCGCTTCTCCACCGCCTTGAGCAGCTTGTTCTCCTCGAACTCCTCGTCCTCCGCGTCGGCACGGGCCTCCTGGATGAGCTTCCAGGCGGTCCAGATCAGGAAGGCGCCGAAGAGGTAGAAGACCCAGGCGAAGCTGGCGAGGATCGCGGCGCCGGCGGCGATGAAGATCGCTCGCAGGACCAGGGCTATGAGGACGCCGACGAGCAGGACCCGCTGCTGGTACTGGGACGGGACCGAGAACTTCGCCATGATCAGCACGAAGACGAAGAGGTTGTCGACGCTGAGCGACTTCTCGGTGATGAAGCCGGCGAAGAACTCGCCGGCGGGCTCGCCGCCGCCGAAGAGGAGCAGGCCGACCCCGAAGAGCGCGGCCAGGGCGATCCAGACGACGGTCCAGATCCCGGCTTCCTTGATGGACACGTCGTGCGGCTTGCGGCCGATGAAGAAGTCGACCGCGATGAGGGCGGCGAGGCCCACGATGGTGAGGACCCATAGGGTCACGGAAACATCCACTGCGCCTCCGGCAGTACGTAACGGCAGGTGATCAGCGTCGTTGCGCTGCCGGAGGTCTCTTCCACCCGCCCCCTGAAGGGACGGGCCGGCGCCCCGGGATCATCGGTGATCCGTATTGACGGGTACGCCGCAGCAGGAGTACTCCCCTCCGTGAGGAAAACAGTACCCCAACCACCAAGAAAAGGTAAAGCGATTGGCAAAAGAAAGACCAAGTTGCCTGGTCAGCGACCTTTACGTGTACGTGATGC
The DNA here is from genome assembly GCF_036226605.1 of Streptomyces sp. NBC_00704. Lineage (NCBI taxonomy): Bacteria > Bacillati > Actinomycetota > Actinomycetes > Kitasatosporales > Streptomycetaceae > Streptomyces > Streptomyces sp. NBC_00704. The sequence goes on from NZ_CP109000.1 coordinate 1,942,396, forward strand.
GCGCTTTCGCCACCTCGGCGAGGACCTGCCGGAGCACCTGGCTGCCAGGCGGCACGAGCGGCGGCTCGTACGTCCAGGCATGACCGACCCAGGGGTCGGCGAGGTGGTCCTCGGCCACCGGAGTCAGCCGCAGCAGCCCCCGCCACAGCGGATCCAGCAACGGACCGTAGCCGCCGGCGTCCTCCCGGTCGGCGACCATCATCAGGTGCACGCCGACGGCAGGGCCCTCATCCGCGAGATAGCGCAGCTGGGTCACCGCCCGGTCGTCGAACCCGTGCGGGAAGTCGTTGACGACCAGCAGCTGCTGGGAGGTGTCGAAGCCGGGCGGCAAGGAGTCGGCCGCACCGCCGCGCACCGCCATGTGCAGCAGGTCGACCCGCTCGGTGAGCTGCCCGAGGACCGCCGACACGCCTGCCGCGCCCGCCGCGGGCGGAGCCGCGAGCACACCGCTCTGCACCAGCGGCGTGAGCTCCCGGGCGCCCGAGCCCGCCGGATCGACCACGTGCACCGTGAACTCGTCCGCGGGATGGACCGCCAGCAGGCGGGCGACGTGCGCCACTGCGGACTCCATCGCCAGTCGGCGCATCTCGTGCGGGTCGACGAACGCGCCGTCGACGGAACCCGGCCGGCCGCTGTCGATCCACAGGCCGCGTTCCAGCGGGAGCCGGACCAGCATCGGGATGCGCAGCGGATCACTCTCGGGCAGGTGGAGGTCGCCCAGGCGCAGGGCCATGGGCATCTCCATGGGCGTGCGGTAGGCGTGCCAGACGGGGTTGTCCCACCGCGCGAACGCCGCCGGCAGCGCCGGTTCGACGACGTCGGCCTCGGCCCCGAGCTGGACGAGGTCGCGTTCCAGCGCCTCGCGCGCCTGGTCGACGAGCTGGGCGCGTCTGCTCTGCGCCGCCTCGCGGGCCGCGTCTCCCTGCCCGCCGATCCTGCTGCGCGGATCGGACAGGACCTGGTCCAGCTCCTTCTCCATGCGCGTGTCGGCGAAGTCGACGGCGCTGCGGTACGCGGCCGTGGTGCGGGCGAGGTCCTCGAACATGCCCCAGACCTGGTTGTACAGCCGCTCGTCCATCGACCACCCGGTCGCGTCGCCCGCGACGGGGCGTGCGGGCTGCCCGGGCGGCGGTGGGGGCGCGCTCGGCGGAGGCGGGGGCGGGGGCGCGGTCCGGCGACGCGGGTGGCTGTAGTCGATCGGCCCGCCGGGCGGGACCGTCGGCGTCTGCTGGGCGGCGTCCGGTTCCGCCGACGGGGAACCCTGCGGGCTCTGGGCCGTGTAGGGGCCGGCCCCGCTGTGGCCGTGCTGAGGCCCGCCCGGTTGCGGGGCGCCCTGCTGCGCAACGTACGGGGAGCCGCTCGGGTCGGGGCCGAGCGTGGACGTCGTGGCCGTCTGGCGGGAGCGGTCCCCGTCGGCCGGACGCGCCGGCGGGGCCGGCACCGAGCGGGCCAGCCCGCGCGCGACGGCCTCGTCGATGGCGGCGGCGACGCCGTGCGCCTGCGGCAGTCCCTGGTCGGTGAGGAGTTCGGCCAGGCCGCCCGCGTAGCCCTGGCCGACGGCGCGCACCTTCCAGGCGCCCTGCCGCCGGTACAGCTCCAGGGCGACGACCGCCGACTCCGCGTCCAGACCGGTGATGGTGTACGAGGCGACCTCGGCGCCGTCGAGTCCGGTGACGGCGACGAAGGGCGCCGCGATCGAGCCGAAGCTGACCGGCCCGCCGGCGCCGGGGGGCAGCGCGAGCAGGACGTCGACCCGGTGCACGGCCGCCGGCACGGCGTCCAGGTCCACCGCCAGGCGGTGGTCGGCGGCCGCCTGCCGGGAGACCTCCAGGCCGGGCAGGGTGGGCACCCCCGGGTGGGCCACCCACTCGACGCCGTGGATCCTGCCGCTCTCGTCCCCGAGCGTGGCCGCGGCCACGACCGGCCGGCCCGCCGAGACCCGGATCTCGAGCCGGACCTCGGAGAGCGGGTGGTTCTGCCCCCGCACCAGCTCGGCCACCATCGCCTGTCGTCCCCCCCTGCGTCGCGTGTGGTGTCGTCGTGTGCCGCTTGCCGGCCTGTTACAGCGCCGGCAGGATCGCCGGCATCAGGTCCTGGAACGTGCGGCCGTTGGCGGGCGTGCCGAGGGCCGTCATGTTCCAGCCGCCGCCGACGCGGTGCACCTTCGCCATGATCTGGGCCGTGTAAGCGCCGCCGCCCGCGAGCGTGTAGCGCGCGAGCTCCTGGCCGTTGGTCTCGTCGACCAGGCGGCAGAAGGCGTTCTGCACCTCCTGGAACGTCTGGCCGGTGAAGGAGTTCACGGTGAAGACGATCTGGTCGATGTGGACCGGCACGCGCGCGAGGTCCACCAGGATCGCCTCGTCGTCACCGCCCTGGCCGACACCGCCGACGAGGTTGTCGCCGGTGTGACGGACCGAGCCGTCGTCGCTCACCAGGTGGCGGAAGAAGACGACGTCGACCGGCTGCTTGTCCGCGAACAGCACCGCGGAGGCGTCGAGGTCGATCTCGCGGGTCCGGGAGCCGAACAGGCCGCGCCGCGGAGCCGCCTGCCAGCCGAGACCCATGCGCACCGCGGTCAGGCTGCCCCCGTCGTTCTTCTGCAGACTGATGGCCTGACCCTTGGTCATGTTGACGGTCACGCGCTGATTCCCCTCTCGACTGTCCCCTGTTGCCGCGGTCCCCGCGGTTGACCGAAACACTACGCAAAGGCACTGACACTGCCGTAGCCAGGCCCGCGCTTTGTGTCGCTCTTGCAACACAGCGCGGGCCGGCCCCGGCCACAGCCGCCGCAGCGGCCCCGCAGGAACGGTCCCGCCTCCCCGCCGGGCCGGTCGGCCCGGTCCGGCCGTTCGGCCGGGCCCGCCGCCGCGTCCGTCAGGCCAGTCCGGCCTCTCTCATCTGGCGCAGTTCCTTCTTCATCTCGGAGACCTCGTCGCGGATCCGGGCGGCGACCTCGAACTGGAGGTCCGCCGCGGCGGCCCGCATGCGCTCCGTCATCTCCTCGATCTGCCCGGCGAGTTCGGCCGCGGGACGGTCGGTCGGAACCGTCTCCGCCGCCTTGCCCTTGGCCGCCTTGGCCTTAACGCCCTTGGCCGACTTCTCACCGAGGGAGGGCACCGGGGCCTTGGTGCCGCGGCCGTCCTTCTTCGCCCGGTAGCCGGTGCCGAGCAGCTGCTCGGTGTCGACCTCCTCGCGGGCGATCTGGGCGACGATGTCGTTGATCTTCTTGCGGAGCGGCTGCGGGTCGATGCCGCGCGCCGTGTTGTAGGCGACCTGCTTCTCCCGGCGGCGGTTGGTCTCCTCGATCGCCCGCTCCATGCCCGGGGTGATCTTGTCGGCGTACATGTGGACCTGGCCGGAGACGTTGCGCGCCGCGCGGCCGATCGTCTGGATCAGCGAGGTGCCCGAGCGCAGGAAGCCCTCCTTGTCGGCGTCGAGGATCGCCACCAGCGACACCTCTGGCAGGTCGAGGCCCTCCCGCAGGAGGTTGATGCCGACCAGCACGTCGAACTCGCCGGCGCGCAGTTCGCGCAGCAGCTCGATACGGCGCAGCGTGTCGACGTCGCTGTGCAGATAGCGCACCTGGATGCCGAGTTCCAGGAAGTAGTCCGTGAGGTCCTCGGCCATCTTCTTGGTGAGCGTGGTCACCAGGACGCGCTCGTCCTTCTCCACGCGCAGGCGGATCTCGTGCACCAGGTCGTCGATCTGGCCCTCGGTCGGCTTGACGACGACCTCCGGGTCGATGAGGCCGGTGGGGCGGATGATCTGCTCCACGACGCCGTCCCCGCGCGAGAGCTCGTACTTGCCGGGCGTCGCCGACAGGTAGACGGTCTGCCCGATGCGCTCCTGGAACTCCTCCCACTTCAGCGGGCGGTTGTCGAGCGCGGAGGGCAGCCGGAAGCCGTGGTCGACGAGGGTGCGCTTGCGGGAGGCGTCGCCCTCGTACATGGCGCCGATCTGCGGGACGGTGACATGGGACTCGTCGATGACGAGGAGGAAGTCGTCCGGGAAGTAGTCGAGCAGGGTGTTGGGCGGCGAGCCCGGGAGACGGCCGTCGAAGTGCATCGAGTAGTTCTCGACGCCGGAGCAGGAGCCGATCTGGCGGAGCATCTCCAGGTCGTACGTGGTGCGCATCCGCAGCCGCTGGGCCTCCAGCAGTTTGCCCTGCTTCTCCAGTTCGGCCAGCCGCTCGCCCAGTTCCTTCTCGATGTCGTTCGCGGCGCGCTCCAGGCGCTCGGGGCCCGCGACGTAGTGGGTGGCCGGGAAGATGTACAGCTGCCGGTCGTCGCTGATGATCTCGCCGGTGAGCGGGTGCAGCGTGGACAGGGCCTCGATCTCGTCGCCGAACATCTCGATGCGGACGGCGAGCTCCTCGTAGACCGGGAAGATCTCGATGGTGTCGCCGCGCACCCGGAAGGTGCCGCGGGTGAAGGCCAGGTCGTTGCGGGTGTACTGGATGTCGACGAAGCGGCGCAGCAGCTCGTCCCGGTCGAGCTCGTCGCCCACCCGGAGGGGGACCATCCGGTCCACGTACTCCTGCGGGGTGCCGAGGCCGTAGATGCAGGAGACCGAGGCGACCACCACGACGTCGCGCCGGGTGAGCAGCGAGTTGGTCGCGGAGTGACGCAGACGCTCGACCTCCTCGTTGATCGAGGAGTCCTTCTCGATGTAGGTGTCCGACTGCGGTACGTACGCCTCGGGCTGGTAGTAGTCGTAGTACGAGACGAAGTATTCGACCGCGTTGTTCGGCAGCAGTTCGCGGAACTCGTTCGCCAGCTGGGCGGCCAGGGTCTTGTTCGGGGCCATCACCAGGGTGGGGCGCTGGAGCTTCTCGATCATCCACGCGGTGGTCGCGGACTTTCCGGTGCCGGTGGCGCCGAGCAGGACGACGTCCTTCTCGCCTGCTTCGACGCGCTTGGCCAGCTCGGCGATGGCCGCCGGCTGGTCACCGCTGGGCTGATAGGGACTGACGACCTCGAAAGGCGCCACCGTGCGTTCGATGTGGGAAACGGGCCGCATGCCATCCACCGTACGACCCCCCACTGACAACGCGGCCCGATCAGGGCCTGCGCGGGCGTCCGCCCCTTCCGGCGGGGCCGGGGCCGAGCGGTTGCGCGGGGTGCGGCGCCGGCCCGGCGGAACCGGCGGATGCCGGGCGCGAGGGCTCCGCCGGATACGGGACGCCGCCCGCCGCGTGGGGCCCGGGAGTGCCGCGGGATGCCCGCGGCGGTTGCTCAGCGGTTCTGCGGCGCGCGGGACTCGCGGTGGGCCACCCGCCGGCGGCCGCGGAGCCGGGAGCGGCGTGCGGGGCGCGGGACGGGCGGGTGCGCGGGCACGCCGGGCTTGTGCTCGGCGGGGGTCCAGTCGGGCCGGCCCATGACCATCAGCGGGTCGAACATGACGACGACCCCGGCGAGGCAGAGGAAGGCGAGGGGGCCGATCAGCATCGGGGCGAGGAGGGCGGCGGGTGAGTCGCCCGGCGTCGGCGTCTCGGCGGTGTGCAGGTGAACGCTCAGGGCGGTCATGCCGGTGTAGTGCATGCCCGTGACGGCCAGCCCCATGACCAGGCTCGCGCCCACGCTCCACAGGAAGCCCCTGACCTGCCCCGCGGCCCACAGGGCGGCGGTGGCGGCGGCCATCGCTATGACGACGGAGACCGCCACGGTGAGCGTGTCGTACTCGAGGTTGCCGTTGAAGCGCATCCCCGCCATGCCCAGGTAGTGCATCGAGGCGATGCCCAGACCGGTGACCGTCCCTCCGGTGAAGAGCGCGGTCCCCGTCGCGCCCCGGTAGCCGACGATGAAGATCCCGACGCCCACCATGACGATGGCGACGCCCAGGCTGGCGTAGGTCGTCGGCTTGTCGTAGTGGATCGGGGCGCCCTCCACCGTGAAGCCGATCATCGCGATGAAGTGCATGGTCCAGATGCCGGAGCCGATGGCCGCGGAGCCGAGAGCGAGCCACCCCGGGCGCCAGGAGTGGGCGACGAGCATGGCTCTGGTCGTGCAGCGCAGACCGAGTGCACCGCCGAGGCAGGCCATGAGATAGGCCACCAGCGGTGTGACGAGGCCGTAGCTGAAACCGTCGACCGTGCCCTGCATGCGCGGTTGCCCTTCGCCCTGTTGCCTGATCTTCGAAAACGCGCCCGCCCACGACCGTCGAGCGCGGCCAAGGCTGAGAGAGAGTATGACCCCCACCGGAATGGTCGAACGATTTTCCGGCAAAGAAACACGGCCTTGCCGCACATGTGCGCCAGTGGTGACGGGTCCCTGTCGCCCCCCTTCCGCGCCCCCGCGGTCCTCCTGCGCTCCCCCGCCGTCCACGCTCTGCTGTCACAGTGAGGCTGTAGGTGATCGCACGACGCGAGGAGTACGCATGCACGCGCGCGTTATTGCCGCCACGGCCGCCGCCGTCCTGGGCTGCACCGCCCTGCTGTCCCCCGCTCACGAGGTACGGGCGGACACGGCCGTACGGCCCTCGGTGATCGCCCACCGGGGCGCGTCCGCCTACGCACCCGAGAACACCCTCGCCGCCGTCGACAGGGCAGCCGCCATGGGCGTCCTCTGGGTGGAGAACGACGTCCAGCGCACCAAGGACGGCGAACTCGTGGTGATCCACGACGACACGCTCCGCCGCACGACCGACGCCGAGCGGGTCTTCCCCGGCCGTGCCCCGTGGAACGTGAAGGACTTCACCGCGGCCGAGATCGCACGGCTCGACGCGGGCAGCTGGTTCGGCGCCGCGTACAAGGGCACGCGCGTGCCCACGCTCAAGGCTTACCTCGACCGGGTGGAGCAGCACCACCAGAGCCTGCTCCTCGAGGTCAAGAACCCCGAGCTGTATCCGGGCGTCGAACAGCAGATCCTCGAGACACTGGACGACGAGGGCTGGCTGGACCGGCGGCACCTCACCGACCGGCTGATCGTGCAGAGCTTCAGCGCCGCCGCCCTGCGGACCGTGCACCGCCTGCGGCCCGGCGTACGGACCGGACTGCTCGGCGCGCCGGCCGCGGCGGACCTGAGCGGCTACGCCGGATACGCCGATCTGATCAACCCGTCGCACACCGCCCTGTCCCCGGCCTACGTCGACGCCGTGCACGCGCTGACCGGGCCGCACGGCGCACCGATGAGGGTGTTCGCCTGGACCGTCGACGACGCCGCGACCGCCCGGACCGTCGCCGGGTACGGCGTCGACGGCGTCATCACCGACAAGGCGGACGTGGTGCGGCGCGCCCTCTACTGGTACTAGCCGGGCGGCGACGACCGTGGCGTTGTCGGTGGCGGGTCGTACGGTGGGCCCATGGACAGCGATGGGCAGTACGGGCAGCAGGTGGTGTGGACCGTCGTGGGCAGCGACATCGGTCCGCTGCTGCTGGCCGCGACCGGCGAGGGCCTGCTCTGCGTCGGGTTCCACGCCACCGACGCGGTGCGCGACAGGACGCTCGACCGGCTGGCGGGCCGTATGGGCGTGCGGCCCGTCGAGGCGCCGGACTCGCCGTTGCTGGCCGAGGCGATACGCCAGCTCGAGGAGTACTTCGCCGGGAAGCGGCGCGATTTCGAGCTGCCGTTGGACTGGTCGCTGCTCTCGGGGACCTCGGGCTTCAACGGGCAGGTGCTGCGCGAGCTGGCCCGCGGTGTCCCGTACGGGGCGGTCGTCGGCTACGGCGATCTGGCCAGGCGCGTGGGGCAGCCGGGCGCGGCGCAGGCGGTGGGGGTGGCGATGGGCTCCAATCCCCTGCCGGTCGTCGTGCCCTGCCACCGGGTGGTCGAGAGCGACGGCGGCATCGGGGGGTTCGGCGGGGGTCTGGAGACCAAGCGGAAGCTGCTCGCGCTGGAAGGCGTCCTGCCCGAGCCGCTGTTCTGAGCACCCCGTGCGGCCCGTACGCGCGGCAGGGCGGTGTCGTCCCCCACAGGCCGCGGGGGTTTGACCGGCCGTGCCGCCCGCCAGAGATGAGGGGGAGGCCGACGGACAGGAGGCGGGCGCGTGGTGCTGGTGGTGTCGGAAGAGGTAAGGGACGCGGTCGACGCGGGTCGTCCCGTGGTGGCCCTGGAGTCCACGATCATCTCGCACGGGCTGCCCCGCCCCCGCAACCTGCAGGTGGCGCTGGAGCTGGAGGCGCTCGTACGCGCGGAGGGCGCGGTACCGGCGACGATCGCGGTGCTGGACGGGCGGCCCCACGTGGGTCTGGACAAGGGGCAGTTGGAGCGGGTCGCCAACGAGGACGGTTTCCGCAAGCTGGGTCATCGCGACCTGCCGCTCGCGGTGGCCTGCGGAGCGAGCGGGGCGACCACGGTGTCGGCGACGGCCCTGCTGGCGACGCGCGCGGGGGTGCGGGTGTTCGCGACGGGCGGGCTCGGCGGGGTGCACCGGGAGTGGACGCTCACCCAGGACGAGTCGGCCGACCTGCGGCTCCTGGCGAGCACCCGGATCACGGTCGTGTGCGCGGGCGTCAAGTCGATCCTGGACGTGCCGGCGACCCTGCAGCGGCTGGAGACGCTGGGCGTCGCCGTGGCCGGGTACCGCACGGACCGCTTCCCCGGGTTCTACCTCTCCGACTCGGGCCATCCCGTCGACTGGACGCTGGAGACTCCGTGGCAGGCCGCCGAGGTCATGCGGGCTCAGGACGCGCTCGGAGCACCGGAGTCGGCGCTGATCGTCGCGAACCCGGTGCCCGAGGAGGAGCAGCTGGATCCGGAGCTGCACGCGCGGGTGCTCGCCGACGCGCTGCACGCGTGCGCCGAGGCGGGCGTGACCGGCCAGGGCGTCACCCCGTTCCTGCTCGACCATCTGGTCCGGCACACCGACGGCGCGTCCCTGAGCGCCAACCTGGCGGCGGTGCGCGGCAACGTGCGGCTGGCGTCGCGGATCGCGACGGAGTGGGCCGAGGCATGACCGGCGGGGCACTGCTGGTCGTCGGGGACGTCGTGACGGACGTCGTCGCGCGCCACCGCGGCCCGCTGGCGCCGGGCACGGACACGGCCTCCGTGATCCGCACGCTGCCGGGGGGCGCGGGGGCCAATGTGGCGTGCTGGGCGGCGCACCGGGGGTGTCCGGACGTGCGGCTGCTCGGGCGGGTGGGCGCGGAGTCGGCGGCCTGGCACGAGCGGGAGCTGATCGCCTGCGGGGTGCGGCCCCGTCTCGTGATCGATCCGCACCTGGTCACCGGGACGGTGATCTGTCTCGTCGACACGGACGCCGCCGCCGAGCGGACGTTCCTCACCGACAGCGGCGCGTCCCTGCGGCTCACCCCGGACGACTGGTCGGACGCCCTTCTCGACGGAGTCGGCCGACTGCACCTGTCGGGCTACCTGCTGTTCTCGCAGACCGGGCGGGCTCTGGTGCGCACGGCGGCGGCGTCGGCACACGCGCGTGGTGCGCAGGTGAGCCTCGATCCCGCGTCGGCGGGCTTCCTGGCGGAGCTGGGCGCGGACCGCTTCCTGGCACTCGTCGAGGGGGTGGACGTGCTGCTGCCCAGCCGAGACGAGGCCGGTCTGCTGACGGGGCTGTCCGATCCCGCGGAGGCCGCGGCCGAGCTCAGCCGTCACTTCCCTCTGGTGGTGGCCAAGCACGGCCCGGACGGCGCGCTGGTGGCCCGGGGCGGGGCCGTCCTCGCCCGTGTTCCGGCCGTCGCGGCGACCCCGACGGACACCACGGGCGCCGGCGACGCCTTCACCGGAGCGTTCCTCGCCGCGCTGCTCACGGGCGCCGACGCCGAGACGGCGGCGGCCGAGGGCTGCCGGGCCGGGGCGGAGGCGGTGGAACGCGTCGGCGGCAGACCGCCCACCTCCGTAGAGACGACAGCGACGACGACGCGGTCGGCGCACGTCCACTGAGAGGACCGCCGGGCCACTACCCCTTGCGGCCCCAGGCCGAGATCATCGGTGCGGTCGCGAGGTCCATGCTGCCGGAGGCGACGTTCGCGAGGTGCCGGTCGATCTCCTCGTCGGTCGCGAGACCCGCCTTGACGAGCTCGTCGCGGATCTGGCGGACCGTCGCGGACTCCAGGGCGGTGCAGGCCGGGGAGGTGACGGGAAAGTAGGCGTCGGCCTCGACCCGGACCAGGCCGGCCTCGCGGAGCAGACGCGGTAGCCTGCGGCCGTAGGAGAGGTCGGCGCCCCGGCCCGCGAGAAGCTGACGGAAGCCGTGTCGCAGCCGGTTCGCCAACTGCTGTTCGGGGCCGTGCTCGTCGGGGCAGAGCAGGGGCTGCAGGGCGGGGTCGGCGTCCTCGATGAGGATCCGCCCGCCGGGGCGCAGGGCCGCGACCATGGATCGCAGGGCGCGCTCCCGGTCGGGTACGTGAACCAGGACCAGCCGGGCGTGCACCAGGTCGAGCCCCTCCATCGGCGGCTCGTCGACGCCGACGTCGTGGACGCGGACCTCCACCGGCGGGCGGGCGACGGGCCGCAGGCGGGAGGTGTCGATGTCCGTCGCGAGGACCTTGCCCGTCGGACCGACCTTCTTCGCCAGCCAGGACACGACGGAGGGGCCGCCGGCGCCCGCCTCCCAGCAGCGCCAGCCGGGGCCGATCCCCAGCCCGTCGAGATGGCGGAACGTCGTGGGATCGAAGAGGGCGGCGAAGGCGTCGAAACGCTCCCCCGCCTCCGACTGCCGGTTGTCGAGCAGGTAACCGTCGGATCGCGTCATGCGGCGATCATCCCAGCCGTCCGGCGTGCCGACCGTGGTCGACGCGGCCGAAGGCCCGGCTTCGCAAGCGCCGCGGCCGCTCTCGCGACGTGTGCGACACCGCGTCGCCGCCGCGGCCCGAGGCGGCCGAAGTCCCGTTGCCCGCAGGCGGGAGGCCCGGTCGTTCACCGGCGCGAAGCTCCGTCGCCCACCGGCGCGAAGTTCCGTCGTCCACCGGCGCGAAGTTCCATCGTCCACAGGCGGGAAACTCCGTCGTCCACAGGCCGGAACAAAGCGGAACCTTCCGTTTCCACAGGCCTCCGCACCGGGTCTCCGGGCCTGGCAGACTGGCGCGCCAGGCGCAGGAATGCGGCACGAGGAGATCACGCGAGGAGACCTGGATGACCATGGCGGGGAATCTGCGGAAGGTCGCCGACTTCGGCAGGGCCGGCGGGCTGCGCAGGGTGGCGCGGCTGGCCCGACGGCGTCCGCGCGTCGACCTCAGCCACCACGCTCGCTCCCCGTTGGGGTCGTCCGTGGTGAACTGCGTGACGTACCAGGACGGCGTCCGGGCCCCGAGCGGCGGTGACCTGGTCGAGACGGTGGAACGGGTGCGCAGGAACGGCCACGGTTTCGTCTGGCTCGGCCTGCACGAGCCGACCAGCGACGAGTTCGCGGGCATCGCCGAACTCTTCGACCTGCACCCGCTGGCCGTCGAGGACGCCGTCGAAGCCCATCAGCGGCCGAAGGTCGAGCGATACGGCGAGGCGCTGTTCGCGGTGTTCAAGACGGTCTGCTACGTCGAGCACGAGGAACTCACCGCGACGAGCGAGGTGGTGGACACCGGCGAGATCATGGTGTTCGTCGGCCGGGACTTCGTGATCACGGTGCGCCACGGACGGCACGGTTCGCTGGGCCCGCTGCGTGAGGCGCTGGAGTCGGACACGGCCCAGTTGGAGAAGGGCCCGTCGGCGGTGCTGCACGCCGTCGCGGACCATGTGGTCGACGACTACCTCAACGTCATCGACGCGGTGCAGTCGGACATCGACCAGGTCGAGACGGACGTGTTCGCGGAGAACGGCGCTCGGCTGGACCCCGGGCGCATCTACCAGCTCAAGCGTGAACTGCTGGAGCTGAAGCGGGCGGTGGTGCCGCTCGCTCGGCCGCTGCTCGATCTGGCGGACCGGCCGGTCCGGGTGGTCGACCCGGAGATACAGGCCTACTTCCGGGACGTCTCCGACCACCTGCTGCGAGCCACCGAGCAGATCGCCGCCTTCGACGAACTGCTCAACTCGATTCTGCAGGCGCACCTGGCGCAGGTCACGGTCGCGCAGAACGAGGACATGCGCAAGATCACGGCATGGGCGGCGGTCATCGCGGTGCCCACGATGGTCTGCGGGGTGTACGGCATGAACTTCGAGCACATGCCGGAACTGCACTGGAGATTCGGCTATCCCCTGGTCCTCGGCGTGATAGCCGTGGCCTGCATGGTCCTGCACCGCGGCTTCCGGCGCAACGGCTGGCTCTGAGCAGCCCCGCCTTCGCCGATCCGGTCACGCCCACACGCGTGTGGGTGAGGGGGCGAGGAGGCGAGGAGGTGAGGGGGCGGGAAGCCTGTCAGCCGCTCCAGGCGGGATGGCGGGGGTCGTCCGCCCGCACGAGAACGTCGGCCGTGGCAGCCGGGTCGGTCTCCTGGTCGTAGCGCTCGAAGGCGGGCAGCGTCCAGTGATCGGCTTCCGCCGTGCGCCGGCGCAGGGCAGCCGGGGAGAGCAGCACATGGACGCTCAGGTCGAGGGGGAACCAGTGTCGCAGCAGGAAGGGACCGTGCAGCAGAAGGAAGCCGCCGCGCGGCAGCGTGACATAGGAGCTACGGGTGGCGCGGTCGGTGACGGGATCGCGGAGATCGGGCAGGACGCGTCCGTCGCCGTCCGCGTCAAGGGGGTTGAAGACCTCGCGCCACAGCGCGCCGGTGTCGAACCAGCCGTCGTAGTAGGCCTCGACGTCCTGGCGGCCGTGTTCGAGGCGGAGCGAGGCGGGCCGCAGGAAGCCGTGCGTGTCCACCACCTGCGCGGGACGGCCACGGGTGCGCAGCGCCTCGGCGACACGAGACGCGAGATCTCCCGGGCGGGCGGCCGGTGCCCCGTCGAAGGCGATGCGCGGCCAGGGGCTCCCGTCGTCCGGCTTCAGGTCGAGCAGCCGCTCGGCGAGAAGGTCGCCGAGTCGTTCCCAGGTGATCGCTTCGAGTCGCACACGGCCCATGATGCGTCAGTCGCCGACCGGAATGCGTCGCAGTCGGAAGCCGTCGCCGAGCCCGTGCACGCGTGACCCCATCGTGGACGGCACGGGGACGGGTGGCGGTGACCAGGCCGGCGGGGAGGGGGTGGCGGGCGGGCCGACGGGGAAGGGGGTGGCTGGGCAGTCCAGCAGGGAGGTCCGGTGGTCCGAGGGGCAGTCCGGCAGTCCGGCGGGCAGTCCGGCAGTCTGAGCCGGCAGCAGTGCAGCAGGTTGCTTCGGCGGTGGGCACGGCTGGGGTCGTCGGTCGGGTGCCCTGGGTGTCCGCTCGGGGAATGAAGCCCGTATGGCACCCGCAGTTCCCCCTGTCCCCGCGCCGCACCGCCGCATGGTCGTCGTCCAGCCGCTCCGGCAGAAGCTCTGCGCCGGGTGCCGTCGCGGGCCGTTGGCGATGCTCGTCCTGGAGGACGCCGCGCCCCGCTGCCTCGACTGCGCCGACCTCGGCCACCTCGTCTTCCTGCCGCGCGGTGACACGGCGCTGACCCGCAGGGCGCGTGAGGAGAGCGGGCTGTCGGCGGTGGTGGTCCGGTTCAACCGGCGCAAGGGGCGCTACGAACGGCAGGGCGTCCTCGTCGAGGAAGCCGCGCTCGTGCGGGCGGAGGAGCGGTGTCTCGCGGACGCCGAGGCGCGGCGGCGACGTCGGATCCGGGACGCCCGACGACGGGCCGTGCAGGACGCGCGGTTCGCGGAGGCGTTCGCGGCGGAGATCCTGCGCCTGTTTCCCGGCTGCCCGGAGGACCGGGCGCTCGGGGTCGCCGCGCACGCCTCGCTTCGAGGCAGCGGTCGGGTCGGGCGCAGCGCCGCCGGCCGGGCGCTGACCGAGGGCGCCGTCGTCTCGGCGGTCGTGGCCTCCGTACGTCATCTCGACACGGCGTACGACCGGCTGCTGATGAGCGGGCTGCCGCGGTACGAGGCACGCCGGCAGATCGCGCCCGCCGTGGAGGCGCGGTTACGGGCTTGGCGGGAGGGGCGGGAGGGGGTGGAAGACCGGGAGGGGCGGGAGGGGTCCCGGAGGCCCGCCGATCGGGGCGTGGCTCTCACTCCCGCGACTCCCCAGGCTCCAGCTGCTCCGGCGGGTCCAGTTGCTCCGGCACGCCCGGCCGCTCCGGCGCGCCCCGCTGCTCCGGCGGGGCCAGTCGCTTCGGCGGGGCCGGCGGCGTCCTGCTGAGGCCGTCGGGCCGGACGACGCCGCGTGCGCCGGTGCGCGTTTCGGCCATGGTCACCCAGCGCGGACAGGATTTCACTTGAGGCGACGGAGCGCACCGGGCAAGATCTCCGCTCGACCGTGGGAGTTGACGTTGTCATGATCGATGGACCGTATCCGGTGCTCGCGATGCTGGGCGCGCTGGCGACGGGGCTGATGGCCGGACTCTTCTGCGCCTTCTCGCTCCTGGTGATGCGCGGGCTCGCCGCCCTGCCGGCCGCGCAGGGCGTGGCGGCGATGAACGCGATCAACTCCTCGGCGATGACAGCGGCGTTCATGGTTCTCTTCCTGGGCGTGGCCGTCCTGTGCGTGGTGATCGCCGTCGTGACGTTCGTACTGTGGCCGGCCCACGGGACGGTGTACTTGCTGCTCGGCAGCGCGCTGTATCTCTGCGGCGCGTTCGGTGTGACCGTGGTGGCTAACGTGCCGCGCAACGAGGCCCTGGCGAAGCCGGCGCCGGACGCCCCGGAGGCCGTCGCCTACTGGCCGACGTATCTGCGCGAGTGGACCAGATGGAACCATGTGCGGGCGGTGGCCTCGGCCGCCGCCGCGCTCGTCTACGCTCTCGCCCTGATCTGATGCGATCTGATCTCTGATCTCTGATCCGGTCCGATCACGTACGCCCTCACGCTGAACCCTGATCGGATCTAATCCGATCCGATCGGATCCGATCGACCGGCAGCGAAGGGCCACGCCCCGGAACCTTCGGTGAAAGCGCTGTCCCGCCCCTCTGCGTGGGCGGTCAGCGGCACGTATCGTGGCCGGAAGAGTGCCGCCCGATGACGCTCGGCCTGTCGTACGCGTAGGCGAGGAACACGCCCATGGCCGATCCCAAGGGATTCATGACGACACCCCGCCAGGACTGGCCCCGCCGGCCGGTCGAGGAGCGGGTACGGGACTGGGACGAGGTGTACGTCCCCGGGGCGCTGCTGCCCCTGATCAGCAAGCAGGCCGACCGCTGCATGGACTGCGGGGTTCCGTTCTGCCACGACGCCTGTCCGCTCGGCAATCTCATCCCCGAGTGGAACGACCTCGTCTCGCGGGAGGACTGGCGGGCCGCCAGCGACCGGCTGCACGCGACGAACAACTTCCCCGAGTTCACCGGCAGGTTGTGCCCCGCTCCGTGCGAGGCCGGATGCGTGCTCGCCATCAACCAGCCGGCCGTGACCATCAAGAACGTCGAGGCGGCGATTGCCGACCGGGCCTGGGCCGACGGGCTCACGCCACCGCGGCCGCCGGACCGGCTCTCGGGCAAGACGGTCGCCGTGATCGGTTCAGGACCCACCGGGCTGGCCGCGGCTCAGCAGCTGACCCGGGCCGGGCACACCGTCGCCGTCTACGAGAAGGACGACCGGATCGGCGGGTTGATGCGGTACGGCATCCCCGAGTTCAAGATGGAGAAGCGTCATCTGGAGCGGCGGATCGAGCAGATGCGGGCGGAGGGCACGAAGTTCCGTACGTCGACCACCGTCGGGCGGGACGTCATGGCGGGGGATCTGCGGACGCGCCACGACGCCGTCGTCATCGCCACCGGTGCGACCGAGTGGCGTGAACTGCACGTGCCCGGGCGAGAGTTGACCGGCATCCAGCAGGCGATGGAGTATCTGCCGCTGGCCAACCGGGTGTGCGCGGGCGATCTGGAGGCGTCCCCGATGTCCGCCGCCGGCAAGCACGTCGTCATCGTCGGCGGCGGCGACACGGGGGCCGACTGTCTGGGCACGGCGGTGCGCGAGGGCGCCGCGTCCGTCACCCAGCTGGACATCTACGCGCAGCCCGGCGTGGAGCGCGACGAGGACGCCGACCCCTGGCCGACGTACCCGAAGATCTACCGGCTCTCGGCGGCGCACGAGGAGGCGCGCGACCTGGAGTCCGCGCCGGCGGCGGACGCCGACGCCCGGTTGTTCGCGGCGTCCACGCTCCGTTTCACCGGCGACGCGACCGGGCACGTGCGGTCGCTGCACCTGGTCGAGGTGGACGCGCGGCGACGGCCGGTGGAGGGCACCGCCAGGGCGCTTCCGGCCGACCTCGTACTGCTCGCCCTCGGCTTCTCCGGTCCCGACCGGGAGGACGGTCTCGTCGAACAGCTCGGACTGGCCCTGGAGCCGCGTGGCACGATCGCGCGGGACGGCGACTTCGCGACGAACGTGCCCGGTGTGTTCGCCGCGGGCGACGCGGCGCGCGGACAGTCGCTGATCGTGTGGGCGATCGCGGAGGGCCGGGCGGTGGCGGCCGCCGTCGACCGCCATCTGACCGGGAGTTCACGGCTGCCGGCGCCGATCGGGCCGTACGACCGGCCGATGGGCGTCTAGGACGCGCGCGCCGGAACGGTCGTCCCGCCGGGATCGGACGGGATCGGATCGGGCGGGATCGGATCGGATGGGGTCGGATCGGATGGGGTCGGATCGGATGGGGTCGGATCGGATGGGGCCGACCGGTCGGGCGGGAACCGGCCGACGGGCTCGAAAGACCGCCTGTAGGGTGCGTTTCCATGGGGGATTCGTGGGTCGATTCGGCGGAGCGGATCGGTGCCGACCTGCACCTGGAGCCGACCGGACCGGGCGGTCGGCGCGCTGCCCTGATCCGGGCACTGCGCGAGGCGGTGCGCGGTGGACGACTCGCTCCCGGGACGCGGCTGCCGCCCTACCGTTCACTCGCCGCCGACCTCGGCGTGGCCCGCAACACGGTGGCGGACGCGTACACGGAGCTGGTCGCGGAGGGCTGGCTGACCGCCCGGCAGGGATCCGGCACCCGGGTCGCCGACCGGGCCGCTCCGCCGCGCCCCGCCGAACGCCCGCCGGTCCAGGCGCCCACACGCGCGCGTGGCCCGCGGCACGACCTGCTGCAGGGAACGCCGGACGCGTCGTCGTTCCCGCGCGCGGCCTGGCTGGCCTCCTACCGTCGGGCTCTGCAACAGGCGCCGAACGAGGTGTTCGGCCCCGGCGATCCCGCCGGCCGCCTGGAGCTTCGCAAGGCACTGGCGGAATACCTGGCCCGCGCGCGGGGCGTGCGCACCGACCCCGGACGCGTCGTGATCTGCTCGGGCTTCGCCCACGCGCTGCGTCTGCTGTTCGCTCCGGGCGGTGCGGGGCTGCGCGGTCCGCTGGCCGTGGAGGCGTACGGGCTCGGGTTCCACCGTGAGCTGCTGGCCGCGGCGGGCGTGCGCACGGTGCCGCTGCCGCTGGACGAGGACGGGGCGCGCGTCGACCGCCTGGGGCGCGAACGGGCCGTCCTCCTCACTCCGGCGCATCAGTTCCCGACCGGTGGCCCGCTGCACGCGGCGCGCCGGACCGCCGTCGTCGACTGGGCACGCGCGCGGGGCGGGCTGCTCGTCGAGGACGACTACGACGGGGAGTTCCGTTACGACCGCAGACCCGTCGGGGCGGTGCAGGGGCTCGATCCCGAGCGGGTGATCTACATCGGTTCGGTGAGCAAGAGCCTGTCGCCGGCGGTGCGCCTGGGCTGGATGGTGCTCCCCGAGCGGTGCGTCGACGGCGTCCTCGCCGCCAAGGGCGAGCGGGAGGCCTGGGCGAGCGTCCTGGACCAGCTGAGTCTGGCCGACCTCATCGCGTCGGGGGCCTACGACCGTCATGTGCGGCGGATGCGGCAGCGCTACCGCGCGCGCCGGGACCGGCTGGTCGCGGCGCTGGCCGCCCGGGCGCCGCACGTCGAGGTCACCGGTGTGGCGGCCGGTCTGCACGCGGTGCTGCGGCTGCCGCCCGGCAGCGAGGGAGCCGTGGTCGGGGCGGCCGCCGAACAGGGCGTCGCGCTGGACGGCCTGTCCGCGTTCCGGAATCCGGCGACGGACATGGCGGCGCACGACGGTCTCGTCGTGGGCTACGCGACGCCGTCGGAGCACGCCTACGGCGCGGCGCTGGACGCCCTGTGCCGGGTGCTGTCGTCCGCTGAGCGCCCCAGGCCCGCCTCCGAGTGAGACGGGCAGCCCCGGCCCCCGCTGGGCGCGAGGGCCGGCGCGCCCCCGGTTCCGCCCTGGCGCTGCCCAGGACTGTCGGGTGGCCGGGTCTGCCCGGTCATGAGCCACGCGAAAAGGATCTGAAACGGTGAGTGATCGCGTCAGTACTCACCTGGACGGGACGTCAGGCCACATCACCAAACAAGAAATGCAGTACATACAGCGCTGAGAAATCAAAAGGGATAAAGCAATAAGGGAGAGACGAATCGGGACGGGTGAGGGAGGGACGGGAGTGCGGGACGGGCGGAGACGCGGGAGAGGAGAGGAGAGGAGACGGATTCAGAACAAGCAGAGAAACGGGCCGGACGGCGTCGTGGCCGCACGGTCGGCTCAGGAGAGCAGGAAGTCCGCCTCCCCCGCCTTGGCGCCCTGGATGAAGGCCGTCATCTCGTCGGACGTGTAGATGAGGGCCGGGCCGTCGGGGTCGGTGGACTGGCGGACGGCGATCCGGCCGTCGGCGAGCTTCATGGCCTCCAGGCAGTTCCCTCCGTTGCCGCCGCTCCACGGCTTGTGCCAGCCCTCGCTGCCCAGGTCCCGGGCGGGCATGCCGTTGTAGATCCGCTGAGCGCGGCCCCGCGGCCTGGACTGGGTCTTGATGCGGTCCATTCACAACTCCTTGCGGACATCCCGGAGGATCTCCTTCGTGCGATGTGCTGTAGCGGCCTGCGCCGCCATGCGGTCCATGACCTCCAGGTGGGTCGCCACCTCGGTGCGCGCGTCGAGGTAGACGGCGCCGGTCAGGTACTCGCTGTAGACCATGTCCGGAAGCTCCGGCATGGCGAATCGGAACAGCACGAAGGGCCCGTACGTGCCCGGATGCGGCCCGTTGGCGAACGGGGCGACCTGCAACGTGACATTGGGCAGCTTCGCGGCCTCGAGCAGTTTGTCGATCTGCCCGCGCATCACCTCCGGGGCGCCGACCGGGCGGCGCAGCACCGTCTCGTCCATGACGACCCACAGCCTGGGCGCGTCCTCGCGGGTGAGCAGCCCCTGGCGCTGCATGCGCAGGTCGACCAGGCGCTCGATGTCCTCCGGCCGGGTCTGGCCGATGGCGCCGGACCGGAGCACACCGCGCGCGTAGTCCTCGGTCTGGAGCAGGCCGGGGACGAAGTGGGGCTCGTACTGGCGGATGAGGGCGGCCGCGCCCTCCAGGCTGACGTGCATGGAGAACCAGCCGGGCAGGACGTCGTGGAACCGCTGCCACCAGCCGGGTCTGTTGGCCTCCTCCGCGAGCTGGACGAAGCCTTCGGCCTCCTCGTCGGTGATCCCGTAGGCCTTCAGCAGCAGCTGGAGGTAGGGGATCTTGAGGCTGACCTCGGCCATCTCCATGCGGCGGACCGTGGCGGGGGCGACACGCAGGATGCGGGCGGCTTCCTCGCGCTTGAGCCCGGCGCGTTCCCGCAGGTCCAGCAGACGCCGACCGAGGACGACCTGTCCGACCGTCGGCGCGGACCGCGGTTCGCTCACGCTCCACCTCCACGAAAGAGCCGGGCCGGCCGCGCGCCCGGGCCTCACGGGCCCCGATCCGGCCGGTCACGAAAGATCCCGACAGCCCTACGGCGCCCGTCGAGGACCGATCGGACGATCCGTGCGAATGTGCACGGATCTCCGTTGATCCCGACAGGCGCCGTTCAACGTGCTGTTGCGAGCAGTGTGCCATGGCCCTCGACCGCGTCACACAGCACTCTGCAATTTCCAGAGTGACACTTGCCAAGTGTTCATGGCGGGGCGATAGTGGCAAGCGTGATTCCGTCCGCGCCCTTAGGAACAGACGCCGCCGCAGGCCGCCCCCAGGGTCTCGGTGCCAGCGCGGGAGCAGGCCCCGACCAGGCCGCTGCCGAGCGCCGGTTCCGATTCGAACTGGCCGCCCATCCGGGTTCCCCCGCCCAGGCCAGACGCCTGACGAGGGCCCGGCTGACCGGCTGGTCGGTGTGCGAGGACACCTGCGACACCGCCGCCCTGGTCGTCTCCGAGCTGGTCACCAACGCGATCGTGCACACCGCGAGCGACGTCGTCGTCTGCGAGTTGCACGACGGCGACGACCTGGTCCGCATAGCCGTGCGGGACCAGGGCTGCTCGCCGGACGAGCCCCACCCCTCACCGCAGCGCCCCGAGGAGGAGCACGGCAGGGGGCTGCTGCTCGTCGAGGCGCTCTGTCACGCCTGGGGCGCTCAGGAGCACGGGCTCGGCCTGCTGGTCTGGGCCGATCTGCTCCGCAAGGCCGACGCCCCGCGCGATCCCGCCGAACCCTGCAACGACCTCGGCGTCACTCCCGCGGTCGACGCCCACCACCTTGCCGACGCCCACCACGGCGGCCTCGCCGAACTCCTCGACACCCTGGACGAGTTCCCCGGCGGCTCGTCCGAGCCGCACGGCGACCCGGACGAGCCGCGCAACGACCTCGGCTGGGGCGCCCGCCCGAAGCCCGGCCCCGTCGACGGCTCGGACGACGACAACGAGCGCCCCGAGCAGCGGCACGGGGGCGACGCCCACCACCCGGCCGTGCCCCGGCCGCACGCCTCCGCCTCCGCCTCCCCCTCGACGCCCGCGGACAGACCGCTTCCGCGCGTCGCGCCGCAGTGGCACCGCACCGCCGACCACCAGGGATCCGACGACCGCGGCGGATGGACGCCCGGCCACCCCGCCCGCGCCCTGCCTCTCGGGTACGGCCGCGAGCGGGGACGAATATGAGCACCGTGCCCCGCCGGGCACCCCTGCTCACTCTCGACACGCTCCTACGCCTGAGGCGTGACACGGGCGCCTCCTCAGCCGCCGGACCCGTCCGCCGGCTGACCCTGCCCGAAGGCATGACGGCACCCCTGGGCTGCGACGCCGTCTCGGTCCCGACCCGACTCGGACGACTCCTCATGCCGAGGTTGCAGCGGACTGGGTGCGTCTACGCCGACCGGGCCCACTGGTGGTGGCTGGTGCCGTCCGACTCCGACTACGCCCTGGAGTGGCCGGCGCCCGCGCAGTACGTCACGGGCGCGATCCTCCCGGACGCCTCGCGCGCCCCCGAGCTGATCCACCGACCCGACGGCACCCTCCCGTACACCCCGCCGATCCCCCTCTATCTGACCCTGTGCCGTCTCACCGGGGCGACGCCCACCTGGTCGCGGCCGATCAGCGCCTGACCCCCGCACCGTCCCCATCAGCACCTGGCCCGCACCGCTTCCCCGGGCCCGGTCGACCGCACCGGCCCGGCGCACGCCCGCGCTTCCCGCCTTCCCCCTCCTGCGCCCTGCCCTCACCCGGTCCCGTCCCGCGATAGTGGCCGTCGTCCGGCTATCGCGATCGGGAGGCCGACGGTGGGACAGGTACGGCGGCGGCAGGGGCAGGCGCAGGAACACGAGCAGGGGCGAGGGCAGGGCCAGAGACAAGGGAAGAGGCAGGGACAGGGGCGCACGGCACGGCAGACGAAGCAGGCGGACCGAGCGGACCAGGCGGCCCAGGCGGACCAGGAGGACGCGGCCCCGCCGTACGGGCCAGAACAGGCACAGGCGGGCACGGCACAGCAAGCGGACACGGCTCAGCAGGCGGGGGACACCGGCTGCCGGGGCGACGGCGACGAACGTGACGTCTCCGATTCGGAGCACCTGCTGTTCGGCGGACCGCTGCGCTACGACATGGGCTGGAACCAGCACACGGACGCGTTCCTGGAGCTGAACTTCCGCGCCATGGTGACCCGGCTGCCCTCCCTGCTCACCGCCAGTCTGCGCCTGGCCCGGCAGGCCGACCCGGCGGCCGCCCGGATCGTCCTGTCCGCCGAGATCGCCCGGGGCGTCATGCAGGCGATCAGCCTGCTCGCGGTGAACACCGTGCTGAGCCGGCTCATCACCGGCGGCCCGATCGACGAGCGGCTGCGCGGCGCCGTCCCCGCCCTCGGCGTGATGGCCGCCGTGCTCCTTGCCGGGACCCTGCTGCGGGCCGCGTCGACGTACGCCACCGGCCGGCTGGAGCCCAAGGTGGAGCGGGTGGCGACCGAGCTGTACCTGGAGCGGGCGGCCGCGGTGGAGCTCGCCGCGATCGAGGACCACGCCTTCCACAAGCTGCTGGACACCGCGCAGTACGGGGCCCGTTCCAGCCGCTACATGATCAGTCATGGCACGCGCGTGGTGAACGCGATGATCTCGCTGGCCGCGTCGGCCGGCGTGCTGACCGTGCTGCACCCGCTACTGCTGCCGCTCCTGGTGACGATGACGCTGCCGAGCGCCTGGAGCGCCCTGACGAACGCCCGGCGGCGCTACGAGTCGTTCCACACCTGGGTGCAGCACGCGCGCGCGGGGCACCTCATCGCCGGTCTGCTCACCGAGCCCGCGGCCGCGCCCGAGATCCGGGTGCACGGGGTCGGCCCGTTCCTGCTGCGGCACTTCCGCGCGATGTCGGAGACCGCGGAGGCGGAACAGGCCCGGCTGGCCCGGCTCGCCGCCCGCACCGGACTGATCGCGGCCACCTGGACGGGACTGGCGACGCTCGCGACGTACGCCACCCTCGGCGCACTGCTGCTCACCAAGACGATGGCGCTGGCGGTGGCGGGCACGGCCGTGATCGCGATCCGGGGCGGCTCGGCGAGCCTGAACACCCTCGTCCTGGAGGTCAACCAGCTGCACGAGGAGGCCCTGTTCGTGGGCGATCTGCAACGGCTCTACGTGGAGGCGGCGGAACGGGCGATCCCGGTCGGCGGGGCCGCCCTGCCCGACGACCCGCGCGAGGTCCGCTTCGAGCACGTCTCCTTCGGCTATCCCGGCGAGTCGGCACGCCCCGCCCTCGACGACGTGACGCTGTCCCTGCCGCTGGGCCGCATCATCGCGCTGGTCGGCGAGAACGGCTCCGGCAAGACCACCCTGGTGAAGCTGCTGGCCGGACTGTACAAGCCGGACCGGGGGCGCATCCTGTGGGACGACGTGGACGCGGCGGACGCGGACCGGCACGCGCTGGCCGAGCGCATCGCGATGGTGGCGCAGGACTTCAAGCGATGGCCGTTCACGGCCCGCGTCAACGTGGCCGTGGGCCGCTCCGCCGCCCCGCTCACCGAGGAGCGGATGGCCGCCTCCATCGCCGAGGCGGGCGCCGAGGAGGTGGTCGCCGACCTGCCGCGCGGCCTGGACACCCTGCTGGCCCGGCATTTCAGCGGCGGCCACGAGCTGTCCGGCGGCCAGTGGCAGCGCCTCGGCATCGCCCGGGCGGCCTACCGGCGCGGGCGCATCCTCATCGTGGACGAGCCGACAGCGGCCCTGGACGCACGCGCCGAGCTGGAAGTCTTCGAGAAGATCCGCGCGCTGGCCGACAGCGGCCAGACGGTGGTCCTGATCACCCACCGGCTGGCGTCGGTCCGGCACGCGGACCTGGTGCACGTCCTGGACCAGGGGCGGCTGGTGGAGTCCGGCACGCCGCAGGAGCTGCTGGCCGACGGAGGTGTCTACGCCGAGCTGTACGCACTGCAGGCCGAGCAGTTCACGGTGCAGTCGCCCGCTCCGTCACAGGCGGGCTGACCGCTCGCTGCGGGGCTTCGCCGCCCCGCACGACCACCAGGAACGTGTCCGAGGCGAGGTCCATGACGACCTCGGCGGCCAGCCCCTCCATGCGCCGGGCATGCGCGAACTCCTCCGCCGGCCACGAGCCGCGCGGCCCGCCCGCGGGAAAGCGTTCGAGCACCGTTCGCCCGTTCACCATCTCGCCACCTACCTCCGATAAGCATGGTGCTTGTAGGAGTTAACGCTCTTGGGAGGTGGAACGCCTCGGCCAGTTGCGGGACTGAGACGTACTTGACACGGGTTCATCGCGGAGCGTGAGAATCCGGTCACCTTGCGAACACGCCGGGCACTCTTCGTGTCAGAAGTCGTACTCGTCGTGATATCGCACGGGGGTGCCCGGCGCGGCCCCCGACACCGTCAGCTCCAGCAGACCGACCACCGAGCCCAGCCGGCCGAGACCCCCCTCCCACGCCCCGCACATCCTGAATGTCCCGTATTCGTCCCGTTCTTCGAAGTCCCCGCCGCGCACTCCGGGCTCCCCACCCGGTTCGCCGCCCGCCTCGCCGTTCTCCTCGGGCTCGCCGGTTCCGTCCGTCCCGCCGGGCCCGCGCCCCTGACGGTTCCCGTATGCGCCGCCGCTGCCGTACGCGTCACCGCTCTCGTATGCCTCGCAGTCCTCGTGTGCCTCGCAGTCCTCGTGTGCCTCGGAGTCCTCGTATGCCTCGCGGTCCTCGAAGGTCGAGTAAGTGTGGAAGACGCGGTCGCCGTCGCGCAGGAAGCAGCTGATCCCGGCCCGCTCGACGAGGGTCCCGCCCCGCCGCAGCGTCGCCTCGAAGTCGTCGTTGAAGTCGTCCTCGTACGAGGAGTACCAGGGCAACGGCCAGCCCATCCGCGCCTTGAAGGGCAGGATCGCGGTGAACGGCGCCCGGGAGACGACGGCGAACGACGTGTCACGCGCGTGCAGGTGCGCCAGATGGCCGACCTGGTCGAGGAAGGCCGAGCAGCCCGGGCAGCCCGCCTCCCACCCGGGCGCGAACATGAAGTGGTGGACGACGAGTTGCCTACGGCCACGGAACAGGTCGAGGAGCCCGGCCTTGCCGTCGCCGCCCTCGAAGACGTACTCCCCCGCGACCTCCACCATGGGCAGCGCCCGCCGCTCGGCGTTCACGGCGTCCCGCGCGCGTGCCACCGCGTCCTCCTTGGCCCGCAGTTCCCGCCGCGCGGCACGCCACTCCTCACGCGAGACGATCTGCGGCAGTTCCGGATACGCCATGCCTGCCCCTTCTGTCCAACGGTCTGTCGCGGGGAAGACTTGCGGGCTCCGCGGAACTCATCGCCGTCCCGGAACGTATTCCAGACATCCCGCCGGGTTGTGACGGATGCGGTGAGGCGGGAAGGCAGTGCGGTCAGGCGGGGAGGCGGTGCGGTGCGACGGGGAGGCGGTGCGGTGAGGCGCAGTGAGGCCGAGGCTGAGCAGAGGTTCGGGCGAAGGTCGTGGTGCTGGCGGTGAGTGCGGTGCTGGGCGAGGGGTGGGTGCGGTACGGGCGGTGGGTTCCGTGCGGATCGGAGGAGGCGTGTGGGCGGCGGACCGCATCCGAGTTGCCCGCCCGTCATCCGCCGTCCGCCGCCCGTCATCCGCCGTCCGCCGTCCGTCGCCCGCCGTCCGTCCTCCGTCATCCGACCGGTTGCGGCCGTGGGGCGGGTTCGGGCAGTCCCACCCGTCGTCTGCCCTCCGCGAGTTCGTCGAGGAGTTCGGCGAGCCGCTCCCGGTGCTCGTCGGTGAGCGTTCCGGCGTCGTCGAGGTGGACGGCGCAGGCGGTGGTCGTGTCGACGAGCCGTTCGAGGACGGCGGCGACCTCGTCGGTGCCCTCCGTGTGCCGGGCCACGGCGGGCAGTTCGTGAGCGGCCAGGGCGCTGGCCGTGCGGGCTTCGGCGAGCGTGCGATAGGCCTCGCGACGCAGGGTCCAGCGGGTGGCGCGCCCATCGGAAGCGACATCACGCACGGAGCCGTCCTCACGCACAGAGCCGTCGTGGCGCACAGGGCCGTCGTGGCACGTAGGGCCGTCGTGGCGCGTAGGGCCGTCGGAGGCCTGGGAGTCGGCGAGGACGTGCACGAGGTAGGCGTGCGCGGCGTCAGCGGCGGCGGCAAGCCGGGCCCGCACCTGCCCGCCCCGCTCCCCCGGCATCGGCAGATGTCCGACGATCAGGACGATCGCGCAGGCCAGCAGGGTCTCGGCGATCCGCGCGGCGGAAGCCTGCGGCTCCCCGCCCACCATCACCAGGGAGAGCACGAGCACGGTGGCGACGGCCGTCTGCGCGGCGAAGTGCCGGATCGACACGGGGATGAGCGCCCCGCACAGCGCCACCAGGGCCACCAGGCCTCCGGGCCGGGGCAGCACCGCGGCGAAGCCGGCGAAGAGCAGTGCTCCCAGCACGGTCCCCGCCGCCCGGCACAGCACACGTGACGCCAGCGGCCCGAGGTCGGGTTTGACCAGGAAGACGGCGGTGGCGGGCAGCCAATACCAGTGGGTGTGCCGGCCGTACCACTGGGAGTGGTAGAGGGCCTGCGCGACGGCGGCGCCGACCCCGAAGGAGAGCGCTACCCGCAACCCGTACTCACGGCCGCCCGCCCCGAAGGCGGCGCGCAGCAGCGCGCGTGCGCCGCGCCGACGCGTGTGCAGATCGCCCCCGCCGCCCTGATCGAACGCGTCGGCGGCACGCAGAAGGGCGTCGTCCAGGGCGCGCAGGGCGGGCCCCGACCGAGAGGGCGCGGGCAGCGGCCCGGCGGGCGCGCTCTCGCGCACCGCGGAGGCGAGCTGCCGGGGCCCGGCGGAGGACCGTTCCGAGAGGGGCTCCCCGGCCCACGCGAGCGCCGTCGCCGCCTCGGCGAGCGGCAGCGCGGCGGCGTACTGCGCGTGCAGCCTGCGCTCGGCCGAGGAACTGGCGTGGCGCCGCAGCCGCGGGCCCGCCAAGGCGTCCTGGGCATGGTCGAGGGCGGCGGTGAGCGCGGCACGGCGGGCGAGCGCGTCCTCGGCGCCGGCCGCGTCGATGAGTTCCGCGACCGCGTCGTACACGCGGGCCACCGCGTCGCGTTCCCCGTCGAACCGGAAGTCCCCGGTCATCGCGCCGGGCGTGGGCAGCACCAGCCTCAGTGCCAGCAGCCAGCCGGCTCCGACGAGAAAGGCGAGGGCACGGGACCAGCCGGACTCCGGAACCGGCATCCCCGCCCCGATCGCGGCGCCCACCAGCAGTTGGGTCCCCGCCCCGGAGGCGACCGGCCCGACCGCGCTCATCTTGCCCGCCAGCAGCCCGAGGCCGGTGAGGACGGCGGTCAGCGCGACGGCACCGACCCGGTCCCCGACATACACACCGACCAGGAGCCCCGCCGCCCCGGCGAGCGCGGGCGCACCGAGCCGCTTGACGGACACCCGCCGACCGCCGGGACGGTCGTTGATCCCGGCCAGCATGGCGGCGACCGCGGCGACCACACCGAGCGAGGTGCGGTCGGCGAGCACCGCGGCCAGCAGCAGCGGCCCCGCCGCCAGCGCCCCTCGGGTGACGGCGTTCCAGGGGACGGGCCCGCGCTGGGCGCGCAGCGCGTGCGCGAACCAGGGCGGCAGAACGGAGTGTGCGCGAGCGGGATCATGCGGGCGCGAAGACACGGAGCTCCTGTCGAGACGAGGGCGGGGTGCGCCTTCGGGCGACGGTGGCCGGGGCGGTCAGCTGTGGCTGAGTGTCCACGGTAGGCGGTCGGCCCGCGCAGATCGGGCCGGTTGCGTTTCAGCCAGGTGACGAGTGCGCCGAATCCCGCGTTCTTTATGAACGCAACCCCGGACCGGACCTGAACCCGGCGACCTGAACCCGGCGATTCGACGTCCGGCGGGGGTGCAGTGAACGAGAGGCGGGAGCTCGGGCGAGGACGGCTCGGGACCGGTCAGCGGCGGTCCATCTCGGGGGCGTTGTCAGTGGGGCGCGCTTCAATGGAAGAAGTCGTCACAGAACGTCACCATCGAGTGCGGGCGGGGGGAGCGAACCTTGGTGAGGTACGAGGAGGACGGGCGGCGGTATGTATCGCTGGCCGGACTGCGGATGCGCGGTTGGTCGGGTGCACTGGTGCACCGGCTGCTGGGGCCGCCGGACCGGCTCAGCATCGACCCCCGCGCGCGAGCCGCGCCCCAAGTGCGCCTGTACCGCGTCGAACGGGTCGAAGCGGCCGAGCGCGGGGAGGAGTTCCGCGCGGGACGCGCCCCTCAGGCACACGGGCCCGAGGAGCACCCATGAGCACGGCGAGGCAATCGCCGACTCTCCCCCACTCGCCCCGCTACCCGTCCGACCCGTCCGACCCGGCGGGCCCGGCGGGCCCGCACGGCCTCCGGCCAAGCCGGTGGAACCGGCCCCGCCTTCGCCCTCGGCCCCAACAGCCCACGTCCTGCAAACTGCGACTTCGGCCAACGACCCCACCGGCCCCGCCAGTCACTGCTGTACCGCGCGAGCGGGCGTAGGCCTTACCTCCCGGCGTATCTGTCGGTGGCCGCCACCAGCATCTCGGCCATGCCCCGCCCCCGCGTGCCGTGCCCCGCGTGGTCGACGATGATCAACTCGCTGCCCGCCCAGGCGTGCTGAAGCCGCCAGACGATGCCCAGGAGGTTCCCGAAGTCGAGACTGCCCTGCACAAGGGTGCCGGGCACGCCGTCGAGGAGATGGGCGTCGCGCAGAACGGCCTCCTCCCCGTCCAGGAAGTGACCATGGCCCCAGTAGTGGGTGACTGTGCGGGCGAAACCCGCCCTGAACACCGGGTCCTCGAACCGCTCGACGGACCTCGGCGGGGCCGGGATGGTCGCCGTCTCCCAGTCCGTCCACGCTCGCGCGGCCCGTTCACGCACACCGGCGTCAGGGGATTCGAGCAGTCTGCTGTACGCGGCCGCGAGATTGCCGTCCCGCTCCGCGCCCTCCGGCACCTCCGACGCAAAGCGCTCGAAGGCTTCCGGGAACACCTTTCCCAACCCGCGCGTCAGCAGCTCCACTTCGGCGTCGGAACCGGTCGCGACGCCGGTCAGCACCAGCTCGCTCACCGCCCCGGTACACGTCTGCGCATACCGCAACGCCAGCACCGACCCCCACGACACCCCCCACACCAGCCAGCGCTCGATCCCCAGAGTCCGCCGCAGCAGTTCGAGATCGGCCACGAGGTGCGCCGTCGTGTTGACGCTCATGTCAGTGCCGTACACGCTCGCGTGCGGGGTCGAACGGCCACAGCCCCGCTGGTCGAGCAGCACGATCCGATAGGCGGCGGGGTCGAACAGCCGCCGCATATACGGGGTCGCCCCGGACCCCGGACCGCCGTGCAGCATCAGTGCGGGCTTGCCCCGCGGATTGCCGCAGGTCTCCCAGTACACGTGGTTGCCGTCCCCGACGTCCAACATGCCGTGCTCATACGGTTCGATCTCCGGATACAGGCCCATCGCGACACCGTACGATCCCCGCAGCGCCCCCGTCGCAGGGATTACCGCCCCGCGGCCTCGGCGCTCCCTCCTGCATCGGCGGCCTCAGCAGCCTCAGCGGCCGCGCGCAGCACATCCCGCAGCATCGCCGGGGTGAGCCTGCCGGTGAAGGTGTTGCGCTGACTGACGTGGAAGCAGCCGAAGACGTCCAGACCGCCGCCGCCGTCCGGGTCGTCGAGCGGCACACGCACCCCGTGCCCGAAGGCCGGCCGCGGCCGGGGCACGCTCCAGCCCGCCTCGGCGAACGCAGGCAGGGCGGCCTGCCAGCCGAAAGCTCCGAGCACCACCACCGACCGCACCGTCGGCCGCAGCAATCGGAGCTCCTGCACCAGCCAGGGCCGGCACATGTCCCTCTCCCCCGGGGTCGGCTTGTTGGCCGGTGGCGCACAGTGCACGGGCGACGTGATGCGCACCCCGTACAGCTCCAGCCCGTCGTCGGCGGCCACGGACGTGGGCTGGGAGGCGAGCCCCACGTCGTACAACGCCTGGTAGAGAACGTCGCCGGACCGGTCGCCTGTGAACATACGGCCCGTACGGTTGCCGCCGTGCGCCGCCGGGGCGAGCCCGATGATCAACAGCCGGGCGTCGGACGGACCGAACCCGGGCACGGGCCGCCCCCAGTACGTCCAGTCCGCAAAGGCCGCCCGTTTCGTACGGGCCACCTCCTCACGCCACTCCACCAACCGAGGACACGCACGGCACCCGGCGATCCGCCGGTCGAGCAAGCCCAGGCCGGAAGCAGCGGGAGCAGACCCGTCAGCGGAGGCCAACCCGGAAGCTGAGGCCAACCCGGAAGACCGGGTAGGCCCGGAAGAGGGGGCTACGGAGCCTACGGGGGGTGCGCCGGCTGCTGACGGGGTTGGAGCCGGATCGGAGGGAGTGGAGGCGTCCATGTCTCCACCGTAAGGCGATGTCGGAGGAATCCAGATCAAGGAGGGGCCCTCCCCCTCCCCCCTCCCCCCTCCCTCCCCGCCCTCCCCCTCCCGCCTGCTCCCCAGCGCGGCTCACCCGCCCCGCACGGCCCGCTCGGCGCCTCGACGCGCCCGGCACCCTCACCGCGGGCACGCCCACCACAGCTGGAACGCTCTCCACGGCCGGACGCCGACCGCCGCCGGCACCCCCACCACCGCCGAACGCCCACCACCCGCCGACACGGCCCAGCACCGCTGGCGCGCCCACCCCCCGCCGACACGCCCCACCACCGCCGAAGGCCCAGCTCGCCGACACGCCCCACCACCGCCCAACGCCCCCCGCCGAACGCCCAGCACCCGCCGACACGGCCCAGCACCGCTGGCGCGCCCACCGCCGCTGGCACGCCTCAGCGCCCGGGCATGCCCGGCACTCCCGACCCGTCCCCTACGCCTCGCGTCGCCCTCACTGTCCTCACTGCCCTTGCCGCCTCACTGCCTCCCTTGCCGCACTGCCCGCACCCAGATCCGGTCCTGGGTCAGGTACCGGTCCACGCGCAGGCCCGCTTCCGCGAGCGCTTCTTCGAACTGTTCCCTGGTCAGTGGGCGCGTCCGGAAGGTCTGGGTCCAGACCGCGTCGGGGAATGCGTACTCCGCGCGGACGGTGTGGACGCCGTTTTCGGTGGGTCCGGCCGACGCTATGCGCACGGTGAAGCCGCTGGGGTCGACGCGTTCGCGAGGCAGGTCGGAGTGGTAGTTTTCGCCTTCCCGTTGGATCAGCACGCAGCCGCCTTCCGCGAGGTGACGTGTGCAGGCCCGGAGCATCCTTCGCCGTGTGTCGTTGTCGCCGTTGTGCACGAGGAACGACGCGAGCATCACCACGTCGAACGTCTCGCCCAAGTCGAGGTCCTCGATCGGGCTGCATATCGTGCGTGCGCCCTGGACTCGTTCCAGCATGTCGGCGGACTCGTCCACCGCTGTGACGGTGAACCCTCGTTGCAGCAGGGCACGGGTCACCCGCCCGACGCCGCTGCCCAGTTCGAGGATGTGGGCGCCTGGGGGCACTGCTGAGGAGATGATGTCCGGCTCGTCGCCCACTGGCAGGCGGGAGTAGAACTCGACCGCGCAGCCGTCCGGGGTGATCGCACCAGGTCCGGTTCCCTCGTATCCGTCTCGCATGTGTGGCGTCATGTAGAGCGAACGGACGGGCTGGGGGCGGCTGTTCCGGGTTCAGCGGGGTTCACTCGTTCGAGGGAGTGGGTGTTCGTTCGAGCCCTGGGTGGCCTGCTTCGGCAGTGGCGACGTCAGTATCGGCGGTAGCGGCAGCCCGCCAGCCGGCGCCTGCACCGGCATCCCCTGCTGTCAACGGTGACGGATTTCGCAAGGACGACGGGTTGCAGCTCCGGGTTGCAGCTCGAGCCAGCCGCGTCCGACGTACCAGTGGCCGCCCTTCTGGACGGGTGGTCGAGGAGGGCTCGTCCCAGGACGGTCCGGCGGGGCAGCCGGTCCGGGGGTACGTCTTTGTGGAGAACGTCCGAAGCGCGGAGTACGTTTGCAGGGAGGAGCGATTTCCACGATGCGTACGGGTAGTGAGCCGGTGACCGCGCGCAGTGCGCTGCGGTTGCGTCTGGGGTTGGCCCTGTGGGGCGTGGCCTGGACGCTCTTCGGGATGATCGCGTTCGCTCTGGTGGGGCGTCCGGGCTGGGCGGCCGTGTGCGGGGCGCTGTGGGTGGTGATCACCGTGGATCTGGCGATGGTGATCCGGCACATCCGGCAGGGCCCTCACTATCAGCCGGGCCGGGACATCCCGCCGTATCTGCCGCCGGAGCAGCGGCGCCGCTGAGGTGGGCGATGTGGTCTGCGATGGGGCGGTGGCGCGCTCGGGGCGCGGACGGGCCACTGGGCCGAGACGTCGTCGGGGGCGCGTCGTCGGGGCGTCGCCGGAGGGTGGTCGGGTGTCGTCAGGTGTCGAAGCGCGCTGCCTTCAGGTACTGCGGGTTGGGGTCGAGTGCCGCGGCCAGCCGGAAGTGGCGTTTGGCCTGGTCGTCTCGGCCTTGGCGTTCGTAGGTGCGCGCGAGTGCGAAGTGGGCGAACGCGTTGTCCGGTTCGCGTTCCAGCACCACGGTGAACTCGAGTTCGGCGGGCCGTAGTTGCGCGGCGGCGAAGAAGGCGCGTGCGCGCAGCAGGCGGGCGGCGGTGTTCTCGGGGTGCGCGGCGATGACTTGGTCGAGCAGTTTCACCGCGCCCCGCGGGTCCCGTGCGGCGAGCAGTTGCTCTGCGGCGCGGAAGTCGATGACGTGCGTCTCCGGAGTACGTCCGGTCGAACCTGCGGTATCGGGCACGGAAAAATCCTTCCCTTGCTGGAAGGGTTCAACGCGCGCGGCCGCGGGCCCTATTCCTGGGAGGTCTCGCGGGTGGTGCGGGCTCTGCGGACGAGGTCGTTCCATACGTCGGTGACGCGCCGGTGGAGTTCGGGGAGGGGTACGTCGTTGTCGATCACGATGTCGGCGATCTCGCGGCGTTGTTCGCGTGTGGCCTGGGCGGCCATGCGGGCGCGGGCGTCCTGTTCGGTCATGCCGCGCAGGCGTACGAGGCGGTCGAGCTGGGTGTCGGGGTGCGTGTCGACGACGATGACGAGGTCGTAGAGGGGGGCGAGGCCGTTCTCGGTGAGGAGGGGGACGTCGTGGACGACTACGGCGTCGTCGGGGGCGGACGTCTCGAGTTCGCGGGAGCGGGCGCCGACGAGGGGGTGGACGATCGAGTTGAGGAGGGCGAGTTTCTCGGGGTCGGCGAAGACGATGGAGCCGAGGCGGGGGCGGTCGAGGCTGCCGTCCTCGGTGAGAACGTCCTCGCCGAAGGCATCGATGACGGCCGCGAGGCCCTCGGTTCCGGGGGCGACGACGTCGCGGGCGATGCGGTCCGCGTCGATCAGCACGGCGCCGTGTTCGACGAGCAGCCGGGACACTTCGCTCTTGCCGGCGCCGATTCCGCCGGTCAGGCCCACCTTCAGCATGACGGGAAGCTTAGGGCCTGCCGGTGACATCGCACCCGGCAGGCCCTGGATCGCCTCCGCGGGACGCGCCGCCGCAGGACGGCATCGCCCGCTGTGTCGGTGTGTGGGGTCGTGCTGGAGACGCGTGGCGCGGGCGACGTCGGCGGCGGCTCAGGCTTCGCCTTCG
The DNA here is from genome assembly GCF_036226605.1 of Streptomyces sp. NBC_00704. Taxonomy (NCBI): domain Bacteria; kingdom Bacillati; phylum Actinomycetota; class Actinomycetes; order Kitasatosporales; family Streptomycetaceae; genus Streptomyces; species Streptomyces sp. NBC_00704. The sequence continues at coordinate 1,975,547 of NZ_CP109000.1, forward strand.
CGTTCGGCGAGGAATCGTTCGAATTCCTGCCCGATCTCGTCTGCGGAGGGGATGTCGACGGGTTCGGCGAGCATGTTGCCGCGGCTGTCGGCGCCGGCCGCCGCGTCGTACTGGTGCTCCAGTCCTTGGACGAGGCTGGTGAGTTCCTCGTCGCCTTCCTGGATCTGGCGGTCGATCTCGGTCTGCGTGCGGTGGGCGTCGGTGCGCAGCGAGTGGGCGACGCCGGGCAGGACGAGGCCGGTGGCCGCGGTGATCGCTTCCAGGACCGTGAGTGCCGCGTCCGGGTAGGTGGAGCGGGCGATGTAGTGGGGGACGTGCGCGGCGACTCCGAGGATGTCGTGGCCGGCTTCCATGAGGCGGTATTCGATGAGGGCCTCGGCGCTGCCGGGGACTTGGGCCTCGTCGAAGGGGCTGCGGTGGCCGGGCATGAGGTCGGTGCGGTTGCCGTGTGGGGTGATGCCCACGGGGCGGGTGTGGGGGACGCCCATGGGGATGCCGTGGAAGTTCACGGAGAGGCGGACGCCGAGCCGTTCGACGATCTGCTTCACGGCGACGGCGAAGCGTTCCCATTCGACGTCCGGTTCGGGGCCGGAGAGCAGCAGGAAGGGCGCTCCGGTGGTGTCCTGGACGAGGCGCACTTCGATGGTGGGCTCTTCGTACTCGGTCCACCGGTCGCGCTTGAAGGTGAGCAGCGGGCGGCGGGCGCGGTAGTCGACGAGCCGGTCGTGGTCGAAGCGGGCGACGAGTTGGTGGGGCAGCGAGTCGAGCAGCCGGTCGACGATCTGGTCGCCGGTCTCGCCCGCGTCGATGTATCCGTCGAAGTGGTAGAGCATGACAAGGCCGGCCGATTCCTGGGCCAACGCCATGTCGACGACTGCCAGGCCTTTCGGCTCCCATGCGTACAAACCCTGCGGATCAAGCACTTGGACCGCTCCTCCTCGTGTTCTTAGAGGACAACGCGCTTGGCGGCGTGGGCATTCCCGCCGGACGATCAAGATCGGCGGCCCCGCCGGTCGCGGATCACCGGGCGGGGTCGCGGGCTGCCCGTCCGCGGTGGCTGCCCGTTCGTTGTGGCTGCTCGTCCGCTGTCGCTGCCCCTCCGCTGCGACTGCTCGTTCGCGGTGGTCGCTCGTTCTGCCGTCGCTGTCTGAGGGCCGGGCGCTGTGTGACGGGTGTGGTCGACCGTCGGTCGCACGACTCGGGCGGTGGTCGCCCAGCCCAGCCCGGCTGTCAGTCGTACATCGGGACGGTACCCGGCGGGCGGTGGCCCAACCGGGCCGGCGCCAGGTCGTCGGCGCGGACGGGGACGCCGAAGGCCCGCACCTCGGGAGGTGCGGGCCTTCAGGTACTACCGGTACTGCTGGTTACTACTGGCAGTGCCAGCTACTCCTGGTACTGCCGGCTACTGCTGGTTGCTGCCGCTCCTGCTTGCCTGCTCAGCAGCCGACTCTCCCGGTGGGGGAGGTCAGCTCTGGCCGCCGGCGAGCTTCTCGCGGAGCGCGGCGAGCGCCTCGTCCGAGGCCAGCGCGCCGGAGGTGTCGGCGCCCTCGGAGGAGTAGGAGCCGCCACCGCTCGCGGCCGGAGCCGCACCGGCGGCTTCGCCGCCTTCGGCGGCAGCGGCCTCGTCAGCCTCGCGGGACTTGATGACCTGGGCCTGGTGCTGCTCGAAGCGCTGCTGCGCCTCGGCGTACTGGCCCTCCCACGCCTCGCGCTGGGTCTCGTAGCCCTCGAGCCAGTCGTTGGTCTCGGGGTCGAAGCCCTCGGGGTAGATGTAGTTGCCCTGGTCGTCGTACGACGCGGCCATGCCGTAGAGCGTCGGGTCGAACTCGACCGAGGCCGGGTCGGAGCCGAAGGACTCGTTGGCCTGCTTGAGGGACAGCGAGATCCGGCGACGCTCGAGGTCGATGTCGATGACCTTGACGAAGATCTCGTCGTTGACCTGGACGACCTGCTCCGGGATCTCCACGTGGCGCTCGGCCAGCTCGGAGATGTGGACCAGGCCCTCGATGCCCTCGTCGACGCGGACGAACGCACCGAACGGAACCAGCTTCGTGACCTTGCCGGGGACGACCTGGCCGATCTGGTGCGTACGGGCGAACTGCTGCCACGGGTCTTCCTGGGTCGCCTTCAGCGACAGGGAGACGCGCTCGCGGTCCATGTCGACGTCGAGGACCTCGACCGTGACCTCCTGGCCGACCTCGACGACCTCGGAGGGGTGGTCGATGTGCTTCCAGGACAGTTCGGAGACGTGGACCAGACCGTCGACGCCACCCAGGTCCACGAAGGCACCGAAGTTGACGATCGAGGAGACCACGCCGGAGCGGACCTGACCCTTCTGGAGGGTCGTGAGGAAGGTCTGGCGGACCTCGGACTGGGTCTGCTCCAGCCAGGCGCGGCGGGACAGGACCACGTTGTTGCGGTTCTTGTCCAGCTCGATGATCTTCGCCTCGAGCTCCTTGCCCACGTAGGGCTGGAGGTCGCGGACGCGGCGCATCTCGACGAGGGAGGCCGGAAGGAAGCCACGGAGGCCGATGTCGAGGATGAGACCACCCTTGACGACCTCGATGACGGTACCGGTGACGATGCCGTCTTCTTCCTTGATCTTCTCGATCGTGCCCCAGGCACGCTCGTACTGAGCGCGCTTCTTGGACAGGATGAGGCGGCCTTCCTTGTCCTCCTTCTGGAGGACGAGGGCCTCGATCTCATCGCCGACGGCGACGACCTCGTTGGGGTCGACGTCGTGCTTGATGGAGAGTTCGCGGCTCGGGATCACGCCTTCGGTCTTGTAACCGATGTCGAGCAGGACCTCGTCCCGGTCGACCTTCACGATGACGCCGTCGACGATGTCGCCGTCGTTGAAGTACTTGATCGTTTCGTCGATCGCGGCGAGGAAGGCTTCCTCGTTACCGATGTCGTTGACCGCAACCTGCGGGGTGGTGGCGGTGGTCTCGGTGCTGCTCGTCATGTGGGAAAGGGCTCCGGTTACGGACAGAAAGTCGTAGGTACTGCTACGCCGGGAGCCCGTATCGCTCTGAAGAAGCCGGACAGCCAAGGAAGCGTCCCACCAGAAAACTGGTGATGACGCCTCGAGAACCGAGGGGACTACAACAGATGCGAGCGCAGCCTGCTACGTCTGAGGTGCGCAGGCCCGCAGCGCAACTTGTAGCATACGGGGGCAGCCGGGCAGGGTCAATGCGCGAAGGCGCACACCCGGGGCGGATCACCGCATACCCGGCACACAACCTTTCTCCCGAGGCCGCGCAGGCACGGGGGAAGCCCCTTCGGTGACACCTGGGTGCCGCCGTCGGGCGGGTTGCACGGAAGAGTACGACGAGGGAGCCGATCATCCAAGAGCCCGCATCGTCCGAGACGGCCTTCGAGCCGGAAGCCACCCGACGTGACGCCGACGTCGCCGAGAGCACCCGGGCCAACCGGGGCTGGTGGGATCGCAACGCGGACGAATACCAGATCGAGCACGGCACTTTCCTGGGCGACGACCGCTTCGTGTGGGGTCCTGAGGGCCTGGACGAGGTGGAGGCGGAGCTGCTCGGCCCGCCGGAGGAGCTGAAGGGCCGGGCGGTGCTGGAGATCGGCGCCGGCGCGGCCCAGTGCTCGCGCTGGCTCGCCGCGCAGGGCGCGCTGCCGGTCGCCCTGGACATCTCCCACCGCCAGCTCCAGCACGCGTTGCGCATCGGCGGCCCGTTCGGGCTGGTGTGCGCCGACGCGGGCGCGCTGCCCTTCGCGGACGGCTCCTTCGACCTGGCGTGTTCGGCGTACGGGGCGCTGCCCTTCGTCGCGGATCCGGTGCTGGTGCTGAAGGAGGTGCGGCGGGTGCTGCGGCCGGGCGGCCGTTTCGTGTTCTCGGTGACGCATCCGATCCGGTGGGCGTTCCCGGACGAGCCGGGCCCGGAGGGGCTGACGGTGTCGTCGTCCTACTTCGACCGCACGCCGTACGTGGAGCAGGACGAGCAGGGCCGGGCGGTGTACGTGGAGCATCACCGCACGATCGGGGACCGGGTGCGCGACGTCGTGGCGGGCGGGTTCCGGCTGGTGGACCTGGTGGAGCCGCAGTGGCCGTCGTGGAACTCGTCGGAGTGGGGCGGCTGGTCGCCGTTGCGCGGCAACCTGATTCCGGGGACGGCCGTGTTCGTGTGCGAGCGGGACTGAGCGCGGGGCGGGCGGGAGCTGTGGGGCAGGCGGTGCGGCTGCCTGCGGTGGCGCACGCGCGTGGGGGGCGTGTTCGGCCGCGTATGACACTGGGGGCGTGATCCTCCGTGACGACGCCCTGGCCGCGCTGCCCGTGCGGGCGGCCCTGCCCGCTCTGAACGACGCCCTGGACGGGCACGGGGCGGCCGTGCTGGCCGCGCCGCCCGGCACGGGCAAGACGACGCTGGTGCCGCTCGCGCTGGCCGGGCTGCTGGGCGAGGGGCCGGCCCGGCGGGTGGTGGTGGCCGAGCCGCGGCGGATCGCGGCGCGGGCGGCGGCCCGGCGGATGGCGTGGCTGCTGGGTGAGCGGACCGGGGAGGCCGTCGGGTACACGGTGCGCGGGGAGCGGGCCGTGGGGCGGCACACGCGTGTGGAGGTCGTCACGACCGGTGTCCTGCTGCAGCGTCTTCAGCGTGATCAGGAGCTGACGGGCGTGGACGTGGTGGTGCTGGACGAGTGCCATGAGCGGCATCTGGACGCGGACACGTCGGCGGCGTTCCTGTGGGACGTGCGCGAGACGCTGCGGCCGGAGCTGCGGTTGGTGGCGGCCTCGGCGACGACGGACACCGCCGGGTGGGCGGGGCTGCTGGGCGGGGCTCCGGTGGTGGAGGCGCGGGGCGCCGTGTTCGACGTCGAGGTGGTGTGGGCGCCGCCCGCGCGTCCCGTGCGTCCGCCGCACGGGACGCGGGTGGATCCGGCGCTGTTGGCCCATGTGGCGTCGGTGGTGCGGCGGGCGCTGGCGGAGCGGTCGGGGGACGTGCTGTGTTTCCTGCCCGGTGTCGGGGAGATCGCGCGGGTGGCGGGGCTGCTCGGGGCACTGGACGGGGTGGATGTGCTGCAGGTGCACGGGCGGGCGCCGGCGGCGGTGCAGGACGCGGTGCTGGCGCCGGGGGTGCGGCGGCGGGTGGTGCTCGCGACGTCGGTGGCGGAGTCGTCGTTGACGGTGCCCGGGGTGCGGGTGGTGGTGGACTCGGGTCTGGCGCGGGAGCCGCGGGTGGATCACGCGCGTGGGCTGAGCGCGCTGGCGACGGTGCGGGCCTCGCGGGCCGCGGGGCGGCAGCGGGCGGGGCGGGCCGGGCGTGAGGGGCCGGGGGTGGTGTACCGGTGCTGGGCGGAGGCGGAGGACGTGCGGCTGCCGTTGTTCCCGGCGCCGGAGATCAAGGTGGCCGATCTCGCTTCGTTCGCCCTTCAGGCGGCGTGCTGGGGCGATCCGCGGGCGTCGGGGCTGGCGTTGCTGGACCGGCCGCCGGCGGGGGCGATGGCGGCGGCCCGGGAGCTGCTGACGGCGATCGGCGCGGTGGACGCGGCGGGGGCGGCGACGGAGCGGGGTGTGCGGTTGGCGCGGCTGGGGCTGCATCCGCGGCTGGGGCGGGCGCTGCTGGACGGGGCGGCGTCGGTGGGGGCGGAGCGGGCCGCCGAGGTGGTGGCGTTGTTGAGCGAGGAGGCTCCGCGGGAGTACGGGGACGATCTGGCCGCCGCTCTGCGCGCCGCCCGGCGTGGCGGCGACGCCTATGGCGGGCGGTGGCGGGCCGAGGTGCGGCGGCTGCGGGCCGTCGTCGGCCAGGCCGTCCCCCGGCCGTCCGGGTCCCCCTCCCCCGGCGCGGCCGGGGACGGCGACGGGGACGCGCGTGGGGGCGGTGCCGGGCGCGGGGCCGGGCGCGGGCCCGGGGACGGGGGCGTCGCCAGGGATGGGGCGGGCGAGAGGGGCGAGGAGGGTCTCGTGGGGCTCGTGGTCGCTCTCGCGTTTCCCGAGCGGCTCGCCAGGGCGGACGGCGGCTCGTATCTCATGGTGTCCGGGACCCGGGCGGAGACCGGTCCGGGCACGGGGTTGCGGGGGGCGTCCTGGCTGGCGGTGGCGGTCGCCGACCGGCCTGTCGGCCAGGTGCACGCGCGGGTGCGGCTCGCGGGGGTGGTGGACGAGGGGGTGGCCCGTCGTGCGGCCGGTGCGCTGCTGCGGGAGCGGGACGAGGTGCACTGGGCGGACGGCGACGTGGTGGCGCGGCGGGTCGAGCGGCTGGGTGCGGTGGAGCTGGCGGTGCGTCCGCTGCGGGACGCCGACGCGTCGCTGGTGCGCGGTGCGCTGGTGGAGGGGCTGCGGCAGGAGGGTCTGCGGCTGCTGCGGTGGTCCCCGGCGGCGGACGCCTTGCGGCAGCGGCTGGCGTTCGTGCGGGCGCACAAGGGGGATCCGTGGCCGGACGTGAGCGACGAGTCGCTGCACGCGCGCGTGGACGAATGGCTGGAGCCGGAGCTGGGCCGGGCCCGGCGGCGGGCCGATCTGGGGCGGATCGACACCGGGCAGGCGCTGGGACGGCTGCTGCCGTGGGCGTCCGGCGAGGCGGGCCGGCTGGACGAGCTGGCGCCGGAGCGGATCACCGTTCCGAGCGGGTCCGCAATCCGGATCGACTACGCCGATCCGCAGCGGCCGGTGCTGGCGGTGAAGCTTCAGGAGATGTTCGGGATGCAGGAGTCGCCGCGGGTGGCGGGGGTGCCGCTGGTGGTGCATCTGCTGTCCCCGGCGGGGCGTCCCGCGGCCGTCACGTCCGATCTCGCGTCGTTCTGGCGGGACGGCTACCGGGCGGTGCGGGCGGAGCTGCGGGGCCGCTATCCGAAGCATCCGTGGCCGGAGGACCCGGCGGGCGCCCAGGCGACGCGCCACACCAACGCGCGGCTCAGGCGGTGACGGACCGCGGCGCGGCGGGTTCGGCCGGTTCGGCGGGGTCCGGGCGGCGCGGACGGCGGGAGCGGGCCTCCAGGAGGAGGGAGAGGGACGTCAGCGCGCCGCCGAGCAGCAGGAAGCCCCAGGGCAGGTAGGACGTCAGGAGGAGGACGAGGGTGCGGTTGGAGCCGACCACGGCCACCGTGTGCTCGATGTAGTCCTCGCGCATCTTGACGTGTCCGGCGAACGCGGTGACCTTGGCGCGGCCGCCGAGGAGGGTGCCGCCGCGCAGTTCCTCCCGGTGGATCTCCTCGCCGTTGAGGGGCGCTCCGGTGACGGGCTCGACCCAGAATCTGCGGACGGTGGTGTACCAGCGGGTGGTGCCGGTCCTGGCGATCGTCTCGGGGGTGATGCCCTGGACGGGCATCGTCCTGGGCATGGGGACCCGGGTCCAGGGGACGGTCTGCTCGAAGTAGTAGACCTTCAGGCCGCGGAAGTCGCGGGTGCCCCGGTAGTGGATGGGGGCGGTGGTGCGGGTCTGGGCGTCGAAGTACTGGTAGTCCCGCTTCTGGGTGAGGAAGGGCCATTTGAACTCGATGCCCGTGCGGCGGACGGGGTCGCCGTCGACCATCTCGCCGGTGGCGTGGACGGGCTCCTGTGTGTGGGCGTCGAAGATGTAGCGCTCGGGGACCTTGGAGACCATCTTGCCGTCGGGTCCCTGGACGTAGGACAGGCCGTCCCAGACGACGACGTCACGGCCCGCGGTCTTCTCGATCTTCTCGGAGGCCCGCACATCGCCCTTCAGGGTCTGCACGATGGTGACTTCGGGGACCGTGCGGGCGGTCATGGTGCCGTAGTCGAGGAGGGTGGCGTTCTTCGCCTCCAGGACCATCGTCTGGTACTCGCCGGCCGGGATCTTCGCCAGGCGCGGATAGGCGTACCAGCGCAGCAGTGGGGCGAGCGCCGCGAAGAACACGGCGAGGGCGAGCAGGACCAGGGCGGCGGTGCGGCGCATCTCGGCCTCCTTCGCGGGCGGGGCGGCGGGCGGGGGCGGTCAGGGGTGGGCGGGGACCGTCGTCAGGAGGGGTTTCGGGGAGGTCGTGCCGGTCGGCGTGCCCAGGGCGGTGAGCGCGAGGACGAGGGCCACGGCGACGGCGAGACCGGTCGCGGCGGCGATGAGGGCGCGCATCGGGCCTCCCTGCGCAACGGGCACGGGATCGGCTGCCGGAACCGGCCGGGGCGCCGACAACACACCTGACAGGTCGTCAGATGCGGCACCGTAGCAACGGGCGCCCGAGATGAGAACACGTCGCGCACGACCCGCTCCACATGCATGACGACCTCACCTACGCGTCGTGCCCGTTGTGGCCGTTGTGCCGGTCGTATGCCGTCGCGGTTGTCATGCATGACGTACATGACGTGCATGACGGCGTCACGTCTGCGGCGAACGCGGCGACGGCGCCCTCGCGTTTCGCGGGGGCGCCGTCGCCGGGGTGCGGGAGGGTCGCGCGTGGTTATGAGCCGGCGGCCGTGGAGGGCGACTCGGCGGGCGTCGACGGCGACGCGGTGGGCGTGGACGGCGTCTCGCCGGGATCGGGGCTCGGCGACGTGGTCGCGGCGGCCGTGACGGTCAGTTCGACGGTCAGGGTCGCGCCGCCCTCGGTGGTGATGCGCAGCAGGTACGTTCCGGCGCTGTCGTCGGCGTACAGCTTGGGCAGTTGGAGCAGGCCCTTCGCGTCCGTCGTGACCTGCCAGGTGCGCACGGGGTTACCGGCGGCGTCCTTGAAGTAGGGGCCCTTGTCGTTCGCGCTCGGGTCGTCGGCCGACTTGACCAGGGTCGCCGTGGCCGCGACCTTGTCCGCGACGGCGCCCTTGTAGGTGGCCTTGACCTCGACCTGGTCGGCGAACTCGCCGCCGGCGACGCAGGTGAGCGCGGTGGTGCCGGTGCGGGCGAGGGCGTCGGCGGCGCGCGCGGTGACGGTGGCCCGGTAGTCGAGCGCGGAGAGCGGGCGCCCGGCGAGGGTGGCGCGGACGGTGAAGGCGCCGGTCTTCTCACCCGCCGTGAGCGCGGGCGCGAGGGCGACGCCCTTGCCGTCGGTGGCGACAACGGCGACGTTCTCGCCGCCCGCGAAGACGGCGTCGGTGTCGCCGACGATGGTGAAGCGGACCCTGACCTTGGCGACGCCCTTGCCGGCCGCGGTCTCCGCCCGGGCGCTGATCCGCTCGGTGTAGGCGTGGCCCGCCATGGCGGTGAGGCTCGCCGTGCCCGCGTGCTCCAGGTGGTCCACGGTGTCGGTCGGCGTGGGCGCCGGCGGCTTGGGCTTGCCGGGCGTGGGCGCCGGCGGCTTGGGCGGGGTCGCCGGTTTGCCGGGGGTCGCCGGTTTGCCGGGCGTCGTCGGGCTGCCCGGCGTGGCGGACGGCGGGATGGGCGTGCTCGGGTAGTCGTCGCTGCGGTTGGCGGGCACGCTGCCGGTGCCGTTGGGGATCTCGTGCGTGCCCTTGCGGTAGTACTCCAGCCACGACAGGACGGTGTTGAGGTAGTCCGTCGAGTTGTTGTAGCTGAGGATCGCGCTGCGCATGCCGGCCGTGGTGGCCATGTCCCAGTTGTAGCGGCACAGGTAGTGGCCGGCGGCGAGGGCGGCGTCGTAGACGTTGTTGGGGTCCTTCTTGCCGTCGCCGTTGCCGTCGCGGCCCGCCCACGCCCAGGTGGAGGGGATGAACTGCATGGGGCCCACGGCGCGGTCGTGGACGCGGTCGCCGTCGTAGGAACCGTTGTCGGTGTCCGTGATGTCGGCGAAGCCCACGCCGTTGAGGACCGGTCCGAGGATCTGGGTGACGGTCGTGCCGTCGGCGGTGACGTTGCCGCCTCCGGCCTGACCCGACTCGACCTTGCCGATGGCGGCGAGGAGTTGCCAGGGCATGTTGCAGCCCGGCTTGGCCTGCGCGAGCGCCGCCTCCGCCTTCTTGTAGGCGTCCAGGACGGTCGCGGGGATTCCGGCCTCGGCGGTGCCCGCGGCGGCCGGGGCGGTGGTCGCGCCGCTGGTCGGGGCGGGGGCGGGGCTCTTCAGCGGCGGCAGGTCCGTGTAGTACGGCGAGTTACCGGTGGCGCTGTCGGCGGTGCCCGTGCCCGTGCCGGCGTCGGCGGAAGGGGTGTCGGCGGCGGTCTGTCTGCCCTGGCCGTCGGCCGTGACGTCGGGTGCCTGGGAGGCGGCCAGAGCCGCGACGGCCAGTGCGGCCACGGTCGTGTTGACCGCTCCCTTGCGCAGTCTCGTGCCGAAATGCGCCGACATGAAGTGAAACCCTCCCGTGGACGTCGAACGCCCGTCTTCGCCTGCACTGCCGTGCCGTTGCCGTCGCCGGGTCACCCGGTCCGTCCGGAGCCCGGCCGCTCTCTCGCCCTGCTTCTCGTCCTGCTCGTGCTGTTGTTGTGCTGTGGTGCCGGTGGTCGGTAATGCTCGTGGTCTGTGGTGCCGGTGGTCCGTGGTGCCGGTGGTGCTGTGTTCTCGCGGTTGTGCTGCTGTCATGCCTGTGGCCGTCGTGCCTGTGGCCGTCGTCGGTCACCGTTGCCACTGGTGGGACGGTCCACCCGCCACGAGGGTTGCACTCGCAAGGGGTTTGCCCTGATTTCGCTTCCTTGTCCGACCCGTTCGGGGCGCGGCGACCCAGGCGACCCTACGACAACTTCTTTTGGACCGGCACCCGTTCGAGCGTCGTTTTCACCGGCTGCTCACGTGCCGTCGGCCCCGAACCGCGCCCCGCATACTGGACGTCGTCCGAACTCCGGGCCCCTCGGGCCCTTCAACGTCCGCCTCGGGGAGCACCGTTGCCGTTCACGCTGAGTCATGCCGCGGCGGTGCTGCCCGCCGTACGCGCCGACGGGTCCGGCCGCGGACGGCTGGCGCCGGCCGTCCTGGTGGCGGGGTCGTTCGCTCCGGACATGACCTACTACGCGGCGAGCGTCCGGCCGGAAGCGATGGAGTTCGGGGACGTCACGCACTCCTTCGCCGGGGTGTTCACGGTCGACGTGGTGATCGCCTGGGCGCTGGTGGGGGTCTGGGCGCTGGTGCGCGAGCCCTTGGTGGCGCTGCTGCCGCGCGGCCGGCAGGGCCGGGTGGCGGCCCTGACCCGCTGCGGTTCGCCCCGCGCGCGGGTGCGGCCCCCGCTCCTGCTCAGGTGGTACGTCAGCGCGGCTCTGGGCGCGCTGACGCATGTGGTGTGGGACGCGTTCACGCACCTCGACCGCTGGGGCATGCGCCTGTTTCCCGTCCTCGGCGAGCGGATCGCCGGTTCGCCGCTGTACTGGTACCTGCAGTACGGGGGGTCGGCCGTGGCCGCGGTCGTGATCGCCGGGTTCGTCACGTACGCGTTGCGGCGGGTGCCCGGCGCAACGCGACCGGCGGGGGTCGCGTTGCTCTCGGCGCGGGACCGCTGGTGGGCGGGCGCCCTGATCGCCGGGTGCGCGCTGGTCGCCGCGGTGCGGCGGGCGACACGGTGGTGGCAGTACTGGGGCGCGCGCGACGCCAAGCCGTGGGAGCTGGTGCCGACCCTGTGCTTCGGTGCGGGCGCGGGGCTGGCGCTGGGCGTGCTGCTGTACGCCGTCTGCGTGCGGCTGTGGCGTCGGCCGGCCGTTGTGGACGGGACCGCCGGACGCCGGGGCAGGACCGGGGGCGCGGAAGCGGACAGGACGACGGGCGTGGGCACGGGTACGGGTACGGGTACGGGCACGGGTACGGGTACGGATACGGGCACCGGTGCGGGTGCGGGTGCAAATGGGACGGTGGGTTCTGGGACGGGTGCCGGGGCCGGGGCGGGTGCGGTCAGGGTGCGGCGGGGCGGTCCGGGCGGCGTCTGACGGGCGGCGCGGTCGCGACGAAGACGGCGACGGTGCGGTTCCTGCGGGGCCCGAGAAGCCTGAGAGTCCTGAGGAACCCGAGGAGCCGTTCGAGGACGCCGAGGGCGAGTGTCGGCAGGGCGCGCACCGCCTCGCTCCACACACGCCTGGCGCCGCCTTGCGGCAGCACCCGCAGGAGGAGCGGGAGCAGTCGTGCGGGCACGAGGCGGGCCGGTTCCGGACGGCGCGGGTTCCCGGCGGCCGCGCGCAGGGCCCGCAAGGCCGAGCGCACCACGGTGGCAGGGGTTCTCGGGATCCGAGGGGTCGCGGCGCGGGGCGCGAGAGCGGGGCGTGGACGTCTCCAGGGGGCCGTGCCGGGTTCGGCCCGGGTGCCGGCGGCGGCCGTGGCGTGAACGCGTGCGTGGGCCTTGCGGCGGTGAAGCATGCGTATACCCATGGCCGCATCCTGGCGGTCGGCGACGGCCGGGGGCCTGTTCTCGGCGGCCACGCGGGTGAGGGCCCTTCGGGGGATGACCGGCGGTGACGACATGCGCCGAGCGGTGCGGCGGGCTCGACGCGGGCGGGCAGGAGGGACCGGTCCGTCCGGACGGGCCCCTCCTGCCTCCGCCTCTCTGCCGCTCTGCCTCTGTGCCTGGCGGCTTCCGCGGCCGTCGCCGGTTCTAGTGGGCGGCCGACTCCCAGTCCGGGCCGACGCCCACCGAGACGTCCAGCGGGGCCCTGAGGTGGACGGCGCCGGCCATCTCGCGGCGGACGAGTTCCTCCGCGGCCTCCCGCTCGCCGGGGGCGATCTCCAGGACGATTTCGTCGTGCACCTGGAGCAGCATGCGTGAGGCGAGGTTCGCGGCGCGCAGTGCGGCGTCCACCTTGAGCATGGCGATCTTGACGATGTCGGCGGCGGTGCCCTGGATGGGGGCGTTGAGGGCCATGCGCTCGGCTGCCTCACGGCGCTGCCGGTTGTCGCTGTTGAGGTCGGGCAGGTAGCGGCGGCGGCCGAACAGAGTGGCCGTGTAGCCGGTCGCCCGTGCCTCGTCGACGGCGCGGCGCAGGTAGTCGCGGACGCCGCCGAAGCGCTCGAAGTAGGCGTCCATGAGGGCGCGGGCCTCGCCCGCGTCGATGTTCAGCTGCTGGGACAGGCCGAACGCCGACAGCCCGTACGCCAGGCCGTAGGACATGGCCTTGATCTTGCGGCGCATCTCGGCGTCCACCGCGCCGCGTTCGACGCCGAACACCTGGGAGGCGGCCGTGGTGTGGAGGTCCTCGCCGGAGGTGAAGGCCTCGATGAGACCGGCGTCCTCGGAGAGGTGGGCCATCACCCGCAGTTCGATCTGGCTGTAGTCGGCCGTCATCAGCGACTCGAAGCCCTCGCCGACGACGAAGCCGCGGCGGATGGCGCGGCCCTCGTCGGTGCGGACGGGGATGTTCTGCAGGTTGGGGTCGGTGGAGGACAGCCGGCCGGTCGCGGCGACGGTCTGGTTGAAGGTGGTGTGGATGCGGCCGTCGGCGGCGACCGTCTTGATCAGGCCCTCGACCGTGACGCGCAGTTTGGCCTGCTCGCGGTGGCGGAGCATGACGACCGGCAGCTCGTTGTCCGTCTGGGCGGCCAGCCAGGCCAGGGCGTCGGCGTCGGTGGTGTAGCCGGTCTTGGTCCTCTTCGTCTTCGGCAGGCCCAGCTCGCCGAAGAGGACTTCCTGGAGCTGCTTGGGCGAGCCGAGGTTGAACTCGTGTCCGGCGGCGGCGTGGGCTTCCTTGACGGCCTGCTGGACGGCGCCGGCGAACATCTGCTCCATGGCCTCCAGGTGGGCGCGGTCGGCCGCGATGCCGTGGCGTTCCATGCGGGCCAGGAGGGCGGAGGTGGGCAGTTCCATGTCGCGCAGCAGGTCGGTGGCGCCGACTTCCTCCAGGCGGCCGCGGAACGCTTCCCCGAGGTCGACGATCGTGCGGGCCTGGACCATGAGGGCTTCGGCCTCGGCGCCGTCGTCCGCGCCGAAGGCGAGCTGGCCGTCGGCCGTCGCGGCCGGGGCGAGTTCGCGGCCCAGGTACTCCAGGGACAGCGCGTCCAGGTCGAAGGAGCGGCGGCCGGGCTTGACCAGGTAGGCGGCGAGGGCGGTGTCCATGAGGACGCCGGCGACGGACCAGCCGTGCTCGGCGAACACGCGCATGGCGCCCTTGGCGTCGTGCAGGACCTTGGGGCGGTCGCCGGCGGCGAGCCAGGCCGCCCACGCGTTCTCGTCGGTCTCGTCCAGCTCCGCCGGGTCGAACCAGGCGGCGGCTCCGCCGGCCGCGGCGAGCGCCACCTCGGCGACCGAGCCCGCGCCCAGCGCCCAGGTGTCGACGGTGGCCACGCCGAGGGTCTGCGTGCCGTGCTCGGCGAGCCAGCCGGCCAGCTCGCCCGTGGCCAGCACCGTGCCGTCCAGCTCCACGCCGGCGGTGATCACCGGGGTGGCCTCGGCCTCCACGCCGCCGGGATCGACGGCGAACAGCCGCTCGCGCAGGGACGGGTTCCTGATCTCCAGGGTGTCCAGGATCATCGCGACGGCCGTGCGGTCGTAGGGGGCGCGCTCCAGCTCGGCGACCGCCTTGGGCAGCTCGACGTCGCGGACCATCTCGGTGAGGCGGCGGTTGAGCTTGACGGCCTCCAGGTGGTCGCGCAGGTTCTGCCCGGCCTTGCCCTTGACCTCCTCGACGCGTTCGACGAGCTGCGCGAACGAGCCGAACTGGTTGATCCACTTCGCGGCCGTCTTCTCGCCGACGCCGGGGATGCCGGGCAGGTTGTCGGACGGGTCGCCGCGCAGCGCCGCGAAGTCGGGGTACTGGGCGGGCGTCAACGCGTACTTCTCGAAGACCTTCTCCGGGGTGAACCGGGTCAGCTCCGAGACGCCCTTCGTCGGGTACAGGACGGTGGTGTGCTCGGACACCAGCTGGAAGGAGTCGCGGTCGCCGGTGACGATCAGGACCTCGAAGCCGGCGGCCTCGGCCTGGGTGGCGAGCGTGGCGATGACGTCGTCGGCCTCGAAGCCGTCCACCGCGAACCGGGAGACGCGCATCGCGTCGAGGAGCTCGCCGATCAGCTCGACCTGCCCCTTGAACTCGTCGGGCGTCTTGGAGCGGTTGGCCTTGTACTCGGTGAACTCCTCCGAGCGCCAGGTCTTGCGGGAGACGTCGAAGGCGACCGCGAAGTGGGTGGGCGCCTCGTCACGCAACGTGTTGGCGAGCATCGACGCGAAACCGTAGATCGCGTTCGTCGGCTGGCCCGTCGCGGTGGTGAAGTTCTCCGCGGGCAGCGCGAAGAACGCGCGGTACGCCAGCGAGTGCCCGTCCATGAGCATCAGGCGCGGGCGGCTTGCGCCGGTGGGGGTCTCGGTCGTCTTCGCTGCTGTCTCTGCCACGCCCCCGATCCTGCCACGCCCCAATGACACTCGGCTCCGGCGGCCACGGACCCGCCCCCTCGTCCCGCCGTCTGCCCGTCTGCCCGTCCCCGTGCCTTCCCGCCTCTGCCCCGTCTCCCCGGCCCGGCAGCGCCCGCCCGCCCGCGGGGCCTTGCGCGGCACGTGAGCAGCACCACACGGGATCGTTGTCGGCACCGCGTGCGAGGATCGCTGCGGCGGCGCGCACGGCATGACGCGCGCCCTGCCCGCCGGAGGGCCCGTACGACACCCGCCCACGGCGCCCCGCCCACTCGGGACGCCCTTAGGGACACGGCCCGCACACAGGTCGAAGGAGAGCGCGCGATGGCATCGAAGCCGCCCAAAGCCGATCCGGTCCAGGACGCGCCCCGGGTCGCCGGACCCCAGCAGGCTGCGGCGGGCCTGCCGGCCGTCGGGCACTCCCTGCGGATGGCCAGGCAGCAGATGGGCGTCAGGCGCACCGCGCTGACACTGCTGCGCGTCAACCAGAAGGACGGCTTCGACTGCCCCGGCTGCGCCTGGCCCGAGCCCGAGCACCGGCACACGGCGGAGTTCTGCGAGAACGGCGCGAAGGCGGTCGCCGAGGAGGCCACCCTGCGGCGGGTCACCCCCGAGTTCTTCGCCGCGCACCCCGTCGCCGACCTCGCCGGACGCAGCGGCTACTGGCTCGGCCAGCAGGGGCGGCTCACCCACCCCATGTACCTGCCCGAGGGCGGCGAGCGCTACGAGCCGGTCACCTGGGAGCGCGCCTTCGACATCATCGCCGAGGAGACGGCCGCCCTCGCCTCCCCCGACGAGGCCGTCTTCTACACCTCGGGCCGCACCAGCAACGAGGCGGCTTTCCTCTACCAGCTGTTCGCCCGCGAACTCGGCACCAACAACCTGCCGGACTGCTCCAACATGTGCCACGAGTCGTCCGGCTCGGCGCTGTCGGAGACGATCGGCATCGGCAAGGGCAGCGTCCTGCTGGAGGACCTCTACCAGGCCGACCTGATCATCGTCGCCGGCCAGAACCCGGGCACCAACCACCCCCGCATGCTCTCCGCACTGGAGAAGGCCAAGGCGGGCGGCGCGAAGATCATCAGCGTCAATCCGCTGCCCGAGGCGGGCCTGGTGCGCTTCAAGAACCCGCAGACCCCGCAGGGCATGGTCAAGGGCGCCGCCCTCACCGACCTGTTCCTGCAGATCCGCATCGGCGGCGACCAGGCGCTCTTCCGCCTCCTCAACAAGCTCGTCCTGGAGACCGAGGGCGCGCTCGACGAGGCGTTCATCGCCGAACACACCCACGGCTTCGAGGAGTTCGCCGAGACGGCCCGAGCCGCCGACTGGGACGAGACGCTCACGGCGACCGGCCTGAGCCGCGCACAGATCGAGGAAGCCCTGCGCATGGTGCTCGCCTCACGGCGCACCATCGTCTGCTGGGCCATGGGCCTCACCCAGCACAAGCACTCCGTGCCCACCATCCGCGAGGTGGTCAACTTCCTGCTCCTGCGCGGCAACATCGGCCGCCCCGGAGCGGGCGTGTGCCCGGTGCGCGGTCACTCCAACGTGCAGGGCGACCGCACCATGGGCATCTTCGAACGGCCCGCACCGGCCTTCCTGGACGCCCTGGAGAAGGAGTTCGGCTTCGCGCCCCCGCGCGCGCACGGCTTCGACGTGGTGCGCGCCATCCGCGCGCTGCGCGACGGCGAGGCGAAGCTGTTCTTCGCCATGGGCGGCAACTTCGTGTCCGCCTCTCCCGACACCGACGTCACCGAGGCGGCCATGCGGCGCGCCCGGCTGACCGTGCACGTGTCGACCAAGCTGAACCGCTCGCACGTCGTCACCGGGGCGCGCGCCCTGATCCTGCCGACCCTCGGGCGCACCGAGCGCGACGTGCAGGGCGGCGGCGAGCAGTTCGTGACCGTCGAGGACTCCATGGGCATGGTGCACGCCTCCCGCGGCCGGCTCGCGCCCGCGAGCGCGCACCTGCTGTCGGAGCCGGCCATCGTGTGCCGCCTGGCGCGCCGGGTGCTGGGCGAGGGCAGCGCGACGCCGTGGGAGGAGTTCGAGAGGGACTACGCGACGATCCGCGACCGCATCGCGCGGGTGATCCCCGGCTTCGAGGACTTCAACGCGCGCGTGACGGACTCCGACGGCCGCCCCGGCGGCTTCACCCTCCCGCACGCCCCGCGCGACGAGCGCCGCTTCCCCACGGCCACCGGAAAGGCCAACTTCACGGCCGCGCCGGTCGAGTACCCGAGGCTGCCCGAGGGCCGCCTGCTGCTCCAGACCCTGCGTTCGCACGACCAGTACAACACCACGATCTACGGCCTCGACGACCGTTATCGCGGCATCAGGAACGGCCGCCGGGTCGTCCTGGTCAACGCCGACGACGCGCGCGTCCTCGGGCTCGCCGAGGGCGGGTACGTGGACCTGGTGAGCGAGTGGGAGGGCGGGGCGGAGCGGCGCGCGCCCGGCTTCCGGGTCGTGCTGTACCCGACCACGCGCGGGTGCGCCGCCGCGTACTACCCGGAGACCAATGTGCTGGTCCCGCTGGACGCCACCGCCGACACCAGCAACACCCCGGCCAGCAAGTCCATCGTGGTCCGTCTGGAACAATCGGCCACCGACTGAGCGTTTGCTCAGTGACGCCGGATGTGATCGACGAACGGAGCAGGACCCATGGGCGAGCAGCAGCACGTGAAGTTCCCGCAAGAGGTCATCGACGAGTACGCCGCCCTGGGCATCGACATCGCCGCCCTGTTCTCCGCCGGGCACCTCGGCTCCCGCATGGGCGTGGAGATCGTCGAGGCGTCCGCGGACCGCGTCGTGGGCACCATGCCCGTCGAGGGCAACACCCAGCCCTACGGACTCCTCCACGGCGGCGCGTCCGCGGTCCTCGCCGAGACCCTCGGTTCGGTCGGCGCGATGCTGCACGGCGGCAGCACGAAGATCGCCGTCGGCGTCGACCTGAACTGCACCCACCACCGCGGCGCCCGCTCCGGCCTGGTGACCGGCGTCGCCACCCCGGTACACCGGGGGCGCTCCACGGCCACGTACGAGATCGTGATCAGCGACGAGGAAGGCCGCCGCGTGTGCACCGCCCGGCTCACCTGCCTCCTGCGCGACGCCCCCACCGCCACCAGCTGACACCCAGCGCCGGACCCCCGACACCGGACGCCTGACCCCGGACGCCCGAGACCCGACACCGGACGCCGGACGGCGGACGGCGGTCCCCGCGGCCCCCTTCCGGCCCCCGGCAGCCCGGCGGCCCCGCGGGGCCGCACCCGCCGCACCGCCGCACTGCCAGACCGCTGCACCGCCGCACCGCCGCACCGCCGCGAGCGGACGACCGGCGGCCGGCGCGCGGCGCCCCGCGGCCGCGAACCCAAGCCCGCCGGCCCGGGGACGGCGCGACCGTTGCCCGGCGCCGCCCCGGCGGCCTAGCGTCACGGCATGACGACGGCGAGCACACCGGGAGCGGGAGCGACGGCACGACTGCTCGCGCCCGCCCTGCTGGCGGCGGCCTTCGCGGCGGCGACGGTGACTGCCTGCGACGACGGCGGCCCCGAACACGCCGCGGCCGCCTCCTCCACCACACCCACGGCCACCCCCGCCCTGTCCCCCACCTCCGCCGCCACCTCCACCTCCCCCGAGGAGTTGTGCACCCGGATCGTCGCCCACTGGTCGCGCGCCATGCTCGACAGCGACACCTACGGCGACTACCAGTCCATGGGGCTGTCCAACGGCCAGTACGACATCCTGCGTTCGGTCGTGGACGCGGCGCGCGCCGTCAGGAAGCGCCAAGGAGTGGCGGCAGCCGACAAGTTGATCGACCGTCAGGCGCACAAGGGCTGCGTCGACTGGTACCGCTCCGGCGGCCCCGGCGAAAACCCCTGGCACTGACGCCATGGGTCCCATTCACCCCGGCGAGGAACCCCAGAACGATCCACTCACCGCTGCCGGGACCGCCGGACCCGCCGCCCGCATTCACTCCGCCACAACCGAACTGCCCCTGCCCACACGCACGGTGGGCGACAGCGGCCTCGGCGAGAGCATCCCGTCGCCCGCCACCGCCCCCGCACGCCACCGCCTTCGAAGTTCACCCGACGACACCACCGTCACCCCCGACACGAGGGCGCACTTACGGACGCGGCCGAATGCGGCGCAGGATCGTCGTCACCCCGCACGGAGCGGAATACCGAAAGGCGCCGAGGACCGCCGGACTCCCTTTCACGGACGTAACGCTAAGTAATATCCACGAAATGTGAGAACGCGGTTCCCGCACCGGCCCGCACTATGCGCACAAGCCCTTCGAGGCCCTACAGGTCACCTTCGGCAACAAATCCCGGTCATTACCAAAACGCTCGAGACGCCTGAACCCCGCCGGGCCCGTCCTGCGCGTTCTCACCATGTGGACAGGACGAATCGGCCTTAATTCCGCTCTTCCGCCCTCCAAGTACCGCTCTGCATTACCTCGTGTCATAACAAGAGCGTCACAGCCTTGGTCAGACCCTCCTCCGAGTTCCCTCCCCGCGCCTAGAGTCACGCCCAGTCACCGCGCCACCGGTTTCGAAGTCCATTCGGCCCAGCGCTCGACTCGGCGAGTTCCAGGGGGGACCGCCGTGCCAGGGAAAGGACCTGATTCGTGCGTCAACGTTCGATCATCGCCATCACCGCCGCACTCGCGGCGGGATCGCTGACACTCACTGCCTGTGGGTCGCGTGACGACGACGGCAAGAGCAGCAGCGGAGACAAGACCACCGTCGTGATCGGCGTCGACGCCCCGCTCACCGGCGACCTGTCCGCGCTTGGCCTCGGCATCCAGAACTCCGCCGACCTCGCCGTCAAGACCGCCAACAAGAAGGGCTACGTCAAGGGCGTCGAATTCAAGATCGAAGCCCTCGACGACCAGGCACAGCCCTCCGTCGGCCAGCAGAACGCCCAGAAGTTCATCAGCGACAAGGACGTCCTCGGCGTCGTCGGCCCGCTGAACTCCAGCGTCTCCCAGCAGATGCAGAAGCCCTTCAGCGACGCAGGCCTCACCCAGGTCTCCCCCGCCAACACGGGCACCGAGCTCACCCAGGGCGACGGCTGGAAGACCGGAAACTCGGTCCGCCCCTTCAAGACGTTCTTCCGCACCGCCACCACGGACGAGATCCAGGGTGCATTCGCCGCCGAGTACCTGTACACCAAGGCCGGCAAGAAGAAGGTCTACCTGATCGACGACCAGAAGACCTACGGCGCCGGCCTCGCCGCCTCCTTCAAGGCGAACTTCACCAAGCTCGGTGGCAAGATCGTCGGCAGCGACCACGTCAACCCCGACGACCGCGACTTCAACGCCGTCGTCGCCAAGATCAAGAAGACCGGCGCCGAAGCCCTGTACTACGGCGGCGAATACCCCGCCGCCGCACCCCTGAGCCAGCAGCTCAAGGACAGCGGCCAGAACATCCCCCTCATGGGCGGCGACGGCATCTACTCCGGCGAGTTCCCCAAGCTCAACAAGAAGGCCGAAGGCGACCTCGCCACCTCCGTCGGCAAGCCCGTCGAAGACCTGCCCTCCGCCAAGGAGTTCATCGCGAACTACAAGACGGCCGGCTACAAGGACGCCTACGAGGCCTACGGCGGCCTCACCTACGACGCCACCTGGTCCATCATCGAAGCCGTCAAGCTCGCAGTCGACGGCAACGACGGCAAGGTCCCGGCCGACGGACGCAAGGCCGTCCTCGACGCCATGGCCAAGGTCAAGTTCGACGGCGTCACCGGCACCATCTCCTTCGACGAGTTCGGCGACACCACCAACCACATGATGACCGCCTACAAGGTCACCGGCGGCACGTGGAAGCCCGAATACAGCGCCGCACCCAACGTCAGCTGAACGAAGCAGGAGCAGCTACACCTCCCCACCACGCATTGATCAGGCCGCGCGGGAGTGCCCACCAGCGCTCCCGCGCGGCGCCATATCCGAACCACTCCACGGAGGCCCTGCGGTGCACGAACTGCCGCAACAGCTGGCCAATGGACTCATCCTCGGCGCGATGTACGGACTCATCGCGATCGGTTACACGATGGTCTACGGCATCGTTCAGCTCATCAACTTCGCCCACGGCGAAATCTTCATGGTCGGGGGCTTCGGGGCCCTCACCGTCTGGCTCACCCTCCCCGACGGCTTCGCCCTCGGCGCAGCGATACCCCTCATGATCCTCGGCGGCGTCCTCGTCTCCGTCGCCGTCGCCACCGCAGCCGAGCGCTTCGCCTACCGGCCCCTGCGCACCGCCCCGCGACTGGCCCCCCTCATCACCGCCATCGGCCTCTCCATCGTCCTCCAGCAGGCCGTATGGATGTGGTACCCCGACGCCAAGAAGGACCGCCCCTTCCCCCAGTTCGACGGCGGCCCCATCGACGTCCTCGGCGCCAACATCCAGCGCGGCGACCTCTTCGTCCTCGTCGCCGCACCCCTGTGCATGGTCGCCCTCGGCCTCTTCGTCACGAAGACCCGCTCCGGCCGCGGCATGCAGGCCACCGCCCAGGACCCCGACACCGCCAAGCTCATGGGCATCAACACCGACCGCATCATCGTCATGGCCTTCGCCATCGGCGCCGCGTTCGCCGCCATCGCAGCAGTCGCCTACGGCCTCAAGAACGGCCAGGTCGGCTTCCGCATGGGCTTCCTCATGGGCCTCAAGGCCTTCACCGCGGCCGTCCTCGGCGGCATCGGCAACATCTACGGCGCCATGCTCGGCGGCCTCGTCCTCGGTGTCGCCGAATCCCTCGCCACCGGCTACATCGGCGACATCCCCGGCATGGACCTCTTCGGCGGCGGCGCCTGGAAGGACGTGTGGGCGTTCGCTCTCCTCATCCTCGTCCTGCTGTTCAGGCCACAAGGCCTGCTCGGCGAACGCGTCGCGGATCGGGCGTGATAGCGATGACCACCAACATCCCCACCCAGAAGAACACCGACGCCGTCAACACGCCCAACGGCGACACGGCCCCCCTCATCCCACTGCCCACGGCCCTCGCCCGCGTCCTCACCCTCGCCGGATCCGCCGTCGCCCTCGCCGGCACCTTCCTCGCCTGGACCTGGACCGACGAATTCCCCGGCAACCTCACCATCACCGGCTACCCCGGCGGCCTCCAGGTCCTCACCCTCATCGGCGCCGCCCTCACCATCCTCTTCGTCCTCTCCGGATACGGGATCCGCGGCCTGCGCTGGCTCACCCCCGGCGGCACCCACAGCCCCGTCCGCGCCGCCAGCCTCGGCGTCCTCGGCGCCACCGGCTACGCCCTCGGCGCCATCAGCTACGTCCTCGGCGGCGTCGTCAACCTCGAACCCGGCGCCTGGGTCTCCGCCATCGGCGCCCTCATCGCCGCCATCGGCGCCTTCGGCCTTCCCGCCGACGTCCCCCACCAGGCCGACGATGCGACGAACCCCTGGGCCCTCTTCCGCCACAGCCTCGCCGCCCCCGAACCCGGCCGCGCCAAGGAACTCCCCTCCTGGACAGAGATCCTCGTCATCGCCGCAGCCTTCGGCATCGGCCTGTACGTCTTCTCCTTCGGCATCGGCATCGACACCGACAACCCCCAGCTGTTCATCGGCTTCCTCATCATCACCGCACTCAGCTTCACCGCACTCACCCGCGCCGGCCTCCTCAAGCGGCTCTCGGCACTGACGGCCAAACACCGCACCGTCACCCTCACCGCCGCCTTCGTCGCCGCGATCTGCTTCCCCTTCACCCAGACCAACGACCAGTTCGCCCTCATCGGCGCGAACATCCTCATCTTCGCCACGGTCGCCCTGGGCCTCAACGTCGTCGTCGGCCTCGCCGGCCTCCTCGACCTCGGATACGTCGCCTTCCTCGGCGTCGGCGCCTACGCCGCCGCCCTGGTCTCCGGCTCCCCCCAGTCGAGCATCGGCGTCCAATTCCCCTTCTGGGCCGCCGTCCTCACCGGCGCCGCCGCCTCACTGATCTTCGGCGTACTCATCGGCGCCCCCACCCTGCGGCTGCGCGGCGACTACCTCGCCATCGTCACCCTCGGCTTCGGTGAGATCTTCCGCATCACCATGAACAACCTCAACGGCAACAGCGGCCCCGACGTCACCAACGGCTCCAACGGCATCCCGAACATCCCCGACCTGGAGATCTTCGGGTTCAACCTCGGAATCCCGCACGACGTCCTCGGCCAGGAGCTCACCCGCTCCGGCAACTACTACCTGCTGATGCTCCTCTGCACCCTCGTCGTCGTCACGGTCTTCCGCCGCAGCGCCGACTCCCGCATCGGCCGCGCCTGGGTCGCCATCCGCGAAGACGAAACAGCCGCCACCGCCATGGGCATCAACGGCTTCCGCCTCAAGCTCCTCGCCTTCGCCCTCGGCGCATCCCTCGCAGGCCTCGCCGGCACCGTCCAGGCACACGTCTCCTACAGCGTCACCCCCGAGCAGTACCAGTTCGCCGGCTCCGTGCCGCCCAACTCGGCCTTCCTGCTCGCAGCAGTCATCCTCGGCGGCATGGGCACCATCAGCGGGCCGCTCGTGGGCGCCGCACTGCTCTACCTCATCCCCGCCAAACTCCAGTTCATGGCCGAGTACCAGCTGCTCCTCTTCGGCGTCGCACTCATGCTCCTCATGCGCTTCCGCCCCGAAGGCCTCGTCGCCGACCGCAGGAAGCAGCTCGAATTCCACGAAACCGGACAGCTCGACGTACCCGACGACAAGGGCCTGCCCGAGACCGCCACCGGCGTCGCCAAGGCAGGGGCGTGACCGAGATGACCACCACCACGACAACCGCCACGACCACCACGGTCCTCGACGCCTCCGGCGTCACCATGCAGTTCGGCGGCCTCACCGCCGTACGCTCCGTCGACCTCACCGTCAACAGCGGCGAGATCGTCGGACTCATCGGCCCCAACGGAGCCGGGAAGACCACCTTCTTCAACTGCCTCACCGGCCTCTACATCCCCACCACCGGCACAGTCAGCTACAAAGGCACCGTCCTCCCGCCCAAACCCCACCTGGTCACCCAGGCCGGCATCGCCCGCACCTTCCAGAACATCCGGCTCTTCGCCAACATGACCGTCCTGGAAAACGTGCTCGTCGGACGCCACACCCGCACCCACGAAGGCCTCTGGTCGGCGCTCCTGCGCCTGCCCACCTTCAAAAGGGCCGAAGAAGCCTCCCGCGCCAGGGCCATGGAACTCCTCGAGTTCACCGGCCTCGCCGCCAAGGCCGACCACCTCGCCCGCAACCTCCCCTACGGCGAACAGCGCAAGCTCGAAATCGCCCGCGCCCTCGCCAGCGACCCCGGCCTCCTCCTCCTCGACGAGCCCACCGCCGGCATGAACCCCCAGGAAACGCGCGCCGCCGAAGAACTCATCTTCGCCATCCGCGACCAGGGCATCGCCGTCCTCGTCATCGAGCACGACATCCGGTTCATCATGAACCTCTGCGACCGCGTCGCCGTGCTCGTCCAGGGCGAGAAGATCGTCGAAGGCCCCGCCGAAGTGGTCCAGGCAGACGAACGCGTCATCGCCGCCTACCTCGGGACCCCCTTCGAGGGCGCACCAGGAGCGGAAGAAGTCGCCGAAGTCGAAGTCGCAGAGGCCTCCGAGGCGCACAGCACCACGGAAGGAGACGAGAAGTGACCGCACTGCTCGAGGTCGAAGACCTCAGGGTCGCCTACGGCAAGATCGAGGCGGTCAAGGGCATCTCCTTCAAGGTCGCCGCAGGCGAGGTCGTCACCCTCATCGGCACCAACGGCGCCGGCAAGACCACCACCCTGCGCACCCTCTCCGGCCTGCTCCAGCCCCTCGGCGGCCAGATCAAGTTCGACGGCAAGACGCTCAACAAGATCCCCGCCCACAAGATCGTCTCGCTGGGACTGGCCCACTCGCCCGAAGGCCGCCACATCTTTCCCCGCATGACCATCGAGGACAACCTCCGCCTCGGCGCCTTCCTCCGCAACGACAAGGAAGCCATCGAGAAGGACATCCAGCGCGCCTACGACCTCTTCCCCATCCTGGGAGAACGCCGCAAGCAGGCCGCAGGCACCCTCTCCGGCGGCGAACAGCAGATGCTCGCCATGGGCCGCGCCCTCATGTCCCGGCCCAAACTGCTCATGCTCGACGAACCCTCCATGGGCCTCTCGCCGATCATGATGCAGAAGATCATGGCCACCATCCAGGAGCTCAAGTCCGCGGGCACCACCATCCTGCTCATCGAGCAGAACGCCCAGGCGGCGCTCTCCCTGGCAGACCACGGCCACGTCATGGAGGTCGGCAAGATCGTCCTGTCCGGCACCGGGCAGGACCTCCTCCACGACGAGTCCGTCCGCAAGGCCTACCTCGGCGAGGACTGACCCACCCCCCTCACACACGACGAGGCCCGCCCCCCTTCTCCGGGAGCGGGCCTCGTCATGCGCCCAGCGTCATGCGCACAGCGCGCACCAGGCACGACAGGGAACTAGCCCTTGTTCGCCTTCTTCTCGTCCGCGTCCTGAATGACCGCCTCCGCCACCTGCTGCATCGACATCCGGCGATCCATCGACGTCTTCTGGATCCACCGGAACGCCGCCGGCTCCGTCAGCCCGTACTCCGTCTGCAGAATCGACTTCGCCCGGTCCACCAGCTTGCGCGTCTCCAGCCGCAGGGTCAGATCCGCGACCTCGTTCTCCAGCTCCCGCAGCTCCGTGAACCGCGACACCGCCATCTCGATCGCCGGCACCACGTCGCTCTTGCTGAACGGCTTCACCAGATACGCCATCGCACCCGCGTCCCGCGCCCGCTCCACCAGGTCGCGCTGCGAGAACGCCGTCAGCATCAGCACCGGCGCGATCCGCTCCTCGGCGATCTTCTCCGCCGCCGAGATGCCGTCCAGCTTCGGCATCTTCACGTCCAGGATCACCAGGTCCGGCTTGTGCTCGCGGGCCAGCTCGACGGCCTGCTCACCGTCACCGGCCTCGCCGACGACGCTGTAGCCCTCCTCCTCCAGCATCTCCTTGAGGTCGAGACGGATCAGCGCCTCGTCCTCGGCGATGACGACACGGGTCGTCAGCGGAGGCACGTGCGACTTGTCGTCGTCGGGCGCGTCTACGGGCTGGGGCGACTCGGGGGCGGTCACGGGGGCTCCTCGTTCAGGGGCGGGGGTACAGCTGACAAGAGCCTACCTAGCTGCGGTAAGGTGGGTGCGCGGAGGGTGGTTGCTTGCCTTCGTTTTAGAGGAAGCCTCGGTAGTCCAGCGGAAGAGACACGGTGCTCAAACCACCGACAGCGTGGGTTCGAATCCCACCCGGGGCACTTTTCCTTCGATTCTAAGGTTGATCTTAGCAAGCGGATGTTCCCGTTCTCGTGAACATCCGCTTTTTGCTGTGTGTCGTCGAAAACCCACTCGCACAGTGGACCCATGTACGACGTCAGCACACGCAAGCGGGCACTCGCCCTGCTCTCGGAAGGGCACAGCCTCAACTCGGTGAGCCGCCGGACCGGCATCTCCCGGGCAGCAATCCGGTCCTGGCAGACCCGACTTGAACCGTTGCCCCGAATGGCGCCGCCCCTGCCCGGACCACCCAGTGACCGAAATGCCTACTCGTATCTGCTGGGGCTTTATCTGGGTGACGGGTGCATCAGTCCGCATCCGCGCGGCACCGGCCACTACCTGCGCATCGCTTGCGCGAACGCCTGGCCGGGCCTCATCGACGCCTGCGAGGCCGCCGTCCGGACCATTAGCCCCGCGCACACCGCGTACCGTGTGCAGGCTCCAGGGTGTGTGGCCGTGGTCGGCTACTACGCCCACTGGCCGCACCTGTTCCCGCAGCACGGCCCTGGCAAGAAGCACGAACGGCGGATCGCCCTCGAGCCCTGGCAGCAGGTCATCGTGGACGAACATCCCTGGCAGTTCGTTCGCGGCCTCATCCACTCGGACGGCTGTCGGATCACCAACTGGACCGAGCGGACCGTCGGCGGTGAACGCAAGCGCTACGCGTACCCGCGCTACTTCTTCACGAATGTGTCGGGCGACGTCATCGGCCTGTTCACCGATGTCCTGGACCGGCTCGGAGTCGAATGGAGAATGCAGAACCCGAGGAACGTGTCCATCGCCCGGAAAGCCTCCGTCGCTCTCCTCGACGCCCACGTAGGCCCCAAGTACTGACCCCTACCGAGGGCTGTCGTCCTCGCCCACGTGGTGGACCCTGACCAGGTTCGTCGAGCCGGAGACGCCGGGTGGGGAGCCCGCGGTGATCACGATGACGTCGCCCTTCGCGCAGCGTCCGTACCGCAGCAGCAGTTCGTCGACCTGGTCGACCATCGCGTCCGTGGAGGCGGCCGTGGGGCCGAGGAAGGTCTCGACGCCCCAGGTCAGGCTCAGCTGGGAGCGGGTCGCGGGTTCCGGGGTGAAGGCGAGGAGGGGGATCGGGGAGCGGTAGCGGGAGAGGCGGCGGACGGTGTCGCCGGTCTGGGTGAACGCGACGAGGAACTTGGCGCCGAGGAAGTCGCCGATCTCGGCGGCGGCGCGGGCGACGGCGCCGCCCTGGGTGCGGGGTTTGTTGTTCTCCGTCAGGTCGGGGAGGCCCTTGGCGAGGAGGTCTTCCTCGGCGGCTGTGATGATCTTGGCCATGGTGTGGACGGTCTGGGCGGCGTGTTTGCCGACGCTGGTCTCGCCGGAGAGCATGACGGCGTCGGTGCCGTCGATGACGGCGTTGGCGACGTCGGAGGCTTCGGCGCGGGTGGGGCGGGAGTGCTCGATCATGGAGTCGAGCATCTGGGTGGCGACGATGACGGGCTTGGCGTTGCGCTTCGCCAGCTTGATCGCTCGCTTCTGGACGATGGGGACCTGTTCCAGGGGCATTTCGACGCCGAGGTCGCCGCGGGCGACCATGATGCCGTCGAAGGCGGCGACGATGTCGTCGATGTTCTGGACGGCCTGGGGTTTCTCGATCTTGGCGATGACGGGGAGGCGGCGGCCTTCTTCGTCCATGATGCGGTGGACGTCGACGATGTCGCGGCCGGTGCGGACGAAGGAGAGGGCGATGGCGTCGAAGCCGGTGCGCAGGGCCCAGCGGAGGTCTTCCTCGTCCTTTTTGGAGAGGGCGGGGACGGAGACGGCGACGCCGGGGAGGTTGAGTCCTTTGTGGTCGGAGACGATGCCGCCTTCGAGGACGCGGGTGTGGACGCGCGGGCCGTCGACGCGGGTGACCTCGAGGCAGACCTTGCCGTCGTCGACGAGGATGCGTTCGCCGGGGGTGACGTCCTGGGCGAGGCCGGCGTGGGTGGTGCCGCAGAGGGTGTTGTCGCCCGCGACGCCTTCTTCGACGGTGATGGTGAAGGTGTCTTCGCGTTCGAGGAGTACGGGGCCTTCCGTGAAGTGGCCGAGGCGGATCTTCGGGCCTTGAAGGTCGGCGAGGACGCCGACGCTGCGGCCGGTTTCGTCGGAGGCCTTCCGTACGTGGTGGTAGCGCTCCTCGTGTTCGGCGTGGGTGCCGTGGCTGAGGTTGAAGCGGGCTACGTCCATTCCGGCGTCGACCAGCGCTTTGAGCTGGTCGTATGTGTCGGTGGCGGGGCCCAGGGTGCAGACGATTTTCGCTCGGCGCATGTTTCGAGTTTATGTCTTACCGATGGGTAGCGAATTGGTGGGAAGCGGCGGCTCAACATCCTTTGGGTGAAGGTCTGTTGACAACTCATAAATTGTGCGGCCGGCCGCTCCGATGAGCATTTTCTCGAATGGGTGAATTGCGGTGGCGGGCCGGTCGGGGTGTGGGGCAGGTCGGCTCGGTCTGCGGGCAGGGGCAGGGCAGCGACCGGGGCTGGGCGGCCGGTCGGCCGGGGGAGGTCAGGTGGCCTGCGGGACGGGGGTGGTCTTACGTCCTGCCTTGTCCCGGCTTTCGCTGTTTCCCGGGCGTAGTTGAGTGTGCTGGTCACCAGATCGCAACCTCCTGGATCTGTTGCGGTCGGTGGTGGGCGGGTCAGAATCTACGCGCGTTGTTTCCCTTCCCCCGAGGAGTACGAGAGATGCCGTTGAACCGCCGGAAGTTCCTGAAGAAGTCCGCAGCGACGGGGGCGGGGGTGGCGATCGCGGGTGCGGTGGCGGCTCCGTCGGCGCAGGCCGCGGCCGGTGGGAAGCCGGGGAAGCCGGGGAAGCCGAAGCGGTACGAGCTGACCGTGATGGGGACGACGGACACCCATGGGCATGTCTTCAACTGGGACTACTTCAAGGACGCGGAGTACAAGGACGCGGCGGGCAATGCGCAGGGTCTGGCGCGTATCTCGACGCTGGTGAACCGGATCCGTGCGGAGAAGGGGCGGGAGAACACGCTGCTGCTGGACGCGGGTGACACGATTCAGGGGACTCCGCTGACGTATTACTACGCGAAGGTGGATCCGATCACCGCCAAGGGTGGTCCGGTGCATCCGATGGCGCAGGCGATGAACGCGATCGGGTATGACGCGGCGGCGTTGGGCAACCACGAGTTCAACTACGGGATCGAGACGCTGCGGAAGTTCGAGTCGCAGTTGCGTTTCCCGTTGCTCGGGGCGAACGCGGTGGACGCGAAGACGTTGAAGCCGGCGTTCACGCCGTATGTGATGAAGACGTTCTGTGTGAAGGGGGCGCCGCCGGTGAAGGTGGCGGTGCTGGGTCTGACGAATCCGGGTATCGCCATCTGGGACAAGGCGTACGTGCAGGGGAAGCTGGCGTTCCCGGGGCTGGAGGAGCAGGCGGCGAAGTGGGTGCCGCGGTTGAAGTCGATGGGTGCGGACGTGGTGATCGTGTCGGCGCATTCGGGGTCGTCGGGTACGTCGTCGTACGGTGATCAGGTGCCGTATGTGGAGAATTCCGCGGCTCTGGTGGCGCAGCAGGTGCCGGACATCGACGCGATCCTGGTCGGGCATGCGCATGTGGAGATTCCCGAGTTGCGGGTGACGAATGCGAAGACGGGCCGGGCGGTGGTGCTTTCGGAGCCGTTGGCGTTCGCGGAGCGGTTGTCGGTGTTCGATGTGTCGTTGGTGTTCGAGAAGGGGAGGTGGGTCGTCGAGTCGGTGTCGTCGAAGGTGTTGAACTCGAACTCGGTGGCGGACGACCCGAAGATCACGAAGTTGCTGGGTGACGAGCACGCGAAGGTCGTGAAGTACGTCAATCAGGTGGTGGGGTCGGCGACGGAGACGTTGACGACGGTGGAGGCGCGGTACAAGGACGCTCCGATCATCGATCTGATCACGAAGGTGCAGGAGGACGTCGTCAAGGCGGCTCTGGCGGGGACGTCGTATGCGTCGCTGCCGGTGATCGCGCAGGCGTCGCCGTTCTCGCGGACGTCGGAGATTCCGGCCGGTGAGGTGACGATCCGGGATCTGTCGAGTCTGTACGTGTACGACAACACGTTGGTGGCGAAGTTGCTGACGGGTGCGCAGGTGCGGGCGTATCTGGAGTATTCGGCGGAGTATTTCGTGCAGACGGCGTCCGGTGCGGTGGTGGACGTGGAGAAGCTGACGAACGCGAAGGACCGGCCGGATTACAACTACGACTATGTGTCGGGGTTGTCGTACGACATCGATGTGGCGCAGCCTGCTGGTTCGCGGATCAGGAATCTGACGTTCCAGGGTGCTCCGTTGGCGGATGGGCAGCAGTTCGTGCTGGCGGTGAACAACTACCGGGCCAATGGTGGCGGGGCGTTCCCGTTCGTGGCGTCGGCGCAGGAGTTGTGGTCGGAGTCGACGGAGATCCGGACGCGGATCGCGGAGTGGGTGACGGCGAAGGGTGTGCTGGATCCGAAGGACTTCGCGTCGGTGGACTGGAGGTTGACGCGGGACGGTACGCCGGTGTTCTAGGCGTGGGGGGGTTCTGCGGGGGGCGAGGGCGGTGGTTGCGCGGTGGCCGGGTGGGCCGGCGCGCGGTCACCGCCTTTCGCGTTCGTGGGGGTGGGTGGCGGCCGGTGCTAGTGGTGGTCGGCGAGGGGGGTGAGGGTGGGGGCCTGTCGGGCGGGTGGGACGCGGTGGTGGGGTTGTTGGTGGAGGCCGAAGGTGGTGAAGGCGGTGCGGGTGGGGAGGGGGTAGGGGTGTTCGGTGGTGAGGGTGTTGAGGATGGTGGCGCTGCGCCAGGCGGTGAGGCCGAGGTCGGGGGCGCCTACGCCGTGGGTGTGGCGTTCGGCGTTCTGGACGTAGACGTTGCAGCCGGTGGCGGTGACGGAGGGGTCGAGGACGAGGCGGAAGTGTTCGTCGATGCGGGGGCGTTCGCTGTTGTCGCGGCGGATGTAGGGGTCGAGGCCGGCGAGGATGCGGTTGAGGGGGCGTTCGCGGTGGCCGGTGGCGAGGACGACGGCGTCGGTGGTGAGGCGGGTGCGGGTGTTCTGCTGGATGTGTTCGAGGTGGAGTTCGATTTTGGTGGTGGCGATGCGTCCTGCGGTGCGGACGCGGACGCCGGGGGTGAGGACGGTGTCGGGCCAGTCGCCGTGGAGGGTGCGTCGGTAGAGCTCGTCGTGGATGGCGGCGAGGGTGTCGGCGTCGATGCCTTTGTGGAGTTGCCATTGGGCGTCGGTGAGGCGGTCGCGGACGTTCTCGGGGAGGGCGTGGAAGTAGCGGGTGTAGTCGGGGGTGAAGTGTTCGAGGCCGAGTTTGGAGTACTCCATGGGGGCGAAGGCGGGGGTGCGGCCGATCCAGTGGAGTTGTTCGCGGCCGGTGGGGCGGTGGCGGAGGAGGTCGAGGAAGATCTCGGCGCCGGACTGTCCTGAGCCGACGACGGTGATGTGGCCGGCGGCGAGGAGGGTGTCGCGGTGGGTGAGGTAGTCGGCGGCGTGGACGACGGGGACGCCGGGGGCGTCGACGAGGGGGCGCAGGGGGTCGGGGATGTGGGGTCGGGTGCCGATGCCGAGGACGACGTTGCGGGTGTGGGTGCGGCCGAGGGCTTCGGCTTCGCCGTCGGCGTCGAGTTGGGTGAAGTCGACTTCGAAGAGGTCGCGTTCGGGGTTCCAGCGGACGGCGTCGACCTGGTGGCGGAAGTGGAGTGCGGGGAGGTTGTCGGCGACCCAGCGGCAGTAGGCGTCGTATTCGGCGCGGTGGGTGTGGAAGCGCTCGGCGAAGTAGAAGGGGTAGAGGCGGTGGTGGGTTCGGAGGTAGTTGAGGAAGGTCCAGGGGCTGGTGGGGTCGGCGAGGGTGACGAGGTCGGCGAGGAAGGGGACCTGTACGCGGGCGCCGTCGATGAGGAGGCCGGGGTGCCAGTCGAAGCGGGGGCGTTGTTCGTAGAAGGCGGTGTCGAGGGTGGTGAGGGGGTGGGCGAGGGCGGCGAGGGAGAGGTTGGCGGGGCCGATGCCGACGCCGACGAGGTCGCGGGGGGCGTCGGGGTCGTGGGGTGGGGGCGTGTTCATGTGGGGGTGTTTCCTTCCACCAGGTGCAGGAGGGCGGCCAGGTCGGCGGGGCGGGTGTGGGGGTTGAGGAGGGTGGCTTTGAGCCAGAGGCGGCCGTCCTGGCGGGCGCGGCCGAGGACGGCGTGGCCGTCGGTGAGGAGGCGGCGGCGGGTTTCGGCGACGGCGGTGTCGGTGGCGTCGGTGGGGCGGAAGAGGACGGTGCTGATGGTGGGCGGGGCGTGGAGTTCGAGGCGGGGGTGTGCGGTGATGAGGTCGGCGAGGTGGTGGGCGTGGTCGCAGACCTGGTCGACGAGGGTGGCGAGGCCGGTGCGGCCGAGGGTCTTGAGGGTGACGGCGATTTTGAGGACGTCGGGTCGGCGGGTGGTGCGCAGGGAGCGGCCGAGGAGGTCGGGGAGGCCGGCGTCGGTGTCGTCGGTGGCGTTGAGGTAGTCGGCGTGGTGGTGGAGGGCGGTGAGGTCGTTCGGGTCGCGTAGGGCGAGGAGTCCGGCGGCGGCGGGTTGCCAGCCGAGTTTGTGCAGGTCGAGGGTGACGGTGTGGGCGGTGTCGAGGCCGGTGAGGAGGGGGCGGCGGCGGTCGCTGAAGAGGAGTCCGCCTCCGTAGGCGGCGTCGATGTGGAGGCGGGCGCCGTGGGTGTGGCAGAGGGCGCCGATGGCGGGGAGGGGGTCGATGAGGCCGGCGTCGGTGGTGCCGGCGGTGGCGGCGACGATGACGGGGGTGTGGGGGGCGGGGAGGGTGGTGAGGGCGGTGGTGAGGGCGGTGGGGTCGAGGGTGCCGGTGGGGGTGGGGAGGATGTGGGGTGCGGGGAGGCCGAGGAGCCAGGCTGCGCGGGGCAGGGAGTGGTGGGCGTTGGCTCCGCAGATGAGGCGGAGGGTGGGGCCGTGGGTCTCGCGGGCGAGGAGGAGCGCGAGTTGGTTGGCTTCGGTGCCGCCGGTGGTGACGAGGGCGTCGGTGAGTCCGGCGTGGGCGGCGAGGGTGCGGGTGAGGAGGGCTTCGAGGGCGGAGGCGGCGGGGGCCTGGTCCCAGGAGTCGAGGGAGGGGTTGAGGGCGGAGGCGGCGAGGTCGGCGGCGGTGGCGACGGCGAGGGGCGGGCCGTGGAGGTGGGCGGTGCAGTGGGGGTGGGCGGGGTCGGCGGAGCCTTCGGCGAGGGCGTGGACGAGGGTGTGCAGGGCGTCGGGGTCGCCGTGGGCGGGCAGGAGGTCGCCGACGGCGTGCAGGAGCCGGGCGGTGACGGCGTCGGGTCCGCCGGCGGGTAGGGGGCCGCCGCGGGCGCGGGCGCCGGAGTCGAGGGCGTCGAGGACGGTGGCGAGCAACGGCCTGAGGGCGTCCGGTCCTTGAGGGCCCGAGGCGAGGGGCGGTGTGCTCATGGGGGCCATGGGGCTGGGTTCTCCGGGCTGGCGCGGGCAGCGGGGTTCCAGCTTGTCGGGATCGCTGCGGGTGTGCCGGGAAGCCCGGGGATCGGTACTCGAAAGGGGGTACTCCCGTAGGGGTGATGCGGTGGGGGCGTCCGCCCTCGCCGGACGTCTGCGGTCGAGCGAGGTGGGACGCGTGGCGGAGCCGGAGTGCGGGTGGGTGCCGGAGTCGGGGTGGGGGTCGCCGTGGGAGGCGACGGCGGAGTGCGAGGGTGAGCCGGTGGTGCTGCGGGAGCCGGGGCCCGGGGACGAGGCCTCGCTGCTGGCGCTGTTCGAGGAGTGCGAGGACTGGTTCGTCGCGGCGACGGGGCTGCCGTCGGCGCCGGGTGACGTGCAGAGCCTGTTCTATGCGCTGCCGGAGGGGGCGGCGGCGCGGGACAAGGTGCTGCTGGTGGTGGAGTGGGCGGGGTCGGTGGCGGGGGTGGTGGACGCCGTGCGGGATCACCCGGAGCCGGGCGCGGTGGCGGTGGGGATGTTCCTGATCGCACCGGGGGCCCGGCGGCGGGGGCTGGGGCGGACGGTGGCCGAGGCGTTGCTGGCGCGGGCGCGGGAGGTCACGCGGGTGACGGCGACGGTTCCGCCGGGGTGGGTGCCGGGGGAACGCTTTCTGGAGCGGTCGGGCTTCGTGCTGGAGGACGCGGGTCCGGCCCCGGCCGCCGGGCTGGGCAACCGGCGCGCGGGACCGCGCGAGGGGCGCGTACGCAGGGCGGAGCTACGCCGGGATCGGCAGCTGTAGGGACTTCTTGCGGGCCGGCCCCGTCCCGGATCGCCCGTCCTCGGTGCCGGGTGCCGGGTGCCGTCCGCCCGGTGGATGGACCCGACGCCAGGTATGCGCGGGCTGCGTCGCGCCGGAACCGGCCCGACGGCTTCCGGAGTCGGCATGCGCCCAGGCAGGTTCTCGGTCTGTCATGGCCGGTCCACGGGCCGGTCGCGGGCGGTTCCCGTGGCCGGCGGGCAGTCCTCCGCCGGCCACGGGCACTCCCCCGACGATCACGGGCGCCCCCGGCCGGTCACCGGCGTCCCGGTCCGTCGGTCACGGCGAGTTCGCGGCCGGTCACGAGGGCTCCCCCGCCGTCACCGGCGCGCCCCCACCGGTCGCCGACGGTCGCCCGGTCGGCGGCGGACACGGCGGGGTCGGCGGTGGGGCACGGGTGGTCGGCGACCGGTATCGGTCAGGGGTGGTCGGTGGTGCGGACTCGCAGGGCTCGGGTGAGGTCGTCGAGTTGGTCGACGAGTTTGCGGCGCAGGGCCGGGGTGGGGCCGGTGGTCGCGAGGCACTGTTCGCCCAGGCGGAGGGTTTCGGCGTCGACGGCGTGGGCGGGGAAGGCCCAGCGTCCGACGGCTTCGGCGATGGCGGGGCCGCGGCGGGCGGCGACGGTGACGGCGTCCTCGAAGAAGCGGGGGACGTAGTCGCTGACGAGGCCGGCCTGTTCGGGTTGCCAGAAGCCCTGGGCGGTGGCGTTGAAGAGGTAGTTGGACAGGCCGTCGGTGGAGAACATCGCGGCCCAGGCGCGTTCCTTGGCGTCGGGGTCGGGGAGGGCGGCGCGACAGCGGGCTGCGCCTTCCTGGCCGGTGGCGGAGGGGTCGGCGGCGAGTTCGGCGGCGATGGCGTCGGCGTCGGTGGCGCCGAGGGCGGCGAGGCGGGCGAGGACGCGCCAGCGCAGGTCGGGGTCGAGTTCGGGTCCGCCGGGGACGGTGCCGTCGGCGAGCCAGGCGGCGATGGTGTCGGGGTGGGCGGCGACGGCGATGAACTGGCGTACGGCGATGAGGCGCAGGCCGGGGTGGTCGCCGTCCTCGGTGCGGCGGATGAGGTCGCGGCACAGGGTGGTGAGGCCGGCGAGGACGGCGGGGCGCTGTTCGGGGGTGACGTAGCGGTCGGCGATCTGGCCGGCGGCGAAGGAGAGGACGCCTTGGGCGACGGCGAGGTCGGTTTCCTGGGGGAGGTGGGTGCGGGCCGTTTCGAGGTAGGCGGCGGGGGCGAGTTCGCCGTCGCGGACTGCGTCGCGCAGGGCGTTCCAGACGACGGCGCGGGTGAGCGGGTCGGGGAGGCCGGAGAGGTTGGCGCGCAGGGTGGTGAAGGAGCCGGGGTCGAAGCGGATCTTGGTGTAGGTGAGGTCGCCGTCGTTGAGGAGGAGGAGGGCGGGGAGTTTGCCGATGGGCTGGGGGGCGGTCTGCGGGATGTCGACTTCGAGGCGTCGGCGCAGGGTGAGGTGGTGGCCTTCGTCGGCGAGGTCGAGGTCGTAGAGGCCGACGGCGACGCGGTGGGGGCGGGTGCCGTGGTGGGTGACGGTGAGGGTGCGGTCGCCGTTGACGCCGTCGACGGTGGGGGTGAGGGTGTCGACGCCGGTGGTGCGCAGCCAGGCGTCGGCCCAGGCGTGGACGTCGCGGTCGGTGTGGGCGGCGAGGGAGTCGATGAAGTCGGCGAGGGTGGCGTTGGCGAAGCGGTGGCGGGCGATGTGGGTGTTGATGCCGGCGAGGAAGTCCTTCTCGCCGAGCCAGGTGACGAGTTGGCGCAGGGCGGAGGCGCCCTTGGCGTAGGAGATGCCGTCGAAGTTGAGGAGGGCGGAGGCGGTGTCGTCGACGTTCTCGGGGGCGACGGGGTGGGTGGAGGGGCGCTGGTCGGCGTCGTAGCCCCAGGCTTTGCGGACGACGCCGAACTCGGTCCAGGTGCCGTGGAAGCGGGTGGCTTCGGTGAGGGTCTGGTAGCCCATGTACTCGGCGAAGGACTCGTTGAGCCAGATGTCGTCCCACCATTGGAGGGTGACGAGGTCGCCGAACCACATGTGGGCCATTTCGTGGGCGATGACCATGGCGCGGGTCTGGCGTTCGGTGTCGGTGACGGCGGAGCGGTAGACGAATTCGTCGCGGAAGGTGACGAGTCCGGGGTTCTCCATGGCGCCGGCGTTGAACTCGGGGACGAAGGCCTGGTCGTAGGAGTCGAAGGGGTAGGCCTCTTCGAACTTCTCGTGGTAGCGGTCGTAGCAGGCGCGGGTGATGTCGAGGAGTTCGTCGGCGTCGGCGTCGAGGTGGGGGGCCAGGGAGCGGCGGCAGTGCAGGCCGAAGGGCAGTCCGCGGTGTTCGGTGCGGACGGTGTGCCAGGGGCCGGCGGCGACGGCGACGAGGTAGGTGGAGACGAGGGGGGTGGGGGCGGCCTGCCAGCGGCCTTGGCCGAGGTGTTCGGTGACGCTGTTGGCGAGGACGGTCCAGTTCTCGGGGGCGGTCACCGAGACGTCGAAGACGGCTTTGAGGTCGGGCTGGTCGAAGGCGGCGAAGACGCTCTGGACGTCGTTCATGAAGAGCTGGGTGTAGACGTAGGTCTCGCCGTCGGTGGGATCGGTGAAGCGGTGCATGCCTTCGCCGGTGCGGGAGTAGCGCATGGCGGCGTGGACGCGCAGTTCGTGTTCGCCGGCGGTGAGGCCGTCGAGGGCGAGCCGGCCGGCGTCGAGGGTGCCGGGGTCGAGGGGTTCGCCGTCGAGGGTGACGGAGTGCAGTGTGTCGGGCCTGACCTCGACGAAGGTGTCACCGTTGGCGCGTGCGGCGAACCGGATGACGGTGACGGACTCGAAGGTGTCGTCGCCGGTCGTCAGGTCGAGCTCGATGGTGTAGCGGTGGACGTCGAGGAGCTTGGCACGGCTCAGCGCTTCGTCGCGCGTCAGTACGGACATGCACGACATGCTGCCTGATGCCGCAGGCGGGGCACAGGGGCGGATCGGTACGCGCGTTATGTCGGTTCTCGCGCCGGGGCGCGTGGCCGGTCAGCTGTCGGTGGGGGTGGCGGTGTCCTCGGCGATGCGCTCGTGGTGGCGGATGACCTCGGCGATGATGAAGTTGAGGAACTTCTCGGCGAAGGCGGGGTCGAGTTTGGCGTTCTCGGCGAGGGTGCGCAGTCGTTCGATCTGGCGGGACTCGCGGGCGGGGTCGGCGGGGGGCAGGTGGTGGCGGGCCTTGAGGTGGCCGACCTGCTGGGTGGCTTTGAAGCGTTCGGCGAGCATGTGGACGACGGCGGCGTCGATGTTGTCGATGCTGTCGCGCAGCCGGGCGAGTTCCTCGCGGACGGCGGGGTCGACGGCGGCGGGTCCGGTGGGGCCACCGGGGCCGGTGCCGGGGCCGGTGGGGGTTCCGGGGCCGGGGGCGTCGCTGGTGGGGGTGTTGCTGGTGGTCATGGGCGATCACCCTAGGGCATGCCTTCGCGGGGGGACGCGGTGCCCGTAGAGTGGGATCGGGTGCACGCGTCCTGGGGGTGGTGGCGTGGCCGACGGCGGTCCGGTGGAGCACGGTTTTCCGCATCTGGAGACGGTGCGGGCGGCCGTCACGGCGTTGTACCGGCGGTTGTCGTACGACACGGTCCGGCAGTTCGCGACGAGTGTGCCGCCGGCCGATGTGGCCTTCTGCGACGCCGACGACCTGCATCTGGGCGCGCAGCGGGTGGCGCGTGAGCTGGTGCGGCATTTCCGCTTGCCGGACGCGCGGATGATCGTGGCGTTCCGTGGGATGGAGCACGCGGCGAACGTGGAGCTGACGGCGGGGCCGGAGTACTTCGTGGAGCTGAACGACCGTTTCCGGGGGCATCGGCGGGACATCGGGGCGGCTCTGGCGCACGAGATCATGCATGTGTATCTGCACCGGCTGGATCTGTCGTTCCCGGGGACGCGGGACAACGAGATCCTCACGGACACGGCGACGACGTATCTGGGGGCGGGTTGGCTGCTGCTGGACGCGTACCGGGAGGACGGGGCGTCGTCGCAGAAGCTGGGGTATCTGACGCCGGAGGAGTTCGGGTACGTGCTGGCGAAGCGGTCGCTGGCGTTCGGTGAGGATCCGTCGGTGTGGTTCACCAGTGCGCAGGCGTACGCGGCGTACGGGCGGGGGCTGGAGCGGGCCCGGCGTGACGAGCGGGTGCCGCCGTTGACGGCGGCGGGCTGGGCGGGCCGGCGGCGGTATGCCCGTGAGCGGCGTCAGGCGCAGGGCCATGGGCTCGGGCGCGGGTCCGCGGGCGGGGGCGGGGGCGGGTGCGCGGGGGATGTGCCGTACGCGTTCGCGGCGGACGCGGGCGGGTCGCTGCGGGTGATGTTCCCGTGTCCGACGTGTCACCAGCGGATCCGGGTGCCGGTGCAAGGCCGGGTGCGGGCTCGGTGCGGGTTGTGCCGCACGGTGCTGGAGTGCGACACGTAGGAGTGCTTGGTCTGTGGGGTGGGCGGGGGTGGGCCGGTGTGCGGGGCGGGCGGCCGGCCTTGTCCGGTCCCTGTCCCGGTCCCTGTCCCGGTCCCGGATCCCTGTCCCGTCCCCGTCCCCGTCCCCGTCCCCGTCCCGTTCCCGGTCCCGGTGTTCAGGTGCCGTAGACCGGGCCGGGGGGTGTGGCGTCGGCGAGGAGTGCGCGGACGGTCTCCCCGGCCTCGGCGGGGGTGCGGCGGGTGCCGTGGTCGGCGGTCGGGCCGGGGCGCCAGCCGTCCATGACGGTGATGCGGCCGCCCTCGGTCTCGAAGACGCGTCCGGTGACGCCCTGGCTCGCGGTGGAGCCGAGCCAGACGACGAGGGGGGAGACGTTCTCGGGGGCCATGGCGTCGAAGCCGGCGGCGGGGGCGGTCATGGTCTCGGCGAAGGTGTGCCGCGTCATGCGGGTGCGGGCGGCGGGGGCGATGGCGTTGACGTGGACGCCGTAGCGGGCGAGTTCGGCGGCGGCGACGAGGGTCAGGGCGACGATGCCGGCCTTGGCGGCGCTGTAGTTGGCCTGTCCGAGGGAGCCGAGCAGTCCGGCGCCGCTGGAGGTGTTGACGACGCGGGCGGCGGGTGTGCGGCCGGCCTTGGCCTCGGCGCGCCAGTGTGCGGCGGCGTGTCTGAGGGTGAGGAAGTGGCCCTTGAGGTGGACGCGCAGGACGGCGTCCCAGTCGTCCTCGTCGAGGTTGACGAGCATGCGGTCGCGCAGGAATCCGGCGTTGTTGACGAGGGTGTCGAGGCGGCCGTAGGCGTGCAGGGCGGTCGTGACGAGGGAGGCGGCGCCCTCGGTGGTGGCGATGTCGCCGCCGTGGGCGATCGCGTCGCCGCCGGCCGCGCGGATCTCGGCGGCGACGGCGGCGGCCGCACCGCCGGGGTCGGGGGCGGGGGCGCCGGAAGCGGGGTCGCCGGTGGAGCGGGAGGCGTCCGGGGTGCCGTCGAGGGCGACGTCGAGGTCGTTGACGACGACGCGGGCTCCCTGTGCGGCGAAGGCGAGGGCGTGGGCGCGTCCGAGGCCGCGTCCGGCGCCGGTGACGACGACGACGCGGCCGTCGCAGAGTGCGCTCATGTCAGGTCTCCTTGTGGGCCGTCGCGGCGTCGAGGAAGACGGGTCGTTCGCCGCCTCCGTGCAGGAGCAGGCTCGCCCCGCTGATGTAGCGGGCGGCGTCGGAGGCGAGGAAGACGGCGGCCGCGCCGACGTCGGCGGGTTCGGCGAGGCGGCCGAGCGGGACGGTGCGGGCGACGGCGCTCAGGCCGTCGTCGTCGCCGTAGTGGAGGTGGCTCTGTTCGGTGTGGACCATGCCGACGACGAGGGTGTTGACGCGCACCCGGGGGGCCCATTCGACGGCCATGGAGCGGGCGAGGTTCTCCAGGCCGGCCTTGGCGGCGCCGTATGCGGCGGTTCCGGGCGAGGGGCGGGTCCCGCTGACGCTGCCGACCATCAGGACGCAGCCCCGCGCGCGGGCGAGGTGGGCGTGGGCGGCGAGGGACACGGTCAGGGGGGCGAGGAGGTTGAGTTCGATCACGCGCGCGTGCCGGCGGGCGTCTGCGTGGGCGAGGAGGCGGTGGGGGGCGCCGCCGGCGTTGTTGACGAGGACGTCCAGGCGGGGCAGTGCGGTGAAGAAGGCGTCGACGGCGTCGGCGTCGCGCACGTCGAGGGGGAGGTAGCGGGCGTGGGTGAGGGGGGCGGGCGGGGGGCGGCGGGCGCAGACGACGACGTCGGCGCCGGCGCGGGCGAGGGAGCGCGCGATGCCGGCGCCCACGCCGCGGGTGCCTCCGGTGACGACGGCGACCTTTCCGTTCAGCTCCATTCGCTGCTACCTTCCGCCTAACAAACGTTTGGTGGAAAGGTAGCTGATGCTTCCATGGGTGTCTCCACCTCGTCCCCGGAAAAGGGGATTTCGCTGGTCGTGGTCGACTTCCCGCCGGTGAACGCGCTGCCGGTGGCCGGCTGGTTCGCGCTCGCGGACGCGGTGCGCGCGGCGGGCCGGGATCCGGCGACGCGGTGCGTGGTGCTCGCGGCCTCGGGCCGGGGGTTCAACGCGGGCGTCGACGTCAAGGAGATCCAGGCGCGGGGCGGGCCGGCGCTGGTGGGCGCGAACCGCGGCTGCTTCGAGGCGTTCGCGGCGGTGTACGAGTGCGAGGTCCCGGTGGTGGCGGCGGTGCGGGGCTTCTGCCTGGGCGGCGGGATCGGTCTGGTGGGCAACGCGGACGTGATCGTGGCGAGCGAGGACGCCGTGTTCGGGCTGCCGGAGCTGGACCGGGGCGCGCTGGGCGCGGCGACGCATCTGGCCCGGCTGGTGCCCGGGCATCTGCTGCGGGCCCTGTACTACACGGCGCGCACGGTGTCGGCGGCCGAGCTGCACGCGCACGGCTCGGTGTGGCGGGTGGTCGCGCCGGACGGACTGGAGCGGGCGGCGCTGGAGCTGGCCGGGGAGATCGCGGCGAAGGACGGTGAGCTGATGCGGCTGGCGAAGGCGGCTCTCAACGGCATCGATCCCGTCGACGTGCGGCGCAGTTATCGCTTCGAGCAGGGCTTCACCTACGAGGCGAGCGTCGCCGGCGTCGCCGACCGGGTGCGCGACACGTTCGGTTCGGCGGCCGACGGAAGGGGCCGGGATGAGTGACAAGACGATGAGCGCCGAGGAGGCCGTCTCCCGGCTGGAGAGCGGCATGACGGTCGGCATCGGCGGCTGGGGGTCGCGGCGCAAGCCGATGGCGCTGGTGCGGGCGCTGCTGCGCTCGCCGGTCACGGACCTGACGGTGGTGTCGTACGGGGGCCCGGACGTCGGCATGCTCGCGGCGGCCGGGCGGGTGCGCAGGGTGGTCGCCGCGTTCGCCACCCTCGACTCGATCCCGCTCGAGCCGCACTACCAGGCGGCCCGTGAGCGGGGGGCGTTCGAGCTGACGGAGGTCGACGAGGCGATGTTCCTGTGGGGGCTGCGCGCGGCGGCGCACCGGTTGCCGTTCCTGCCGGTGCGCGCGGGCCTCGGCTCGGACGTGATGCGGGTCAGTCCGGGGCTGCGGACGGTGACGTCGCCGTACGAGGACGGGGAGACGTTCGTGGCCATGCCGGCGTTGCGGCTGGACGCGGCCCTGGTGCACGTCAACCGGGCCGACCGGCGGGGCAACGGGCAGTATCTGGGCCCGGATCCGTACTTCGACGACCTGTTCTGCGAGGCCGCGGACGCGGCGTACGTCAGCTGTGAGCGGATCGTCGACACGGCGGAGCTGACGAAGGAGGGGCCGCCGCAGTCGCTGCTGATCAGGCGGCACACGGTGACGGGGGTCGTGGAGGCGCCCCAGGGCGCGCACTTCACGTCGTGCGCGCCGGACTACGGGCGGGACGAGGCGTTCCAGAAGGTGTACGCGACGACGCCGTGGCCGCAGTTCGCGGCGCGGTTCCTCGCGGGGGACGAGCGGGCGTACCGGGCGGCGGCCGGGGAGGCGACGTGAGCGCGGTGACGCGGGCGGAGTACTGCGTGGTCGCGTGCGCGGAGGCGTGGCGGGGGGCGGGCGAGATCCTGGCGAGTCCGATGGGCGTGATCCCCTCGGTCGGCGCGCGGCTGGCCCGGTGCACGTTCTCGCCGGAGCTGCTGCTGACCGACGGCGAGGCGCTGCTCGTCGGGGTGGACGGCGTGGTGGAGGGCTGGCTGCCCTACCGGTCGCATCTGGAGCTGGTCATGGGGGGCAGGCGGCACGTGATGATGGGCGCGAGCCAGATCGACCGGTTCGGCAACCAGAACATCTCCTGCATCGGCGACTGGGAGAAGCCGGTGCGCCAGTTGCTGGGGGTGCGGGGTGCGCCGGTCAACTCCCTGAACAATCCGACGAGTTACTGGGTGCCACGGCATTCGCGGCGGGTGTTCGTGGAGCGGGTCGACATGGTGTGCGGGGTGGGCTACGACCGTGCGGACGGGGCGCGGCACCACCGCATCCCGCGGGTGGTCTCCGACCTCGGCGTCTTCGACTTCGCGACTGCGGACCGCTCGATGCGGCTGGCGTCGCTGCATCCGGGGGTGAGCGTGGAGGAGGTGCGCGGGGCGACGGCGTTCGAGCTGGCGGTGCCGGAGCGGGTGCCGTTCACGCGGGAGCCGACGGCCGAGGAGCTGCGGTTGATCCGTGAGGTGATCGATCCGGACGGGGTCCGCGCGCGGGAGGTCGCCGGCTGATGGAGACGGCCTTGACCCGGCTGGTCGGGGTGCGCCACCCGATCGTGCAGACCGGGATGGGATGGGTGGCGGGGCCGCGGCTGGTGTCGGCGGCGGCGAACGCGGGGGCGCTGGGCGTGCTGGGGTCGGCCACGATGACGCTGGACCAGTTGCGGGCGGCGGTGCGGGAGGTGCGGGCGCGCACGGACGCTCCGTTCGGCGTCAATCTGCGGGCCGACGCGGCGGACGCGGGCGACCGGGTGCGGATCGTCGTCGACGAGGGGGTGCGGGTGGCGTCGTTCGCGCTCGCGCCGTCCCGTGAGCTGATCGCCGAGCTGAAGGGGGCCGGCGTGGTCGTGATGCCGTCGGTCGGGGCGCGCCGGCATGCCGAGAAGGTCGCCGCGTGGGGGGCGGACGCGGTGATCGTGCAGGGCGGGGAGGGCGGCGGGCACACCGGCGAGGTGGCGACGACGGTACTGCTTCCGCAGGTGGTGGACGCGGTGGACGTGCCGGTCGTGGCGGCGGGCGGGTTCTTCGACGGCCGGGGGCTGGCGGCGGCGCTGGCGTACGGGGCGGCGGGCGTGGCCATGGGCACCCGGTTCCTGCTCACGTCGGACTCGCCGGTCCCGGACGCGGTGAAGGCGCGCTATCTGGCGGCGGGCGTGCGGGACGTCACGGTCACCCGGGCGGTGGACGGTCTTCCGCACCGCATGCTGCGCTCGGAGCTGGTGGGGGCGCTGGAGGACGCGGGGCGTGCCGCGGCCCTGCTGCGGGCGGTGCGGCACGCGGCCGCGTTCCGCAGGCTGTCGGGGCTGACCTGGCGGCAGATGGTGCGCGACGGCCTGGCGCTGCGGCACGGCAAGGATCTGTCCTGGAGTCAGGTGCTGCTCGCGGCGAACACGCCGATGCTGTTGCGGTCGGCGATGGTGGAGGGGCGCACGGATGCGGGGGTGATGGCGTCCGGGCAGGTCGCCGGGGTGATCGGCGACCTGCCGTCGTGCGCGGAGCTGGTGGGGCGGGTGATGGGGCAGGCGGAGGGGGTGCTGGCGTCGCTGGAAGGTTTCAGAGCCGTTCGATGACGGTCACGTTGGCCTGGCCGCCGCCTTCGCACATGGTCTGGAGGCCGTAGCGGCCGCCGGTGCGTTCGAGTTCGTGCAGGAGGGTCGTCATCAGTTTGGCGCCGGTCGCGCCGAGGGGGTGGCCGAGGGCGATGGCGCCGCCGTTGACGTTGACCCGGTCGGGGTCGGCGCCGGTCTCCTTCAGCCAGGCCAGGACGACGGGCGCGAAGGCCTCGTTGATCTCGACGAGGTCGATGTCGTCGATCGTGAGGCCGGTCTTCTTCAGGGCGTGCGCGGTGGCCGGGATGGGGGCGGTGAGCATGCGGACGGGGTCCTCGCCGCGTACGGAGAGGTGGTGCACGCGCGCGCGGGGGCGCAGTCCGTGGATGCGCACGGCGGCCTCGGAGGCGAGCAGCAGGGCGGCCGCTCCGTCGGAGACCTGCGAGGAGCAGGCCGCGGTGACGGTGCCGCCGTCGATGACGGGCCTGAGCGCGGCCATCTTCTCCAGGGAGGTGTCCCGGCGCGGCCCTTCGTCGGCGGTGACGTCGCCGAGGGCGGCGGTCTCGCGGGTGAAGCGGCCCTCGTCGAGGGCGCGGACGGCGCGCCGGTGCGAGCGCAGGGCGAACTCCTCCTGGTCGCGGCGGGTGATGT
This sequence comes from Streptomyces sp. NBC_00704, assembly GCF_036226605.1. Taxonomy (NCBI): domain Bacteria; kingdom Bacillati; phylum Actinomycetota; class Actinomycetes; order Kitasatosporales; family Streptomycetaceae; genus Streptomyces; species Streptomyces sp. NBC_00704. The sequence goes on from NZ_CP109000.1 coordinate 2,020,469, forward strand.
CCCACTTGGCGGCGATCATCTCGGCGCCGGCGAACTGGTTGACGGGCCGGTCGCCGTAGCGGGCGCGCCAGCCCTCGCTGCCCGCGAAGGGGCCCTGGGTGAAGCCGAGCGGTGCGGCGGCCTGCCGGGTGGCGAAGGCGATCGGGATCTGGGACATGTTCTGCACGCCGCCCGCGACGACCAGGTCCTGGGTGCCCGACAGGACGCCCTGCGCGGCGAAGTGGACGGCCTGCTGCGAGGAGCCGCACTGGCGGTCCACGGTCACGCCGGGCACCTCCTCGGGCAGTCCCGCGGCCAGCCAGCAGGTCCGCGCGATGTCCCCGGCCTGGGGTCCGACGGTGTCCAGGCAGCCGAAGACGACGTCCTCGACGGCCGCGGGGTCGACGCCCGCGCGGGCGAGGAGTTCCTTGAGGACGTGCGCCCCGAGGTCGGCCGGGTGCACCCGGGACAGACCTCCCGCGCGCCGCCCCACGGGGGTACGGACCGCTTCGACGATGTAGGCCTCGGCCATGGCGACTCCCTCGGGGGAAGGGGCGGTTGCTCGGACTGTTCTCCTGCGGCTGTGCTCGTGCGGTCGTCGGTCTGCGCTGCCGGCCGGCGGCTGTTCAGGCGGGGCGGCCTTGGGTGTGCGGCGGTTCGCCCGGGGCCGGCCGGTCCGGCTGTCGTACGGCGATGCCGTCCAGCACCATCGACAGGTACTGGCGGGCGATCTCCTCGGGGCTGTGCTGTCCGCCGGGCCGGTACCAGGAGGCGGCGACCCAGACGGTGTCGCGGACGAAGCGGTAGGTGAGCCGGACGTCGAGGTCGGCGCGGAACACGCCGTCCGCCACGCCGCGTTCCAGTGTGGACAGCCACGCCTTCTCGAATCTGCGCTGCGACTCGGCGAGGAACGCGAACCGTTCCTGCGCGACGAGCTGGCGGCTCTCCTTCTGGTAGATCGCGACGGCGGCGCGGTGCCGGTCGATCTCCCGGAACGACTCGGTGACCAGCGCTTCGAGGGTCTCGCGAGGGCCCTCCCCGGCGGCCAGGACGGTGTCGTAGCCGCTCCACAGCTCGTCGAGGAAGGTGCGCAGGATCTCCTCGAGCATCGACTCCTTGGAGTCGAAGTGGTAGTAGAGGCTGCCCGCGAGCATGCCCGCGTGGTCGGCGATCTTGCGCACGGTGGTGGCGTTGTAGCCCTGCTCGGCGAAGACCTCGGCGGCCGTGTCGAGCAGTTCGCCGCGGCGCGCGGGCGCGGCGGTCACCTGGGGCTTCTTCTTGGTCGGCACGGGTCCATTGTGGGCTGCTCCGGTCGTCAGGCGTGCTGGCTGCTGACGGCGACGACCTCGCCCGTCATGTACGAGGAGTAGTCCGAGGCCAGGAAGACGATCACGTTGGCCACCTCCCAGGGCTGCGCGTAGCGTCCGAAGGCCTCGCGTTCGGTGAGCTGTTCCAGCAGTTCGGGGGTGGTGACCTTCACGAGGTGGGGGTGCATGGCCAGGCTCGGCGCGACGGCGTTGACGCGCACCCCGTGGGGGGCCGCCTCGACGGCGGCGCAGCGGGTCAGGGCCATCACGCCCGCCTTGGCGGCGGCGTAGTGCGCCTGTCCGGCCTGGGCGCGCCAGCCGGCGACGGAGGCGTTGTTGACGATGACGCCGCCGCCGCTCGCGCGCATGAGCCGCAGGGCGGCCCTGGTGCAGCGGAAGGTGCCGTTCAGGGTGACGTCGAGGACCCGTGTCCACTGGTCGTCGCTCATGTCGGCGAGGGGTGCGGTGCCGCCCAGTCCGGCGTTGTTGACGACGACGTCCAGCCGTCCGTGGGCGGCGACGGCGGCGTCGAACAGGGCGCGTACCTGGCGCTCGTCGGTGACGTCGCAGGGCTGTGCCGTGACCGCGTCGGGCCCGAACTCCTCGGCGAGTTCCGCCTCGTGGGCCTTGAGCCGGCGCGGGTGGGCGTCGCTGATCAGGACGCGGGCGCCCTCTTCGAGGAAGCGGCGGGCGGTGGCCGCGCCGATGCCCGTGCCGGCGGCCGCGGTGACGACGGCGCCGCGTCCGTGGAGCAGCGCGTGCCCGGGAACGTACGGCGGACCCTCGACGTTCGTCATGACAGCACGCTAACCTACCAAACACTTGTTAGGGAAGAACGTCCGGGAAAGAGGGTGGCCGTGGACCTCGCACACTCCCCCGCCGACGAGGCGTTCCGCGCCGAGGCAAGGGCCTGGCTGCGCGCGCACGTGCCGGCGCGGCCGCTGCCGTCCCTGGAGACCGCCGAGGGCTTCGCCGCGCACCGCGCGTGGGAGGCCGAGCTGGCGGCCGGCGGCTGGTCGGCGGTGAACTGGCCGGAGCGCTACGGCGGCCGGGACTGCGGGCTGACGCGCTGGCTGCTGTTCGAGGAGGAGTACTGGGCGGCGGGCGCACCGGGCCGGGTCGGCCAGAACGGCGTGAGCCTGCTCGCCCCCACCCTGTTCGAGCACGGCACCGAGGAGCAGCGTTCCCGTGTGCTGCCCCCGATGGCCGCCGGCGAGGTCGTGTGGGCGCAGGCCTGGTCGGAGCCGGAGGCGGGCTCGGACCTGGCGTCGCTGCGCGCGAGGGCGGTCCGCGCGGACGGCGGCTGGCGGCTGAGCGGGCAGAAGGCGTGGTCCTCGCGCGCGGCGTTCGCCGACCGGGCCTTCGGCCTGTTCCGCACCGATCCCGGCGCGGACGCGCCGCACCGGGGCCTGGGCTACTTCATGTTCGACCTGCGGGCCCCCGGCGTCACGGTCCGCCCCGTCGGCCGCCTGGACGGGAAGCCGGCCTTCGCCGAGCTGTTCCTGGACGGGGTGTTCGTGCCGGACGAGGACGTGATCGGCCGGCCGGGCGAGGGCTGGCGCATCGCGATGTCGACGGCGGCCGACGAACGCGGGCTCACCCTGCGCTCCCCCGGCCGCTTCCTCGCCTCGGCCGCGCGACTGCACGCGCTGTGGCAGGACCGGGGCGGTCCGCCCGAGGCGGCGGACCGGGTCGCCGACGCCCTGATCGGTGCGCGCGCGTACCAGTTGTTCACCTGGGCGGCCGCCTCGCGCGTCCTGGCCGGCGAGCGGCTCGGACCGGAGTCGAGCCTGAACAAGGTGTTCTGGTCGGAGTACGACATCGCGCTGCACGAGACGGCGCTGGACCTGCTGGGCGAGGACGGCGAGACGGGCGACACCCCGTGGGCCGAGGGGTACGTCTTCGCGCTGGCCGGGCCGATCTACGCGGGTGCCAACGAGATCCAGCGCGACATCGTCGCCGAGCGCCTGCTCGGCCTGCCGAAGGGACGCCGCACATGACCTCCTCGCAGGCGCCCGTGCCGGTGCGGTTCCTGCTGGACGCCGAACAGCGGGCGTTCGCCCGGTCGCTGGACGCGATGCTGGGCGCGGCCGGCACGACGGCGGCGGTGCGCGACTGGAGCCGCGGGGACCGGGCGCGCGGCTGGGCGCTGTGGTCCCGGATAGCGGAGGCGGGCGTGTTCGCCCTGGCGGTCCCGGAGAAGTACGAGGGTCTCGGGCCGCGGCCGGTGGATCTGGTCGTGGCCTTCGTGGAGCTGGGGCGGCACGCGGTTCCGGGCCCGCTGGCAGAGACGGTCGCCGCGGCGGCCCTGCTGTCCGGGCCGGGGCCCGCCGAGCGGTTCCTCGCGGGGCTGGCCTCGGGCCGCTCGGCGGCGACGGTCGCCCGCGAGGGCCGCTACGCCCTGGACGGCGACGCGGTCACGCTCCGGCTGGCGCTGACCGCCGACGGCCTGCGGCTCGCGCCCGGTCACGGCCCGGTGCGGCCGTCCCTGGACCCGGCCCGGCGGCTGACCCGGCTGTCGCCGGGCGGCGAACTCCTCGACGCGGCGCCGGCCGTGGACCGCGCGCTGCGGTGGGCGCGCCTCGCCACGGCCGCCCAGGCCCTCGGCGTGGGCCTCGCGCTGCTGGAGCGGACGGTGGCGCATGTGCACCGGCGCGTGCAGTTCGGGGCGCCGATCGGCTCGTTCCAGGCGGTCAAGCACCGGCTGGCGGACGTGAAGATCGCCCTGGAGTTCGCCCGTCCCCTGGTGCTCGGGGCCGCCGTGACGATGACGGCGGCGGACGTGGCGGCGGCGAAGGCGAGCGCCGGCGAGGCGGCCTACGCGAGTGCGCGCGCCGCGCTCCAGCTGCACGGGGCGCTCGGCTACACGGCGGAGTACGACCTGTCGCTCTGGCTCACCAAGGCGGCCGCCCTGCGCACGGCATGGGGCACGCCCGGCGAGTGCCGGGCGGAGGTGCTGCGGGCCCACGGCCAGGTGCACTGATCACGAGCGCCTCACGCGGTCACCTCGGCGACGGACGAGCGTCTCACGCGGTCAGCTCGGCGACGAACGAGCGCCTCACGCGGTCACCTTGGCGACGAACGCGGCGAGGTTGGCCACGGTGCGGGCGATCTTCTCCTCCAGCGTGATCGTCTCGTGCAGCCGGGCCCCGGCGCCCGCGTCCCGCCTGCCCCGCACGTACAGCGAGCAGGCGAGGTCTCTGCAGATGTAGGCCCCCACGGAGTTGCCCTGCTGGCCGGCCCTGCCCGCCTTGGGGGCGACCATCAGGCTGACGCCGCCGGAGTGGGTGGTCAGGCACATCGTGCACATGCTGCGCCGGGACTGCCCCCAGCCGGAGGCGGTCGCGCGCAGCTGGAGGGCCCTGGGGCGACCGTCCAGTTCGACCGCGAGGTAGGCGCGGTCGGGGGCCTGGGGGTCGCGCCAGCCGAGGTAGTCCAGGTCGTCCCAGGGCCGGTCGGCCAAGTCGCGCGGCACGGCCAGGCGCTTGGCCTCGCCCTTGGTGCAGTTCACGAACGCGGCGCGGATCTGCTGTTCGGTCAGCGGCTTCATATCGTTCAGGCTAATTTGCCTAAAGCTTTTAGGCAAATGCTTAAGTCGTTACGGGTAGCGCATAATGACCGTCGGCGGACGGCTCGCTGCGGCAAGCCACCAAACCGGGCGGGAGACGACCATGGGGCGCGTAGGACTGAGCACGGAACGCCTGGTCAGGGCGGGTGCGGAACTGGCCGACGAGGTGGGCTTCGACCAAGTGACCGTCTCGGCGCTGGCCAGGCGCTTCGACGTCAAGGTCGCGAGCCTGTACTCGCACGTGAAGAACTCCGACGATCTGCGGACCCGGATCGCCCTGCTGGCGCTCGCCGAGCTGGCCGACCGGGGCGACGTCGCGCTGGCCGGGCGGGCCGGCAAGGACGCCCTGACCGCGCTGGCCGACGTCTACCGCGACTACGCCCGCGAGCACCCCGGCCGCTACGCCGCGGCCCAGCTGCGGCTGGACCCCGAGACGGCGGCCGCGAGCGCGGGCGGCCGGCACGCCCGGATGACCCGCGCGGTCCTGCGCGGCTACGACCTCGCCGAGCCGGACCAGACGCACGCCGTCCGCCTGCTCGGCAGCGTCTTCCACGGCTACGTCAGCCTGGAGCTGGGCGGCGGCTTCAGCCACAGCGCACCCGACACCCAGGAGACCTGGACCCGGATCCTGGACGCCCTCGACGTGCTGCTGCGCACCTGGCCCGCCGAGCGCTGAGGGCCGGCCACGGGCCGACGGGGCCGGGCGGGGGGCGGACGCGGGGGGACGGTCCGGGCGGACGTCAGTGCCCGGACCCCGCCCCCCGCCCCGGCCCGTCCCCGCGCCCCGGCCCGTCCCCGCGCCCCGGCCCGTCCCCGCGCCCCGGCCCGTGGCCGTGCCCCTGCCCGTGGCCCGCGGTCAGCTCCCGGTACTCCCGCGCGGTCGGCTTGGGGATGTGGCTGCCGGCGCCGAACATGACCCGCGCGAGACGCGCCCGCACCCGCTGGGCCGCGGTGACCGGCCGCCGCACACCGTTGTCGTCGACGAGCGGGCCGATCGCGTACGGCGGGTGCTGCTCGTGCTGGGTGAGCGTGAACAGCGCGCCCTGGCCGAGGGGTTCGTGGACCTCGACGTACTCGCCGTGCGGCAGCCGCCTGATGGTGCCCGTCTCCCGTCCGTGCAGCACCTTGTCGCGGTCGCGGCGCTGGAGCCCCAGGCAGATGCGTTTGGTCACGGTGAAGACGATCACCGGGGCGGCGAACACGGACACCCGCACGAACCAGGTGATCGCGTTGATGGACAGATGCAGATGCGTGGCCACGATGTCGTTGCCGCCGCCGATCAGCAGCACCGCGTACAGCGCCAGCCAGGCCGCCCCGAGCCCGGTGCGCACGGGCGCGTTGCGCGGCCGGTCCAGGATGTGGTGCTCGCGCCGGTCCCCGGTGATCCACGCCTCGACGAACGGGTAGACGCCGATGGCGAGCAGGATCAGCGGGAAGAGGGAGAACGGGATCAGCACGCCCAGCTCCAGGGTGTGGCCCCAGGCGTTGATCTCCCATCCCGGCATCACCCGGATCAGCCCCTCGGAGAAGCCGAGGTACCAGTCGGGCTGGGCGCCGGTCGTCACCAGGTCCGGGCGGTAGGGCCCGAACGCCCACACCGGGTTGACGCTCGCGATCGCGCCCATCACCGCCAGCACGCCGAAGACGAGGAAGAAGAATCCGCCCGCCTTGGCCATGTAGACCGGCATGAACGGCATGCCCACCACGCTCTTCTGGTCGCGGCCGGGCCCCGGGTACTGGGTGTGCTTGTGGAAGAACACCAGGATCAGGTGGGCCACGACGAGCCCCAGCATGATCCCGGGCAGCAGCAGCACATGGATCGGGAAGAACCGCGAGATGATGTCGTGCCCCGGGAACTCCCCGCCGAACAGGAAGAACGACAGGTACGTGCCGACGATCGGCACGGACAGGATCGCCCCGTCCGCGAACCGCACCCCGGTGCCGGACAGCAGGTCGTCCGGGAGCGAGTAGCCGGTCAGGCCGGTGAGGATGCCGAGGAACAACAGCAGCCAGCCGAACACCCAGTTGACCTCGCGCGGCTTGCGGAACGCGCCGGTGAAGAACACCCGCATCATGTGCACGAGCATCCCGGTGACGAAGACCAGCGCCGCCCAGTGGTGGATCTGCCGGATCAGCAGCCCGCCGCGCACGTCGAAGCTGATGTGCAGGGTCGACTCGTAGGCCTTCGTCATGGTGACGCCGTTGAGCGGGACGTACGTGCCGTGGTAGACGACCTCGGCGCTGCTCGGCTCGAAGAACAGGGTGAGCCAGACGCCGGTCAGGAGCAGGACGAGGAAGCTGTACAGGCAGATCTCGCCCAGCATGAACGACCAGTGGTCCGGGAACACCTTGCGCAGATTGGCCTTCGCCAGCGTGTACAGGCCCAGCCGGCCGTCGGCCCAGTCGGCGACCCGCTCACCCCGGCCGGGCTCGCCCCGTCGCCCCGAACTCCCCCCGCCCGCTCCCTCGTTCACCGATATCGCGCTGTCGGCCATGCGCCGTCGCCTCCCCCTCGGATCAACCTCCTCAGGGTGCCACGGGGGACCGGCCGAGCCAACGGTGCGGACGTCGGCGGGCGGTGGGCCCGGCTACGCCGTGACGATCCCTTGGGCCCGCGCGGCCGCCAGCCACTGCGGGAACTCGCGCACCAGCCGGTCGTACAGGTCGGCGTCCGCGACCGCTCGCGGATCCGGGCCGGCGTGGAAGAAACCGGCGTTGTCGACGACCCGTTTCGCCGGCACGGGCAGTTCGTCGAGCCTGCGCAGGAAGTCGAACTGCTTGCTGCCGCGGTCGCCGAAGCCGACGAACTGCCAGAACAGCGGCAGCTTCGCGGCCTTGCAGAGATACCGTTCGGCGGCGAGCTTGTTGATCGGTCCGCCGTCGGTCTGGAAGACGACGAAAGCGGGATCCTTCGCACCGCTGTCGAGGTAGTGGTCGATGACGGCGTCCATGGCCAGGTGGTAACTGGTCTTCCCCATGTGCCCGAGTCCGGCCACGATGCGGTCCACGCGGCCGAGGTGGTCGTCGAGGGCGATCTCGGTGACGGCGTCGACGTCGGTGGAGAAGACGACGACCGGCACCCGCCCGTCGTCGTCGAAATGCGCCGACAGCCCCAATACCCGGTCGGCCAGGGCCTGCACGCTGCCGTCCCGGTAGTACGGCTTCATCGACCCCGAGTAGTCGACGACGAGATACACGGCGGCCCGCTGGCCGTCGAGACCGTGCTCGGCGAGGGACGCTCCGGCGTGCTTGTAGAGGTCGACCAGCGCGGGCGCGGCCTGCTGGACCTTCGTGAGACTGATCGCGGCCATGGCGCAAAGCCTCCCACACAGGCCGCTGTTCACCCGCCTGTTCGCCCGTCTGTTCGCACATCGGCCAATGAGGATGAAATGACAAAGAACGCGACATGCCCGCTCTAGGGTGTGCGGCATGAAACGTGCCGCCCTGGTCTGCGCCGCAGTGGCGTCGACGGTGTACCTGCTCATCCCCTCGCAGACCGCAGGCCCCTCCCAGGACGAGGACCCGGTGCGGCGCGAACGCCCCGCACAGGCCGAACGCCGCCCGCAGCCCGCCCGTTCGGCGTCTTCCGCACCGCCCGCACGGTCCGCATCGGCGTCACCCCCCGCCCGGCCCGCCCGGCCCGCCCGGCCGGCGGCCGGGAGAGGGGCGGCGCCCGGTCTGGCCGCTCCCGCCCACAAGGAAGTCGCCCAGCAGATCGTGGCCAGCGCGGAGAACGGCACCCTCGACTGGCGCGGCGCGTACGGCTATGTCGAGGACATCGGCGACGGCCAGGGCTACACGGCCGGCCTGATCGGCTTCTGCACCGGCACGAGCGATCTGCTCTCCCTCGTCGGGGACTACACCCGCGCCCACCCCGGCAACGCGCTCGCCCCCTACCTGCCCGCCCTGCGCCGCGTCGACGGCACCGACTCGCACGAGGGCCTCGACCCCGGCTTCCCGGACGCCTGGCGCGCCGAGTCCCGCGTCCCCGCCTTCCGGGCCGCGCAGGACGCCGAGCGCGACCGCGTCTACTTCGATCCGGCGGTGCGCCGGGGCCGGGCCGACGGGCTGGGCGCGCTGGGCCAGTTCATCTACTACGACGCCCTCGTCTTCCACGGCCCCGGCACGGGACCGACCAGCTTCGACGGCATCCGCGCCCGTGCGATGCGCCAGGCCCGCACCCCGGCCCAGGGCGGCGGCGAGACCGCCTACCTCGACGCGTTCCTCGACGCCCGCCGCCGCGCCATGATCGTCCGGCACCCCGGCGTCGACACCTCACGCGTCGACACCACCCAGCGCCGCTTCCTGCGCGAGGGCAACCTCGGCCTGCGGCCGCCGTTGCGCTGGCAGGTCTACGGGGAGACGTTCCGGGTTCCGTAGGGGACGCCGGCCGCCGTCCCCGGGGCGCCGCCGACATGCCGCGGCGCCTGCCGGTCCGGTCGGGGACGTGGCAGGCGCCGCGTGTGTTCCGCACGCCTTTGTACGGGACGTTTCGGGGTTCCCCCGGTGCGGGGGATCAGACCATCAGCGAGCGGTCCGTCGGGCGGATCGGGGCGGGCAGCTCGCTCGCGCCGGTGAGGAACCGGTCGACGCCGCGGGCGGCCGAGCGGCCCTCCGCGATCGCCCACACGATGAGCGACTGGCCGCGGCCCGCGTCACCGGCGACGTACACGCCCGGCACGTTGGTCGCGAAGTCGGCGTCGCGGGCGATGTTGCCGCGCTCGTCCAGCTCCAGGCCGAACTGCTCGACCAGGCCGTTCTCGCGGTCCGTGCCGGTGAAGCCCATGGCCAGCGTCACCAGCTGGGCGGGGATCTTGCGCTCCGTGCCCGGCTTCTGGGTCAGCCTGCCCTCGACGAACTCGACCTCGGTGAGGTGCAGCCACTGGACGTTGCCGTCCTCGTCGCCCTCGAAGTGGGTGGTGGAGACGGAGTAGACCCGCTCGCCGCCCTCCTCGTGCGCGGAGGTCACCTTGTACAGCATCGGGAAGGTCGGCCACGGCTGGGAGACCGCGTCCCGCTCCTCGCCCGGGCGGGGCATGATCTCCAGCTGGGTGACCGAGGCCGCGCCCTGGCGGTGGGCGGTGCCCACGCAGTCCGCGCCCGTGTCGCCGCCGCCGATGACGACGACGTGCTTGCCCTGGGCCGAGATGGGGGGCGCCACGAAGTCGCCCTCCTGCACCTTGTTGGCCAGCGGCAGGTACTCCATCGCCTGGTACACGCCCTTGAGTTCACGGCCGGGAACCGGCAGATCGCGGGCGGTGGTGGCGCCGGCGGCGATGACGACCGCGTCGTAGCGCTTCCTGAGGTCGGTCGCCTTGAGGTCGCGGCCGATCTCGACGCCGGTACGGAAGCGGGTGCCCTCCGCGCGCATCTGCTCGATGCGGCGGTTGATGTGCCGCTTCTCCATCTTGAACTCGGGGATGCCGTAGCGCAGGAGGCCGCCGACGCGGTCCGCGCGCTCGTAGACGGCGACCGTGTGACCGGCCCGCGTCAGCTGCTGGGCGGCGGCCAGACCGGCCGGGCCCGAACCGATGACCGCGACGGTCTTGCCGGACAGGCGCTCGGGGGCCTGCGGGGCGACGTCCCCGGTCTCCCACGCCTTGTCGATGATCGAGACCTCGACGTTCTTGATGGTGACCGGCGGCTGGTTGATGCCGAGCACGCACGCCGACTCGCAGGGAGCCGGGCACAGCCGCCCGGTGAACTCCGGGAAGTTGTTCGTGGCGTGCAGCCGCTCCGACGCGGCCGACCAGTCCTCGCGGTAGGCGTAGTCGTTCCACTCGGGGATCAGGTTCCCCAGCGGACAGCCGTTGTGGCAGAACGGGATGCCGCAGTCCATGCACCGGCTGGCCTGCTTGCCGATGATCGGCAGCAGCGAACCGGGGACGTAGACCTCGTTCCAGTCCTTCAGCCGCACGTCGACGGGACGGGACCGGGCGACCTCGCGGCCGTGGTTCAAAAAGCCCTTCGGGTCAGCCATTGGTCGCCGCCTCCATCATCTTCTCGGTGATCTCGGACTCGGAGAGTCCCGCCTGCTCGGCGGCGTCCTTGGCGGCGAGCACTGCCTTGTAGGCACTGGGAATGATCTTGCTGAAACGCTCGGCCGCCGCGTCCCAGTCCGCCAGCAGCTTCTGGGCGACCGTGGAGCCGGTCTCCTCGGCGTGGCGGCGCACCACGTCGTGCAGCCACTGCTTGTCCGCGTCGTCCGGCGTCTCGACGGCGGCGAGGTTGCCGGCGTTGACGTTGTCGCGGTTCAGGTCGATCACGTAGGCGATGCCGCCGGACATGCCGGCCGCGAAGTTGCGGCCCGTCTCGCCGAGGACCACCGCGTGGCCGCCGGTCATGTACTCGCAGCCGTGGTCGCCCACGCCCTCGGAGACGACCGTCGCGCCGGAGTTGCGCACGCAGAACCGCTCGCCGGTGCGGCCGCGCAGGAACAGCTCGCCGCCGGTCGCGCCGTAGGCGATGGTGTTGCCCGCGATGGTGGAGAACTCGGCGAGGTGGTCGGCGTTCCGGTCGGGACGGACGATCACCCGGCCGCCGGACAGGCCCTTGCCGACGTAGTCGTTGGCGTCGCCCTCCAGGCGCAGCGTGACGCCGCGCGGGAGGAAGGCGCCGAAGGACTGGCCGGCGGAGCCGGTGAAGGTGATGTCGACGGTGTCGTCGGGCAGGCCCGCGCCGCCGAACCGCTTGGTCACCTCGTGGCCGAGCATGGTGCCGACCGTGCGGTTGATGTTGCGGATGGAGACCTGGGCGCGCACCGGCTGGGCGTCGGTCGCGGAGTCCGCGGCGAGGGCGTCGGCGGCCAGCTTGATGAGCTGGTTGTCGAGCGCCTTCTCCAGGCCGTGGTCCTGGGCGACGACCTGGTGCAGGGCGGTGCCCTCGGGCAGCGCCGGCACGTGGAAGAGCGGGGCCAGGTTGAGGCCCTGGGCCTTCCAGTGGTCGACGGCGCGCTCGACGTCGAGGACCTCGGCGTGGCCGACGGCCTCCTCGATCGAGCGGAAGCCCAGCTCGGCGAGCAGTTCGCGGACCTCTTCGGCGATGAACCTGAAGAAGTTGACGACGTACTCGGCCTTGCCGGCGAAGCGGTCGCGCAGGACCGGGTTCTGGGTGGCGATGCCGACGGGGCAGGTGTCCAGGTGGCAGACGCGCATCATGACGCAGCCGGAGACGACGAGCGGCGCGGTCGCGAAACCGAACTCCTCGGCGCCGAGCAGCGCGGCGATGATCACGTCGCGGCCGGTCTTGAGCTGGCCGTCGGTCTGGACGACGATCCGGTCGCGCAGGCCGTTGAGCAGCAGGGTCTGCTGGGTCTCGGCGAGGCCGAGTTCCCAGGGGCCGCCCGCGTGCTTGAGCGAGGTGAGCGGGGAGGCGCCGGTGCCGCCGTCGTGGCCGGAGATGAGCACGACGTCCGCGTGGGCCTTGGACACGCCGGCGGCGACGGTGCCGACGCCGACCTCGGAGACCAGCTTCACGTGGATCCGCGCCTGCGGATTCGCGTTCTTCAGGTCGTGGATCAGCTGCGCCAGGTCCTCGATGGAGTAGATGTCGTGGTGCGGCGGCGGGGAGATCAGGCCGACGCCCGGGGTGGAGTGCCGGGTCTTGGCGACCCACGGGTAGACCTTGTGGCCGGGCAGCTGGCCGCCCTCGCCGGGCTTGGCGCCCTGGGCCATCTTGATCTGGATGTCGTCCGCGTTGACCAGGTACTCGGAGGTGACGCCGAAGCGGCCGGAGGCGACCTGCTTGATGCTGGAGCGGCGCGCCGGGTCGTACAGGCGCTCCGGGTCCTCGCCGCCCTCACCGGTGTTGGACTTGCCGCCCAGCTGGTTCATGGCGATGGCGAGGGTCTCGTGCGCCTCCTGGGAGATGGAGCCGTACGACATGGCGCCGGTGGAGAAGCGCTTGACGATCTCGGAGACGGGCTCGACCTCCTCGAGGGGGATCGAGGGGCGGTCCGACTTGAGGCCGAAGAGGCCGCGCAGCGTCATGAGGCGCTCGGACTGCTCGTTCACGCGGTCCGTGTACTTCTTGAAGATGTCGTAGCGGGCCGTGCGGGTGGAGTGCTGGAGGCGGAAGACCGTCTCGGGGTCGAACAGGTGCGGCTCGCCCTCGCGGCGCCACTGGTACTCGCCGCCTATGTCGAGCGCGCGGTGCGCCGGGGCGATGCCGGAGGCCGGGTAGGCCTTGGCGTGGCGGGCGGCGACCTCCTGCGCGACGACGTCGATGCCGATGCCGCCGATCTTGGTGGCGGTGCCGCTGAAGTACTTCGCGACGAAGGCGTCGTCGAGGCCGACGGCCTCGAAGACCTGGGCGCCGCGGTAGGAGGCGACGGTGGAGATGCCCATCTTGGACATGACCTTCAGGACGCCCTTGCCGAGGGCGTAGATCAGGTTGCGGATCGCCTGCTCGGGCTCCATGCCGTCGAGGAAGGTGCCCGCGCGCAGCAGGTCCTCGACGGACTCCATCGCCAGGTACGGGTTGACGGCGGCGGCGCCGAACCCGATGAGCAGGGCGACGTGGTGGACCTCGCGGACGTCGCCGGCCTCGACCAGCAGGCCCACCTGGGTGCGCTGCTTGGTGCGGATGAGGTGGTGGTGGACGGCCGAGGTGAGCAGCAGCGAGGGGATCGGCGCGTGCTCGGCGTCGGAGTGGCGGTCGGACAGGACGATGAGGCGGGCGCCGTTGTCGATGGCGGCGTCGGCCTCGGCGCAGATCTCCTCGATCCGGGCGGCCAGCGCGTCGCCGCCGCCGTGCACCCGGTACAGGCCGGAGAGCGTGGTGGCCTTGAAGCCGGGCATGTCGCCGTCGGCGTTGATGTGGATGAGCTTGGCCAGCTCGTCGTTGTCGATCACCGGGAAGGGCAGGGTGACCGAGCGGCAGGACGCGGCGGTGGGCTCCAGCAGGTTGCCCTCGGGGCCGAGGGAGGAGCGCAGCGAGGTGACGAGCTCCTCGCGGATGGCGTCCAGCGGCGGGTTGGTGACCTGCGCGAACAGCTGCGTGAAGTAGTCGAACAGCAGGCGCGGGCGGGCGGAGAGCGCGGCGATGGGCGAGTCGGTGCCCATGGAGCCGAGGGGTTCGCCGGCGGTCTTGGCCATCGGCGCGAGGATGATGCGCAGCTCTTCCTCGGTGTAGCCGAAGGTCTGCTGGCGGCGGGTGACCGAGGCGTGGGTGTGCACGATGTGCTCGCGCTCGGGGAGGTCGATCAGCTCGATCTCGCCGGCTTCGAGCCATTCGGCGTAGGGGTTCTCGGCGGCGAGCTGGGCCTTGATCTCGTCGTCCTCGATGATGCGGTGCTCGGCGGTGTCGACGAGGAACATGCGGCCGGGCTGGAGGCGGCCCTTGCGGACGACCTTGGCGGGGTCGATGTCGAGGACGCCGACCTCGGAGCCGAGGACGACGAGGCCGTCGTCGGTGACCCAGTAGCGGCCGGGGCGCAGGCCGTTGCGGTCGAGGACCGCGCCGACCTGGACGCCGTCGGTGAAGGTGACGCAGGCCGGGCCGTCCCAGGGCTCCATCATCGTGGAGTGGAACTGGTAGAAGGCGCGCCGGGCCGGGTCCATGGAGTCGTGGTTCTCCCACGCCTCCGGGATCATCATCAGCACGGAGTGCGGCAGCGAGCGGCCGCCGAGGTGGAGCAGTTCGAGCACCTCGTCGAAGGACGCCGAGTCGGAGGCGTCGGGGGTGCAGACCGGGAAGATCCGCTCGATGGCCTTGTCGTCGGAGCCGAACAGGTCGGAGACGAGCTGCGACTCGCGGGCGGTCATCCAGTTGCGGTTGCCCTTGACGGTGTTGATCTCGCCGTTGTGGGCGACGAACCGGTAGGGGTGCGCGAGCGGCCACGAGGGGAAGGTGTTCGTGGAGAAGCGGGAGTGGACGAGCGAGACGGCCGAGGCGAAGCGGCGGTCGGACAGGTCCGGGAAGAAGGGCTCGAGCTGGCCGGTGGTCAGCATGCCCTTGTAGACGATCGTCCGCGCGGACAGCGACGGGAAGTACACGCCGGCCTCGCGTTCGGCGCGCTTGCGCAGCACGAACGCCTTGCGGTCGAGGTCGATGCCCTGCGAGCGGCCGTCGGTGACGAAGACCTGGCGGAAGGCGGGCATCGTGGAGCGGGCGGTGGCGCCGAGCAGCTCGGGGGCGACCGGCACCTCGCGCCAGCCGAGGACGGTGAGGCCCTCGTCGTCGGCGATGGCGTCGATGCGCGAGACGGTCTCGGCGAGGCCGTCCTCGGGGAGGAAGGCGATGCCGACGGCGTAGTGGCCGGCCTCGGGCAGCTCGAATCCGGCGACCTCGCGGAAGAAGGCGTCCGGGACCTGGGTCAGGATGCCCGCGCCGTCGCCGGAGTCCGGCTCGGAGCCGGTGGCGCCGCGGTGTTCGAGGTTGCGCAGAACGGTGAGCGCCTGCTCGACCAGCGCATGGCTCGCCTCGCCGGTGAGGGTGGCCACGAAACCGACGCCGCAGGCGTCGTGCTCGTTGCGGGGGTCGTACATACCCTGCGCAGCAGGGCGAGCATCCATGAAGGACCAGTTCTGGCCATTCGCGGAATGCTGGGACGGCTGGCGCGGCGTACGCATCGGCTCTCCCGTCGTCGTCTCAAGTGGCATGTCTGCTGGCGAAGGGACGACGTTGGCCCTCTGCGTAACGCAAAATTTCGTGCAGGTTACATGATGGAGCGGTTCTCGGGAACCGGATACTCCGTTCCAGCATGCGGACGCCACGGGCCGTCGGGGGTGCCGCGGACGTGGCCGAAAAGTATGGGGGGACCGGACGGGAGGGGATCGGTCTGATCATGGCCCGCCGGGCCGGAAGGGGGGCGGAGGGAGCGGCGTCACCCACTCCGCGAGTGCGCCGCAGGCCTCATTGCCCACAGCGCTTACGGCTCATGCCCGGTGGCCGAGCCGCCGAAACCAGTCGGTAACAACTACTTATGCGTCCCACCGCATAAGTAGCATCCGATCTATCCTACGGCCGTTCCGAACAACGTGCCCAGGGCGTACGTCACACCGGCCGCCGCGCCGCCGAGGACGAGTTGGCGCAGTCCGCTGAACCACCAGGTCCGCGCGGTCACCCGGGCGACCACCGCGCCGCAGCCGAACAGCCCGGCCAGCGCGAGCAGCACGGCCGGCCACAAGGAGGCGGCCCCCAGCAGATAGGGCAGCACGGGTAGCAGCGCGCCGAGCGCGAAGGCCCCGAAGCTGGAGACGGCGGCGATCAGCGGCGAGGGCAGGTCGGAGGGGTCGATGCCCAGTTCCTCGCGGGCGTGGATCTCCAGCGCCTGCTCCGGGTCGCGCGAGAGCTGCTGCGCGACCTGCCGCGCGAGTGCGGGCTCGACGCCCCGCGACTCGTAGAGCGCGGCCAGTTCGGCCTCCTCGTCCTGCGGGTGCTTCCTCAGCTCCCGCCGCTCCACGTCCAGTTCGGCCTCGACGAGTTCACGCTGCGAGGCGACGGAGGTGTACTCGCCGGCGGCCATGGAGAAGGCGCCGGCGGCCAGCCCCGCGAGACCGGTGATGACGATGGTCTGCTGGCCGACGGATCCGCCGGCGACGCCGGTCATCAGGGCGAGGTTCGAGACCAGACCGTCCATCGCGCCGAACACGGCGGGGCGCAGCCAGCCCCCGTTGACGTCCCGGTGGGTGTGGTTGTCCCGGTGCGCCTCGTGCAGTGACGCCTCGGTCTCGATGATGGCCATGCGGGATCCCCCTGCGACGGAAAAGATAGCTAAGCCAAAGCTAACTTTGGACACGTTCTAATTTGTGACAACACCAAAGTACGCTTGCGGATTCCGGGTCGCCAGCAAGGAAAGGCTCGGCTAACCTGCGGCTTTACCTTCGAGCGCTCATTCGAGACAGCAGCTGCACAGATGTCGACCGGGTGACATGAGAAGAATTCAGGCTCGGGTCAACCGCCGACGGTGGGACACATCCGCAGACGGCTCCGCGCCCGTGCGGAGCCCCCGCCGGAGAGGCCGCCCATGCCGACGATCCGTGACCGAGCCCGCGGCGCCCTGCTCGGCCTGGCCGTGGGCGACGCCCTGGGCGCCCCCGCGGAGAACCTGAAGCCCTCCGAGATCCGAGCCCGCTGGGGCCGCATCACGGGATACGTCACCGACCGGCCGGCCGGCACCGACGACACCGAGTACGCGATCTTCTCCGGGCTGCTGCTGGCCCGGCACGGCTCCGCGCTCACCCCGGCCCACGTGGAAGCCGCCTGGCACCAGTGGATCGCCGACCTCGACGAGGGACCCTTCCGCGGGGCCGGCTTCAGCGAACGCGGCACCCTGGAGAACCTCCGCCGGGGCCTGGCCGCACCGATCTCCGCCCAGCACCGGCACGCCTGGAGCGACGGACTGGCCATGCGCGCCGCGCCCTTCGGCGTCTTCGCCGCGGGCCGCCCGGCCGAAGCGGCCCGGCTGGTCGCGATCGACGGCTCGGTGAGCCACGACGGCGAGGGCATCCACGGCGGGCAGGCGGTCGCGGCCGGGGTCGCGGCGGCCATGGCCGGAGCGCCGACGGCCGCCGTGGTGGCCGCGGCGCTGGCCGTGATCCCCGAGGACTCCTGGACGGCGCGCTCGCTGCGCCGGGCGGCGGCGGTGGCCCACCGCGGCGAACGGGCCGTCCGCTCCGCGGTCGTCATCGGCGGCTACCCGTGGACCGACCTCGCCCCCGAGGCGGTCGCCCTCGCCTTCGGCGCGTACGCGGCGGCCGACGGCGACTTCCGCGAGTCCGTCCTGACGGCGGTGAACATGGGCCGCGACGCCGACACCACGGCG
This sequence comes from Streptomyces sp. NBC_00704, assembly GCF_036226605.1. Lineage (NCBI taxonomy): Bacteria > Bacillati > Actinomycetota > Actinomycetes > Kitasatosporales > Streptomycetaceae > Streptomyces > Streptomyces sp. NBC_00704. The sequence continues at coordinate 2,038,089 of NZ_CP109000.1, forward strand.
GCCGTGGCGGGCGCCCTGGCCGGGGCCGCGCGGGGGGCGGGCGCGATCCCGGCGGACTGGGCGGCGGCGATCGGCCCGGCCCGGGGAAGCTGCCTGCCCTCCATGGCCGGACACCATGTCCTGGACGTCGCGGAACTGCTGGTGCCGGACGAGGGCGGCAAGTGGGGCGAGGGAGTGGTCGTCGCGGACCTCGTGCCGGGCCTGATGGGCCTCGTCCGGCCCCCCGCCCCGGACCCGGCCGCCTTCACCCTGGCGGCCACCGACGGCACGGAGGCGGGCGCATGACGGCCGAGACGCTCGCGTCCCCGGCGGACCCGGACGACCCCGCCCCCACCGGCACCCGGACAGCGCCCGCGCAGGACGCCCCGGCGCACGAAGCCCCCACCCCGGCCACCCGGGCGCGGGACGCCTCGCCGCGGACGCCCGGACCGGCCCCCGCGGACCGCACGGGCGAGGCGGATGCGAGCCGCGCCCGTGACACAGGCGCACGCGGCGCCCGCGAGATGAACGGAGACCGCGCCGTCGGCGGCGGGGGAACCCGCGCCCGCGCCGTCGGCGGCGTCCGTGAGATCGACGAGGGAGCCGGGGCCGCCGGCCGTTCCGCCGGCGCGCACCCGCGCGCTCCGCGTCCCGCGCGGCGGATCGTCGGGCTGCTGCTGGGCCTCGCCGCGGGGGACGCCGCCGGGTGGCCCGCCGCGCGGCACCGCGCGGCCCGGATGCCCGAGTGGACCCGCCGCCTCACCCGCGAGCTGGACACCTTCGCCGAGCACAACGCGACGACCACCCTCCCCGTGCCCATCGCCCTGAACCAGCCCCCCGAGCCCCTGCGGCTGGGCCCCTCCGACGACGCCGAGTGGGCGGCGTTCGCGGCCGAGGCGGTGCTGCGGGCCGGCGACGACACCGCCCTGGGCGACCTGAGCCGGGAGCGCCGCACACGCGCCGCGATCGACCTCGCCTGGAACGCGATCGCCTGCGAGGTCGCGGCGGCGGCCGACCGCGCGCCCGAGGTGGAGTCCGCCGTCCTGCCGCTGCGCGCCCGCATCTCCGTCCGGGCCGGCCTGGGCAACCTCGCCGCCGGTCTGCGCCCCCCGGCCACCGGCCACGACAACCCCCACTACTTCGACGACGCGGCCTGCGTACGCGCCTGCGTCCTGGCCGTGGCCCACCCCGGCGACCCCCGGCTCGCCGCCGAACTCGCCGAGTTCGACGCCCGCTACACCCAGGACGGCGACGGCGTGCACGGAGCGCGCGCGATGGCGGCGGCCCTCGCGCTGGCCCTCGTGGGCGCGGACCCCGAGGAGTGCGTGACGGCCGCGCTCGCCGAGCTGCCCGAGCACACCGAGATCGGCCGCAACGCCCGGCACGCGCTCCGGCTGGCCCGGGACGCCGACAGCGCCTTCGCCCTCGTCCCCCTGCTGGAGCACCAGATCGTCGACCACGTCTACAGCTACGGCATCGCGGCGGCGGAGACGGTCCCCGTGGCGCTCGCGCTGGCGACGGCCTCCGGCGGCCGCGTCGGCGAGGCGGTCCCGGCCGCGGCCTGTCTGTCCCGGGTCGCGGACTCGGCCCCCGCGCTGGCCGGCGCGCTGACGGGCGCGCTGGGCGGCGGCGACGCCATCCCCGCCGCGTGGCGCGACAGCTGCCGCGTCCTCTCCGGCTGCGCGCTCCCCCGGCTCACTGGGACCGACCTGGTGGAACTCGCCGAACTCCTGGAAGCCGCGCAACCGGCCCCGCCAGGAGGATGATTCGGGACATGACGCCCAAAGCATCACAGAGCAATGGCGCGACGCTGGACGAACGTGTCACCGGCGCCCTGGTGGGGGCCGCCGTGGGAGACGCCCTCGGCGGCCCCGTCGAGGGCTACTCCCCCGAGCAGATCCTCCAGCGGCACGGCGGCCGGATCCACGGCATCGTCGGCCCCTGGGACGGCGACGACTGGCGCACCGCCCGCCCCCTCGCGCCGTACCACAAGGGCGACGGGCACGTCACCGACGACACCCTGATGACGCACGCCCTGATCAGGGTCTACGCCACCGTGCGCGACCACCTGGACGCCTACGCCGTCGCCGACCACCTGGTGGCGGACCTGATGACGACGCCCCGCTGGATCCCGGAGCTGGAGGCGCGGGCGCTCCCCCTGCACCGGATCTTCCTCGCGGAGAAATGGCTGGTGGCCCGGCTCCACTACGCTCACGCCGACCCGCGCGAGGCTGGCGTCGGCAACATCGTCAACTGCGGCGCCGCGATGTACATGGCCCCCGTGGGGCTGGTCAACGCGGCCGGTCCGGCGCGCGCGTACGCCGAGGCGCTGGACGTCGCGGGCGCCCACCAGTCGTCGTACGGCCGTGAGGCGGCAGGGGTCTTCGCGGCGGCCGTGGCAGCGGCCTGCGCGCCGGGGGCGACGCCGGACTCGGTGGTCGCGAGCTGTCTGTCCCTCGCGAAGGACGGCACCCGCGCGGCGATCGAGGCGGTCTGCGAGACGGCCGCCCGGCACACCGACGTCGAGTCCGCGCTCGTCCCGCTGCGGGAGGCGGTGGCGCCCTTCGACACGGTCGGGCCCGACTACCGCCGGCCCTCGCTGGCCGCCCGCCGGCCCTCCCGGATCCACGCGATCGAGGAACTCCCGGTCGCCCTCGGCATGTTGCTGGCGGCCGGCGGCGACTACCGGCAGGCGGTGCTCGGCTCGGTGAACTACGGCCGCGACTGCGACTCCATCGCCACCATGGCGGGAGCGCTGGCCGGCGCCCTGGGCTCGCCCGTCCCGGACGAGTGGTCCAAGCAGGTCGCCGACGCCAGCCGGCTCGACCTCTGGCAGCCCGCGGCGACACTCGCCGAGGTCGCCCGGGAGGTCTTCGCCCGCGACGTGGACCGCCGTCGCGCCCACGAGCAGGCGTTTCACGCACTGGGAGGCACGACATGCTCCGACTGACCTGGGTCCAGCCGGAGGACCTCCTCGGCCACGAGCTGCGCCAGGCCGCCGAGGACGGCCGGGAGGCGGGCGCGATCGCCGCCCGCTGGAAGGCCGCAGGCGGCTGCGAGGCGCCGGAGCGGGCGGGCGCGTCCCCGCAGCGCGCCTCCCGCTACCTGCGCCTGCTCGCCGAGGACCTCCTGGACGAACTGGCCGACCTGCCCGGCAGATCGACGGAGGACGAGCCGACGGAACTGGAGGAGATCAGGGCCCTGTGCCCGCAGTGGCCGGCTCGGCCGGACGACGTCCCTCCCCCGGCCGTCACCCCGCTCCGGCTGGAGGCGGCCTGGCTGGGCCGTGCCGTCGGCTGCCTGCTCGGCAAACCCGTCGAGAAACTCCCCCTCGACGCCGTCCGCGCACTCGCCCGCGCCACCGGGAACTGGCCCCTGACCGGCTACTTCACCGCCCGGGGAGTCCCCGAAGCCCTCCTCGGGGCCCACCCCTGGAACCGCCGCTCGGCGGGCACCTCCCTCGCCGAGAACATCGACGGCATGCCCGAGGACGACGACCTCGACTACCCGCTGCTCAACCTGCTCCTGCTGCAACGCCACGGCAGGGACTTCACCACCGCGGACGTCGCCCGGCTCTGGCTCGACCACCTCCCGCCCGGCCGCGCCTTCACCGCCGAGCGCATCGCCCTGCGCAACCTCCTCTGCGGCGTCGAACCCCCGCACACCGCCCGCCACCGCAACCCCTTCCGCGAGTGGATCGGCGCCCTGATCCGCGCCGACGTCCACGGCTGGACCAACCCCGGCGACCCGGCCGCCGCCGCGGAACAGGCCCACCGCGACGCCTGTCTCACCCACACCGCCAACGGCGTCTACGCGGCGATGTTCACGGCGGCCGTCATCGCCGCGGCCGCGGCCGGCGACAGGGACGTCCACGCCTGTCTGCGCACCGGACTGACCGTGGTCCCCCCGCGCTCGCGCCTCCACCGGGCCGTCGCGCACGCCGTCCGGCTCGCCGGGGAACACCCCGGCCCCGACGGCTTCGACACCGTCGTGGACGAACTGCACGCCGTGCACGGGGCGTCCCACTGGGTCCACGCCGTGCCCAACACCGCCCTGATCGCCGCCGCCCTCACCCACGCGGACGGCGACTTCACCCGCTCCGTGCACGGCGCCGTGGCCGGCGGCCTGGACACCGACTCGGCCGGCGCGACGGCCGGCAGTGTCGCCGCCCTCCTCGCCGGCGACCCGGCCGCCCTGCCCGACCACTGGACGGCCCCCCTCAAGAACCGGCTGGCCACCTCCGTCGCCGACCTCGACGGCGTCGGCTTCGACACCCTGGCCCACCTGACCTGGTCCCTCACCCACCGGGAGGCGTCCCGCCCATGACCGACATCGTCGTGCTCGGCAGCACGAACATGGACCTCGTCGCCTACGTCGAGAAACCCCCGCAGCGCGGAGAGACCGTGACGGGACGGGAGTTCCGCACGATCCCCGGCGGCAAGGGCGCCAACCAGGCGGTCGCCGCCGCCCACGCGGGCGGCACGGTCTCGATGATCGGCGCCGTCGGCAACGACGCCTTCGGCGCGCGGCTGCGCTCCACGCTGGAACACTCGGGCGTCAACACCGACCACCTGCGCACCGTCGAGGCGCCCTCGGGCACCGCGCACATCGTCGTCGACGACGAGGGCGGCAACGCCATCGTCGTCGTGCCCGGCGCCAACGCCACCGTCGACCACCTCGCCCCCGGCGACGAAGGCCTCATCGCCTCCGCCGACGCCCTCCTGCTGCAACTCGAGGTCCCGGTGGCCGCGGCCGTCGCGGGCGCCCGGGCTGCCCGCGCCCACGGCGTCAGGACGATCCTCACCCCCGCCCCCGTCCAACCGCTGCCGCCCGAACTCCTCGCCGCCACCGACCTGTTGATCCCCAACGAGCACGAGGCGGCCGCGCTCACCGGGCGCACCGACCCGTACGAGGCGGCCCGCGCCCTGCTGGACAGCGTGCCGGAGGTCATCATCACGCTGGGCGCGGCCGGCAGCCTGTACGCGGCCCGCGGCGCCGAGCCCCTGACCGTCCCCGCCCCGCACGTCACCGCCGTCGACTCGACCGGTGCGGGCGACACCTTCGTCGGCGCCCTCGCCGTCGCCCTCGGCGAGGACCGCCCGGTGCGCGAGGCGCTCGCCTGGGCGGCCGCCGCGGCCGCGCTGTCGGTGCAACGCCCCGGCGCGTCCGCCTCGATGCCCTACCGCTCCGAGATCGAGACGCGGTACGCCTCATGACCGGGACGACTCCTCCCCTGCACGGTGTGCGCGTCCTCGACCTGGCCACCCTCTTCGCCGGGCCCCTCGCCGCCACCCTGCTCGGCGACTTCGGCGCGGACGTCGTCAAGGTCGAGCACCCGGGCCGGCCCGACCCGTCCCGCGGTCACGGCCCCGCCAAGGACGGCGTGGGCCTGTGGTGGAAACTCCTCGGCCGCAACAAGCGCACCGTCACCCTGAACCTGTCCAGGCCCGGCGGGCGCGCCACCCTGCTGCGGCTGGCCGCCACCGCCGACGTGATCGTCGAGAACTTCCGGCCGGGCACCCTGGAGAAGTGGGACCTCGGCTGGGAGGAGCTGTCGGCCGTCAACCCGCGGCTGGTCCTCGCCCGGGTCACCGCCTTCGGCCAGTTCGGCCCGTACGCGCACCGTCCCGGCTTCGGCACCCTCGCCGAGGCGATGAGCGGGTTCGCGGCCATCACCGGGGAGCCGGACGCCGCGCCGACCCTGCCCCCGTTCGGCCTGGCCGACTCGATCGCCGGCCTGGCCACCGCCTACGCCGTGATGACGGCCCTCGCCGCCCGCGACCGCACCGGCGAGGGCCAGGTCGTCGACATGGCGATCATCGAGCCCATCCTCACCGTGCTCGGACCCCAGCCCCTCTGGTACGACCAGCTCGGCTACGTCCAGGCCCGCACCGGCAACCGGTCCGCGAACAACGCGCCCCGCAACACCTACCGCACGGCCGACGGGGAGTGGGTCGCCGTGTCGACCTCGGCGCAGTCCGTCGCGGAACGGGTGATGCACCTGGTCGGCCGGCCCGACCTGATCGACGAGCCCTGGTTCGCGACGGGCGCCGACCGGGCCGCGCACGCCGACGTCCTCGACGACGCGGTCGGCGCCTGGATCGCCGCCCGCACCCGCACCGACGTCCTGGCCGCCTTCGAGAAGGCCGAGGCCGCCGTCGCCCCCGTCCAGGACGTACGGGACGTCATGACCGACCCCCAGTACCAGGCCCTCGACACGATCACCGCCGTCGACGACCCGGAACTGGGCCGCGTCCGCATGCAGAACGTCCTCTTCCGCCTCTCGGCGACCCCCGGCGCGATCCGCTGGGCCGGCCGGCCGCACGGCGCCGACACGGAGGCCGTGCTGACCGAGCTGGGCCTGACCCCGGCCGAGCTGACCGCTCTGCGCGCGGAGGGCGCCGTATGACGACACCCCAGCTGACCTGGCTGTACGTCCCCGGCGACCGTCCGCAGACCGTCACCAAGGCCCTCGGCTGCGGCGCCGACGTCGTCATCGTCGACCTGGAGGACGCGGTCGCCCCGGACCGCAAGGAGTACGCCCGCGCCGCCACCGCCGAGCGCCTGAGCGAACCCCAGCCGGTCCCCGTCCACGTGCGGGTCAACGCCCTGGACACGCCGTTCGCCGCGGCGGACCTGCGCACGCTGGCCGCCCTGCCCGGCGTGCACGGCGTGCGCCTGCCCAAGGTGACCTCGCCGCACCAGATCACCCGCGCCGCGCGGACCGCGTCACGGGCCGACGGCGCGGCCGTCCCGCTGCACGCCCTGCTGGAGACGGCCCTCGGCGTCGAACACGCCTACGCCATCGCCTCCGCCCACCCCGCCCTGCGCGGCATCGCCCTCGGCGAGGCCGACCTCCGCGCCGACCTGGGCGTCCGCGCCGACGCCGGTCTCGACTGGTCCCGCTCCCGCGTGATCGTCGCCGCCCGGGCCGCGGGCCTGGCGCCGCCGCCCCAGTCGGTCCACCCCGACATCCGGGACCTGGACGGCCTCGCCGTCAGCTGCGCCCACGGCCGCACCCTCGGCTTCCTGGGCCGCGCCGCCATCCACCCCCGCCAGCTCCCGATCATCGAACGGGCCTACCTGCCCACCCAGCAGGAACTGGAGGACGCCGAGACGATCGTGAAGGCGGCGGCCACCGACCGGGGCGCCCAGGCCCTCCCGGACGGCCGCTTCGTCGACGCGGCCGTGGTGGCGGCCGCCCGGCGCACCCTGTCGCTCGCGGCGCGCGGCGACTGAACGCGCCCGGACACACGGCGAGGGGCGCCCAGCGAACTCGGGCGCCCCTCGTCTCGTACCGTCGTCGTGCCCTCGGCCGTCAGGCCTTCTTGCCGGCCGACTCCGCTTCGTCCTTCTTCACGCCGTCGCCGGCGGTCCCGGCTTCCCCCGCGCCGTCGCCCGCCGCGCCGGTCTCGGCGTCCGTACCGGCCTTCACGTCCGAAGGCTTCGCGTCCGAGGACTTCGCGGCGGCGGGTTCGTCCCCGGAGCCGGTCTTCGCCGGGTCCTTCTCCGCCTTCTTCGCGGCGCTCACGCTCTCCGCGGGGCTCTCCGCCCCGGCCTCGTCCTTCGACGCGGTCTCCGCGGCTTCGCCGGTTTCGCCGTCCGTTCCGGTCCCGGCCGTGTCGCCGGAGGCGTCCGCTCCCGGCTCGACGACCGCCTCGCGTCCGGGGCGCTTCTTCGCCGAGACGACGATGTACGCCACCGCGAGCAGGAAGACGACCAGCGCGGTCCAGTCGTTCAGGCGCAGGCCCAGAATGTGGTGGGCGTCGTCGACCCGCATGTACTCGATCCACGCGCGGCCCACGCAGTACGCCGCGACGTACAGGGCGAACGCCCGGCCGTGGCCCAGCTTGAAGCGGCGGTCGGCCCAGATGACGAGGAGGGCGACGCCGACGCACCACAGCGACTCGTACAGGAACGTCGGGTGGTAGTAGCCCGGCACCCGGCCGTCCGCGGAGGACGTGATGTGCAGGGCCCAGGGCAGGTCGGTCTCCTTGCCGTACAGCTCCTGGTTGAACCAGTTGCCCCAGCGGCCGATCGCCTGCGCGAGGGCGATGCCGGGCGCGATGGCGTCGGCGTACGCGGGCAGCGGGATGCCCCGGCGCCGGCAGCCGATCCAGGCGCCCACCGCGCCGAGGGCGATCGCGCCCCAGATGCCGAGGCCGCCCTCCCACACCTTGAAGGCGTCCACCCAGTCGCGGCCCTCGCTGAAGTACAGCTCGTAGTCCGTGATCACGTGGTAGAGCCGGCCGCCGACCAGGCCGAAGGGCACCGCCCAGACGGCGATGTCGGCCACCGTCCCGACCCGCCCGCCCCGGGCGACCCAGCGCCGGTTGCCGAGCCAGACCGCGACGAAGACGCCGATGATGATGCAGAACGCGTAGCCGCGCAGCGGTACGGGGCCGAGGTACAGCACCCCGTGCGACGGGCTGGGAATGTAGGCAAGTTCCATGGCAGGGTCGACGCTACCGTGCCGGGCCGGGCCGACGGCGGGCAGCCCGGCTACGGCTCCATAACGGGCGGGTGTGAAGAGGCCTTACCTCCGTGCTCACCCCTGGTCCGCCTCCTCCACCATCCGCTTCAGCTTCGCCGGTGTCATCGACTGGTCCTGGTAGATGTTCTTGCCGTTGAACAGCACGGTCGGGGTGCCGCCGAAGTGGCCGTTGCGGAAGGCCTGGTCGGACTTCACGACCCAGGTGTCGTGCGTGCCGTCGCGGACGCAGGCGCGGAAGGCGGGCGTGTCGAGTCCGTCGACCTTGCCCGCGAGTTCGATCAGCCTGCCGTTGTCGGCGTAGGCGTCCTTCGTCTCCTCGGGCTGGTTCTCGTACAGCACGTCGTGGTAGGCGGCGAACTTGCCGGCGTCCTGGGCGCAGGCCGCCGCGTTGGCCGCCCGGCGGGAGCCGCTGCCGCCCATGTTCCCGTCGATGAGGGTGGCCAGGTGGTACTCGACCCTGAGCTTTCCGGCGTCCGCCAGTTCGTGGACCGTGGGCCGGTACGCCGTCTCGAACCCCTTGCAGGCGGGGCAGCGGAAGTCCTCCCACACCGTGAGCGTGGACTTGGCGCCCTCCTTGCCCACGGGGATCGCCAGCGCGTCCTGGCCCTGGGCCCCGGAGGGGGCCACGACCGGGCCCGCCTTCTTCTCGCCGTCGTCCTTGCCGGAGTTCGCGGCGACGACGCCGATCACCGCGGCCAGGCCGAGCACGCAGACCACGCTCGCGCCGACGATCAGTGTGCGCCGGCGCCGTTCGGCGGCCTTGTGCTTCTCTCGCTCCGCGGCCAGCCGTTCGCGGGCGTTGCGCTTTCCGTCACGATTCTTCTCGCTCACACCCCCAGAACGAACCGGGGAGGCGCATTGCGCCTCCCCGATCCCAGGTCCACCCGTTCGGGTGACCGACCCGCTGGTCACGCCTGGCGGCGCACGCCCTTCGCCAGTTCGCCCGCGAGGGCGCGGACCGCTTCGACGCCGGCCGCGTCGTCCGCAGCGTCCAGCATCCGCTTGACGAAGGCCGAGCCGACGATCACGCCGTCGGCGAAGCCGGCCACCTCGGCGGCCTGCCGGGCGTCGGAGACGCCGAGGCCGACGCAGACCGGCAGGCCGGAGCCGGTGGCCCGGGTCCGCTCCACCAGGTCGTGGGCCTGCTCGCCCACCGACTCACGGGTGCCGGTGACGCCCATCAGCGAGGCCGCGTAGACGAAGCCGCTGCCCGCTGCGGTGATCTGCGCCAGGCGCGCGTCCTGGCTGCTCGGCGCCACGACGAAGACGGTCGCGAGGCCGTGCTTGTCGGCGTGCTCCCTCCACAGCGCGGACTCCTGCACGGGCAGGTCGGGCAGGATGCAGCCCGCGCCGCCCGCCTCGGCCAGCTCGGCGGTGAACCGCTCGACGCCGTAGCGGTCGATGGGGTTCCAGTACGTCATGACCAGGATCGGCCTGCCGGTGGCCTCGAACGCCTCGCGGACCGTGCGCATGACGTCCGCGATGCGCACCCCGCCGCGCAGGGCGATGTCGTCGGCGGTCTGGATGACCGGGCCGTCGAGGACCGGGTCGCTGTGCGGCAGTCCGACCTCGACCACGTCCGCGCCGCCGTCCAGGACGGCCTTGACCGCCTCGATGCCGCCGTCCACGGTCGGGAACCCGGCCGGGAGGTAGGCGATGAGCGCGGCGCGGTCCTCGGCCTTCGCGGCGGCGAGGGTGTCCGACAGCAGCTGGATGTTCCCGCTCACTTGGCGTCCCCCTCGATCTCCGCGGTGTCGGCCGCGTCGGCTGCGACCTCGGCGTCGGTGTCGTACAGCCCGAAGTACCGGGCGGCCGTGTCCATGTCCTTGTCGCCGCGACCGGACAGGTTGACGACGATCAGCCCGTCCGGGCCGAGTTCCCGGCCGACCTCCAGGGCGCCGGCGAGCGCGTGGGCGCTCTCGATGGCCGGGATGATGCCCTCGGTGCGCGACAGCAGGCGCAGCGCCTGCATGGCCGCGTCGTCGGTGACCGCGCGGTACTCGCCGCGGCCGGTGTCCTTGAGGTAGGAGTGCTCGGGGCCGATGCCCGGGTAGTCCAGGCCCGCCGAGATGGAGTAGGGCTCGGTGATCTGGCCCTCGTCGTCCTGGAGGACGTAGGAGCGCGAGCCGTGCAGGATGCCGGGCTCGCCCGCGGTGAGGGTCGCCGCGTGCTCGCCGGTCTCCACCCCGTGTCCGGCCGGTTCGCAGCCGATCAGGCGCACCCCGGCGTCCGGGATGAAGGCGTGGAAGAGGCCGATGGCGTTGGAGCCGCCGCCGACGCAGGCGACGGCGGCGTCGGGCAGGCGTCCGGCGCGCTCCAGGATCTGGCGGCGGGCCTCGACGCCGATGACGCGGTGGAAGTCGCGGACCATCGCCGGGAAGGGGTGCGGTCCGGCGACGGTGCCGAAGAGGTAGTGGGTGCGGTCGACGTTGGCGACCCAGTCGCGGAAGGCCTCGTTGATGGCGTCCTTCAGCGTGCGGCTGCCGGACTTCACCGCGACGACCTCGGCGCCCAGCATGCGCATCCGGGCCACGTTGAGGGCCTGGCGCTGGGTGTCGATCTCGCCCATGTAGATGGTGCAGTCGAGCCCGAAGAGGGCGCAGGCGGTGGCGGTGGCGACGCCGTGCTGGCCCGCGCCGGTCTCGGCGATGACGCGGGTCTTGCCCATGCGCTTGGTGAGCAGGGCCTGGCCGAGCACGTTGTTGATCTTGTGGGAGCCGGTGTGGTTGAGGTCCTCGCGCTTGAGGAAGACCCGGGCGCCGCCGGCGTGTGCGGCGAACCTCGGCACCTCGGTGAGGGAGCTGGGGCGGCCGGTGTAGTGGACGAGCAGGTCGTCCAGCTCACGGGCGAACTCGGGGTCGTGCTTGGCCTTGTCGTACTCGACGGCGACCTCGTCCACGGCGGCGACGAGCGCCTCCGGGATGAACTTGCCGCCGAACGCGCCGAAGTAGCCCTCGGCGGTGGGCACCCGACCCTCGGGGTCGGGAATGAAGAACTCGCTGGGCATGCGGAAACCTCACGGTGGGACGGTCTGGTGTGCGGACACGAAACAGCGCCGTGGGGCGGGGGTCGTCGGACGGCTGACGGCCGTCCATGGCTCGACGTGCAGTTCCCCGCGCCCTAGGGGCGCGGCTGCCATCGCATGCCGTTCACCTGGCCGGGCTCGTCCCCGATGACGTAGCGCACCCGGCGGCCGTGCACCCGGCGGGCGGGCGCGCGGCAGCCACGGGGGCGGCAGCCGCGCGCGAGGCGGGCGTACCGGTCCGTGGGCGTCCGGGAGGGCGTGGGAGTCATCGGGGCAAGCCTAGCGAAGGATCAGCCGCGGCCGTGGCGCAGTGCGGGGTGTTCGCCGGCCGCCACCAGGTCGGCGACCGCGGTCTTCGGGTCGCGCCCGGTCACCAGGGACTCGCCCACCAGGACGGCGTCGGCGCCGGCGTTGGCGTAGGCGATGAGGTCGTGCGGGCCGCGCACCCCGGACTCGGCGATCTTGACGATGTGCGCCGGGATCTCGGGGGCCACCCGCTCGAAGGTGCCCCGGTCGACCTCCAGGGTCTTGAGGTTGCGGGCGTTGACGCCGATCACCTTGGCGCCCGCGTCGACCGCGCGGTCGACCTCGTCCTCGTCGTGGACCTCGACGAGCGGGGTGAGGCCGATGGAGACGGCACGCTCGATCAGCGATTCGAGGACCGACTGCTCCAGCGCGGCGACGATCAGCAGCGCGAGGTCGGCGCCGTACGCGCGGGCCTCCCACAGCTGGTACGAGGTGACGATGAAGTCCTTGCGCAGCACGGGGATGTCGACCCGCGCGCGGACCGCTTCGAGGTCGGCGAGCGAGCCGCCGAAGCGGCGCTGTTCGGTGAGGACGGAGATGACGGCCGCGCCGCCCGCCTCGTAGTCGGCGGCCAGGCCGGCCGGGTCGGCGATCGCGGCCAGCGCGCCCTTGGAGGGGCTGGAGCGCTTGACCTCGCAGATCACCTTGACGCCGTCGCCCCGGAGCGCGGCGACGCCGTCCTTGGCCGCGGGGGCCTTGGCCGCGCGTTCCTTGAGCTCGTCGAGGCCGACGCGCGCCTGCCGCTCCGCGAGGTCGGCACGGACTCCGTCGATGATCTCGTCGAGCACACTCACGCGAGCGGCCCCCTTCCGATGCCTGCGAGACGGTGGACAGTTCCAGCGACCCGTGGAGAAAAAGGTGGTCACTGCGATGGTATCCGGAGGAGGGCGAAGGCCTCGCATCCGGTCGGCGTCGGTCGCCGCGCGCCCTCGGGCCGGCCGCTTCCGGCGGCGGGCGGGAGGCGCCGCCACGGGACGCCCGCCGCCGGTCAGGGGTGCAGCAGGCCGCCGAAGGGCAGGTTGCGGACGACCGTGAAGGCCAGCAGGACCGCGCCCAGCGTCCACAGCCGCACCGGGGTCAGCTCCACGCTCATGGGGCGTCCGCGTGCCGCGCGGATCGCCCAGACGGTCCACAGGACCGCGAAGCCCAGGTAGGCGACGACGGCCATCGCGTTGTCGTGCAGGGCGCCGGCGAGGTCCCCGTGGACGAAGGCGTGCGCGCTGCGCAGGCCGCCGCAGCCGGGGCAGTACAGGCCGGTGACGCGCAGCAGGGGGCAGACCGGGTAGTGGCCGGGTTCGTGGGGATCGACGGCCCCCACGTACGCGAAGGCGGCGGCGACGGCCGCGAGGATCCCGGCGGGCACGGCCAGTCTGCCCGCGGCGGTCGGCGTCACGCGCCGGGTGTCGGCGTTCACGCCTCGCATTCTGCCCCGGCGGGGCGCCGCGCGCGCGTGAGGGGCGGCCGGATGCCGGCCGCCCCTCACGAGGTCACGAAGTCACCAGGTCACGAAGTGACGAGGTCCGGCGGGACTCAGCCCTCGACGCCGGCGGGCTTGGCGGTCGCCGAGACCTGGTGCACGGGGTGCGTCTCCTTCGGCTGGCCCAGGCCCGCGGCGCGCATGGCCGCGCCGACGACGCCGCCGAGTGCCACGATCACCATGCCGGCCCAGAAGCCGATCGGCTCGGCCATCACCATGAACAGGCCCGCGACGGCGAACCCGACGAAGGCGATGGTGACACCGGTCCAGGCGGCCGGGGTGTGTCCGTGGCTGCTGCCCGCCATGACTTGCTCCTCATTGCTGTCTGTGTGTCCGTCCGAGCCGGACGCTCGTCGTCCATTGTCCCGTACGCGCGGGCGCGCCGGACGCGGGGGTCGGGGTCCCGTCGAGTCTGTTTCGCCACACCGCGGAGCGGGGCGGCGGGCCGGTCAGGCCGGGTCCATGCCGGTCGGGTCCTCGCCCCGGTCCAGGGCCTTCCACATCTCCTCGGGCCGCTCGGGGTCGGCGGGCCGGGCCGTGCGGCGCGGGCGCGGGGAGCCGTCGCGCTCGTAGCGGCCCGACATGGCGGGCCAGCGGCGGCCGTGGCGCAGGGCGAGCAGTCCGGCGAGGAGGATCAGGGCGCCGCCCACGGCCGCGGCGTAGGGCCACGCGGTGTGGCTGAACGAGGCGACGGCGGCCGAGGTGTCGCCGGTGGCCCTGGCGGCCTGCTCGTCGAGCGCGGAGCTGTCGCCGGCGCCGATGAGGGCGGCGGCCATGATCCCCGCGCCGGAGAGCGCGAGCAGGGCGGAGACGGCGAGCCGGCCGGCCCTGCGGACGGCGAAGACGGCGACGAGCGCGGCCAGGCCCACTATGGCGAGCGCCGCGGGCACGCCCGTGACGTCGCTGCCCCGGGCGGTCAGCGAGAAGGGGCCGCCGGCGACCGTGGCGGTGCCCTCGGACCAGCGCTGGCGGGTGGCCAGCAGGGTCACGGCCGAGCCCAGCGCGCCGCTCAGCAGGGCGACGGCGAGGCTTCGGCGGCTCGACCGGGCGGCGGGGGATTCGGGGCGTGGGGGAGGAACGGCAGCAGTCACGTACTCCACTATCGCCTGAACCCCGGGCAGACCGGCACCCGGGGCTCACGTGAGACGCGTCCTATCTGTTCGCCTCTGTTCGCGGACCCGGCCGCGAGGCGCCCCTGTCAGCCGAGCCGGTTGGCGGTGTGGACGGCGCGCAGGACCGCCGCGGCCTTGTTGCGGCACTCCTGGTCCTCGGCGACCGGATCGGAGTCGGCGACGATGCCCGCCCCGGCCTGGACGTAGGCGGTGCCGTCGCGCAGCAGGGCGGTGCGGATGGCGATGGCGGTGTCCGAGTCGCCCGCGAAGTCCAGGTAGCCGACGCAGCCGCCGTACAGGCCGCGCCGGGAGGGCTCCAGCTCGTCGATGATCTGGAGGGCGCGCGGCTTGGGCGCGCCGGAGAGGGTGCCGGCGGGGAAGCAGGCGGTGAGGACGTCGAAGGCGGTGCGGCCCGGCGCGACCTTGCCGGTGACGGTGGAGACGATGTGCATCACGTGCGAGTACCGCTCGACGGACATGAAGTCGACGACCTCGACGGAGCCCGGCTCGCAGACCCGGCCCAGGTCGTTGCGGCCGAGGTCGACGAGCATGAGGTGCTCGGCGCGCTCCTTGGGGTCGGCGAGGAGTTCGTCGGCGAGGGCCTGGTCCTCCTGCGGGGTGGCCCCGCGGTGCCGGGTGCCGGCGATGGGGTGGACCATGGCGCGGCCGTCCTCGACCTTGACGAGGGCCTCCGGGGAGGAGCCCACGACGTCGAAGCCGTCGAAGCGGAAGAGGTACATGTAGGGCGAGGGGTTCGTCGCCCGCAGGACGCGGTAGACGTCCAGCGCGCTCGCCGTGCACGGCGTCTCGAAGCGCTGGGAGGGGACGACCTGGAAGGCCTCGCCCGCGCGGATGCGCTCCTTGATGTCCTCGACGGCCTCCCGGAAGTCGGGGCCGCCCCACAGGGCGGTGTAGTCGGGGAGTTCGGAGGGCGGCAGCACGGCCGGGGGCTGGGCGACCGGGCGGGAGAGGTCGGCCTCCATGGCGTCGAGGCGGGCCACGGCGTCGGCGTAGGCCTCGTCGACGCCGGTGTCGAGGTCGTTGTGGTTGATCGCGTTGGCGATCAGCAGGACGGAGCCCTCCCAGTGGTCCATGACGGCGAGGTCGCTGGTCAGGAGCATGGTGAGTTCGGGGAGCCGCAGGTCGTCGCGCTCGCCGGGGCCGACCTTCTCCAGGCGGCGCACGATGTCGTAGCCGAGGTAGCCGACCATGCCGCCGGTGAAGGGCGGCATGCCCTCGGTGTGCGGGGTGTGGAGCGTCTCGATGGTGGCGCGCAGCGCGGCGAGCGGGTCGCCGTCGACGGGGACGCCGACGGGCGGGGTGCCGAGCCAGTGGGTGCGGCCCTCCCGCACGGTGAGCGTGGCGGCGCTGCGGACGCCGACGAAGGAGTACCGGGACCATCGAAACGCGGTGCGGCCGTTCTCCGCGGACTCCAGGAGGAAGGTGCCGGGGCGTTCCGCGGCGAGCTTGCGGTAGAGCGCGACCGGGGTGTCGCCGTCGGCGAGGAGCTTGCGGGTGACCGGAATGACGCGGCGGTCGGAGGCCAGCTTGCGGAACGTCTCGAGGTCCATGGCGGCTGACCTTACTGACCCGCGGCCGGGAGGCCGGAATCGGCGGCCGCGGCGTCGGCGGCGGGGGCGGCGACGGTGGCGGCGGCTTCGGTGAGGAGGACGTCGGTGTCGAAGCAGGTGCGGGCGCCGGTGTGGCAGGCGGCGCCGACCTGGTCGACCTTGACGAGCACGGTGTCCGCGTCGCAGTCGAGGGCGACGGACCTGACCCACTGGTAGTGGCCGGAGGTGTCGCCCTTGACCCAGTACTCGCGGCGGCTGCGGGACCAGTAGGTGCAGCGGCCGGTGGTGAGGGTGCGGTGCAGCGCCTCGTCGTCCATCCAGCCGAGCATGAGCACCTCTCCGGTGTCGTACTGCTGGGCGATGGCGGGGACGAGTCCGTCGGCGCTGCGCTTGAGGCGCGCGGCGATCTCGGGGGCGAGGGCGCTGCTCGCGGGACGGGCGGGCTCGGGCGTGCTGGTCATGGGTGCCATTGTGCCGCGCGCCACTGACAGTGACGGCGGGGCGTCCAGTGGGTGGGCGGCGGCCGGCCGGGCGGTGGCGCGATCCCGGCGGGTGGGCGCGGCCGCGGCGTCGCCGCCGTAGGCTGGCCGCATGTCGACTTTCGCCAAGCGTGAACGGCTCCTGCTCGCCGACCTCTTGGAAACGGCGGGCCCCGACGCGCCGACCCTCTGCGAGGGCTGGCTGACCCGGGATCTGGCGGCTCACGTGGTGGTGCGCGAGCGCCGCCCCGACGCCGCCGGGGGGCTGCTGATCAAGCAGCTCGCGCCCCGGCTGGAGCGGGCGATGGAGGAGTTCGCGGCCAAGCCGTACGAGGAGCTCCTTCAGCTGATCCGCACCGGTCCGCCGCGCTTCTCGCCGTTCCAGCTCAAGCAGCTGGACGAGGCGTCGAACACGATCGAGTTCTTCGTCCACACCGAGGACGTCCGCCGGGCGCGGCCCGAGTGGACGCCGCGCGCCCTCGACCCGGTCTTCCAGGACGCCCTGTGGACGCGGCTGGAGCGCACCGCCCGGCTGATGGGCCGCGGCGCGCCGACGGGGCTGGTGCTGCGCCGCCCGGACGGCCGTACGGCGGTCGCCAACCGGGGCACACCGGTGGTGACGGCGACCGGGGAGCCGTCGGAGCTGCTGCTGCTCCTGTACGGCCGGCAGAACGTCGCCGCGGTGGAGCTGGACGGCGAGAAGGAGGCCGTCGAGCGGCTGCACGGCGGCAAGCAGCTCGGCATCTGACCTGCCGGGCTTCGACCCGCCGGGCTCCGGCCCGCCGGGCGCGCTCCGCCGGATGTCAGCGCGGGAGTTCCGCGCGGCGCAGGGCGGGCACGGCGAGGGCGACGATCCCGCCGAGCCCGCAGACCCCGGCGCTCACGACGAACACCGGCCCGGTGCCCCAGACGCCGACGGCGGCAGCGGACAGCGGCATGCTGAGCGGCGTGAGCCCGAGGCTGACCAGGCTGGCGACGGCGGTCACACGGCCGAGGTAGGCCGGGTCGGCCTGGGTCTGGAGCAGGGCCGCGCACACCGCGCCGCTGAGCCCGGCGAGCAGCCCGATGAGCACGGCGGTGCCGACGGCGGCGGCGAGGGCCGGCGCGAAGGCGAGGGCGCCGATGGCGGGCGAGCCGGCCAGGAGCGACCACCCGGCGACCCGGCCGGCGTGCGGGAGCCGGCCTCGCAGGGCGAGCAGGAGTGAGGCGGCGCCCGCGCCGGCGCCGAACCCGGACAGCACCCAGCCCATGCCGGAGGCGCCCCAGCCGCGTTCGTCGGCGAGCAGGGTCAGGCCCACGTTGAGCGGTCCGACGAAGCCGAGGTCGCCGAGGGCGATGGCCACCGTGAGCGGGGCGAGGACCGGGTGGCGGCGGATGTGGCGCAGGCCGGCCACGAGGTCGGCCCGGGCGGTCCGGCCGCGGGCGTCCGGGGTGTCGTCCGCGGCGTCGTCCGGCGGAAGGTCCCGCATCCGCACCCGGAGCAGCAGGGGCAGGGACAGGGCCGTCAGCAGTCCGGCGAGCCCGAACGCGGCGGCCGCGCCGCCGACGGCGACGCCGAGCCCGCCGAGGGGCGCGCCCACGATGACGGCGAACCGGTAGGCGAGGCCGCGCATGCCCTGGACGCGGGCGAGCTGGCCGCGGTCGGCTATGCGGGCGGGCAGCGCGCCGACGGCGGGGACGAACACGGCGTCCACCGTGCCGAAGACCAGGGCGAGCACGGTGAGCGGCCACAGGCTGGGGCCGGTGAGGAACAGCAGTGCCGCCACCGCGAGCACGGCGGCGCAGCGCACGGCGTCACTGGCGATGACGACCCGGCGCGGCCCGAACCGGTCGGCCAGCACTCCCCCGCCCAGCATGAGGACGGCGCGGGGCAGCGCGCTGACGGAGAGCACCAGTCCCGCCTGCGCGGGGGTGCCGGCCTGGACGGCGGCCCAGGACAGGGCGACGTAGTAGACGCCGTCGCCGGCCATCGAGGAGGCGTAGGCGCCCAGCCAGCGCAGGACGTTGCCGTCGCGGTGGGCGGGGCGCTCGTCGGCGGCGCGGGCGGCGGACGTCCGGGACGCGGTGGTCATGGCCGGGGCCTCTCAGGTGCGGAACGGGAAGCCGTACAGGTGCAGGGCGACGTTCTCGCGCCCCTCGGTGTCGCCCGCGGCCTCGGCCGCGCGCCCCTTGTCGACGTAGCGGGTCATCAGGGCGTCCACCTCCCGGGACAGCTCGGCCAGTTCGGCGGAGGTCAGCCGGGAGAGGTACTCGGAGTCGAACGAGGCGCTGTTCCACTCGGGGTCCCAGAAGGCGCGCTCGTCGAGGTGGCGGTGGTACAGCTCGCTGCGGTGCGCGAAGAAGAGCCGGGAGGCGGAGCGGTGGGCGGCGGCCTTCTCCGGCGCGTCACGGAAGTCCTCGTCGTGGATGCTGACGCCGTCCGAGGCGGGCCGCCACCAGCGCTCGCGCCCGTCGGCGCTCTGCGGTTCCGCCGGTTCGATCAGTCCGTGCTCGGCGAGCTTGCGCAGGTGGTAGCTGACCAGCGAGACGGCCTCGTCGACGAGTTCGGCCAGCCGTGAGGCCGTGGCCACGCGTTCCAGGTACAGGGCCCGGTAGAGGTTCAGCCGCAGGGGGTGGGCGAGCGCCTTCAGCGTGCCCACGTCGGTGATCCGCCGGTTCTGCCTGCCTGTCATGCCCCACACCGTAGAAACGAAGGAGAAATTGCGCAACTGTTCTTGCGCAATTTTTCTTTCGCATCTCGGGACGAGCCGGCCCCGACCGCTCCGGGCGGCCGGGGCCGGCCTCACTTCCCCACGGCGTCAGTACGACGGCGAGGACGTCAGTACAACGGCAACGGCGTCAGCACGCTCGCGCGGAACGTCACCGCACCGGGTGACCTGCTTCGCGCAGCGTGTCCTTGACCTCGCCGATCCTCAGGTCGCCGAAGTGGAACACCGACGCGGCCAGCACCGCGTCCGCGCCCGCCTCGACGGCCGGCGGGAAGTCCGTGAGCCGCCCGGCGCCGCCGGAGGCGATCACCGGGATCCTGACGTGCCGGCGGACCGCCGCGATCATCTCCAGGTCGTAGCCGTCCTTCGTGCCGTCCGCGTCCATCGAGTTGAGCAGGATCTCGCCCGCGCCCAGCTCGGCCGCGCGGTGCGCCCACTCGACGGCGTCGATGCCGGTGCCCTGGCGGCCGCCGTGCGTCGTCACCTCGAAGGACCCCGACGGCGTGCGCCGGGCGTCGACCGACAGCACCAGCACCTGGCTGCCGAACCGCTCGGCGATCTCCCTGATCAGCTCCGGGCGGGCGATCGCGGCGGTGTTCACGCCCACCTTGTCGGCGCCGGCCCGCAGCAGCTTGTCGACGTCCTGCGGGGTGCGCACCCCGCCGCCGACGGTCAGCGGGATGAACACCTGCTCGGCGGTGCGGCGCACCACGTCGTAGGTGGTCTCGCGGTTGCCCGAGGAGGCGGTGATGTCCAGGAAGGTCAGCTCGTCGGCGCCCTCGGCGTCGTAGACCTTGGCCATCTCGACGGGGTCGCCCGCGTCGCGCAGGTTCTGGAAGTTGACGCCCTTGACGACGCGTCCGGCGTCCACGTCCAGGCAGGGGATGACCCGTACGGCGAGCGTCATGCGGGGGCCTCCCCGCGGAACGCCTCGACCTCGACCTCGACGACCAGGCTCGGGTCCACCAGACCGGAGACGATGAGCATCGACGCGGCGGGCCGGACGGTGTCGAACAGCTCCTTGTGCGCGCGGCCCACGTCGTCCACGTCCCGCGCGTGGGTGAGGTACATGCGGGTGCGCACGACGTCCTCACGCCCGAGGCCCAGCTCCGCGAGCGCCGCGAAGGCGACGCCGAAGGCGTTGAGCGTCTGGTCGTAGGGGCCGCCGCCGGCGATCTCGCCGTCCACGATCGAGGTGCAGCCGGAGACCAGCACCAGGCCGCCGGGCAGCTCCACCGCGCGCGAGTAGCCGAAGGCGTCCTCCCAGGGCGCGCCGGTCGCGACGCGTCGCAGCGCGCTCACCGGGCCACCGCCTCCAGGGCCTCTTCCAGGGTGAACGCCTTGGCGTACAGCGCCTTGCCGACGATGGAGCCCTCGACGCCGAGCGGCACCAGCTCGGCGATGGCGCGCAGGTCGTCCAGGGACGAGACGCCGCCGGACGCCACGACCGGGCGGTCGGTCACCGCGCACACGTTGCGCAGCAGCTCCAGGTTGGGGCCCTGGAGGGTGCCGTCCTTGGCGATGTCGGTGACGACGTACCGCGCGCAGCCCTCCTTGTCGAGGCGGGCCAGCGTCTCGTAGAGGTCGCCGCCGTCGCGGGTCCAGCCGCGGCCGCGCAGGGTCGTTCCGCGCACGTCCAGGCCGACCGCGATCCGGTCGCCGTGCTCGGCGATCACCTTGGCGACCCACTCGGGCGTCTCCAGGGCGGCCGTGCCCAGGTTCACGCGGGTGCAGCCGGTGGCCAGCGCGGCGGCGAGGGTGTCGTCGTCGCGGATGCCGCCGGAGAGCTCCACCTTGATGTCCATCGCGCCCGCGACCTCGGCGATCAGCGCCCGGTTGTCGCCGGTGCCGAACGCGGCGTCCAGGTCGACCAGGTGCAGCCACTCGGCGCCCGAGCGCTGCCAGGCGAGGGCGGCCTCGAGCGGCGAGCCGTAGGAGGTCTCGGTCCCGGACTCGCCGTGCACCAGACGGACGGCCTGGCCGTCGCGGACGTCGACGGCGGGAAGGAGTTCGAGCTTGCTCACAGTGTTCCGATCCAGTTGGTGAGGAGCTGGGCTCCGGCGTCGCCGGACTTCTCGGGGTGGAACTGCGTGGCCCACAGGGCGCCGTTCTCCACGGCGGCCACGAACGGCTTGCCGTGCGTCGACCAGGCCACCTTGGGAGCGCGCATCGTCGGGTTGAGCACTTCCAGGGACCAGTCCTGGACGGCGTAGGAGTGCACGAAGTAGAAGCGCGCGTCCGCGTCCAGTCCGGCGAACAGCTCGGAGCCGGCCGGGGCGTCGACGGTGTTCCAGCCCATGTGGGGGACGATCTCGGCCTGGAGCGGCTCGACCGCGCCGGGCCACTCGTCGAGGCCCTCGGTCTCCACGCCGTGCTCGATGCCGCGGGCG
The DNA here is from genome assembly GCF_036226605.1 of Streptomyces sp. NBC_00704. Lineage (NCBI taxonomy): Bacteria > Bacillati > Actinomycetota > Actinomycetes > Kitasatosporales > Streptomycetaceae > Streptomyces > Streptomyces sp. NBC_00704. The sequence continues at coordinate 2,059,630 of NZ_CP109000.1, forward strand.
AAGAGGATCTGCATGCCGACGCAGATGCCCATCACCGGGCGGCCGCCGGAGAGCCTGCGGCCGATGATCCAGTCGCCGCGGGCCTCCTTCAGGCCGCGCATGCAGGCGGCGAAGGCGCCGACGCCCGGCACCAGGAGCCCGTCGGCGTTCATGGCCGTGTCGAAGTCACGGGTGATCTCGACGTCGGCGCCGGTGCGGGCGAGGGCGCGCTCGGCGGAACGGACGTTGCCGAAGCCGTAGTCGAAGACGACGACCTTCTTCGCGCTGTTCGTCGCGCCGCTCAATTCCACACCTCCAGCCGCACGACGCCCGCCGCGAGACACATCGCGGAGCCGATCGAGAGCAGCACGATCAGGTTCCGGGGCATCTTCTGCTTGACGAAGGAGTAGACGCCGCCGGCGAGGAAGAGGCCGACGACGATCAGGACGGTGGACAGTCCGCTCATGGTGTTACAGCGCGCCCTTCGTGGAGGGGAGGATGCCGGCCGCGCGCGGGTCGCGCTCGGAGGCGTAGCGCAGGGCCCGGGCCAGCGCCTTGAACTGGCACTCCACGATGTGGTGGGCGTTGCGCCCGTAGGGCACGTGCACGTGCAGGGCGATCTGCGCCTGTGCGACGAAGGACTCCAGGATGTGCCGGGTCATCGTCGTGTCGTACTCGCCGATCATCGGCGCCATGTTCTCGGGCTCGGTGTGCACGAGGTAGGGGCGGCCGGACAGGTCGACGGTGACCTGGGCGAGCGACTCGTCCAGCGGGACCGTGCAGTTGCCGAAGCGGTAGATGCCCACCTTGTCGCCGAGGGCCTGCCGGAAGGCGGCGCCGAGCGCGAGGGCGGTGTCCTCGATGGTGTGGTGGGAGTCGATGTGCAGGTCGCCGTCCGTCTTGACGGTGAGGTCGAACAGACCGTGGCGGCCGAGCTGGTCGAGCATGTGGTCGTAGAAGCCGACGCCGGTCGCCACGTCGACCTTGCCGGTGCCGTCGAGGTCGATCTCGACGAGGACCGACGTCTCCTTCGTGGTGCGCTCTGTACGTCCTACGCGGCTCATGCGCTCTGCTCCTTCTTGACTTCACGGACCGCGTCGAGGAACGCGTCGTTCTCTTCGGGGGTTCCGGCGGTGACCCGCAGCCGGCCGGGCACGCCGTTGTCCCGGACCAGGACGCCCCGGTCGAGGATCTGCCGCCAGACGGCGTGGGCGTCCTCGAACCGCCCGAACTGCACGAAGTTGGCGTCGGACGGCGTGACCTCGTACCCGGCGGCGAGCAGCCCGCTCACCAGCCGGTCGCGCTCCGACTTCAGCTGCTCGACGTACTTGAGCAGCGTGTCCGTGTGCTCCAGCGCGGCCAGCGCGGTCGCCTGGGTGACGGCCGACAGGTGGTAGGGCAGCCGGACGAGCTGGACGGCTTCGACGACCGCCGGGTGCGCGGCGAGGTAGCCGAGGCGCAGTCCCGCCGCGCCGAAGGCCTTCGACATCGTCCGCGAGACGACGAGATTCGGCCGTCCTTCGAGCAGCGGCAGCAGTGACGCGCTGTGGCTGAACTCGACGTAGGCCTCGTCGACGACGACCATCGACGGCTTGGCCGCCTGGGCGGCCTCGTACAGGGCGAGGACCGTCTCGGCGGGGACGGCGGTGCCGGTGGGGTTGTTGGGGGTGGTGACGAAGACGACGTCCGGGCGGTGCTCGGCGATCGCCTTCTCGGCGGCGGCGAGGTCGACGGTGAAGTCCTCGTGGCGGGGGCCGGAGACCCAGCCGGTCCCGGTGCCGCGCGCGATGAGCGCGTGCATCGAGTAGGACGGCTCGAAGCCGATCGCGGTGCGGCCGGGCCCGCCGAAGGTCTGGAGCAGCTGCTGGAGGACCTCGTTGGAGCCGTTGGCCGCCCACACGCCGGCCGCGGTGACCGGGTGTCCCGTGGTGTCGGTGAGGTACTCGGCGAGCCGGGTGCGCAGCTCGACGGCGTCCCGGTCCGGGTAGCGGTTGAGGTGGCGGGCGGCCTCGCGCACGCGCTCGGCGATCCGCTCGACCAGCGGCTCGGGCAGCGGGTAGGGGTTCTCGTTGGTGTTCAGCCGTACGGGGACGTCGAGCTGGGGCGCCCCGTAGGGGGTCTTGCCGCGCAGTTCGTCGCGGACCGGCAGATCGTCGATTCCGATGTTCACTGGACCGTCGGCACCTTCCACCCGAACCTCGCCTTGATCGCCGCGCCGTGCGCCGGCAGGTCCTCCGCCTCCGCCAGCGTCACCACGTGGTGGGCGACGTCGGCGAGCGCCTCGCGCGTGTAGTCGACGATGTGGATGCCCCGCAGGAAGGACTGCACGGACAGCCCGGAGGAGTGGCAGGCGCAGCCGCCGGTGGGCAGGACGTGGTTGGATCCGGCGGCGTAGTCGCCGAGGGACACCGGCGCCCAGGGGCCGACGAAGATCGCGCCGGCGTTCTTCACCCGGTCGGCCACGGCGGCCGCGTCGGCCGTCTGGATCTCCAGGTGCTCGGCGCCGTACGCGTCGACCACCCTGAGGCCCTCGTCGACGCCGTCGACCAGCACGATCGCGGACTGCCGGCCGGCGAGCGCCGGGACGATCCGGTCCTCGACGTGCTTGGTGGCCGCGACCTGCGGCTCCAGTTCCTTCTCGACGGCGTCCGCCAGCTCCACGGAGTCGGTGACCAGGACGGCGGCCGCCAGCGGGTCGTGCTCGGCCTGGCTGATCAGGTCGGACGCGACGTGCACCGGGTCGGCGGTGGCGTCGGCGAGGACGGCGATCTCGGTCGGGCCCGCTTCGGCGTCGATGCCGATCTTCCCGGTGAAGTAGCGCTTGGCGGCGGCCACCCAGATGTTGCCGGGGCCGGTGACCATGTCGACCGGGGCGCAGGACTCGGTGCCGTAAGCGAACATGGCGACGGCGGTGGCGCCGCCGGCCGCGTACACCTCGTCGACGCCCAGCAGCGCGCACGCGGCGAGGATCGTCGGGTGCGGGAGGCCGCCGAACTCGGCCTGCGGCGGCGAGGCCAGGGCGATCGACCCGACGCCCGCCTCCTGGGCCGGCACCGCGTTCATGACGACCGACGACGGGTAGACCGAGCGGCCGCCGGGCGCGTACAGCCCGACCCGCCCGACGGGCACCCACTTCTCCGTCACCGAGCCGCCGGGCACGACCTGGGTGGTGTGCGTCGTACGGCGCTGCTCGCGGTGGACGAGGCGGGCCCGGCGCACGGACTCCTCCAGGGCCGCGCGCACGGCCGGGTCGAGCCGCTCCAGCGCCTCGGCCATCGCGCGCGCGGGAACGCGGACGGATTCCAGCCGCACTCCGTCGAACTTCTCCGCGAAGTCGATCAGCGCCGCGTCGCCCCGATGATGCACGGCCTCGCAGATCGGACGCACCTTCTCCAGGGCGGCCGAGACGTCGAAGTCGGCTCGGGGCAGCAGGTCGCGCAGGGCGGGGCCCTCGGGGAGGGCGTCGCCGCGCAGATCGATTCGGGAGATCACGTGGTCAATTCTCTCAGACCGGGATCGGGGGTCGTCCGCGCGTATCAATGGCTGATACAGAACATGGCCGGAATCCGGAAGACGCTCTTCGCCCGCGGAGTCCCGGGGCCGCCGACCGGGCATGAACAGCCGTGCGAACGCAGTGCGTGAGGGAAGAGGAGCGTGGAGTGACCGAGGGGGCGGGCATCCGAACGGGCGGCGACGCCGGAGAGCTGCCGGACGACCTGACGGCCGCCGAGGCCGGCATGTGGCAGGCCTTCCGCAACGGCAGCGTGTACGACCTGAGCTGCGGGGACACGGTCGTCGACGATCCGCACGGCGGGCATCCGTGGGGTCCTTCGCGCACCGTGCGGGCCCGGATCGTCGCCTGGCTGCTGCTGGCCGGGCCGCCCGCGCTGTCCGGCCGGGTGGCCTCGCTGAAGCTGGCCGGCGTGCAGATCAGCGGCTCCCTGGACCTCGCGGGCGGCACGGTCGTGCCGTACGTGGAGATGAAGCGCTGCCGCTTCGAGCGCGAGGTGCGGCTGCCGGAGGCCCGGTTCGCGACCCTGCGGATGGTGGACTGCTCGGTGCCGCGGCTGGAGGCCGCCCGGCTGCACACCGAGGGCGATCTGCATCTGCCGCGCTGCCGGTTCCACAACGGCGTGCGGCTCACCGACGCGCACATCGGCACGGACCTGCTGCTCAACCAGGCGATCGTCTACCGCGACCGCACCGGCCGCTCGATCGCCGCCGACGGGCTGACGGTCGGCCAGGATCTCCAGGCCGAACTGCTGGAGTCGCACGGCGAGCTGAGTCTGCGCAGCGCCAAGATCGGCGTCTCGCTGAGCCTGCGCGGGGCGCGCCTGGCCAACCCGTACACGCGGCTGGCGCTGAACGCGCCCCAGCTCACGGTGGAGCGCTCGCTGTACCTGACCCCGGCCGGCGTCGGGGGCCAGGCGCTCAGCGGCACGACCCCCGCGCGCGGGACGCGCATCCAGCGCTTCGAGTGCCGGGGCGGGGTGCGCCTGGACGACGGACGGTTCGGCGACGCCGTCGACCTGGAGCGGGCCCGGTTCGCCTTCACGGAGGACCAGGAGCTGTCGCTGCGCCGGGTCCAGACGTCCGAGCTGCGCTTCCTCGGGGAGCAGCCGGGGCGCGGCAAGGTCGTGCTGTCCGGCGCGCGGGTGGTGAACCTGGTGGACCGGGCGAGCGCGTGGCCGGGTCCGGGCAGTCTGCACATGGGCGGCTTCGCGTACGAGAACCTGGTGCCGCAGGGCCCGTTCTCGCTGGCGGACCGGCTGCGCTGGGTGGCCGCCGCGACCGCCGAGTACGCGCCGGAGCCGTACGAGCGGCTGGCGGCCGTGCTGCGGGCCGGCGGGGAGGACGAGGACGCCCGCGAGGTCCTGCTGGCCAAGCAGCGCCGCCGGCGCGAGACCCTGCCGCCCGCCGCGAAGCTGTGGGGTTACGCGCAGGACTGGACGGTGGCCTACGGGTACCGGCCGGGCCGGGCCGCGGTGTGGATGGCGGTGCTGTGGGCCGTCGGCTCGCTGGCCTTCGCGCACGCCGCGCATCCGGCCGTCGACCCCGGCGGGCATCCGCCCTGGAACCCGGCCCTGTTCGCGCTGGACCTGCTGCTGCCGGTCATCGATCTCGGGCAGGTGGGCCAGTGGCAGCTGCGCGGGGGCTGGCAGTGGCTGTCGGCGGCGCTGGTCCTGCTGGGCTGGGTCCTGGCGACGGCGGTGGCGGCGGGCGCGACGCGTCTGCTGCGCCGTGGCTGACGCGGCCGGGCCGGGGGCTTCCGCGACCGGCCTGCCTTTTACCTGCCCTTGACCTGGCGGCGTACAACTTTCCGCGGGTTGCCCGCACCCCCTGGCGCAATCTGAAGCTGCGGCTCTTCAATGGTCGGCACCATGGCTCTGCTGCCCCCCTTTATCCGCGCCTCCCGGACGTCCCGGCCGGCACGGTACGTCGCCCCCCACAGCGCCGCCGGGCTCCCCACCGACGACGAGGTGCTCCTCGACGTGCCGGACGACCGGCTCGGCCCCGCGCTCGTCGCGGCCGGCCTGGGTGCCTACGCACCCGCCGCCGCCCTGCTGCTTCGCACCCGCGAACGCGCCGAGTGGGAGTACCGCGACCGGTACGCCGTCCGGCTGGCGTCCTTCGCCCGCTCCCGCCCGGAGTGGTTCGAGGACTGGCGCGCCGCCGCCCCGCGCGACCCCGACGTGCTGCTCGTCTCCGCGCAGCTCGCGGTGGCCCGCGCGTGGGACTCGCCGGCCAGGGCCGAGCTGCTGCGCGAGGTGAGCCCGCTGATCACGGCGGCCGCGCAGAGCGACGTCCGCGACCCGGTGCCGTGGCGGATAGCGCTGGACCACGCCCGCGGCGCCCGCGCCGGGCACAAGTACTTCGGCGAGCTGTGGGCGGCCGCGGTGCGCCGCGCCCCGCACCACTACGGCTGCCATGTGGCGGCCAAGCGCTATCTGGCCGAGTCCTGGCACGGCTCGCACCGCGAGTGCTTCGACTTCGCCGACCGGGCCGCGCAGGACGCGCCCGCCGGCTCCCTCGTCCAGGCCCTGCCGGCCCGCGCGGCCTTCGCCTACCTGACCGACGGCTGCGGCCCCGAGGTGCCGCGCGAGCGGCTGGAGGCGGCCGCCGACCGTGCCGTCGCGCTGTCGGCCCGCTTCCCGGCGGCCGACCCGTGGCCGGCCGAGATACGCAACGTGCTCACGTACGTCCTGGTCCGCCTCGGCCGCCGCGACGAGGCCCTCGCCCAGCTGCGTCTGATCGGCCCGTACGCCACGTCCTTCCCCTGGGACCGGTTGTCCGACGACCCCCTCGGCCACTTCATGGCGGTCCGGGAGGAAGTGGCCTCGGGACGGGCCGGGGAGCCTTCCGCGGGTCCGGGGAGCGGGCACGGCGGACGAGTCCGCCCGCCGGACCACTAGGCTTCTGCGTCGTGACCACCGTCCGTCTGCCGCTCTTCCCCCTGAACTCGGTGTTGTTCCCGGGACTCGTGCTCCCGCTCAACGTCTTCGAGGAGCGTTATCGCGCCATGATGCGCGACCTCCTGAAGACCCCCGAGGACGAATCGCGCCGGTTCGCCGTCGTCGCCATCCGCGACGGCCACGAGGTGGCGCCCAGCTCCCCCGGCCTGCCCGACCAGACGGCGCTGCCCGAACGCGGCCCCGCGGCCGGTTTCGGCGACGACCCGGTCAAGGCCTTCCACGGCGTCGGCTGCGTGGCCGACGCCGCGACGGTCCGCGAGCGCGCCGACGGCACCTTCGAGGTGCTGGCGACGGGCACGACCCGCGTGAAGCTGCTGTCGGTGGACGCCTCCGGGCCGTTCCTGACGGCGGAGCTCGAGGAACTGCCCGAGGACCCGGGCGAGGAGGCGGGCGCCCTCGCGGAGGGCGTGCTGCGGTCCTTCCGCCAGTACCAGAAGCGGCTGGCGGGCGCCCGCGAACGCTCGCTGACCACGGGCGCCGACCTCCCGGACGACCCGTCGGTGGTGTCGTACCTGGTGGCCGCGGCGATGATGCTGGACACCCCCACCAAGCAGCGGCTGCTCCAGGCCCCGGACACGGCCTCCCGGCTGCGGGACGAGCTGACCCTGCTGCGCGCGGAGACGGCGATCATCCGCAGCCTGCCCTCCCTGCCCGCGGCGGACCTGACCCGCGGCCCGACGAGTCTCAACTGACGTCACCGAGAAGGCCCGCATGGCGAAGAAGTCGAAGAAGCAGCAGCAGTCCGGGGGCACGCCCGCGACGGTGGCCCTGACGGCGGCCGGCGTGGACTTCACGGTCCACGCCTACGACCACGATCCGAACCACCCGTCCTACGGCGAGGAGGCGGCCCAGGCGATGGGCGTCTCCCCCGACCGGGTCTTCAAGACCCTGGTCGCCGACGTCGACGGGACGCTCACCGTGGCGGTGGTCCCGGTGGCCGGCTCCCTGGACCTGAAGGCCCTGGCGGCCGCGGTGGGCGGCAAGCGCGCGGCGATGGCCGACCCCACGCTCGCCGAGCGCACCACGGGCTACGTCCGGGGCGGCATCTCCCCGCTGGGCCAGCGCAAGAGGCTCCCGACGGTCCTGGACGACTCGGCGACCGCCCACGCCACGATCTGCGTCTCGGCGGGCCGCCGGGGCCTGGAGGTGGAGCTGTCCCCGAAGGACCTGGCGGAGCTGACGGCGGCCGTCCTGTCCCCCATCGGCCGCGGCTGAGCCGCCTGCGCCCGCCCGCCCCAGGCCGCCTCCGGCCCGCGGCCGGCGACGGCAGGCGCGCATCGCAGGGCGGAGGGTCGCCCTCGCGACGACGCGGCGAGTCGCCGTGCCGGACGTCGCGAACCGGACGGGCCTTTCGGAACACGCCCTCCAGGACCCTCCAGGACCCTCTAGGACGCCTCCAGGAGGCTCTAGGACAGGGGTGCCCCGTACCCGTCCTTCCCGTGTCCGGATGCCGGCCCGTAGGCCTGGTACTGGTCGGGGTCGCGCGGCCCGAACAGGGCCGTGAGCCCCAGGTGCACCAGCGCGGCGGCGAACGGCCAGGCCAGGAGCGCGCCCTTCGCCCCGAGCTTCAGCGGCGCGGAGAACGTCACCCCCTTGCCCACCGACCGCGCGTGCGCGATCACGTCGGAGTCGGGCCCGAGCCACACCCCCAGCCGCCAGGCCAGCAGCGAGCCGAGGAAGCCGCCGACCGCGAGCGCGACGACGAGCGGGACTCCCCCGCGCCGCCGCCACCAGAACACCGCGACCGCGCTCACCGCGCCGCACGCCAGGGCCAGCAGCGCGAACGTCCCGTCCACCCCGATCGCCTGTTCGCCCTCGGTGTCCTTGAAGTAGACGACCCACTGGTCGTCCGCCAGGTCGCCGACGAGCGGCACGTTCGGGGCCAGCCACACCCACAGCAGCCCGAGCAGCACGCCCGCGACGGCGACCGCGACGGTGATCACGGCGGCCTCGCGCAGTTCGGTCCTCATCCCGGGCCCGTCCTGTCCGTACGCGACGTCGTGGGGGGCGGCGGCCGGACCGGCGTGCCCCGCGGGCGACGGCGGCCAGGTCCCGTGCGAGGACGGTTCGTGCGGCGGCGGGGGCGGAGTCAGCGGTGCGGTCACCCTGACATCGTGCCAGGCCCGCCCGGACGGCGCGTCATCGGACGGCGGCCCGGCGGTACGCCCAGGTGGCGACGGCGAGCGAGACGACGCCCACCCCCGCGCACACGGCGAGATCGCCGAGCACCAGCGCCCAGTCCGGATCCGTCCCGAAGGTCCGGGCGAACGCCTCGACCCCGTAGGTCGAGGGCAGCAGGTCGCGGGCGAAGCGCACCGCCTGCGGCATCCGGTCCGGCGGCAGCACGCCCAGCAGCAGCGCGGCCGACATGCCGAGCTGGCCGAGCACCGTGGCCAGCTCCGGCCGCGGCGCGAGCAGCCCGAAGGCCGCACCGAGCCCGGACAGGGCGGCGCCGGCCAGCGGGATCACGGCCGCGAGGACCCACAGGTGCGTCAGGGGCAGCCCGAACAGCACGCATCCGAACACGGCGGTCACCAGCGTGCCGGGCACCGTGAAGGAGGCGTACGCCCCCGCCGCGCCCAGCACCACGGCCGCGGGCGGCACGGGCAGCGTCGCGTAGTGGTCCAGTCCCCCGCTCGCCCGCAGCTGCCCGAAGTACTGGGCGAGCAGGTTCAGCGCGACGAAGGCGACCACCAGCACCGCGGACCCCGCGACCACCGACTCCGCCTCGTGACCGCCGTCGACCACGCCCCGCATCATGATCAGGATGCCGACCGACTGGAAGGTCGCCACGAACAGCAGCGGGATGCGCGCCACCCGGGCGCGCGACAGCTGGGCCCGGTACACGGCCGCCAGCGACGGCCACAGCCGGGCGCGCGGCGCGAGTTCGGCGGCGCCGGCGGGGGCGATCCGGGTGACGCCCCGGGCGCCGCCCGGCAGAACCTCGGCGGGTACGACACTCACGTGGCGCTGCTCCTCTTCCCTACGGTTCTCATACCGTCCCATACGGCCCCGCCGTCCCGCCCGCTCACCCCGGGGCGCCTCGGCCTCCCGGCCTCCCAGGCGCTCACGCGCGCACCAGCCCCTGCCGTGCCGCCCCGCCCAGCGCCAGGTAGACGTCCTCCAGGCTCGGGGTGGCCAGGGTGAAGTCGTCCAGGGCGGCGAAGGCGGCCCCGCCGGTGACGGTGGCGACGACGGCGCGGGCCTCGTCGGGGGCCAGGCGCAGCGTCCAGCGGCGGCCGGACTCCACGGCCCGCTCGCGCAGCGCGGCGACCTCCGGCACGTCCAGCGGCGCGCGCTCGCGCCACACCAGCTCCACCCGCACCTCGCCGGCGACCTGCTCCTTGAGCCCGGTGGGGGTGTCGCAGGCGATGACCCGGCCCCGGTCCAGGACGGCGACCCGGTCCAGGACGGTCTCGGCCTCGATGACGTTGTGGGTGACGAGCAGCACGGTCGTCCCGCGTTCGGCCCGCCGCCGGTCGACGGCGGCCCACACGGCCCGGCGCGCGACAGGGTCCATTCCCGTGGTCGGCTCGTCGAGCACCAGCAGGGGCCGCTCGCCCACCAGCGCGGCGGCGAAACAGGCGAGGCGGCGCTGTCCGCCGGACAGTTTGCGCAGCGGCCGTCCGGCGAGCGGGGTGAGGCCCAGCTCGTCGAGGACGGCGTCGCGCTCCCGGCGGGCGGCGTGCACGTCGAGGCCGCGCAGCCGGCCGGTGGTCTCCGCGGCCAGCGAGACGGTGAGTTCGTCGAGGGCGGTGGACTCCTGGCCGAGGTAGGCGAGGATCCGGGCGGCCCGGTCGGGGTGGCGGACGATGTCGTGGCCGAGGATCTCCACCCGGCCCGCGTCGGGCCGCATCAGGCCGGTCATCTGACGTACGAGGGTGGTCTTGCCCGCGCCGTTGGGGCCGAGGAGCCCGAAGATCTCGCCGCGCCGGATGTCCAGCCGCACGTCGTCGGTGGCCCGGACCTCGGGGGTGGCGGGAGCGCCGCGCCGGCCCCGGACCGCCGGGTAGGACTTCGTCAGCCCGCGCACGGCGCACACGACCTCGTCCCCGTGCCGAAGTGCCGATGCCGCGCGCGTACTCACAAGGCACGAGACTACGGGGTCAGGGACCTCCGCTCGCCGTCGGGGGCGGCCGGGGGACCCGGTTCAGTCCCCCGCCGGAGCGTGCTCGGCAGCCGTGCGGACGTCGATCTCGCGCCAGAAGCCCGCCCGGATGGCGTAGCGGTCGTGTTCGTCGATCTGGTCGTCCTTGTGGGCGAGCAGGCCGAAGCGGGCGGCGTACCTGAGCAGCTCGCCGTCGATGCGGTGCGGGATCCGCGGATACATGCCGGACAGCTTCTGCAGATGGCCCTGGTCGCCGAGGCGGCCCATCCAGCGGCGGGCGAAGACCTGGCCCACCTCGTAGGGGTCGCCGCCGACGGTGGTGATGTCCTCCTCGCGGTCGGCCCACCGCTGCTCGGCCGTGGTGACCTGCGCGAGCGTCGGCATCGAGGCGATGTCGGAGGGCTCGGGGGCGGTGCCGGGGCGGTCGACCCAGCCCTTGTCGGAGGACCAGCGCAGGGTGGCGGTGGCGGGGTGCGGGGCGGGGTGGGCGCCGGGGGCGCGCAGGGCGGCCAGGTCCTTCGGGGTGGGCACGCCCTTGGGGGCGGGGACGCGTTCCTGGACGCCGCTGTCGGAGCCGCCGCCCCCGGAGGGGTGCTCGGGCTCGTCGGGGGCGCGTTCGGCGGTCGGCGCGAGGCCGGAGTCGGGCAGCGGGGCGGAGAGGATGGCGGCGATCTCGGGGCGGGGGACGGGCGGCGGCGCGCAGATCCCGCCCAGTTCCTTCGCGCGGACGGCCTTGGTGATCCAGATGCGGTCCAGGACGCGCCGTTCGTCGGCCTCGGCGACCAGGTCCTCGGACTGGTTGTAGTCGCCGTCGGCGGCCTGCACGGCCCACAGGTGGACGGCGACGCCGTGCTCCTTGGCGGCCATCATCCCGGGCAGCAGATCGCCGTCGCCGGTGACGAGGACGACGTCGGAGCAGGCGCGGTTGCGGGCCAGCTCGGTCAGTTCGGCGTGCATGGCGGCGTCGACGCCCTTCTGGGCCCACCGCCCGTCGCTGCGGGTCAGGGCGCCCAGCCGGACGGTCACCCGGGGCATCACCCGCAGTCTGCGGTGCTCCGGCTGCGGAACGCGGTCGGGTGCGCCGTCGAACCAGTAGATGCGCAGCAGCGGCCGCTCGGTCTCGGACTCGGCCTGTTCGCGCAGGCCCTGGACGAGGGCGGCGTGGTCGACGGTGATCCGGGATCGCGAGGGCTCTCCGGCGAGGAGACTCGCGGCCGCCCCCAGCAGATACCCGGCGTCCACCAGGACGATGCAGCGGTCCACACGACTCACCCTCTTTCCGGGAGGTTTGCTTCGGGCTTCCTTCGAGTCTGCCCGACGGCGCGGAGGTTAACGGCCCGAACTCGATCTTCGGCGTGGCGTTTCGGGCACGTGCGCGCCGACAACCCCTGTTACAGACGGTAATTATCCGAAATGCGTCGTAAGTCAGCCTATGTGAATCTGGTCCCGGCCCTGGCCCCTAGATCCCCCCAGGAGGCAGAGCACCATGGCCAAGAACAAGAAGCAGGAACGTAAGCAGCCGCAGTCCGAGCGTGGTCAGCAGACGGCACGGCCGTCCACGATGGAGACCCAGGCCGAGCAGCACATCGCCCAGGTGACACCCGCCGACATGGCCCGCAAGGGCCGCCAGAAGCGCTTCGGCCACAACTGACGTCGGCACGACGGGCCGTTGCAGCCCGGACACAGCGAGGGGCGCATCCGGTGCCGGATGCGCCCCTCAGCCGCGTCGTCGTGTGATCAGCCGGCCAGGCAGGACGGGCCGAGCAGCACCTTCAGATCGCCGAACAGGGCGGGATCGGGCTTGACGCGGTGCCGGTCCAGACGCAGCACGGTCGTCTTCGTCGGGCCCTGGAGCCTGATCCGCACCTCGCTGTCGCCCCGGTGGTGGGTGAGGATCTCACCGAGGCGGTTGATCATCGGCGGGGTGACCCGGGTGGCGGGGATGGTGAGGATCACGGGCGCGTTGGTGCCCGCATGGGACAGGTCGGGGACCTGGAGTTCCATCGCGACGAGCCGCGGCACGTCCTCGCGCTTGTCGAGGCGGCCCTTGACGAAGACGACGGCGTCCTCGACGAGTTGGGTGGAGACGAGCTGGTAGGTCGCGGGGAAGAACATGCACTCGATGGAGCCCGCGAGGTCCTCCACGGTGGCGATCGCCCAGGCGTTGCCCTGCTTGGTCATCTTGCGCTGAAGGCCGGAGATGATGCCGCCGATGGTCACCACCGCGCCGTCCGCGTGCTCGCCGCCGGTGAGCTGGGCGATGCCCGCGTCGGCCTTGTCGGACAGCACGTGCTCCAGGCCGAAGAGCGGGTGGTCGGAGACGTACAGGCCGAGCATCTCCCGCTCCTGGGCGAGCAGATACGTCTTCTCCCACTCGTCGGTGGTGAACTCGACGTCGAGTCCGAAGCCGGGCTCGCTGGTGTCCTCCTCGCCCATCCCGCCGAACAGGTCGAACTGGCCCTCGGCCTCCTTGCGCTTGACCGCGACCACGTTGTCGATCATCGGCTCGAACTGCGCGGTGAGGCCCTTGCGGGTGTGCCCCATGGTGTCGAAGGCGCCGGCCTTGATCAGCGACTCCGTGGTGCGCTTGTTGCAGGCGACCGCCTCGACCTTGTCGAGGTAGTCGGGGAAGGAGGCGTACTTGCCCTTGGCCTTGCGGCTCCTGATGATCGAGTCGACCACGTTGGTGCCGACGTTGCGGACGGCCTCCAGCCCGAAGAGGATCACGTCGTCGCCCTGAGCGGCGAAGTTGTGCACGGACTCGTTGACGTTCGGCGGGAGCACCTTGATGCCCATGCGCCGGCACTCGTTGAGGTAGATCGCGGACTTGTCCTTGTCGTCCTTGACCGAGGTGAGCAGCGCGGCCATGTACTCGGCCGGGTAGTTCGCCTTCAGATAGGCCGTCCAGTACGACACCAGTCCGTACGCGGCGGAGTGCGCCTTGTTGAACGCGTAGCCGGCGAACGGCACCAGGACGTCCCACAGGGCCTGGATCGCCTCGTCGCTGTAGCCGTTCTTCTGGGCGCCGGCCTGGAAGATCGTGAAGTTCTTCGCCAGCTCGTCGGGCTTCTTCTTGCCCATCACGCGGCGCAGGATGTCGGCCTCGCCGAGCGAGTAGCCCGCGATGATCTGGGCCGCCTTCTGCACCTGCTCCTGGTAGACGATCAGGCCGTAGGTGACCGCCAGGACCTCTTCGAGCGGCTCCTCCAGCTCCTTGTGGATCGGGGTGATCTCCTGGAGCTTGTTCTTGCGCAGGGCGTAGTTGGTGTGCGAGTCCATGCCCATCGGGCCGGGCCGGTACAGCGCCGAGACGGCGGAGATGTCCTCGAAGTTGTCCGGCTTCATCAGACGCAGCAGCGAACGCATGGGGCCGCCGTCGAACTGGAAGACGCCCAGGGTCTCGCCGCGCTGGAGCAGTTCGAAGGTCTTGGGGTCGTCGAGCGGGAGGCTGAGCAGCTCCAGGTCGACGCCCTTGTTGGACTTCACCATCTTGACGGCGTCGTCCATGATCGTCAGGTTGCGCAGGCCCAGGAAGTCCATCTTCAGCAGGCCGAGCGACTCGCAGCTCGGGTAGTCCCACTGCGTGATGGTCACGCCGTCGGTGTGCCGGACCCAGACGGGCACGTGCTCGGTGATGGTCTCGCTGGACATGATGACGCCGGCGGCGTGCACGCCCATCTGCCGGACCAGGCCCTCGACGCCCTTGGCGGTGTCGATGACCTTCTTGACGTCCGGCTCGTTCTCGTACATCGCGCGGATCTCGCCGGCCTCGCTGTAGCGCGGGTGCGAGGGGTCGGTGATGCCGTTCAGGTCGATGCCCTTGCCCAGGACGTCGGCGGGCATGGCCTTGGTGAGGCGGTCGCCCATCGCGTACGGGTAGCCCAGCACGCGCGCGGAGTCCTTGATGGCGTTCTTCGCCTTGATCTTGCCGTAGGTGCCGATCATGGCGACCTTGTCGGCGCCGTACTTCTCGGTCACGTAGCGGATCACCTCGACGCGCCTGCGCTCGTCGAAGTCGATGTCGACGTCGGGCATGGAGACGCGCTCGGGGTTGAGGAACCGCTCGAAGATCAGACCGTGCGGGATGGGGTCGAGGTCGGTGATGCCCATGGCGTAGGCGACGATCGAGCCCGCCGCCGAGCCTCGGCCGGGGCCGACCGCGATGCCGTTGTTCTTGGCCCACATGATGAAGTCGGCGACGACGAGGAAGTACCCCGGGAACCCCATCTGGATGATGACGTCCATCTCGTACTCGACCTGCCGCTGCCGGTCGTCGGGGATGCCGCCGGGGAAGCGGCGCTCCATGCCCCGGCGGACCTCCTCCTTGAACCAGCTGACCTCGGTGTAGCCCTCGGGGATGTCGAACTTCGGCATGAGGTTCCTGGCCTGGAACATGCCGGTGGTGTCGACCTGCTCGGCCACCAGGAGGGTGTTGGCGCAGCCCTCCTGCCAGGCGTCCGAGGAGTCGATGGCGTACATCTCCTCCGTGGACTTCAGGTAGTAGCCGGTGCCGTCGAAGCGGAAGCGGTCCGGGTCGGAGAGGTTCTTGCCGGTCTGGATGCACAGCAGCGCGTCGTGCGCGGTCGCCTCGTGCGCGTACGTGTAGTGCGAGTCGTTCGTCACCAGCGGCGGGATGCCGAGCTTCTTGCCGATCTCCAGCAGACCGTCGCGGACCCGGTGCTCGATGTCGATGCCGTGGTCCATCAGCTCCAGGAAGTAGCGGTCCTTGCCGAAGATGTCCTGGTACTCGGCGGCCGACTTCAGGGCCTCGTCGAACTGGCCCAGGCGCAGCCGGGTCTGGAGCTCGCCGGAGGGGCAGCCGGTGGAGGCGATGAGCCCCTCGGACCACTGGGAGATGGTCTCCTTGTCCATCCGGGGCCACTTCTGGAGCCAGCCCTCGGCGTACGCGTCCGAGGACAGCCGGAAGAGGTTGTGCAGGCCCGTCGCGTTCGCCGCCCAGATCGTCTTGTGGGTGTAGCCGCCGGAACCGGACACGTCGTCGCGCTTCTGGTGCGGCTGGCCCCACTGGATCTTGCGCTTGTTGCGCCGCGACTCGGGGGCGACGTACGCCTCGATCCCGATGATCGGGGTGACTCCGGCCTTCTTCGCGGTGTGGAAGAAGTCGTAGGCCCCGTGCAGGTTGCCGTGGTCGGACATCGCGATGTGCGTCATGCCCATCTCGTTGCACGCGTCGAACATGTCCTTGAGCCGCGCGGCACCGTCCAGCAGCGAGTACTGGGTGTGGACGTGCAGGTGCGTGAACGGCGGCTTCGACACGGTTGCGGCCTCCAGGGAACCAGGGGTCTACGGGCGCCCCACGGGTTGCGGACGGTCCGGGGGACAGCGTCGAAGTCTATGCCTCGCCACTGACACCGCGGGCGCTCCCCCGCGTACCTTCACAGCGAGGGGCACGGGCACTTTCGCACGGCTCCGCCCGTTGGAGACGGCAGAAACGCTGTCGTACACGTCATGCACCAGGAGGCACCCAGCGATGTCGGTTCCGCAGCTCGACGACGAGCACCGCGGCGAGCAGATCCTCGCCGTCTTCGACACCGCGTTCGGCGAGCTCCTGGCCGCCGACCCGGCCGCGTTCCGCGTGAAGTTCCGGAAGATGGCGGCCTCGGCGTTCGCGTTCTACCGGGGCACGGCGGGCCTCTTCTACCACGACCTGGACGCGGAGAAGCGGGGCGGCCCGTTCCTCGACGACCGCACCTCGCGCGTGTGGATCCACGGCGACCTGCACGCGGAGAACTTCGGCACGTACATGGACGCCACGGGCCGGCTGATCTTCAACGTCAACGACTTCGACGAGGCCTACGTCGGCCCCTTCACCTGGGACCTCAAGCGCCTGTCCGCCTCGCTCGCCCTGATCGGGTACGCGAAGGCGCTCTCCGACGACCAGATCAGCGAGCTGGTGGAGATCTACGCGGGCGCCTACCGCGAGCGCGTGCACGCGCTCGCCACCGGCGCCAAGAGCGACGAGGTGCCGCCCTTCACCCTGGACACCGCCCAGGGCCCGCTGCTGGACGCGCTGCGCGACGCCCGCTCGCTGACCCGCTTCGGGCTGCTGGACTCGATGACGGAGATCCGTGACTTCGAGCGCCGCTTCGCGCCGGGCGGCGGCTCCATCGAGCTGGACGCGGCGACCCGCTACAAGGTCCTGGCCGCCTTCGACGGCTATCTGGAGACGCTGCCGGAGTCCTCGCTGGCCCGCCCCGACTCCTACCGCGTCAAGGACGTCGTCGGCCGCCGCGGCATCGGCATCGGCTCGGCCGGCCTGCCGTCGTACAACATCCTCCTGGAGGGCAACAGCGACGCCCTGGAGAACGACGTGGTGATCTACATCAAGCAGGCCCAGACGCCTGCCGTCTCCCGGCACATCACCGATCCGGCGATCCGCGGCTACTTCCGGCACGAGGGCCACCGCACGGTGATCTCCCAGCGCGCCCTCCAGGCGCACGCCGACCCCTGGCTGGGCTGGACCGAGCTGGACGGCGCGGGACAGCTGGTCGCCGAGGTCTCGCCGTACGCGGTCGACCTGAACTGGGGCGACATCGACGACCCGGAGGAGATCGCGGGCGTCGTCGCCGACCTGGGCCGGGCCACGGCCACCATGCACGCGGCCGCGGACGACCAGTCCGGCGAGTCGCTGGTGCCCTTCTCCACGGAGCGGGCCATCGACGCCGCCATCGCCGCCGACGAGGACGGCTTCGCGCCGCTGCTGGTCGACTTCGCGCACGCCTACGGCGCCCGCGCGCGTGCCGACCACCAGATCTTCGTCGACCTGTTCCGCAACGGCCGGATCCCAGGTCTCTAACGGTCCGCCGCTCACAGGGACCCTTTAGCGGCTTCCTACAGCGGCACGTGGCACACTCTCCTGCGCAATGGACATATCCGGGACCCGCCTCAGAGCCGTACGCGCGGCACTGTTCACGGCCTTCGTCGTGACACTCAGCAGCGCGTCCCACGTGCTGCTGTCGCGGGCCCCGCTGCCGCTCAACACGGTGGCCGCCGTCGCGGCCGCCGTGTTCGCCCTCGCGTACGCCCTCGCCGGCCGCGAGCGCGGCTTCGGGCGCATCGCCGCCCTGCTGATCCCGCTGGAGCTGGCCGCCGACACCGTCTTCACCACCGGGCAGCACGTCTGCTACGGCCGGGCGGGCGGCCCCGTGGCCGGCCCGCTGGCCTCGGTCGGCTGGGACGTGCTGTGCGGCGACGGGACGCCGGTCGGCTCTCCACTGGCACAGGTCGCGGGCGGTCCCGACCCCACGGGGCTGGGCGGCCACCTCGCCCAGGTCCACCCGGTCACCGCCTGGCTGCTGCTCGCCGCGCACATCGGCGTCGGCCTGCTCGCCGCCGCCTGGCTGCGCCGGGGCGAGCGGGCTCTCGTCCAGTTGCTCCGGGCGGCCACGGCGACCACCTTCCGGCCCCTGCTGATCGCGGTGGCCGCCGTGAACGTACGACGCGCCCCGGCGGCCCGCCGCCTGCCGCGGCCCGCGCACCGCGCGGCCACCGCCCGCGACCGGCTGCTCGTGCACTCCCTGGGACGGCGTGGACCGCCGCGCTCGCCCGCCACGGTCTGACGGACCACACGCCCGCGCGACGACACGTCCGCACGAAGACGCGTCCCCACCCCGGACACACGTCCGCACGGACGCACGTCTGGACGGACACGTCCGCACGGACACGTCCGCACAGACCGGGCACGCCGGGCACCACCTCCCGTACCGAGTCCAGTCCCCACACGAACTTCCGCGCACGAGACGTGCGCGTCCCCTTTGGAGATCACCATGAGCAAGCGGAACAGCGCCGCGTCCAAGACGGCGGCCCGGGAGCGGCTGCGCATCGAGCGCGAGCGCGAGGCCAAGCGCGCCAAGACCAAGCGCCAGATCATCGTCGCGCTCTCGGTCGTCGGCGTCCTGGCCGCGGCCGGCGGCATAGGCTACGCCGTCGTCCAGGCCAACAAGCCCAGCGGCTGGGACGCGGTGAAGAAGCAGAAGCTGGTCAAGCCGGCCAACAGCACCGGGGCGGACGGCACGACCGTCGTCGTCGGGAAGAGCACCGCCAAGAAGACCCTCGTGATGTACGAGGACCCGCGCTGCCCGGTCTGCGCCCAGTTCGAGCAGACGGTCGGCCCGACGGTCAAGCAGGACCTCGACGCCGGCAAGTTCAAGATCCAGTACGTCGGCGCCACCTTCATCGACAACAACATCCCGGGCGAGGGCTCCAAGAGCGCGCTGAGCGCACTGGGCGCGGCCCTGAACGTCAGCCCCGAGGCTTTCCTCGAGTACAAGACCGCCCTTTACTCGGCGAAATACCACCCGGACGAGCAGGACGACAAGTTCAACAGCGACGACTACCTGATCAAGGTGGCGGACACGGTGAGCGCCCTCAAGGGCAACGCGGCGTTCCAGAATGCCGTGAAGAAGGGGACCTACGACAAGTGGGCCCTCGTGATGAGCAGCAAGTTCGACACGGACGCGAAGAAGTACGGCTTCCAGGGGACCCCGACCCTGCTCATGGACGGCAAGGCCGTCACCGGCAGCGACGGCAAGAGCGCCCCCATGTCGGTCGCCGACTTCAACACCGGCATTCAGAAGGCTCTCGGCTCCTAGGGCGCAACACGCCCTGGTTCCACAGCCGTGAGAAAGGGAAGTGCCCCGGGCCGGCTTCAGGCCCGGGACACTTCCCTTTCGACTTTCGGGTTGTGGCTTTCGGCTCGCACGTCAGGCGATTGCGCCTCGCCCTCTTCAGTGGCCCTCCCGCCGGCCGGCGGCGCCCGGAGGCTCCCCGCCACCGCCGTCCACTTCGGCCCGGCTTTTGGCGGAAACCTTGTGGTGGGGCTCCACCGGCAGCGGGTTGAATCAAGGTTCGTCAGACGACCTTGGCAAGCGAACGAGGGTGTACATGGGATTCCACAAGAAGCTGGCGGGGGCTCTGGGAGCGACCGCGCTGGCCGTGAGCGGCATCGCGGTGAACGTGGCGGCCGCGGGCCCGGCGGCTGCCGCGGCCTGCGATCACGTGTCGGCGAGCAACATATCCAACGGGGTTGTCGTGGTCGTCGGCGGCGCGAAGGCGTACAACGAGCCCTCGTCGAAGTGCACGGCGGTGATGAGCATGGCGCCGGGTCACAACCTGAACGCCTGGTGCTTCACCGTCAACAGCTTCGGCAACCAGTGGGTCCGCGTGAACGAGGGATGGATCTACAGCGGACACCTGGCTCTCAAGTCGGGCACGGTGAAGCACTGCTGACCGGGGTCCGAACCGGCTGACATCCGGCCGGTTCCGCGACGGCCCGGCACGCCCCCTCGGAATTCCGTCATCGGGTCCGAGGGGGCGCTTCGTCGTTCGGGAGTCCGTTCGCGTCCGACAGGACGTGCGTCCGATTCGGGAGTTCACTCACGCGCTGGGGTACCGATCAGTAACCTGATGCGCCGTGACCAGTCGATACAGAGCCTCCACATCGCCCGAGGGAGTCAACTCCCTCTCCCCGCGCCGCCGTACGGTCGTCAAGGCCGCGGCGGCGACCGCTGTCCTGGCCGGCCCGCTCGCCGCCGCCCTGCCCGCGCGGGCCGCCACGGACACGCCCGCCTTCCTGCACGGCCTCGCCTCCGGAGACCCCCTGCCCGACGGCGTCCTGCTGTGGACCCGGGTGACGCCCACCGCCGAGGCGGCCCCGGGCTCCGGACTCGGCCCGGACACCGAGGTGAGCTGGGTCGTCGCCCGGGACAAGGCGCTGACGGACGTCGTCTCCCGGGGGACGACCACCGCGACCGCCGCCTCCGACCACACCGTCAAGGCCGACATCCGCGGCCTCGCGCCCGCCACCGACTACTGGTTCCGCTTCTCGGCCGGCGGCGTCGACTCCCCGGTGGCGCGCACCCGCACCGCGCCGGCGGCGGACGCGGCGGTGAGCGGCCTGCGCTTCGGCGTGGTCTCCTGCGCCAACTGGGAGGCCGGCTACTTCTCCGCGTACCGCCACCTCGCGGCCCGCGGCGACCTGGACGCCTGGCTGCACCTCGGCGACTACATCTACGAGTACGGCACCGGCCAGTACGGCACGCGCGGCACCGTCGTCCGCCAGACAGCGCCCACCCACGAGATCCTCACGCTCGCCGACTACCGCACCCGGCACGGCACGTACAAAACCGACCCGGACCTCCAGTCGCTGCACGCCAAGGCCCCGGTCATCGCGATCTGGGACGACCACGAGTTCGCCAACGACACCTGGTCGGGCGGCGCGGAGAACCACACCGAGGGTGCCGAGGGCGCCTGGTCGGCCCGTCAGGCGGCCGCCAAGCAGGCCTACTTCGAGTGGATGCCGGTCCGCCCCGCGATAGCCGGCACCACCTACCGCCGGCTGCGCTTCGGCAAGCTCGCCGACCTGTCGCTGCTCGATCTGCGGTCCTTCCGCTCCCAGCAGGTCGCCGTCGGCAAGGGCGCCGTGGACGACCCGGACCGCACGATCACCGGCCGAGCCCAACTGGACTGGCTGAAGGCCGGGCTGAAGGCGTCCGACACCGCCTGGCGGCTGGTCGGCAACTCGGTGATGATCTCGCCGTTCGTGATCGGCTCCCTCTCCGCGGACCTGTTCAAGCCGCTCGCCAAGCTGCTCGGGCTGCCCGAGGACGGCCTCGGCCTCAACACCGACCAGTGGGACGGTTACACCGACGACCGCCGTGAACTCCTCGCCCATCTGCGCTCGAACGCCATCCGCAACACGGTCTTCCTGACCGGCGACATCCACATGGCGTGGGCCAACGACGTGCCGGTGGACGCCGGGACCTACCCCCTGTCGGCCTCGGCCGCCGCGGAGTTCGTGGTCACCTCGATGACCTCCGACAACCTCGACGACATCGTGAAGGTCCCCGAGGGCGTCCTCACCGCGGTCGCCTCCCCGGTCATCCGGGCCGCCAACCGGCATGTGCACTTCGTGGACACCGACCGGCACGGCTACGGCGTCCTGGACGTCACCGCCGAACGCGCGCAGATGGACTACTACGTCGTGTCCGACCGGACCAACCCCGCCGCGACCTCCTCGTGGTCGCGCTCGTACCGCACGCGCAGCGGCACGCAGAAGGTGGAGCGCACGTACGACCCGGTGTAGCCGGGCGGCCGGGCGGCCGGGCGGACCCCTCCGCCCGGCGGTCCGGTCCCGGGACTCCGGCTCACGGGCCTCCGGGCACGGGGCTCCGGCTCACGGGGCTCCGGTCACAGGGTGCCGAGGAAGCCGAGCGCCACCCGCCAGGTGGCCTCGGCGGCCTCCTCGTCGTAGTCGGGCAGGCCGGGGTCGGTGTACAGGTGGCCGGCGCCCGCGTACCGGTACACCTCCACGTCGGCGCCGGCCCGGCCCATCTGCAGGTACCAGGCGCTCAGCCAGTCGTCGGTCTCGAACGGGTCCGGCTCGGCCACGTGCAGCTGTACCGGCAGGTCGTCCACCGTGACGTTCGGCGCGAGGTCCGAGGTGCCGTGCAGGAGCAGCAGGCCGCGGGCCTTGTCGTCGCCGAGGGCGAGGGTCTGGGCGATCGACGCGCCCAGCGAGAACCCGGCGTACACCAGCCCGCGCTCCGAGTAGGGCGCGGCGGCCAGCACGGCTCTCCTCAGCAGCTCGTCCTTGCCGATCTCCTCCTTGTACGCCATGCCCTCCTCGACCGTGTCGAACGTGCGCCCGTCGAAGAGGTCCGGGGTGCTGACCTCGTGTCCGGCGGCGCGCAGCCGGTCCGCCGCGGCGGACACCGCGGGCCGCGGACCGTAGGTCGAATGGAAGAGCATGATGTTCATGCGCCCATGGTGCCAGCCTGCGCTGACAGCGCCGCGCGTGCGCCTCCTCACAGAAGTGGCAGGTTCAAGGCCGGGTGGACCCGGTTACGTTCGAAGGCATGGAGAACCTGCTCCGCCCCGTGATCGTGGTGGGCGGATCGGTGGTGCTCACCTTCCTCATCGGCTGGGCCACCGACCGTCTGCTGTGCAAGGCCGACCGACGGCACCCCGAGACCTCACTCTGGGGGCTGCTGCGCCGTGGTCGCATCCCGTATCAGCTGGTGCTGTGCGCGGCGATGCTGAGAGGCTCCTACGACCAGGCGCAGATGCTGGAGGACCACAAGGTCGGCATCGGCCGCACTCTCACCCTGGTGCTGATCGGCTCGGCCGCCTGGCTGGTGATCCGGATCGCCGGGGCGGTCGTCGAGACGTCGTACTCGCACTACGCGCGCATGCACCGCGACGCGGCCCGGGTGCGCAGGGTGCGGACCCAGGTGTCGCTGATCATGCGGGTGGTCTCGGCCGTCGTCGGCACGGTCGCGGCCGCCGCGATGCTGCTGACCTTCCCCGCGATGCGCGCGGCGGGCGCCTCCCTGCTGGCCTCGGCCGGGATCCTCGGCATCGTCGCCGGTGTGGCCGCCCAGTCCACGCTGAGCAACCTGTTCGCCGGCCTGCAGATCGCGTTCGGCGACATGGTGCGCATCGGCGACACGGTCGTGGTGGACGGCGAGTGGGGCACGGTCGAGGAGATCACCCTGACCTTCCTGACCGTGCGCACCTGGGACGAGCGCCGCATCACGATGCCCGTGTCGTACTTCACGTCGAAGCCGTTCGAGAACTGGTCGCGCGGCACGCCGCAGATGACCGGCATCGTCTACTGGCACGTCGACCACGCGGCGCCGCTGGAGGCGATGCGGGAGAAGCTGCGCGACATCCTGCGCGAGTGCCCGGCCTGGGACGGCCGCGCCTACGGTCTGGACGTCACCGACACCACGCCCAACACCATGCAGGTGCGGGCGCTGGTCACGGCCAAGGACTCCGACGACATCTGGACGGTACGGGTCAGGGTCCGCGAGGAGATGATCCGCTGGCTGTCGAAGGAGCACCCGTACGCGCTGCCGCGGGTCAACACCGCGCACGCGGCCGTACCGCCGGGCCGTCTGCCGGCCCAGAGCTCCTCCCCCGACGGCGTGGCCCGCCGCACCTCCGAAGCACCCCGCACGCCCCGCTGAACGCCGAAACCGTCCCACGCCGCACGCCCCGCTGAACACCGAAACCGTCCCACCCGGCGCCCCCGCCGGCCGGGACGGCTTCGGCGGCCCCCCACGGCTTCGACGCGTCGGAGTGGCTTCGACGGCTGGAGTGCCTTCAGCGGCCGGAGTGACTTCGGCAGCCGGAGTGACTTCGGCGGCCGGAGTGACTTCGGCGGCCTGGAAGGTCGCGCGTCCCGGCGGCGACCAGGCGTGCGCCGGATGGCGGCCCTCGGCGCCGGGTGGCGGCCGTGCCGGCGAGGCGCGCGCCGCCCGCCCGGCCGGCGCGGGTCTCGCCGAGGCGCCTACCGCACAGCCCCGGCCGGACCGTCGGCCGGCCTCAGCGCAGGCTGCGCACGTCCAGGTGACGCAGCACCCGGTCGACGATCTCGGGGTCGGCGCCGGTCTCGTTGCGGGCGGCGACCACCTCGTGCCGGGCCGCGCTCAGCATCTCGTTCTGGATCCGCCGGACCCGCTTGAGCCGGCGCACCCGCTGCTCGTGACCCTCGCGCCGCTCGTCCTCCCCGACGTCCGGACTGATCCGCAGCCCGATGTCGAAGGCCCGGCGCAGCATCTGCTCGGCCAGTTCCTCGGAGAGGTCCTCCTCGGACTCGATCTCGCGCAGCCGCTTCTTCGCCGCCGTCGCGGCCCGCACCGCCAGCTCCTTCTCGAACTCCTTCTCCCGGCCGGTGTCGGCCTGCACGCCGAGCCGCTTCACCAGCCACGGCAGGGTGAGCCCCTGGAGCACCAGCGTCGCCATGATCACGCCGAACGCGATGAAGACGATCACGTCCCGTTCCGGGAAGGGGCCCCCGTCGTCGGTCTTCAGCGGGACGGCCAGCGCCAGCGCCACCGAGGCCACTCCCCGCATCCCGGACCACCACATGACGACGGTCTCGCGCCAGTTGGTCGGGATGTCCTCCAGGTGGTCCTTCCTGGCGTGCAGGCGTTGCGTCAGCCAGGTCGCCGGCATGAGCCACAGCAGCCGTACGACGACGACCACCGCCACGATCACCCCGGCCCACCCGAGCATCTCCTCCCACCGCCCGGCGGCCGTGCGGATCGCGTTGTGCAGTTCCAGGCCGATCAGTCCGAAGGCGACGCCCGTGACGAGGGTGTCGATGATGTCCCAGAAGGTGTGGCCGGCCAGCCGGGTCAGCACGTCGTCGGGATCGGTGGCGTACTCGGCGAGGAACAGGGCGGTCGTCAGCACGGCCAGCACCCCGGACCCGTGGAACTCCTCCGCCAGCACGTACGAGGCGTACGGCACCAGCAGCGTCAGGCCGATCTGCAGCGTGGTGTCACCGAGGACGTCCAGCAGCCGGTTGGCGCCCCAGCCGAGCGCGACGCCCACGACCACGGCCACCACGGCGGACAGCACCAGGTCGAGCCCGGCCCGCCAGGGCGAGAAGCTCCCGCTCACGGCCGCCGCGATCGCGACGTGGTAGAGCACGATGGCCGTGACGTCGTTGAACAGCCCCTCGCCCTCCAGGATGGACACCAGCCGGCGGGGCAGGCCGAGCTGTCCGGCCACGGCGGTCGCCGCCACGGGGTCCGGAGGCGCGACGAGCGCCCCCAGCGCGACGGCGGCGGCCAGCGGCAGGCCGGGCACGATGGTGTGGGCCACGGCCGCCACGCAGATCGTGGTGACGAAGACGAGCGCCACGGCGAGCAGGAAGATGGGCCGCACGTTCGCGGCGAACTGGCGCCAGGAGGTCCGCCGCACCGCCGCGTACAGCAGCGGCGGCAGCAGGAGGGGCAGGATCAGGTCGGGCGGGACTTCCACGTTGGGCACGAAGTCGAGCACCGCGAGGACGATCCCCAGCAGGGTCATCAGCACCGGAGCGGGCAGTCCGAACCGGTCCCCGACGGGGACGCTCACCACGGCCCCGAGCAGCAGGACGAACAACAGGGCCAACTGATCCACGGTCAGCGCTCCGGGTCTAGACGATCAAGAACCTCCGGACCCCCAGCGTCGCACGCCTCGCGCCCGCTACAGCGAACGCCGCATGGACCGGTGCGGGATGCCCGCCTCCAGGTCCTCCGGTCCGTAGGCCTTGTACCCCAGCCGTTCGTAGAATCCCAACGCGTGCGTCTGCGCGTGCAGGTCCACCGCCGCGAGCCCGCGCGCGCGTGCCGCGTCCTCGATGCCCCGCACCAGCGCCGCGCCGACGCCCAGCCCGCGCGCCTCGCGGGTCACGGCGAGCCGCCCCAGCGAGCCGACCGACGGATCGCCGGTCCTGGGCGCGGCCGCCTCGCCGTACAGCAGGCGTCCGGCGCCGAGCGGCCGCCCGTCGTCGGCGACCGCCAGCACGTGCACGGCGCCGGCGTCGTGCTCGTCGTACTCCAGGTCCTCGGGGACGCCCTGCTCGCCGACGAAGACCTCCTTGCGGACGGCGAAGCACGCCTCCCGGTCGGCGAGGTCCCCGGCGACACGCACCGTGTACGCGGGCGCGCCGGTCATCCGTAGGTCTCCTCGCGGACCTGGTCGAGGGCCTTGGCCAGGTCCTCGGGGTAGTCGCTGGCGAACTCCGCCCACTGCCCGTCGCCGGGGTGCTCGAAGCCGAGCCGCACGGCGTGCAGCCACTGCCGGGTGAGGCCCAGCCGCTTGGCGAGGGTGGGGTCCGCGCCGTACGTCAGGTCCCCCACGCAGGGGTGGCGGTGGGCGGCCATGTGCACGCGGATCTGGTGCGTGCGGCCCGTCTCCAGCTTCACGTCCAGCAGGGAGGCCGCGCGGAACGCCTCGATCAGGTCGTAGTGCGTGACGGACGGCTTGCCCTCGGCCGTGACCGCCCACTTGTAGTCGTGCTGGGGGTGGCGGCCGATGGGGGCGTCGATGGTGCCGCTGGTCGGGTCGGGATGGCCCTGGACGAGCGTGTGGTAGCGCTTGTCGACCGTGCGCTCCTTGAACTGGCGCTTCAGCGACGTGTACGCCCGCTCCGACTTGGCGACGACCATCAGGCCGGACGTGCCGACGTCCAGGCGGTGCACGATGCCCTGGCGCTCGGCCGCGCCGGAGGTGGAGATCCGGTAGCCGGCGGCGGCCAGCCCGCCGATCACCGTCGGCCCGCTCCAGCCGGGCGAGGGGTGCGCGGCCACGCCGACCGGCTTGACGATGACGACCACGTCGTCGTCGTCATGGACGATCTCCATGCCCTCGACCGGCTCGGCGACGATCTGCACCGGCGCCGGGGCCTGGGGCATCTCTACCTCCAGCCAGGCGCCGCCGCTGACCCGCTCGGACTTGCCGACCACCGAGCCGTCGACCATGACCTTCCCCGCCGCGGCCAGCTCGGCGGCCTTCGTACGGGAGAAGCCGAACATGCGGGAGATGGCGGCGTCGACGCGCTCGCCCTCCAGGCCGTCCGGCACGGGCAGGGTACGGATCTCGGGAATCGTGCTCACCCGTCGAGTATGCAGGACGGGCACGACACCGCCGCACGGCCCTGTGGACGACCGCCCCCGCCGGACGGCCGGATCGCGCCCCCGGGAGGCCGGTCCGGGCCCCCGCGCGCGGGGCTCGGGCGCGGGGCTCAGTCCTTGTGGACGGTGCCGTCCGGGTCCAGACCGCGGAACGACAGCAGCACGATCAGGATGCCGCCGCACACGATCGCCGAGTCGGCGAGGTTGAAGACCGCGAAGTGCTTCGGCGCGATGAAGTCCACGACGGCGCCCTCGAAGACCCCCGGCGCGCGGAAGATCCGGTCGGTGAGGTTGCCCAGAGCACCGCCCAGCAGCAGGCCCAGGGCGATCGCCCAGGGCAGGCTGTAGAGCTTGCGGGCGAGCCGGGCGATCACCACGATCACGGCCGCGGCGATCACCGTGAAGATCACGGTGAAGGCCTCGCCGAAGCCGAAGGCCGCGCCGGCGTTGCGGATCGCCTCGAACCGGAGCCAGTCCCCGACGATCTCGATCGGCGCGTGGTGCTCCAGCCTGGCGACCACGAGCATCTTGCTCACCAGGTCGAGCGCGTAGGCGAACGCGGCCACGGTGAAGAGCACGGCGATACGGCGCTTGCCCCCGGGCCGCGCCCCGGCGCCCTCCTGCTCACCCGGGCCGGACGACTGCTCCGGCTCGGATCCCGTCTCTGGGGTGTCCGGCGTACCGATGACGCGCTCCGCCTCTGCCACGTGAGTCCCTCAACCTAGGTGCCTGACTGAGGACGAGGGTACGGCACACCCCCCGGCCGTCAGGCGATCAGTACCGGCGCTCCTGCTTCTGCTTGCACTCGACGCACAGGGTGGCCCGCGGGAAGGCCTGCATGCGGGCCTTGCCGATGGCGTTCCCGCAGTTCTCGCACAGTCCGTAGGTGCCGGCGTCCAGCCGCTCCAGGGCGTGCTCGGTCTGGTCGAGCATCTCGCGCGCGTTGGCGGCCAGCGCCAGTTCGTGCTCGCGTGTGATGTTCTTGGTGCCGGTGTCGGCCTGGTCGTCGCCGGCGCCGTCCCCCGAGTCGCGCATCAGGCCCATCAGGGCCGCCTCGGACGAGGACAGTTCCGCGCGCAGCCTCTCCATCTCGGACTGCAGCTCCGCGCGGGCCTCCTCGACCTCCTCCGGCGTCCACGGATCCTCACCGGGGCGCACCGCCAGCTCGCCAGGCTCCGCCGCCGCGAGGCGTGCCTTGGGGACAGCGGTCTTCGCCGCCGTGGCCGTACCCGGAGTCTTCTTCGCAACCACAGTCGTGGCTCCCGTCTGCTCCGCGGCCGAGGCCGCGCCCACCTTCTTGGCCGTGTTCTTCCTGCCCGCGCTGGTCGCCGCCACGCCCTTGGAGCCGACGGCCTTCCCGGCCGCCGCCTTCGTGGCGGCGGTCTTCCCGGCGCCCGCCTTCTTCGCCGCCGTCCTCCCGGCGGCCGTCCTGCCGGCAGCCGCCTTCTTCGCCGCGGCCTTCTCCGCGGCCTTCTCCGGGGCCTTCTCCGGGGCGGTCACCGCCACGCCAGACGTCTGCGGGACGGTCTCCTCCGACACGGCTGCATCCGGGACGGCCTCCTCCGGGACGGTCTGCGCCACGCCGGTCCTCTTCGCCGCGGTCCTCTTCGCCGCGGCCCGCTTCGTGGCGGGCGCCCTCGCGGCCGCCGTCTTCGCCGCCGCCGTCTTCGCGGCGCCCGTCTTCGCGGCCGTAGTCTTCGCGGTCTTCCCCGCGGCGGCGGGCCGCGCCGTCTTCACGGCCCGCCCCGCCTTCGCGTCCCTGGCCGCGCCGGAGGCATCCGTGTCCCGGTCGGACGCCGACTGCTGTACGGCGGTCTTCTTCGCCACCATGGCCGCGGCCCCTTCACATATTGTGATCTTGCACGCGAATCGTGCTGGGACGATAAATCGACTTGGAGCCCGCGGCAACGGGGCACACCGCCCGATTCGCCCGCCTCGCGCACGCCACGCGGCAAGCCTGCCTGCGTTGTGCCCAGCTCCCCGCCCGGTAATCCGCCGGGCCGGACGTCCCGCGATCCGAACACGCACCCCTCCCCTTCCCGCCACCATTCGGGGCATAACGGACCCGATCCTGCGCCGTGCCCGGGGCCACCGCAAACCGGTCGGCCGCTGTCGTCGTCGCGCCGTACACTGGGCGCAGCGAGAAGCGTGGATGGGGACGAGTAGCGGCGTACGCAGCCCAGAGCGACCCGGGGACGGTGGGAGCCCGGGGGCGAGCGCGACGTGAAGATCACCCCGGAGCCGCCGGAAGAAGACCCCGCAGGGGTTGGTAGAACCGGCATCGCGACCCCAATGAGGGGGCTCACCGGAGCGCAGGCCGCCCCGGCGGGCCAAGGAGGGTGGTACCGCGGGAGCGCGCCGCACACGGCGTAGACAGGCAAGAAGGCTCTCGTCCCTCCGACGGAAGGCAGCACGTCCGCCGGAGGAAGCTCGCAGATGACAACGCCGCAGTACCGCCAGGTGCCCGCCCAGGTCGACCTGCCCGCCCTCGAGCACGCGGTGCTCGACTTCTGGCGCGAGCAGAAGATCTTCGCCAAGAGCCTGGAGCAGTCCCAGGGCCGCCCCGAGTGGGTGTTCTACGAGGGCCCGCCCACCGCGAACGGCATGCCGGGCGCCCACCACATCGAGGCGCGCGTCTTCAAGGACGTCTTCCCCCGCTTCCGCACCATGCGCGGCTACCACGTGGCCCGCAAGGCCGGCTGGGACTGCCACGGCCTCCCGGTGGAGCTGGCGGTCGAGAAGGAACTCGGCTTCAGCGGCAAGAAGGACATCGAGGCGTACGGCATCGCCGACTTCAACGCCCGGTGCCGCGAGTCCGTCCTGCGGCACACCGACGCCTTCTCCGACCTGACGACCCGCATGGGCTACTGGGTCGACCTCGACGACGCCTACGTCACGATGGACCCCGAGTACATCGAGTCCGTCTGGTGGTCGCTGAAGGAGATCTTCGACAAGGGCCTGCTGGTCCAGGACCACCGCGTCGCCCCCTGGTGCCCCCGCTGCGGCACCGGCCTGTCCGACCACGAGCTGGCGCAGGGCTACGAGACGGTCGTCGACCCGTCCGTGTACGTCCGTTTCCCGCTCACCTCCGGTCCGCTCGCCGGCCAGGCAGCGCTCCTGGTGTGGACGACGACCCCCTGGACCCTGGTGTCCAACACGGCCGTGGCCGCGCACCCGGAGGTCACCTACGTCGTCGCCACCGACGGCGAGGAGAAGCTCGTCGTCGCCGAGCCGCTGCTCGCCAAGGCGCTCGGCGAGGGCTGGGAGACTACCGGGCAGACCTTCACCGGCGCCGAAATGGAGCGCTGGACCTATCAACGTCCGTTCGAGCTCGTGGAGTTCCCGGCCGAGGCGCACTACGTCGTCAACGCCGAGTACGTCACCACCGAGGACGGCACCGGTCTGGTCCACCAGTCCCCCGCCTTCGGCGAGGACGACCTCAAGGTCTGCCGCTCCTACGGCCTGCCCGTGGTGAACCCGGTCCGCCCGGACGGCACCTTCGAGGAGTCCGTGCCGATGGTCGGCGGCGTCTTCTTCAAGAAGGCGGACGAAAAGCTCACCGAGGACCTCCAGCAGCGCGGCCTGCTGTTCAAGCACATCCCCTACGAGCACAGCTATCCGCACTGCTGGCGCTGCCACACCGCGCTGCTCTACTACGCGCAGCCCTCCTGGTACATCCGCACGACGGCCGTCAAGGACCGTCTGCTTCAGGAGAACGAGAAGACCAACTGGTTCCCCGACACCGTCAAGCACGGCCGGTTCGGCGACTGGCTGAACAACAACATCGACTGGGCGCTGTCCCGCAGCCGCTACTGGGGCACCCCGCTGCCCATCTGGCGCTGCGAGGACGACCACCTCACCGTCGTCGGCTCGCGCGCGGAGCTCACCGAGCTGACCGGCACGGACCAGTCGGAGCTGGACCCGCACCGCCCGTTCATCGACGCCGTCACCTTCGCCTGCCCGCACGAGGGCTGCGGTGCGACGGCCACCCGCGTGCCGGAGGTCATCGACGCCTGGTACGACTCGGGGTCGATGCCGTTCGCGCAGTGGGGCTACCCGTACAAGAACAAGGAACTGTTCGAGTCCCGCTACCCGGCCCAGTTCATCAGCGAGGCCATCGACCAGACCCGCGGCTGGTTCTACACGCTGATGGCGGTCGGCACGCTCGTCTTCGACAAGTCCAGTTACGAGAACGTCGTCTGCCTCGGCCACATCCTCGCCGAGGACGGCCGCAAGATGTCCAAGCACCTGGGCAACATCCTCCAGCCGATCCCGCTGATGGACCAGCACGGCGCCGACGCGGTCCGCTGGTTCATGGCGGCCGGCGGCTCTCCGTGGGCGGCCCGCCGGGTCGGCCACGGCACCATCCAGGAGGTCGTCCGCAAGACGCTCCTGACGTACTGGAACACGGTCGCCTTCCAGGCCCTGTACGCCCGTACGTCGGGCTGGGCGCCCAGCGGGGCCGACCCGGCCCCGGCCGAGCGCCCGCTGCTCGACCGCTGGCTGCTGTCCGAGCTGCACGCCCTCACCGACCAGGTGACGCAGTCGCTGGAGGCCTACGACACCCAGCGCGCCGGCAAGCTGCTCTCCGCCTTCGTCGACGACCTGTCCAACTGGTACGTCCGCCGCTCCCGCCGCCGCTTCTGGCAGGGCGACAAGGCGGCGCTGCGCACCCTGCACGAGGTCGTCGAGACGGTCACCAGGCTGATGGCGCCGCTGACCCCGTTCATCACCGAGCGGGTCTGGCAGGACCTGGTCGTGCCGGTCACCCCCGGCGCCCCGGAGTCGGTGCACCTGTCGTCCTGGCCCGAGGCGGACCTCTCGGCGATCGACCCGGAGCTGTCGAAGCAGATGGTCCTGGTCCGCCGTCTGGTGGAGCTGGGCCGCGCCACGCGCGCGGAGTCCGGCGTGAAGACCCGCCAGCCGCTGCGCCGCGCGCTGGTGGCCGCCGCCGGGTTCGACGCCCTCTCCCCCGAGCTGCACGCGCAGATCACGGAGGAGCTGAACGTCGAGTCCCTGGCCTCGCTCTCCGAGGTGGGCGGCTCGCTGGTCGACACCACCGCCAAGGCCAACTTCCGCGCGCTGGGCAAGCGGTTCGGCAAGCGCGTCCAGGACGTGGCCAAGGCGGTCGCGAACGCCGACGCGGCCGCGCTCTCCCTCGCCCTGCGCGAGGGCACGGCGTCCGTCGAGGTCGACGGCGAGACGATCACGCTGGCCCCCGACGAGGTGATCATCACCGAGACCCCGCGCGAGGGCTGGTCGGTCGCCTCCGACTCCGGCGCCACGGTCGCCCTCGACCTGGAGATCACCGAGGAGCTGCGCCGCGCGGGCCTGGCCCGTGACGCGATCCGGCTGATCCAGGAGGCCCGCAAGAACAGCGGCCTCGACGTGGCCGACCGCATCGCGCTGCGCTGGAGCGCCACCGACCCGGCCACGGCAGACGCCCTGTCCGGGCACGCCGGTCTCATCGCCGACGAGGTCCTCGCCACCGACTTCGCCCGGGGCGAGGCGGACGACTCCTACGGCGCCCCGTTCACGGACGAGGCCCTGACCCTCACGTTCCGCCTGCGCAAGGCCTGAGGCCGCACGAAGGGCCCGGCTCCCCTCGACCCGTCGGGGGAGGCCGGGCCCTTCGTCGTGCCGGCGGGGGGACGCGGTGCGGACGCGGGCGTCGGCGGCGTCGGCGGCGTCAACAGCAACGTCAACACGCGTAAAAGGGGCGGGACCCCGGATCGTGATCCGGGGTCCCGCCCCTTTGAACGCTGCCGACGCCTAAGGCGTACTACTGGCCGTCAGTTGTCGTCCTCGTCGATGAGGAAGCCGCGCATCGGCGAGGGAGCCTGGCCCATCGGGGAGGGACCCTGCGGACGTACCGGAGCCATCGGCTGAGTCATCGCCGGGGACATCTGCTGCTGACCGCCGTAGGACGGGGCGGCCGGACTGGGAGCGCCCATGCCCGGGTTGCCGCCGTACGACGGGGCGCCGGCGCCGGCCGGAGCCATCGAGGGCGCCGGGGACGGCGGCAGGGAGGCCGCGGCCGGGGTGCGCGGCGGAGCGAGCGAGTCGTCGGCCTGGGTCTCCAGCTGGCGCAGCTGGGACTCGAGGTACGACTTCAGACGCGTGCGGTACTCGCGCTCGAAGCCGCGCAGGTCCTCGACCTTGCGCTCCAGCGTGGCGCGGGCGGACTCCAGGGAGCCCATCGCGACGCGGTGCTTCTCCTGCGCGTCCCGCTCCAGGGCGTCGGCCTTGGCACGGGCGTCGCGCTCGAGACCCTCGGCGCGCGAACGCGCCTCGCCGACGATCTTGTTGGCCTCGGAACGGGCCTCGGCGATCGCTTGGTCGGCGGTCTGCTGGGCCAGCGAGAGGACACGCGCGGCGCTGTCGCCACCGGGAGCCTGACCGGGGCCGCCCATCGGGCCGCCCATGGGGCCGCCCATCGGACCGCCCATCTGCTGCTGCATGGGGGGCTGGCCGCCCATGCCCTGGCCCATGGGGCCGCCCTGGCCCATCGGACCCTGACCCATCGGACCCTGGCCCATCGGGCCGGGACCCTGCGGGCCACCCTGTCCGCCGGGACCGGCGGGCAGCTGCGGTGCACCGCTCGGCAGCTGGGGCGGGCCGCCCATGGGGCCGCCCATCTGCTGCTGCGGCGGGCCAGATATGCCGGCGGGCACCGGAGCGCCCGGACCTCGCATGCCCTGCTGCGGCATCCCCTGCGGAGGCATCCCCTGCTGGGGCATGCCGCCTTGCTGCATACCGCCCTGCTGCATGCCGCCTTGCTGCATGCCGCCCTGCTGCATGCCGCCCTGCTGGGGCATGCCGCCCTGCTGCTGGTCCTGCTCGGGGGGCTTGCGCATGTTCTGCTGGTTCTGGGCAGCCGCGCGCGTGGCCGCCGCCAGTTTGGCGCGCAGGTCCTCGTTCTCGCGGAGCAGGCGCGTCAGTTCGGCTTCGACCTCATCGAGGAAGGCATCGACCTCGTCCTCGTCATAGCCTTCTCGGAGGCGGACGGTCGTGAACTGCTTGTTCCGCACGTCCTCGGGGGTCAACGGCATCTCTTCACCTCAACGTAGTCGTCGGCATCGGCAAGACGGTAGTTCACATCGCTCACAGCCGGCTCACGATCGAGATCAGGATGTAGACGATGATCATCAGTACGAAGAAGGACAGGTCGAGCGCCACGCCCCCGAGACGCAACGGCGGGATGACCCGCCGCAGAAGCTTGAGCGGTGGATCGGTGACAGTGTAAGTGGCCTCCAGAACGACCACCATCGCCTTGCCGGGCTGCCATGAGCGGGCGAACTGGAAGACGTAGTCCATGACCAACCGGAAGATGAGCACGATGAGGAAGACCATCAGCGCGATGTAGACGACATCCAGGACCACGCTCATGTTCGGTGCTTCCCTCTCCCCTGCTCTGTGCTGCTCTGTGCCGCTTGTTCCGGTCGTGCGTCTCAGCTCTGGTTGAAGAACCCGCCCTCTGCGATGCGGGCCTTGTCCTCCGCCGTGACATCGACGTTAGCAGGCGACAACAGGAACACCTTCTGCGTCACCCGCTCGATGCTGCCGTGAAGACCAAACACCAAACCGGCCGCAAAGTCGACAAGTCGCTTCGCGTCTGTGTCATCCATCTCAGTCAGATTCATGATCACCGGGGTGCCCTCACGGAAGTGTTCCCCGATGGTACGGGCCTCGTTGTAGGTCCGGGGGTGAAGCGTGGTGATCCGGTAAGGCTCTCGTTCGGACACGACCTTGGGCATGATCACCGGTGCGTTCTTCTCCAGGGACTGGCGTTCTTGTGTGATGGATGCCACGGGCGCGATACGCGCCGGACGTCCGGATTCCGCGGGGAGCGAAGCGGAACGGGCCGCCGGCTCACGCGGAGCGGGCGGCTGCACGATGCGCACCTCTTCGTCCCTTTGGGACTGATGCGCTCCGTGTGACTGGTGGGACGGCTCGTGCCGCCGGTGATCCCGTTCGGGTTCCGGGTCGAGCTCGGGTTCGAAGTCGTCGTCGGGGTCGAATCCCCGGCCGTCGTACCCATCGTCCTCCACGAGGCCGAGGTAGACCGCCATCTTGCGCATCGCGCCGGCCATGCTCTGAGTCCTCCGCTCTGTGGTGGATCGACTTCCGACTGCCAAGTCCCGCGATCCACGTGGCCCTTCTGTCCGCCTTTCGGCGGTAATGACCATATTTTCTACTGTGGTCCGACTTCCTGGCGACGTTACCCGAGCCCGGCGCGGACTCCGAGTACCGCGGTGCCGACGCGTACATGTGTCGCTCCGGCCGCCACGGCCTCCTCGAGGTCCGCACTCATCCCTGCGGACACCATGTTCGCAGCAGGATGGACTCGGCGCAGGTCAGTCGACAAATCCATCAACCGCCCGAACGCCGCCCGTTGGCGTCCCGCGTACTCCCCGGTCAGAGGTGCGACGGTCATCAGTCCGTCGATCCGCAGCCCCGGTGAGCCGGCGATCAGGTCCGCCAACTCCGCGACGCCGCCCGGGGCCACGCCTCCGCGCTCGCCCCGCTCGCTCGCCCCCGCGTCCAGGGCGACCTGGACGAGGCAGCCCACCTCGCGGCCGGCCCGCACGGCCTCCTTCGACAGGGCCGTCACCAGCCTGGCGCGGTCCACGGACTGCACCACGTCCGCGTAACCCACCACGGACCGCACCTTGTTGGTCTGCAACTGGCCCACGAAGTGCCAGCTGAGCGGCAGGTCGGAGCACTCGGCCGCCTTGGGCGCCGCGTCCTGGTCCTTGTTCTCGGCGACGTGCCGCACGCCGAGCCCGGACAGGATCCGCACGTCGCTCGCCGGGTAGGTCTTGGTGACCACGATCAGGGTCACGTCCTGCGGCGCGCGCCCGGCGGCCGTGCACGCGGCGGCGATGCGCTCGCGCACTTTCGCCAGATTCGCGGCGAGTTCGTCCTCACGGTCCGTCATGTGCCTCAGTCCAGCCAGACATATCCCGCGAGTCGCCCCGTGGTGCGATCGCGGCGGTACGAGAAGTGGTCGTCCGACTCCCGTGTGCACACGGGCGAGTGCTCCCGGTCGTGCACCCCGAGCCGCTCGAGCTGCGCGTGCACGCCGGCGCTCACGTCGACCGCGGGAGTGCCCCAGCCCGTCTCGGCGTGCGCCGCCGGTTCGACGGCGGCCACCTCGGCGCGCATCTCCTGCGGCACCTCGTAGCACCGGCCGCACACGGCGGGTCCGGTGCGGGCCACGATCCGGGCGGGCTCGGCGCCGAGCCGCTTCATGGCGTCGACGGCGGCGGGCACGATCCCGGCGACCATGCCCGGCCGTCCGGCGTGGGCCGCGGCGACCACCCCGGCGACCGGGTCGGCCAGCAGCACCGGCACGCAGTCCGCCGTCAGCACGGCGAGGGCGAGTCCGCGGGCCGCGGTCACCAGTGCGTCGACCGCGGGGACGTCCGCGGTGGTCCACGGTCCGGCGACCTCGGCCACCTCGTTGCCGTGTACCTGGTTCATCCAGACGACCCGGCCCGGGTCCAGCCCGAGCGACGCGGCCGCCAGTCCACGGTTGGTCCGCACGGCGTCGGGGTCGTCGCCGACCGCTCCGCCGAGGTTGAGCTGCTCATACGGAGCGGCGCTCACCCCGCCCCACCGGTCGGTGAAGGCGAAGTGCGCGCCGCTCACGCTCTCGCGCTGTCCTATCACTTCAGGAAGTCCGGCACGTCCAGTTCCTCGGCCGCGCTGTCCGTGTAGGTCCGCGACGGCGGCACCGGCGGCGAGACCGAGAGGTCGGCCGCGGGCTCGGGGGCCGGCTCCGGCTCCTCCTTCGGCGTGACGCTGCCGAGCGAGCCGAACGACGGACGGCTCTCGGGCTGCCGTACCGGGGTGGGCTCCTCCCGGCGGGCCGAGGACGAGGACGAGCCCATGACGGTCTCCCGGCGGGCCGGGGGCTGGCCCCCGTCGAAGCCGGCCGCGATCACGGTGACCCGGACCTCGTCACCGAGCGCGTCGTCGATGACCGCGCCGAAGATGATGTTGGCCTCGGGGTGCGCGGCCTCGCTGACCAGCTGGGCGGCCTCGTTGATCTCGAACAGGCCGAGGTCGGAGCCGCCGGAGATGGAGAGCAGCACGCCGCGGGCGCCGTCGATGGAGGCCTCGAGCAGGGGCGAGGAGATCGCCATCTCGGCGGCGGCCACCGCGCGGTCGTCCCCGCGGGCCGAGCCGATGCCCATGAGGGCCGAGCCGGCCTCGGACATGACCGACTTGACGTCGGCGAAGTCGAGGTTGATCAGGCCGGGGGTGGTGATGAGGTCGGTGATGCCCTGGACACCGGAGAGCAGGACCTGGTCGGCCGACTTGAACGCGTCCAGGACCGAGACCTGGCGGTCCGAGATGGACAGCAGCCGGTCGTTGGGGATGACGATGAGGGTGTCGACCTCTTCGCGGAGTTCGGCGATGCCGTCCTCGGCCTGGTTGGCGCGTCGCCGGCCCTCGAAGGTGAAGGGGCGGGTGACCACGCCGATGGTGAGGGCGCCGAGGTTGCGCGCGATGTTGGCCACGACGGGCGCGCCGCCGGTGCCGGTGCCGCCGCCCTCGCCGGCCGTCACGAAGACCATGTCGGCCCCCTTGAGGACCTCCTCGATCTCCTCGCGGTGGTCCTCTGCGGCCTTGCGGCCGACGGCCGGGTTGGCGCCGGCGCCGAGTCCGCGGGTGAGTTCGCGGCCGACGTCGAGCTTGACGTCGGCGTCGCTCATCAACAGCGCCTGCGCGTCGGTGTTGATGGCGATGAACTCGACGCCCTTGAGACCGACCTCGATCATCCGGTTGATGGCATTGACACCACCGCCGCCGACACCGATGACTTTGATGACTGCGAGGTAGTTCTGCGGTGCTGCCACGTCGAAGGCCTCTCGCCTCGAGTTACGTGTCGTCGGCTCGCAGGTGGTGCGATGCGACGACTGATGCCGAATGGGACGGTCCGTTTCGCCGACCCGAACCCTAACGCTGAAGTTTAGGGTTACCAGTGTGTCCGTTCCTTGGAGTCTTCTGAACAGGACACTAAGTCGACACGTGGCGCCCGTTCAACGAACACGCCGAACCTCCCGTTTTTCTTTTCACCCTATGTGATCAGCCGTGTCGCTGCCCAACCAGGGTGCTGGCCTGCGCGGATGTGCGTCAACTCCCTGATGACGCAGGGGCGGTGGGAGCGCTCACGTCGAAGTGCCGCGCGCCCGGGGCGGCTTTCATGAGGGCGGTCAGCGCGCGGCCCTTCGCGGCGCCGTTCTCGGCGCTTCCCCAGGCAACCGTGCGGCCGCGCCCCAGGTCCAGCGAGATGTCGTCGTAGGAGCGGACCTTGACGGCGCGGGTCTCCCGCGCGACGGCGGACGGGAGCGAACGGGCGGCCATGACGGCCTCGCGCACCAGTCGCTCCGCGCCGAAGCGGCGCAGGCTCGCCGCGGCCGAACGCGAGGAGGAAAGGGCCGTTTCGAGAAGCGGCACCCCGGCGGGGGCCTTGGAAACCGTGGCGAAACGGACTCCTTCGTCGTCGACTTCCACGAACTTCGCCCCTTTGCGCACCAGCAGGACCGGCGTGCGTTCGGTCACTTCCAGGTCGATTCCGTGCGGCCAGGAACGCACCACGTCGACCGAGTCGATCCGGGGGAGTTCCCTGCGCAGCCGCGCCTCGATCGCGCCGGTGTCGACGGAGACCAGCGGCGCCCCGACCGGCACGTCGGCGGCCTCGCGCACCTGCTGGGGCGTGAGCACCGCCGTGCCCGAGACGCCGACGCTGCGCACCCGCAGCCACTGCGAGCCGTACAACGCCCAGACGGTGCCGGCGCCGAGGAGCACGACGGCGCACGCCAGGATGATGATCGTACGAAGTCGACGCGTCATCCGTCGCCGGGCGGGGGGCGGGCCGGAGGACTCCCGCTGGCGTGCACCGCGCTCGGCGGTGTCTGGTCCGGCCACGCTCCCTGCCCTTTCGTCGGACGTGCCTAGCGGTGTGCGCGCGAGGCGGCGATCGCCTCGTACACCATGCCGACGAGCAGGTCGTCGGCGTCGCGGCGGCCGAACTCACCGGCCGCGCGGGACATCTCGTACAGCCGGTGCGGGTCGGCGAGGACGGGCAGGACGTTCTCCCGGACCCAGTCGGGAGTCAGTTCCGCGTCGTCGACCAGCAGCCCGCCGCCCGCCTTGACCACCGGCTGGGCGTTCAGCCGCTGTTCGCCGTTGCCGATGGGCAGCGGGACGTAGGCGGCCGGGAGCCCGACGGCGGACAGCTCGGCGACGGTCATCGCGCCCGCCCGGCAGAGCATCATGTCGGCGGCGGCGTACGCGAGGTCCATGCGCTCGACGTACGGTACCGGGATGTACGGGGGCATCCCCGGCATCTGCTGCACGTGCGGCAGTTCGTTCTTCGGGCCGACCGCGTGCAGGATCTGGATGCCGGCCTGCTGGAGCCACGGCGCGACCTGCTGGACGACCTCGTTGAGGCGGCGCGCGCCCTGCGAACCGCCGGAGACCAGCAGGGTCGGCAGGTTGGGGTCGAGGCCGAACATGTGCCGGGCCTCGGGGCGGGCCGCGGCCCGGTCCAGGGTGGCGATGGAGCGGCGCAGCGGGATGCCGATGTAGCGGGCGTCGCGCAGCTTGCTGTCGGGCGTGGAGACGGCGACCCGGGCCGCGTAGCGCGAACCGATCTTGTTGGCCAGGCCGGGGCGGGCGTTGGCCTCGTGGACGACGATCGGCACGCCGAGGCGCTTGGCGGCGAGGTAGGCGGGCAGGGCCACGTAACCGCCGAAGCCGACGACGGCGTCCGCCTTGGTGCGCTCCAGGATCTGCTCGGCGGCCTTGATCGTGCCGCGCAGCCGGCCCGGGACCGTGATCAGTTCAGGGGTGGGCTTGCGCGGCAGCGGGACGGCGGGGATCAGCGCCAGCTCGTAGCCGCGCTGCGGGACGAGCGTGGTCTCCAGGCCGCGCTCCGTGCCCAGGGCCGTGATCCCCACACCGGGGTCCTGCCTGCGCAGGGCGTCCGCGAGGGCGAGCGCGGGCTCGATGTGGCCGGCGGTCCCCCCGCCGGCGAGTACGACATGCACCGAAATTCACCGCTCTCCGGACGGGCGCGCCGCCGAGGCACGCCGTCGCATCGTGTTCCATCTCCGGGGACTGCGGTCGAACGCCGAGCCCCCCGACCCCCGCTTTCTACCAAAGCGGGGGTGCCGCATCGCAAGCGCCGCCCGCGCAGCGGGTTCGTCGCGTGCGAAGGCGATCAGCAACCCGATGGCGAACATGGTCGGAAGCAGGGCGGAGCCCCCGTAGGAGAACAGCGGGAGGGGGACGCCGGCGATCGGCAGCAGGCCGAGCACCGCACCGATGTTGATCACCGCCTGAGCGGTGATCCAGGTGGTCACACCTCCCGCGGCGTACCTCACGAAGGGGTCCTCCGTGCGTCCGGCCACGCGGATACCCGCATAGCCTAGAGCCGCGAACAGGGCGAGCACCGACAGCGTCCCCGCGAGACCCAGTTCCTCGCCGGTGATGGCGAAGATGAAGTCGGTGTGCGCCTCGGGGAGTTGACCCCATTTCTCCACACTCGCACCGAGTCCGGAGCCGAAGATCCCGCCGGAGGCCAGGGCGTAGATCCCGTGCACGGCCTGCCAGCAGGCGTCGCCCGGGCCGGGATCGGTGGCGCCGATGCACTGCAACCGCGCCATGCGGTTCGGGCTGGTCTTGATGAGGATCACGCCGAGGGTGGCGGCGATCGACAGGACCCCGACGAAGAGCCGGGTGGGCGCCCCCGCGAGCCACAGCAGGCCGAACAGGATCGCCGTCAGGATGATCGCCGTGCCCATGTCGCCGCCCAGCATGATCAGTCCGAGCAGCATGAACGCGACCGGCACCAGCGGCACCAGCATGTGCTTCCACTGCGCGAGCAGGTTCCGCTCCTGTTTGCGGGCGAGGAGGTCGGCGCTCCACAGGACCAGCGCGAGCTTGCCGAACTCGCTGGGCTGGATCTGGAAGGAGCCGCCGAGCGAGATCCAGTTCTGGTTGCCGTTGACCGACATCCCTATCCCCGGCACCTGCACCAGCGCCATGAGGAAGACGGCGCCCGCGAGGATCGGGTAGGCGAGCCCGCGGTGCAGTTTCACCGGCATGCGCGACGCGACGAGCAGCAGCACGGCGCCGATGGAGGCGGCCAGGAACTGTTTGCGGAAGAAGAACGAGCCGGGCAGCGACATCTGCAGCGCGGTGATCTGGGAGGCCGAGTAGACCATCACGAGGCCCAGCACGGTGATCAGCAGGCTGCCGCCGAAGATCAGGTAGTAGGCCGTCAGCGGCCGGTCCCAGGCCTTCCTGAGACGCGTGTGGAGCCGTCGCAGGGGGTTGTCGCGGCCGGACCGGGAGGGGGCGGCGGGTCGGCGGACGGTCCGCTGGACGGGCGGACGCCCGGTTCGGCTACCGGGCATCTTCCGCTCCGTACCCGCTGAGTCGTCCGCCGCAGGTCGGCCGTGACGTTCCCACGCGTCCCTCCCAAGGTCGCCCGGCAGGCGGCCGGGTCAGGCGCCGAGTTCGCGAACGGCCTGTGCGAACGCGTCACCGCGCTGGTTGTAGTTGACGAACATGTCCATGGAGGCGCAGGCCGGGGCGAGGAGCACCGTGTCGCCCGTGACGGCGAGGCGGCGGGCCTCCCGGACAGCCGCGAGCATCGCCCCAGTGTCGGTCCGGTCGAGGTCGACGACGGGTACTTCCGGGGCGTGTCGCGCCAGGGCTTCGCGGATCAGGGCGCGGTCGGCGCCCATGAGGACGACGGCGCGCAGGCGGGGGGCGGACTCGGCGACGAGTTCGTCGAAGGTCGCGCCCTTGGCGAGTCCGCCGGCGATCCAGACGATCGACGGGTAGGCCGCCAACGAGGCCTGCGCGGCGTGGGTGTTGGTGGCCTTGGAGTCGTCGACGTAGGCGACGCCGTCCACGTCGGCCACGTGGGCGATGCGGTGGGCGTCCGGGGTGAAGGCCCGCAGACCGTCCCGGACGGCCTTGGCGGGCACCCCGAAGGCGCGGGCGAGGGCCGCCGCGGCGAGGGCGTTGGCGATGTTGTGCGGGGCGGGCGGGTCGACGTCCTCGACCTCGGCGAGTTCCTGGGCGTTCTTCTGCCGGTTCTCGACGAAGGCGCGGTCGACCAGGATGCCGTCCACCACGCCGAGTTGGGACGGGGCGGGCGGGCCCAGGGTGAAGCCGACGGCCCGGCAGCCCTCCTCGACGTCCGCCTCGCGCACCAGGTCCTCGGTGGCCGGGTCGGCCACGTTGTAGACGCAGGCGACCTGATTGCCCTCGTAGACGCGCCCCTTGTCCTGGGCGTACGCCTTCATCGAGCCGTGCCAGTCGAGGTGGTCGGGGGCGAGGTTGAGGACGGCGGCGGAGTGGGCGCGCAGCGAGGGCGCCCAGTGCAGCTGGTAGCTGGAGAGTTCGACGGCGAGGACGTCGTACTGCTCGTCGCCGGTCACCGCGTCCAGCAGGGAGACGCCGATGTTGCCGACGGCGGCCGTGCGCAGTCCGGCGGCCTCCAGGATGCAGGCCAGCATCCGGGTGGTGGTGGTCTTGCCGTTGGTGCCGGTGACGCACAGCCAGGGGGCGGCCGGCCTGCCGTCCAGCCCCCTGATCCGCCAGGCGAGTTCGACGTCGCCCCAGACCGGGACGCCGGCCGCGCGCGCCGCCGTGAACAGCGGCTTGTCCGGCTTCCAGCCGGGTGCGGTGACGACGAGTTCGGCGCCGTCGGGCAGGGTGTCGCCGTCGCCGAGGCGCACGGTCACGCCCAGCGCCTGGAGATCGGCGGCCTGCTCCCGCGCGCGGGCGTCGTCGCCGTCGTTGACGACGGTGACGTGCGCGCCGAGCCCGTGGAGCACCTTGGCCGCCGGTACGCCGGAGACGCCGAGCCCGGCGACGGTGACGTTCTTCCCCTGCCAGTCGGTCACTTGTCCGCTGCCCATCCCGCGTAGAAGAGGCCCAGTCCGACGATCACACAGATGCCCTGGATGATCCAGAAGCGGACCACGACCAGGACCTCGGACCAGCCCTTGAGTTCGAAGTGGTGTTGCAGTGGCGCCATGCGGAAGACGCGCTTGCCGGTGAGCTTGAAGGAGCCGACCTGGATGACCACCGACATGGTGATCAGCACGAACAGGCCGCCCAGGAGGGCGATCAGCAGCTCGGTGCGGGAGCAGATCGCCAGCCCGGCGAGCACGCCGCCGAGCGCCAGCGAACCGGTGTCGCCCATGAAGATCTTGGCCGGCGAGGTGTTCCACCACAGGAAGCCGAGGCAGGCGCCCATCAGCGCCGAGGCGATGACCGCGAGGTCCAGCGGATCGCGCACCTCGTAGCAGGCGCTGGGGTTGGTCAGCGTCTCGCCGTTGGCGCAGGACTCCTGGAACTGCCAGACGCCGATGAACGTGTAGGCGCCGAAGACCAGGACGGAGGCGCCGGTGGCGAGGCCGTCCAGGCCGTCCGTCAGGTTCACGCCGTTGGACATCGCGAGGATCATGAACAGCGCCCAGACCACGAACAGCACGGGGCCGATCGTCCAGCCGAAGTCCGTGATGAACGACAGCTTGGTGGAGGCGGGCGTGTTGCCCCGGTTGTCGGAGAACTGGAGCGACAGCACCGCGAAGGCGATGCCGACGATCAGCTGGCCGGCCATCTTCGCCTTGGCCCGCAGGCCCAGCGAACGACGCTTGACGATCTTGATGTAGTCGTCGAGGAAGCCGACCAGGCCCATGCCGCACATCAGGCCCAGCACCAGCAGGCCGGAGTAGGTCGGCGGCTTGCCGGTGATCACCTTGGACAGGAAGTACGCGGCGACCGTCGCGAAGATGAAGGCGATGCCGCCCATGGTCGGCGTACCGCGCTTGCTGGCGTGCTCGCGCGGGCCGTCGTCGCGGATGTACTGGCCGTAGCCCTTGCGCGCCAGCAGCTTGATCAGCAGCGGCGTTCCGACCAGCGTCAGGAAGAGGCCGATCACACCCGCGAACAGGATCTGATTCATCATCGGGTGGCGACCTCACCCTCGGCG
The DNA here is from genome assembly GCF_036226605.1 of Streptomyces sp. NBC_00704. Lineage (NCBI taxonomy): Bacteria > Bacillati > Actinomycetota > Actinomycetes > Kitasatosporales > Streptomycetaceae > Streptomyces > Streptomyces sp. NBC_00704. Next base: position 2,103,652 of record NZ_CP109000.1, read on the forward strand.
CCGGTCGCGAGCAGCGCCTGCGCGACGCTCTCGAGGCCGACCGAACGGGACGCCTTCACGAGCACGACGTCCCCCGGGCGCAACTCGCTGCGCAACAGGTCGACAGCCGCCTGTGCGTCGGACACGTGCACCGACTCCTCACCCCACGAACCCTCGTTGTATGCGCCCAGTTGCAGCCAGGCGGCTTCCCTGCCCCCGACCGCGACGAGCTTGCCGACATTGAGCCGGACGGCGAGCCGTCCGACCGCGTCGTGCTCGGCGAGCGCCTCGTCCCCCAGCTCGGCCATCTTGCCGAGCACCGCCCAGGTCCGGCCCCCCGTCGCCTGTGAGGCTCTGCCCATTGCCGCGAGCGCGCGCAGGGCGGCTCGCATGGACTCGGGGTTCGCGTTGTAGGCGTCGTTGACGATCGTCACGCCGTCCGGGCGCTCGGTGACCTCCATACGCCAACGGGAGAGGGAGCCCGCCTCGGAGAGCGCGGTGGCGATCTCAGCTGCGGACATGCCCAGCTCATGGGCGACGGCGGCCGCGGCGAGCGCGTTCGACACGTGATGCTCACCGTACAGGCGCATGGTCACATCGCTGCACCCGGAGGGTGTGCGAAGACTGAAGGCGGGCTGTCCGCTGTCCGTGAGTCGCACGTTCTCGGCCCGAACGTCCGCTTCGCCGGACTCTCCGAAAAGGACCACCTTCGCCTGTGTACGGGAGGCCATGGCGCGGACCGCGGGGTCGTCGGCGTTGAGGACGGCGACGCCGCCCTCGCTCGCCGGCGGAAGGGACTCGACCAGTTCGCCCTTTGCCTGTGCGATCTGTTCGCGGCCGCCGAACTCGCCGATGTGGGCGGTGCCGACGTTGAGCACGAGGCCGATCCGCGGGGGCGTCAGTCCGGTGAGGTAGCGGATGTGCCCGATGCCGCGGGCCCCCATCTCCAGCACGAGGAACCGGGTCTCCTCGGTGGCCGACAGCGCCGTCAGCGGCAGTCCGATCTCGTTGTTGAGCGAGCCGGGCGTGAACACGGTCGGCGCCTTGCGCCGGAGCACCTGGGCGATGAGGTCCTTGGTGCTGGTCTTGCCGGCCGAGCCGGTGAGACCGACGAGGGTCGCGCCGAGCGTGTGCACGACGTGCCGGGCGAGGGCGCCGAGCGCGGTCTGGACGTCGTCCACGACGATCGCGGGGACGCCGACGGGCCGTGAGGCCAGTACGGCCGCCGCGCCCGCCTCGACGACCTGGGCCGCGTAGTCGTGGCCGTCCACGCGTTCGCCGACGAAGGCGACGAAGAGGCTGCCGGGCTCCACTTCACGGGAGTCCCGGACGACCGGTCCGGTGATCCGCACGGACGGATCCGGTATGTCGTGCGTCTGCCCGCCGACGACTGCTGCGATCTCGGCGAGGGAGAGGGCGATCACAAGTTCATCCCTGGGTCTGCTGGATAGCTTCGCGAAGCACCTGGCGGTCGTCGAACGGACGGACGACGCCGGCGATGTCCTGGCCCTGCTCATGGCCCTTGCCCGCGATCAGCACGGTGTCCCCGGCGTGCGCGCGGGCCACGACCGCGGCGATGGCGGCGGCCCGGTCCTCGAACAGCACGACCTCGCCGCGTTCGTGCGCGGGCACGGACGCCGCGCCTTCGAGCATGGTCGCGAGGATCGCGAGCGGATCCTCGGAGCGGGGGTTGTCGGAGGTCAGCACGGCGGTGTCGGCGAGCCGGGCGACGGCGGCGCCCATCGGGCCCCGCTTGGTGCGGTCCCGGTCCCCGCCGCAGCCGAGGACGACGTGCAGCCGCCCCTTGGTGACCCTGCGCAGCGCCCGCAGCACCGACTCGACCGCGTCCGTCTTGTGGGCGTAGTCGACGACCGCCAGGTAGGGCTGTCCGGCGTCGACCCGCTCCAGCCGGCCCGGCACGCCCGGCACGGCGGCGACGCCGTCGGCGGCGGTCTGCGGGTCGATGCCCGCGGCGGCGAGGGAGACGATCGCGGCGAGGGTGTTCGCCACGTTGAAGGAGCCGGGCAGCGGCGACCTGGCGGACGCCCGCGCCCCGCCCGGGCCCACCACGGCGAACGTCGAGTCCATCGGGCCGATCTCGACGTCCACCGCGCGCCAGTCGGCGTCCGGGTGGCCCTCGGCGGAGAAGGTGACGACCGGGACCTCCGCCTCGTCGATCAGCCGGCGGCCGTACGCGTCGTCGAAGTTGACCACGCCGAGTTTGCTGCGTTTCCGGGTGAACAGCTGCGCCTTGGCCCGGAAGTAGTCCTCCATGCCGGAGTGGAACTCCATGTGCTCCGGGCTGAGGTTGTTGAACACGGCGATGTCGAAGACGCAGCCGTCGACCCGGCCGAGCACCAGGGCGTGGCTGGACACCTCCATGGCGACGGCCTCCACGCCGCGCTCGCGCATGACGGCGAACAGGGCCTGCAGGTCGGTGGCCTCGGGTGTGGTGCGCTCGGACTTGATGCGCTCGTCGCCGATGCGCATCTCCACGGTGCCGATGAGCCCGGTGGACCTGACCGACTTCAGACCGCCCTCGACGAGGTACGCGGTGGTGGTCTTGCCCGAGGTGCCGGTGATCCCGATCTGGAGCAGGCCGCGGCCGGGACGCCCGTAGATCGTGGCCGCCAGCTCGCCCATCGACCCGCGCGGGTCGTCGACGACCAGGGCGGGCAGTCCGGTGGCGGCGACGCGTTCGGCGCCGGCCGGATCGGTCAGCACGGCGGCCGCGCCCAGGCTCGCGGCCTGGGCGGCGAAGTCGGCGCCGTGCAGGCGGGCCCCCGGCAGGGCGGCGTACAGGTCGCCGGGGCGGACCGCGCGCGAGTCATGGGTGATGCCCGTGATCTCGACGGCGGCGTTCTCCGGCTGCGCGGCGCCCAGCTGATCGGCGAGGTCCGCGAGGGGTGTGGCGGAGACCTGGGCCGGTCGCGGCGGTCCCGGATATGTCACGGAAGCGGCCTTCTGGGTGGTTTGGGACTGATCAGCGTGTGGCACGGCGGTGAGCGTACCGGGCGCACCCGCCCGGGGGCGAAGCGAGGGCGCGGCGGGGGACTCGGGCGGTGCGGGTTTCCCGGGGTCGGGAGTGATCATGGTCACGGGCTCGGTTCCTGGCTTGTTCGGCGCTGAACAGTGGCGGGCGGTGGTCGTGGGCGGGCGGAGGGCGGGGCGGGGGCGCGTCCCGGGCGGCCCGCGGCGGGCGGCCCGGGACGGACGCGGTCCGGTCAGGGCGTGAAGGAGACCGGGAGGTTCGCGGCCTTCGCCCCGGTCGGCGGGACCTGCAGGGTCTTCAGGGCGAACTCCATGACCTTCTTGAAGACGGGACCGCAGATCTGGCCGCCGAAGTAGCTGCCCTCGGTGGCGTTCTGGATCGCGCAGTACACGGTGATCCGGGGGTTGTCGGCGGGCGCGAACCCGGCGAACGACGAGGTGTAGCCCTTGTAGGTGCCGGTGGCCGGATCCACGCGGTTGGCGGTGCCCGTCTTGCCCGCGACGCGGTAGCCGGGGATGCGCGCCTTGGCGCCCGTTCCCTGCTCGTCGTCCACGACCGACTCCAGCATCTGGGCGAGGGTCTTCGCCGTCTTCTGACTGACGACCCGGGACTTGGCGGGCGTCCGGGCGGGAGTGAAGCGACCGTCCGGCCCCCTCGCGCCGCGCACCAGGGTGGGCTCGACGCGGACCCCGCCGTTGGCGATCGTCGAGTACACCGAGGCCGCCTGCAGCGCGCTGAGCGACATGCCCTGGCCGAACGGGATCGTGTACTGCTGCGACGTCGACCACTTGCCGGGCGCGGCGAGGATGCCCCTGGTCTCGCCGGGGAAGCCGAGCCCGGTGGGGCCGCCGATCCCGAACTTGCGCAGGTAGGAGTACAGGACCCGGTTGGCCTGGGCCTGTGTCTTGCCGAGCTGGCCGGTGGCCAGGATGGTGCCGATGTTGCTGGACTTGGCGAGCACGCCGTTGAGCGTGAGGTACCAGGTGGCGTGGTCGACGTCGTCCTGGAACAGGCGGTCGCCGCGGTGCAGCCGGTTGGGCACGGTGACGTGGGTCAGCGGGGTGGCGGCGTTCTCCTCCAGCACGGCGGCCATCGACATGACCTTGGCGGTGGAGCCGGGCTCGAAGGCGTCCTGGACGGACGGGTTGCCGAGGTCGGCGGCGCGGGCCTTGGAGAGGTCGTTGGGGTCGAAGCCGGGCGAGTTGGCCATCGCGAGGATCTCGCCGGTGCGCGTGTCCTGCACCATCACGTAGCCGCGGTCCGCCTTCGACTGCTCGACCTGGTCGGCGATGGCGTTCTGCGCGGCCCACTGGATGTCGCGGTCGATCGTCAGCTCGACGTCGGAGCCCGGCACCGCCGGGGTCTCGGTGGAGCCCGCGGTGGGCACCTGGCGGCCGCCGGACTGGGCGTAGCGGATCTTGCCGTCCTTGCCGGCCAGGGTGGCGTTCAGCTGCTGCTCGATGCCGCCGCCGCCCTTGCCGTCGGCGTTGACCCAGCCCAGTATCCCGGCGGCGAGGTCGCCGTTGGGGTACACCCGCTTGCTGCTGGGCACGGAGAACACCCCGGCGAGGACGTTGACCGTGCCCGGGTCCGTCCCGGCCTTGGCGGAGAGCGCGGACCTCAGGTCCCTGATCTGCTTCCAGACCTGCGGGGTCTGCCGGCCGGCGAGCTTGACGTAGCGCACGCCGGGGTTCTTGGGCCGCAGCTTCCTGACCAGCGCGGCCTGGTCCTGGCCGAGGATGGGCGAGAGGAGGGCGGCGGCCTGCTCGGGGCCGTCGTCGACCTTGAGCTGCTCGCGGGCGAACATCGTGGGGTCGGCCGTGATGTCGTAGGCGTCCTCGCTGGTCGCGAAGGCCACCCCGGCGCGGTCGGTGATCTCGCCGCGCTCGGCGGCCAGCACCTGGCCGACGTACCGGTTCTGCTCGGCCTTGGCGGTGTAGCTGCTCGCGTCGACGGCCTGCACCTGAAGGAGGCGGAAGACGAAGGCGAGGAGCACCAGCGTCAGCGCGAGGCCGACCATGCGCAGCCGGGGCCGGGGGCTGCCGAGCCGGATGACGCGCGGGGCCGCGGGGCGGGCGGCGGCCGGACGGCGGACCGGACGTCCGCCGGGGCCCGGGCGCCGCTGGGCGGGCGCGGGGCGGGAGGGCCGGGCGGGGCCGGGCACCCGCCGGCGCGGCGGTTCCCTGTCGGACACTTCCGTCACCTGCCGGGGGTCTCGGGGGTGGTTGCGGTCGGCTCGGGGGCCGCGCCGCGCGCCGGGGCGGCGAGCGGGGCGCCGCTCGGGGCCGGCGAGGGCGGCGACCCGATCGTCTGGGACGACAGCAGGGCCTCGGGGGGCCGGACGGCGGGGGCCTCCTGCGCGGACTGCCGGGCCGCGGGCGAGGGGACGCCCTTCACGGTGCCGTCGGGGTTGAGGAAGGCCGGGTCGCCGCCGGGGACCATGCCCAGTTCGCGTGCCCGGCGCTGGAGGGCGTCCGGGGCGGAGTAGGAGTCGATGTCGCGCTGGAGCGCCTGCTCCTCGTCGGTGAGGCTCTTGGTGTCCTTGCGCAGGTCGTCCATCTTGAACGAGCCCTCGCTGAGCGCGGAGTTCAGCACGAGCAGTCCGATGAGGCCGCCGCCGAGGAGAAGGACGACGAGGAGGACGAACGGGGTGCGGGCCGCCTGGCGCGGACCTGCCGGGAAGAGCCGGGCGAACCGGGCGGCCCTCCCCCTCAGTTCGGGTCTCCCGCTCACTCGCCCTCCCCCGGGTGGAACGCGCCACCCTCGGCTCACGCCCGTCATTCGATGGACTCCCTGATCCGCTCCGCCCCGCGCAGCCGCGCCGGCGCGGCGCGCCGGTTCTCGGCGATCTCTTCCTCGGTGGGAAGTTCGGCACCACGGGTGAGCAGCTTGAGCCTCGGCTGGTAGCGCTCGGGCACGACGGGCAGTCCGGGCGGGGCGGTGTTGGCGGCTCCGGCCGCGAACACCTGCTTGACCAGCCGGTCTTCGAGGGAGTGGTACGACAGGACGGCGATCCTTCCGCCCACGGCGAGCGTCTCGACGGCGGCCGGGATCGCGCGTTCCAGGACGGAGAGTTCGCCGTTGACCTCGATGCGCAGCGCCTGGAAGGTGCGCTTGGCGGGGTTGCCGCCGGTTCGCTTGGCGGCCTGCGGAAGGGCGTTGCGGATCAGCTCGACGAGCCGCGCGCTGTTGGTGAACGGCTCCTTGTCGCGCTCGCGCACGACGGCGGAGACGATCCGCTTGGCCTGCTTCTCCTCGCCGTAGGCCCGCAGGATCCGCACGAGTTCGCCGGGCGGGTAGGTGTTGAGGACCTCGGCGGCGCTGACGCCGGTCGTCTGGTCCATGCGCATGTCGAGCGGGGCGTCCTGGGCGTAGGCGAAGCCGCGGTCGGCCTCGTCGAGTTGCATGGAGGAGACGCCGAGGTCGAACAGGACGCCCTGCACGCGCGTGTGCCCGAGCCGGTCCAGCACCTCGGGGAGTTCGTCGTAGACGGCGTGCACGAGGGTGGCGCGGTCGCCGAAGGGGGCGAGGCGTTCGCCGGACAGGCGCAGCGCCTCCTTGTCGCGGTCGAGGGCGACGAGCCGGGCCTCGGGGAAGCGCGTCAGCAGGGCCTCGCTGTGGCCGCCGAGGCCGAGCGTGCAGTCGACGACCACCGCTCCGGGTTCCCCCAGGGCGGGGGCCAACAGGTCCAGGCACCGCTGGAGCATCACCGGGACATGTCGACTGTGGCTCAAGGGGCCCTCTCAGATGCGGCGGGTGGTACGCACCGCCGGGTCCCCGCCCCCTGGTGAAGGGAAGGCCCTCCGGCGCCGCGGGGAGATCTCCGGCGGCCGGGCCGGGGTCTCTCGGGGTTCAGTCCAGCAGGGAGATCGTCGCCTCCCGCTTCGCGTCACTTTAGTCCACGGTGTCTCGCGGTCAATCAACCGGCCTGCGCGGCGCGGCCCGGGGCCGCGCGCCGCGTCCGGGCGGCTGTGGCGTACCTCACAAAAGGGGCGTGATGACGCTCTTTTTCCGTACCCACAGCGAGACCGGAAGGGTCGTGACCAGTACCGTCATGAGTATGACGACTTCCGCATCCGTACCCGTCGAATCCGATGGCGCCATACACCGCGGCGCCGTGACCGACCGCCTCGTGGCGGCGAACGAGCGGTACGCCGCGGCCTTCGCCGACCCCGGCATGGACGCCCGCCCCGTTCTGGAGGTCGCGGTCGTGGCCTGCATGGACGCCCGCCTCGACCTGCACGCGGCGCTCGGCCTGGAACTCGGCGACTGCCACACGATCCGCAACGCGGGCGGCGTGGTCACGGATGACGTGATCCGCTCGCTCACCATCAGCCAGCGCAAGCTGGGCACGCGCAGCATCGTCCTGATCCACCACACGGGCTGCGGCCTGGAGGCGATCACCGAGGACTTCCGCACCGAGCTGGAGATGGAGGTCGGACAGCGTCCGGCCTGGGCGGTGGAGGCCTTCCGCGACGTCGACCAGGACGTCCGCCAGTCGATGCAGCGGGTGCGCACCTCGCCGTTCCTGCTGCACACCGACGACGTGCGCGGCTTCGTGTTCGACGTGCGGACGGGCTCGCTGCGCGAGATCGCCCCCGCGTGACCCCCTCCCCGTCCGTCAGGCCCCCGCGCCGCTCGCCGATGCCCGTGTGACCTGTCACGGGCTCGGTCGTTCACTGTCGTTTCGCTGTTGATTCGCGCCTCCAGGGCACCCGGATCCCCATAAAACCGACATATCGCGGACAGTTGTCCACAGGCGAGTGACACGAATCGGTAACGGCAGCAAGAATGCGAGGGTGACGCCGCGCTGAGCACTTTCGCGGCGGCGTCCGTGATTCGGGGTGGGCCGGTTTGCCGCACAGTGCGTCGGCCCGGAGAAAGTTTGGGCCGAGGAGGGCCGGGTGACGACCTATGACGAGCGAGCGAGCCTCACAGATCTGACCGCCACTGTGGAGCGTGTCCGCAGTTCGGTGGAGGGAGTGATCGAGGGCAAGCCCGAGGTCGTACGGCTTTCGCTGACCGTGCTCCTCGCCGAGGGGCATCTGCTGATCGAGGACGTACCGGGCGTCGGCAAGACGATGCTGGCGAAGGCGCTGGCCAAGTCCATCGACTGCTCGGTGCGCCGGATCCAGTTCACCCCCGACCTGCTGCCCTCGGACATCACGGGCGTGTCCATCTGGGACCAGCAGCGCCGCGAATTCGAGTTCAAGCCGGGCGCGATCTTCTCGCAGATCGTGATCGGCGACGAGATCAACCGTGCCTCGCCGAAGACGCAGTCGGCGCTGCTGGAGTCGCTGGAGGAACGCCAGGTCACCATCGACGGGCAGACCTACGAGCTGCCCAGTCCCTTCATGGTGGTCGCCACGCAGAACCCGGTCGAGATGGAGGGCACCTACCCGCTGCCCGAGGCCCAGCGCGACCGCTTCATGGCCCGCGTCTCGATCGGTTACCCGAGCCCCGAGGCCGAGCTGCAGATGCTCGACGTGCACGGCGGCGTCAACCCGCTGGACGACCTCCAGCCGGTCGCCCACGCCCACGAGATCGTGAAGCTCATCGACGCCGTACGCGGTGTCCACGTCGCCGACGCGGTGCGGCGCTACGCGGTCGACCTGGTCACCGCCACGCGCAGCCACCCGGACCTCAGACTCGGCGCGTCCCCGCGCGCGACGCTGCACCTGGTGCGCGCGGCCAGGGCGACCGCGGCCCTCAGCGGCCGGGACTACGCCCTGCCGGACGACGTGCAGAGCCTCGCCGTGGCCGTGCTGGCCCACCGCCTGCTGCCCACCGCGCAGGCCCAGCTCAACCGCCGCACGGCGGAGCAGGTCGTCGAGGAGATCATCCAGCGCACCCCCGTGCCCGCCACCCCGCAGCAGCACGGATACGGGCTCGGGCGGGACCCGCAGGCGTACGGCCAGCAGTCGCGGAGGCTGTGATGGCCGCCGGGGGCTCCGGACAGCCGCCGACCGGCCGGGGAGCGAAGGGCGACAAGGGCGGCGTGCGCACGGCGCTGGCCGGGCTGACCACCCGGGGCCGGTCCTTCCTGGCCGCCGGCATCGCGGCCGCCGTGTGCGCCTACGTGCTGGGCCAGCCCGATCTGCTGCGCGTCGGGCTGCTGCTCGCCGCGCTCCCGCTGATCTGCGCGGCCGTCGTCCACCGCACCCGCTACCGGGTGGCCGGCAGCCGCAGGCTCTCCCCCGCGCGCGTCCCGGCCGGCAGCGAGGCCCGCGTCCACCTGCGGATGGACAACGTGTCACGGCTGCCCACCGGCCTGCTCATGCTCCAGGACCGGGTGCCGTACGTGCTCGGCCCGCGCCCCCGCTTCGTCCTGGACCGCGTCGAGGCGGGCGGCCGCCGCGAGGTGTCCTACCGGGTCCGCTCCGACCTGCGCGGCCGCTACCCGCTCGGTCCGCTCCAGCTACGGCTCAACGACCCGTTCGGGATGTGCGAGCTCACCCGCTCCTTCTCCGCCCACGACACGCTGACGGTCATACCGCGCGTCGAGCCGCTGTCCCCGGTCCGCCTCAGCGGCGAGGCCAAGGGGTACGGCGAGGGACGCCAGCGCTCCCTGGCGCTGGCCGGCGAGGACGACGTGATCCCGCGCGCCTACCGCTACGGCGACGACCTGCGCCGCGTGCACTGGCGCCTCACCGCCCGCTACGGCGAGCTGATGGTGCGCCGCGAGGAGCAGCCCCAGCGCTCGCGCTGCACGGTGCTGCTCGACACGCGGGGTGAGGCCTACCAGGGCGCGGGCCCCGACTCGGCCTTCGAATGGGCGGTCTCCGGCGCCGCGTCCGTGCTGGTGCACATGCTGGAGCGGGGCTTCTCCGTGCGGCTGCTGACCGACACCGGGAACTCGGTGCCCGGCGAGGGGGCCGACGGGTTCGCCGGGGCCAACCAGGAGTCGGCCGACGCGGCCGGACTGATGATGGACACCCTCGCCGTGGTGGACCACTCCGACGGCACGGGCCTGTCCCGTGCGTACGACGTGCTGCGCGGCGGCAACGAGGGCCTGCTGGTGGCGTTCTTCGGCGATCTCGACGACGAAGGGGCGGCGGTGGCCGCGAAGATGCGCCAGCGCAGCGGGGGCGCGGTCGCCTTCCTGCTGGACGGCGACCACCGGGCGCGTGAACCGAACGGCGTCCCCGATCCGATGAACAGGCAGGAGGAGCGGCTGCGGATGCTGCGCGAGGCGGGCTGGACGGCCCTGAGCGTGCCGCGGGGCGCTTCACTGAACGAGCTGTGGCGCCAGGCGGACCGCGACCGGGCGGGCGTGACGACGGCGGGCGCGGCGAACGGCGGGGAGGGATGGTCATGAGCGGACGTGCCCGGCTGACGCTGTGCTCGGCGGCGGCCACCCTGATGGCGTCGTGCGCCCTGCTGCCGCTGCTGGACCCGGCGACCTGGCTGGTGCAGGCGGCGTTCATGCTGGCGGTCCAGTCGGCAGCGGGCGCCGCGGCCCGCCGCGTCCCGCTGGCCCGGCCGCTGACCGTGGCGGCGCAGGCACTGGTCACGCTCGTGATGCTGACCCTGGTCTTCGCCCGCGAGCAGGCGCTCGCCGGTCTGATCCCCGGCCCCGAGGCGTTCCGCCACTTCGGCGACCTGCTCCGGTCGGGCGCCGACGACGTGGGGCGGTACGCGATCCCGGCCCCGCTGTCCGACGGCATCCGGCTGATGGTGATCGGCGCGGTGCTGGTGATCGGCCTGGTGGTGGACACCCTCGCGGTCACCTTCCGCAACGCGGCTCCGGCCGGTCTGCCGCTGCTGGCGCTGTACTCGGTCGCCGCGGGCCTGTCCGACGGGGCGGCCGACTGGCTGTGGTTCCTGGTGGCCGCCGCCGGCTATCTGCTCCTGCTGCTCGCCGAGGGCCGCGAGCGGCTCTCGCAGTGGGGGCGGGTCTTCGGCGGGTCCGGGCGCGGGCCGGGCGGGCAGCCCGGTCCGGTCGCCCCGGTGCGCACCGGCCGGCGCATCGGGATGGCCGCGCTGGGCGTCGCCCTCGTGGTGCCGCTGCTGCCGCTGCCGGCGATACAGGGCGGTCTGCTCGGCGCGACGGGCGCCGGCGTGGGCGCGGGCAACGGAGGCGGGGGCACGATCTCCGCGGTGAACCCGCTGGTGTCGCTGCGCGACAGCCTGAACGTGGATGACGACCGTACGGTCCTGACGCTGCGCACCAACACCAGCGACCTCTCCGGCATGTATCTGCGGATCGTGTCGCTGGACGAATTCGACGGCACGACGTGGCGGCCCGCCAAGCGCCACATCGTCGCCGTGCCCGACGACTTCCCCGCCCCCACCGGGCTGGGCCCCGACGTCAAGCGCACGGAGATCACCACCCGGATCGCGGCCGTCGACGACTACGCCCAGGACTGGCTGCCGATGCCGTACCCGCCGAGCGGTGTGCAGATCAAGGGCAACTGGCGCTACGAGCCGGTCGGCATGACGCTCGTCGGCGACCACGGCCAGAACACCAGCGGCAAGTCCTACCAGGTCAAGAGCCTGGACGTGCAGCCGACGGCGCAGCAGCTGGCCGCGGCGCCGCAGGCGCCCGACTCCGTCCGGCGCGACTACACCAAGGTGCCGGACTCCCTGCCGCCGGTGGTGGCGAAGCAGGCCCGCCAAATCACCAGGGGCGCCGACAACGACTACGAGAGGGCGGTCGCGCTCCAGGACTACTTCGCGGTGACGGGCGGCTTCGAGTACGACACCCAGGTCGAGGTCGGCAACGGCCCGAACGCGATCGCCCGCTTCCTGCGGGACAAGCAGGGCTTCTGCGTGCACTTCTCGTTCGCGATGGCGTCGATGGCCCGCACCCTGGGCATACCGGCGCGGGTCGCGGTGGGCTTCGCGCCGGGCTCCCCGCAGGCGGACGGTTCGGTGGCGGTGGGCCTGAGGGACGCGCACGCCTGGCCGGAGCTGTACTTCGAGGGCGTGGGCTGGACCCGCTTCGAGCCGACCCCGACCCGCGGCACCACGCCCACCTACACCGTGCCCGACTCGCCGGGCGCGGCACTCCCCGAGCCGCCGCAGGCCTCGCGCTCGGCGGACGCCGCGCCGTCGACCGCGCCCTCGGCCCGTTCCGGCTGCTCGGCCCAGGAGAAGAAGCTGGAGGACTGCGCCAACGCGCTGCCGGTGGACCAGCCGGGGCAGGGCGGCGGCGGCACCCCCTGGTACCGGATCGCCACCTGGACGCTGCTGGGGGGCGCGGCGCTCGTGCTGCCGCTGCTGCCGATGCTGTGGCGGCTGAGAAGACGTTCGGCGCGGCTGGCGTCCGCCCAGCACTCCGCGGCGGCCTCCGGGGCTCCCCCGGGCCGGCGGGACAGGGCGGGCGCGGGCGGCGAGGCCGTGAACGGCTCCGGGCCGGCGGTCCTGCTGGACGAGCCCGGGGACGAGGCCGCGGCCGCCGCCGTCGGCCATGTCCTGGCGGTGTGGCGCGAGCTCACCGACACGGCGTGGGACTTCGGCATCGAACCGGACGACGCGCTGACCCCCCGCCGGGCGGCGGCGCGGATCGTGCGGACCGGAGGGCTGGACGAGACGGCCGGCCGCTCGGTGCACCGGGTCGCGGGGGCGGTGGAGCAGGTGCTGTACGCCCCGGAGCCGAGGGCCGAGGCGGGACTCGCCGACGAGGTCCGCACGGTGCGGGCGGCACTGCAGGAGAAGGCCGACTGGACGACGCGGGTGCGGGCGGTCGTGGCGCCGCGTTCGGCCGTGCGCGCGCTCTGGGACGTGGCGGACCGCTGGACGGCCCTCAGGTCGTCCTGGACGGCCCGGCTGACGGCCCTGGTGCACCGGCCGTCCGGCCAGCAAAGCGGCTGACCGGCCCGCCCTCGGAAGCGGACCGCTCAGCCGCACCCTCTCAGCGGGCGGCCGCGTGCCCGGTCGGGTCGCCGTACCGGCCCGCCCCTACGGGCGGCCGGCCCGTACGGCGACCTGACTGGCCAGCCCCTGCGGGCGGGCGGTCCGCCGAGCGCCGTCGGCTGACCGGCGCATCGGCTGGCAGGCGAATCGGCTGGCAGGCCCGCGCCCGAGGGCGGCCCGGCCGGTCAGGGCCGTCCGGGTGGGCGGGACGGTGGTGAGGCGGCCCGGGCCGGTGGAAAGGACAGCGCGGACATGGTTGCGGCGGACATGGTTGAGGGGGCGACCACCCAGTCGGGTGGTCGCCCCCTCAACCATGTCTGTTCGCGAACCAGGAGCAGATTCGGTTCTGCGGCGGTCCGGTTCGGCGGCGGTGTCAGTGACCGCCCTGCTCGTCACGGCGGCGCTGCCAGCGCTGCTCGATCCGGTCCATCATCGAGCGCTTCTGCCTGACCTGACCGCGGGCGGGCGGGGCGCCTGCGGCTCCCGCCGCGGGCTGTTCACCCGGCTTGGGGGCCTTGCGCCAGCCGGTGACGGCGAGCACCGCGCAGCCGAGCATCACGAGGAAGCCGACCACACTCAGCCACACCTGCTTGGCGACCATACCTGCCATGAGGAGCGCGATTCCCACGAGGAAGCCAGCGACCGCCTGGTAGACCCGCCGCCGGGTGTACGTACGCAGCCCGCTTCCCTCGAGCGCTGACGCGAACTTGGGATCTTCGGCGTACAGCGCTCGCTCCATCTGCTCGAGCATGCGCTGCTCGTGCTCCGAGAGCGGCACGGAGTCCTCCTCATCGTGCAGTCGCCGGGGCGACCCGGGGGGTCCCTTCAGGATAGGCGGGGAATCGCCCCCGTGAAACCCGCCCCTCTACGCCAATTGGCCAACCGACGCCCGTCATGGACGTCCGACTCGCTGAGGTTTCCTTTCCCCGGCAGCCGGCCCGTCATGCCGGGCGGTCTCCCTCGATCATACGGCGCACCGCGCCCGAACGGGGGGCCTGTGGCGTACTCCATGCGCAGCCAAGTCCCTGATCAGCGGTGCGTCCCGGGTGGCGCTCAGCTCCCGTCGGCCGACCGCGCCTCACCCAGCACGTGCAACTGGGTGGCGACGGAGTGGAAGGCGGGGAGTTCGGCCGCCGCCTCCTCCAGCTTCAGCAGGGCCTCCAGCGCTCCGGGCTCGGTGTCCACGAGGACGCCGGGCACCAGGTCGGCGAAGACCCGCACCCCGTGCACGGCTCCCACCGTCAGGCCCGCGTCCTCGACGAGTCCGGTGAGCTGCTCGGCGGTGAAGCGGCGCGGCACGGGGTCGCCCTCGCCCCAGCGGCCGTCGGGCGCGGTGAGCGCCTGCCGGGCCTCCTTGAAGTGGCCCGCGAGGGCGCGCGCCAGGACGGCCCCGCCGAGGCCTGCGGCGAGGAGGCTGAGGAAGCCCTCGGCGCGCAGCGCGGCGACCGCGTTGCGGACGCCCTCGGCCGGGTCGTCGACGTACTCCAGGACTCCGTGGCACAGGACGGCGTCGTAGCCGTCGCGCCCGACCACGTCGAACAGCCCGTGGACGTCGCCCTGGACGCCCTGCACGCGGTCGGCCACGCCGGCCTCGGCGGTGCGCCGCTCCAGGGCGAACAGGGCGTTGGGGCTGGGGTCGACGACGGTGACCCGGTGCCCGAGGAGAGCCACGGGCACCGCGAAGTTGCCGCTGCCGCCCCCGGTGTCGAGGACGTCCAGCGACTCGCGGCCGGTCGCCTTGACCCGGTCCTCGAGGGCGTCGCGCAGGACCTCCCAGACCACGGCGGTGCGCAGCGAGGCACGGGACCGGGCGGGGCCGGAACGTGCCGGCGTCGGCTGGGGACCGGGGTGGGAGACGGGCGGGCGCATCGGGTCCGACACGGCAGTTGACTCCTCGGCGCGGCACCGCCTCTTGCGCGGCGGAGCGAACGGGCTGCCCTCCCCGGCCGGTCCGGACCGGCGCGCGGACGGACGGACGCGGGGAAGGCTTCAGGCGACTTCCACCCTATTGCCTCCGGCGTCCCGTCCGGCCACGCCCATCGCCTCCGCGTCCCGTCCCATCCCGTCCGGACGTGCGATACGCGACGTCACGCCCGTCGCCCCCGGCGTCCCGTCCGGCCACGCCCATCGCCTCCGCGTTCCGTCCGGACGAGCGATGCGCAACGTCACGCCCGTCGCCCCCGGCGTCCCGTCCGGTCAGCCCGTCGCCTCGGCGTCCGGTCCGGGAGGAGCGATACGCGACGTCACGCCCATCGCTCCGGCGTCCCGTCCGGTCACGCGGCCGGACCGCGCCCTCCCCGTCCCCGCGCCCTCCCGGTCCGGTCGTCCGCCCCGGTCCGGTAGCCCGGCTTCCCCAGCTCGCCCGTTCGCCTTCCCGGCCCCGTCCCTCCGCCTTCCTGGCCTCGCCTGTTCGCCTTCCCGGTCCCACTCGTCGCCTTCGCCGTCCCGCCGTCCGCGCGCCGGTCGGTCCCGCCGTCCGCAGGCGCCGGTGGCGTACCCCGGCGGCGGACCGCGTCGCCCACCACACCGGCGAACGTGCGCAGGGGCAGGGACGCCTGATCTGAGCCCTGACACGCAAGCCCTGGCGTGCGCGCAGGGCGTGCACGCCGGAGGTGAGCGGCGGACGTCCCTTGCGGGTGGCGACGTCCGCGCCGACGTGCGCGGGGCGCCACGCCACGCCGCACCGACCCGCGCCCGCCACGCCGCACCGACCCGCGCCCGCGACGCCGTGTCAGCTCGCGCCCGGGGGGCCGTGTCAGCCCGGTCCGCGGCGTCGTGCCGGCCGTGTCCGTGACGCCGTGTCAGCCCGCGTCCGGGAGGCCGTGGTCCGTCGCCGGGCCGTCGGGGTCCTCCTCCTGGCGTGGCTGTGGCAGGACCGGCTGGAGCACCAGCATGCGCTCGACGAGACGGAGGAACATCGCCACGTCGCGTATCAGGTCGTCGGCGTCCCGGCGGGTGGCCGCGCCCTGGATGCCGGCCTCGGCCCGGGCGCGGCGCCCGGCCCCGGAGGCGAACAGCGCGCTCCACTCGGCGAGTTCGGGCGCTATCTCGGGGAGCACTTCCCAGGCGCTGCGGATGCGGGCCCGGCGGCGGGGCGAGGGCTCCGGGCGGCCCCGGGCGGCGAGCACGGCGGCCGCGGTGCGCAGGGCCGCCAGATGGGCCGTGGCGTAACGCTCGTTGGGGGTTTCGAGGACGGCCGCCTCGTCCAGCCCGGCGCGGGCCTGGGCGAGCAGGTCGAGGGCGGCGGGCGGGGCCGTGGTGCGGCGCAGCACGGGGTGAACGTCGCTCGCGGGACCGGTCAGTGAGGGTGCAGGGCCGGTGGCGCGGCGCCGCTGTGCGGCGGCTGCGTGGTAGGTGGCCATGACGAACCTCCTGTCGTCTGTGTGACGGCACGTCCGATACGGACTGCCGTATGACCCCATCGTGCGGTATGCCACTGACAATCCGTTCTGACCTGGCCTTTTGCTTCGATCGAGAGTTCGGGCTACTTTTTGCACTGACCAGTCAGTTCAAAAACACGGATTCCAGGGGGGACCTGTGGACGGAGTCGCCGTCACAGCCGACGGCCTCGGGCTCCGAGGCCCGCGCGGCTGGGCGTTCCGAAACGTCGCCGTCGACGCGGAGCCCGGCTCGCTGATCGCGATCGAAGGGCCCTCGGGCTCCGGCCGCACGAGCCTGCTGCTCGCCCTCACGGGGCGCATGAAGGCCACCGAGGGGACGGCGACCGTGGGCGGGGCGCGCCTGCCCGAGCAGTTGGCGGCCGTGCGTCGCATCGCCGCCCTCGCCCACGTACCCGGCGTGACGGATCTCGAACCGGCGCTGACCGTCGGCGAGCACGTGCGCGAACGGGCGCTGCTGCAAAGGCGGTTCGGCGGCTCCCTGCGCGACCTGCTGCGGTCGCGCGCGGACCGGGCGTCCGAGGCGGAGTTGCGGATCGACGCCGCGCTCGACGCCGCCGGACTCGACCGCGAGACCCTGCCCAAGGGCTCGCGGACCGCCGTGCGGGACCTGGAGCGCGTCGAGGCGCTGCGGCTGTCGGTGGCGCTGGCGCTCGTCGGCCGGCCCCGGCTGCTCGGCGTCGACGACGTCGACCTGAAGCTGTCGGCGGCCGAGCGGGCGGAGGTCTGGGCGCTGCTGCGGTCCCTCGCCGAGGCCGGGACGACCGTGCTGGCGGTGTGCGCCGAGGCGCCCGAGGGCGCGGTCGTGGTGCGCACCGGCGCGGACGCCGTCCCGTCCGGGGACCGTCCCGACGGCCCGCGAGGAGATGCGCGCCGGGAGTCGCAGGACACCCGTCGTCCCGCCCCGCCGGAAGCCGGTCCACCCGGACCGAAGGACGAACCGGGGACCGCGACACCGCAGGACCACCCGGAGACGACGACACCGCAGGACGAGCCGGACACCGGACCGCGGGGCGCACGGGGAGCCGGACCCCAGGACGATCACAGAGCCGAGCCGGAGCCGGAGGCGGACGCGGAGCCGGAGGCGGACGCGGACGCGGTCACGGAGGCGGTCGCCGGGCCGCAGGCCGGCCTGAAGGAAAAGGATGAGGAGGAGTCCGATGCGCTCGCCCAGACTCGCCGCGCTTGAGCTGAGGCGCTTCGGCCGGGGCAGGCTCCCGCGGGCCGCCCTCGTCGCGCTCCTGCTGCTGCCCCTGCTGTACGGCGCGCTGTACCTGTGGTCCTTCTGGGACCCCTACGGCCGGCTCGACCGCATCCCGGTCGCGCTGGTCGACGACGACCGGGGGGCCACCGCCGGGGGCGAGAAGATCACCGCCGGGGCCGACATCACCGCGAAGCTGCGCGACAGCAAGGTCTTCGACTGGCACGAGGTGAGCGCCGCCGAGGCACGCGCGGGCGTGGAGGACGGCAGGTACTACCTGTCGCTGACCATGCCGGCCGACTTCAGCCGGCGGATCGCCTCCAGCTCGGGCGACTCCCCCGAGACGAGCGCACTCCAGGTGCGCACGAACGACGCGAACAACTACATCGTCGGGCAGATCTCGCGGACCGTCTTCAGCGAGGTGCGCACGGCCGCGTCCACGAAGGCCTCACGGTCCTTCCTCGACAAGATCTTCGTCTCCTTCTCCCACATCCACGGCGCGACCGCGAAGGCCGCCGACGGCGCCGACGACCTCAACGGCGGCATCGGGAAGGCCGAGCAGGGCTCCAAGGACCTCGCGGACGGTCTCGGCGACGCCAAGGACGGCAGTGGCAAGCTGACGAAGGGGCTGAAGAAGCTCGACACGGGCGCCGACACCCTCCAGGAGGGGTCGCAGAAGGTCGCGGACGGCACCCAGAAGCTGGCCGACAAGGTCAACGGGATCTCCGGCGCCCTGGGCCCGTTCGTCAAGTCGAACGAGAAGACCATCGGGGACACCGCCCGACTCGTCGCGGACTCCTCGAAGGTGGTCCACGACAACCTGGAGACCCTGGTGAAGGCCGCCCCGGTGGCCGCCACCGGCGCCCACACGGCCTCGGACACGCTCGCCGAGGTGTACAAGGCGCGCTGCGAGACGCCGGTGCTGCCCGATCCCGCGTGCGCCGACCTGAAGAAGGCCAAGGACACGGCCGCCGACGTGGCGACGGTCGCCGACGACGTCAACACGCTGGTCGCCGATCAGGACGGCGACCTGAAGACGCTCCGCGCGAACCTCACCGCCCTGCGCAAGCAGGCCCAGTCCCTCGCCGACGACGCCCCGCACCTCTCCGAGGACCTGGACAACGCCGTGTCCCAGGTCAACGCGTTGAACACCGGGGCGGCGAAGGTGGCCAAGGGCGCCAAGAAGATCAACACCGGGATCGGCACGGCCACGACCGGATCCGTGAACCTGGACGCGGGCGTCGGCAGGCTGAAGACGGGCGCGCAGGACCTCAACGGCGGCATGTTCAAGCTCTCCGACGGCTCCGGCAAGCTCGCCGACGGCCTGCACGAGGGCGTCGGACGGATCCCCGACTACGACGCCCGGCAGCGCGACGCGCGCACCGCCGTCATGGCCGACCCGGTCCAGCTCGCCTCCCACGACCGGCACAAGGCGCCCAACTACGGCACCGGTTTCGCCCCGTACTTCATCCCCTTGTCGCTGTGGGTGGGCGCGATGGTGGCGTACATGCTGATCGCGCCGATGAACCGGCGCGCGCTGGCGGCGGGGGCTCCCGCATGGCGGATCGCGCTGGCCGGCTGGCTGCCCGTCGTGGCGATAGGCGTGCTCCAGACGACGGCGCTGATGGCCGTCCTGCACTGGGCGATCGGCCTGGAGATGGTCCGCGCGGCCGGCACCGTGGGCTTCCTGTTCCTGGTGGCGGCGTGCTTCGCGGCACTCGTGCAGTGGCTCAACGCGCGCTTCGGGCCGGCGGGCCGGATCCTCGTCCTGGCGCTGCTGATGCTGCAACTGACGTCCGCGGGCGGCACCTATCCGGTGCAGACCAGTCCCGGCTTCTTCAACGCCGTCCACCCGTACCTGCCGATGAGTTACGTCGTCGACGCGCTGAGAAGGCTCATCAGCGGCGGCGGCCTGGGGCCGGTGTGGCAGGCCTGCGCGGTGCTCCTCGCGTTCACCGCGGGCGCCCTGGCGCTGACCGCCCTGTCGGCGCGCCGTCGCCAGGTGTGGACCCTGGACCGGCTGCACCCGGAGCTGAGCCTGTGACGATCGGGCGCCCGGGAGGCCGCGTTCCTGTGACAATCAGGACCATGGACAGCAGCACCACCCCGGGCGGCCGCACCCGCCGCGAGGCCACTCGGCAGAAGCTCTACGAGGCGGCCGTCACCCTCATCGCCGAACAGGGCTTCTCCGCCACCACCGTGGACGAGATCGCCGAACGCGCAGGCGTGGCCAAGGGCACGGTCTACTACAACTTCGCGAGCAAGTCGGTCCTCTTCGAGGAGTTGCTGCGGCACGGCGTGGGCCTGCTCACCGCCTCGCTGCGGGAGGCCGCCGAGGACACGGCGCGCAAGGGCGGGAGCAGGGTCGACGCCCTGGACGCGATGGTCCGCGCCGGCCTGGTCTTCATCGACCGCTACCCGTCGTTCACGCAGTTGTACGTGGCCGAGCTGTGGCGCACCAACCGGGCCTGGCAGTCCACGCTCATGGTCGTGCGGCAGGAGGCGGTGGCCGTCGTCGAGGGGGTGCTGCGCGAGGGCGTGGACAACGGCGAGTTCAGCGACGAGATCGACGTGCAGCTGACGGCGGCCGCGCTGGTCGGCATGGTGCTGGTGGCCGCCCTGGACTGGCAGGCCTTCCAGCCCGAGCGCTCCCTGGACGACGTGCACGCGGCGCTGTCCCGGCTGCTGCAAGGGCGGGTGAGCGGAGGCCGCTAGGCCTCGCCGGGTCTCCTCGGCGGTACGACCGCGCGCGGGGGAGGCGAGCCTCTCCCGCGCGCGTGCACGCACAGGCGCCGGTCCGTTGCGGCCACGTCCCCCGTGGGCCGCCGCGAACCGGCGCCTGCGCGTGCTCCCCCGTTCCCCCGTTCCCCCCGTTCTCTCCCCCGTCGTTCCCCCGTACGGTCGTTCCCCCGGGGCTCCCCCCGTGTCTCGCTCCCGCCGAGCCGGTCGGCCGGCGGAAGGAGCGGATCGAGGGCCGCTCCGTTCCGGCGCCCCGTGTCGCCGGTGCCGGAGCCGCGCCCCTTCTCCGTGCCTCCACTCTGTCGTCCGGGCAGGTCGCAGCCCATCCGCGCGCGTACTCAACTCCGCCCCTAGGTACGGGTACTCAGCTCCGCGCGCTCATCCCCAGGACGCCGGGCGGCCCACTGGCTACGATCGCGTCCGTGTCCGTACTCCCTCTTGTGTTCACCAGCGGCTGGGCCAGCGGCGTCAACGCGTACGCGGTGGTGCTCCTGCTCGGCGTCTTCGGCGCGACCGGTGTGAGCGACGACGTCCCGCAGACGTTGCAGCGACCCGAGGTGCTCGCCGTCGCGGCCGTCCTGTTCCTGTGCGAGGCGGTCGCCGACAAGATCCCGTACGTGGACTCGGCGTGGGACATGGCCCACACCGTGGTCCGGCCGGTGGCCGGGGCCTGGGTCGGCGCGCTGCTCGCCGGGCAGAGCGGTTCGCTCTCCGACGCGGCCGCCGCGGCGCTCGGCGGTTCGACCGCGCTGGCCAGCCACGCCGTGAAGGCGGGCGCCCGGATGGCGGTCAACAGCTCGCCCGAACCGTTCAGCAACATCGTGGTGAGCCTGGCGGAGGATCTCGGGGTCGCCGCGATCGTCACGTTCGCGATCTTCCACCCGGTGGCGGCCTCCGTCGTCGCCGGTGCCCTGCTGCTGACCGGGCTGCTGGTCCTGTACTTCCTCGTCTCACGGATCCGCCGGTTCCTGCGGCGCCGGGCGCAACGGCGCGAGGAACGCCGGCTCGGCGCGCCCCCGTGGCCGCCGTCCCCGGGCTGATCACGTCACTGTCGGTGGCGGCCGATACAGTCACGGGCATGGCAGGGATTGCGGTGATCGGCGCCGGGATGGGCGCGCTGACGGCGGCCGCCCGGCTGGCCGTGGCGGGCCACCGGGTGACGGTCTACGAGCGGACGGGGACGTACGGCGGAGCGGTGCGCCGCTTCGAGCGGGACGGGTTCGCGTTCGACACCGGCCCGACGCTGCTCCCCCTGCCCGCCGTCTACCGCGACCTGTTCGTCAAGACCGGCAAGGAGCCGCTGGAGTCCTGCGTCGAGCTGGTCCAGGTCGACCCGTCCGCACGGCACGTGTTCGCGGACGGCGCCGAGGTGTCCCTGCCGAACGCCTCGCGCGCGGGCGTCGTCTCCGCGCTGGACGAGGCGCTCGGCGGGCGGGCCGGGCAGCGCTGGGGGGACTTCCTGGTGCGCGCGCGTGAGGCCTGGGACCGCACCCGGCGTCCGCTGCTGGAGGAGCCGCTGTGGCCGAACTGGTCGGTCCTCGCCGACCGCGAGCCCTATCCGGCGGTCCCCCACAAGCGTCTGCTGCGCACCCGGCAGGCGGCCACCCTGGCCGAGATCGGCGCCTGGGAGCTGCGCGATCCCCGGCTCGCCGCGCTGCTGGAGGGCCACGCGCTCGCGTACGGCCTGGATCCCCGGTCCACCCCGGCGAGCGCGGCGGTCCTGCCGTACATGGAGCACGCCTTCGGCACGTGGTACGTGCGCGGGGGGATGCGGGAGCTGGCCCGCGCGGTGTACGAACGCTGTGTGGCGCGCCGGGTCGCGTTCGTCTTCGACGCCGAGGTCACGCGGATCGTGGACGAGGACGGCAGGGCGGCGGGCGTCGAACTCGCCGACGGCACGGTGGCGGAGGCGGACTTCGTCCTGGCGCCGGGCGGCTTCCCCGGCCTTCCCGCCCGGGGCGGGGACGAGGTCGCGCCCCAGCGGGCGCTGCCGAGCCGGCTGACCGTGCTGCTGGCGCTGCGCGGCCCGCGGCCGCAGGGCGTGGCGCACCGGACGGTGGTGCACGCGCCGGACCGGGACGCGGAGTTGGAGAGCGTGTTCGGCGCGGCGCCGTCGGTGCCCGCGCGGCCGACGGTCACGGTGCTGCGGCCCGACGACGCGCGGCTGGCACCCGACGGCGACCACGAGCCGGTCACGCTCAGTGCCGTGGTCCCCGCCGGGGCGCGGGTGTCCGACGCGCACGTGGACGCGCTGCTCGACATGGCCGAACGGGCCGTTCCCGGGCTGCGCGAGCGTGTCCTGTGGCGTGAGGTGCGCACCCCGGCCGACGTCGCACACGAGACCGGCGCGGAAGGCGGGGCCGTCCCCGCGCCCGCGCTGGCCGCGGCCGGGGGCCGGCTGCTGCATCCCGCCAACTCGACCGGGCTGCGCGGGCTGTTCACGGTCGGCGGCTGGTCGCATCCGGGCGGCGGCCTGCCGCACGCGGGCATGTCGGGCACGCTGGTGTCCGGGCTGATCGTGGAGGGGCCGGAGTTCCGCGGCTCGCGGTGAGGCCGTGACGGCCCGCCGCGCGCGGGGGCCGAGGGGTGGACGGGGAGGCGGACGCGGCCGTCAGAACCGGTACTGCTCGTCGTAGCCGTTGCCCTGGCCGGGCTGCTGTCCGTCGCCCTGGTACGGGTACTGCTGCTGGTCGGGCGGGAGTTCGCCGCCCAGCGGGTCGTCGGTGTTGCGCTGCTGCGGGACCCAGACCCCGCTGGCCGGGGTCTCCCCGCCGTAGCCGCCGGCGCCGTACTGCTCCTGGCCGTAGCCCTGCTGCGCATACTGCTGCTGGCCGTAGCCGGCGTCGTAGGAGCCGCCGCCGTAGGTCTGGGTGCCGATGTACGGGTCGGAGTAGGCGGCGTACTGCTGCTCGCCCGTGGCGTCGTAGCCGTACTGCTGCTGGGGGTACCCGGCGTAGTCGTAGCCGTAGTTCTGGTCCGTGCCCTGGCCGGCCGTGGCGTACTGGTCCTGCCCCTGGCCCTGGGACTGCCCCTGGCCGGTCGCGCCCGCGTAGGCGGCGTCGCTGTAGACGCCGTAGGAGCCGGTGTCGTCGGGCAGGGGCTGCGGCTCGTAGACGGAGGCGGCCGGGTCGAAGGAGCGGGGCGCGGGGGTGAAGACGTCGTCGCGGTCGTCGCCGTCGAAGTCGTCGTCGCCGTAGGCCTTCCCGGCGGCGAAGGCGTGCTCGTCCCGGCCGCCGAACGCCGTGCCGTCACCGTGGGGCGCGCCGGAGTCCGGGCCGGCCCCGTCGGGCTCCGGGCCGGAGACCTCCAGGGCCGGGTCCTGGCGCTCGGCCTTGCCGCGGCGACGCTTGGTGAGGACGGTGCCGTCGCTCTCCGTGTCCGAGCGGCGGAAGGCCCAGCCCTCGGCGAAGCCCCGGCGGAACGACAGGGTGACGTAGGTCTGGCCGACCGCGAAGGCGGCCGCGCCCAGGGCGATGACGACGACCGACGGGATCAGGACGCCGAGGACGACGCCCAGGAAGCCGACGAAGGCCAGCAGCCGCCAGCGCAGCCGGGCCTTGTACTGCAGCAGAACCTCGCCGAGCAGCCACAGCGCGACAATGCCGAACGCGATGTAGAGGACCGTCCAGCCCATGTACGCCCCTCTCCCAGTGGCCGCTACGCAGTGTGTCGTATCCGGGTGCGACCGGTCTAGGCCTGCGGCGGATGGTGCAGGCCCAGGTTCTCGTAGATTTCCAGCGTCGCCGTGGAGTTGTTGAGCGTGATGAAGTGCAGTCCGGGCACTCCCTCGGCCAGCAGCCGTGCGCAGAACTCCGTGGCGAAGTCGATGCCAATGGAGCGTACAGCGGCCGGATCGTCTTTGGCTGTGAGGATCCGCTCTTTCAGGGCGGCCGGGAAGCGGGCGTTGCTGAGCCGGGGCAGGCGTTCCAGCATCCGCACACTGGTCACCGGAAGGACCTCGGGGATGACGGGAGTCACACATCCGGCCGCCGCGACCCGGTCGCGCAGCCGCAGATACGAGTCGGGCTCGAAGAACATCTGGGTGATCGCGTAGTCGGCGCCGGCCCGGCACTTGTCGACGAAGTGCGACACGTCCAGGTCCCACTCGTCGGAGCGCGGGTGCATCTCGGGGAAGGCGGCGACGCCCACGCAGAAGTCCCCGGACTCCTTGATGAGACGGACCAGTTCGGCGGCGTACGTGAGGCCCTGCGGATGCGGCACCCAGGGGCCCATCGGGTCGCCGGGCGGATCGCCGCGCACGGCCAGCATGTTGCGGATGCCGGCGTCGGCGTACTGCCCGATGATGTTGCGCAGCTCGGCGACGGAGTGGTCCACGGCGGTGAGGTGCGCGACCGGCGTGAGGGTGGTGTCGACGACGATCTGCTGGGTCTCCTTGACCGTGGTGGCCCGGGTGGACCCGCCGGCGCCGTAGGTCACGGAGACGAAGTCGGGGGCGACCGCCTCGACCCGGCGCAGGGCGTCCCACAGGCTCCGCTCACCCTTCGGCGTCTTCGGCGCGGTGAACTCGAACGAGTACGTCGTCTTGCCGGTTGCCAGGATGTCGCGCACGGTGCACGCGCGGTCCGTCCTGGTGGATGCGGTTCCTAGGGCCATACCGGCAGGTTAGCCAGGGGTGGGCGGTCACCCAACCGAATGCGGGAAATTTGCCCGGATTGTCGAGTTGTTGTCCACCCCTTGGACAATCGTACGAGGACGGCGCCGCCGGACGGGCGGACGCCGTGGCGCCGCGGGCCGGGACGCGGGCGCTACCCCTCGCTCAGCCGCTTGGCGAACTCCGCCGCCGCGCCGCCCGGGTCGTCCGCCTGGGTGATCGCCCGCACCACGACGACCCGGCGGGCGCCCGCCGCCAGCACCTCGTCGAGGTTGCCGAGGTCGATGCCGCCGATGGCGAACCAGGGGCGGTCCGTGCCGAGGGACGCGGTGTGCCGCACCAGGTCCAGGCCCGGCGCGTGGCGGCCGGGCTTGGTGGGGGTGGGCCAGCACGGGCCGGTGCAGAAGTAGTCCACGCCCTCCTGGACGGCGGCGGCCTCGGCCTCCGCCGCGGTATGCGTGGAGCGGCCCACGAGCACGCCCTCGCCGAGGATCGCGCGGGCGGCGGGCACGGGCAGGTCGCCCTGTCCGAGGTGGAGCACGGCGGCGCCGGCCGCGTGCGCGACGTCGGCGCGGTCGTTGACCGCGAGCAGCTTGCCGTGCCGGGCACAGGCATCGGCGAACACCTTCAGGTGCTCCAGCTCCTCGGCCGCCTCCATGCCCTTGTCCCGCAGCTGGACGATGTCGACGCCGCCCGCGAGCACGGCGTCGAGGAACTCCGGGAGGTCGCCCTGCCGGGTACGGGCGTCCGTGCACAGGTACAGCCGTGCGCCGGACAGGGACGGGCGGGCGGTGTCGGGCATACGAGGTTCCCCCAGGGTGGCGGCGTACGGGGGCCGGGTGCGCTCCCGTACGCCGGGTGTCGGTGTTCGGATCCGCGGGTCAGACGGCGAGCGCCTGGGCGCGGCGCTTCACCTCCGTGCCACGGTTCTCACTCAGGGCCTGGGCCGGCGTGCCGGGCAGGCTCGGGTCCGGGGTGAAGAGCCACTCCAGCATCTCTTCGTCCTTGAAGCCGTCGTCCCGCAGCAGGGTCAGGGTCCCGACGAGTCCCTTCACCACCTTGTCCCCGTCGATGAAGGCGGCGGGGATGTGCAGCGCGCGGTTCTCCCCGCGGCGCACGGCGATGAGCTGGCCGTCCTTGATCAGCTGCCGGACGCGGATCACGTCCACATCGAGCATCTCCGCGATGTCCGGCACGGTGAGCCAGGCGGGGACGAGTGCATCGGTCTTTGCGTCAATCTCGGTCACGGGAACAAGCCTGCCATCTGCCACCGACACTCGGAAGCCGGGCCGGTCCGACCGGGCCCGGCCGGGCTCAGGCCGTCGCGCCCTTCAGCGGCCGCGCCGGGTCCGCGAGGAGCCGCGGGTTCATGGGCGTGCCCGCCTCGATCAGCCGTTTGCCCTGGGCGAGGTCGCGGGGCCGCCCCACGGCCAGCAGCGCGACCAGGCGGTCCTCGCGCAGCCAGCAGACCGTCCACGCGGGCCCGCCGGGGTCGCCGCGCCACACGACGGCGTCGGCGTGCGCGTGGTGGCCGGCGTACTGGACGAAGCGGCCGAACTGCTCGGACCAGAAGTACGGGACGGGGTCGTAGACGGCCGCGGGTTCGCCGGTGGCCTCGCCGACGATGTTCGCCGCGACCGTGCGCGGGCCCTGGAGCGCGTTGTCCCAGTGATGGACGAGCAGCCGCTCGCCGTACCTGCCGGAGGGGAAGGAGGCGCAGTCGCCGACCGCGTACACGTCCGGCAGGCGGGTGCGCAGGCCGGCGTCGGCCACGATCTCGCGGTGCGCGCCCAGCTCGATGCCCGAGCCGGCCAGCCAGGCGGTGGCGGGGCGGGCGCCGATGCCGACGACGACGGCTTCGGCGGGCAGCCGCGAGCCGTCGTCGAGGACGACCGCGCCGGGCTCGACGCGCTCCACACGCGCGTGGGTGCGCAACGGAATGCCGCTGTCGGCGTACCAGGCGGCCATCGGCGCGGCGACCTCGGCGGGCAGGGCCCCGGCCAGCGGCCGGGCGGCGGCCTCGACGACGGTGACCTCGCAGCCCGCCTCGCGCGCGGCCGTGGCGAACTCCGCGCCGATCCAGCCCGCGCCGACGACCACGACGTCGTGCCGGCCGGCGAGCACGGGCCGCAGGCGTTCGGCGTCGTCCAGGGTGCGCAGCAGGTGCACGCCGGGCACGCCCTGCGCGCCGGGCAGCGGGATCGGCTCGGCGCCGGTGGCGAGGACGAGGACGTCGTACCCGACGGGTCCGCGCGCGGTGTCCAGCTCGTGGTCGCCCGCGCGCAGGCCGAGGACCTCGCGGCCGAGTTCCAGCTCGATGCCGAGGCCGTCGAAGTCGACGTCCAGGGCGGATCCCTCGGCCTTGCCGAGCAGCACGGCCTTGGACAGCGGCGGCCGGTCGTAGGGCTGATGGGGTTCGGCGCCCATCAGCGTCACCCGGCCGTCGAAGCCCTGTTCGCGCAGGGCCACCGCGGTCTGCACGCCGGCCATGCCGGCGCCCACGATCACCACGCGGCGCCCGTCCGGCCCGCCCTCTTCCCGCCTCTGCTCACTCACCCGATCACCTTAGACACCTGACGATCAGTCAGTCAGCGGCCGTGCTCCGTGACCTGCTCCACACCGCCGCCGCCGGGGCCGTCCGCACCGCCGGGGATCTCCTCCACGACGCTCGTCCCGCTGCCCGGCCGCGACTCCCACTCCCAGCGCTCGTCGAGGCGCACCCGGCCGTCGGGCAGTTCGGCCACCGTGGACACGCAGTGCCCCGAGGACGTCGTACCGTCGTGCTTGAGCTGGACGTACCGGAAGTCGAGCCGGTCTCCCTCCCGGGTACCCAGCAGATGGCCGCGTACGACGTCGCCGCCCGCGTAGTCGGCCCACACCGCCCCGTCCCGCTCGTGGTACGCGAAGCGGGTGCGGACGCCGACCTGGCCGGGCGCCTGGTCGGCCACCGGGGCGAGGACGAGGCCGTCCAGTGACTTGGCCATGCGCGGAGGCTCCCTTACTGCGGTGTGCGGCGGCGGGCTAGGGTGGCCACCGTAGAGCACTCGCGGGAGCCCGGACGCACCGGGCTGAGAGGGAGGCTGGCGGCCTCCGACCGTACGAACCTGATCCGGGTCATGCCGGCGAAGGGAGGGGCTGGACGCCCATGTCGTCTCCGCGTACGTCAGACGTCCTCGTCATCGGGGGCGGGATCATCGGGCTGGTCACGGCCTGGCGGGCCGCACAGCGCGGGCTCGCCACGGCGGTGGTCGACCCGGAGCCGGGCGGCGGGGCCGCCCAGGTGGCCGCCGGGATGCTGGCCGCCGTCACCGAACTGCACCACGGCGAGCAGACGCTGCTCGGCCTCAACCTGGCGTCGGCGCGGCGCTATCCGGACTTCGCCGCCGAACTCACGGAGCTGACCGGACAGGACCTCGGGTACCGGCGGTGCGGCACGCTGGCCGTCGCGCTGGACGCCGACGACCGGGCGCACCTGCGCGAACTGCACGCCTTGCAGCGGCAGTCGGGGCTGGAGTCGGAGTGGCTGTCCGGGCGGGAGTGCCGGCGCCTGGAGCCGATGCTCGCGCCGGGGGTGCGTGGCGGGCTGCGGGTGGACGGCGACCACCAGGTCGACCCGCGGCGGCTCGCGCGGGCCCTGGTGAGCGCGTGCGAACGGACGGGCGTGGTCTTCCACCGGGCCTGGGCCGAGCGGCTGACCGTGGCGGGCGAGCGGGCCGCGGGCGCCGTCACGCGGGACGGCACGGCGCTGGCGGCAGGGCAGACGGTGCTCGCCGGCGGCAGTCTGAGCGGGCGGCTCGCCGGGGTCCCGAGGGACGTGCTGCCGCCCGTGCGGCCCGTGAAGGGGCAGGTGCTGCGGCTGACCGTGCCGCAGCGCTGCGCGCCGTTCCTCAGCCGGACCGTGCGGGCCGTGGTGCGCGGCAGCCAGGTCTATCTCGTGCCGCGCGACAACGGCGAACTGGTGGTGGGCGCGACCAGCGAGGAGCTGGGCTGGGACACGACGGTGACGGCGGGGGGCGTGTACGAACTGCTGCGCGACGCCCACGAGCTGATCCCGGGGATCACCGAACTGCCGCTCACCGAGACGCGGGCGGGTCTGCGCCCCGCGTCCCCGGACAACGCGCCGCTGCTCGGGCCGACCGGGCTCGCGGGGCTGTCGCTGGCGACCGGGCACTACCGCAACGGCGTGCTGCTGACGCCGGTGACCGGTGACGCGATGGCGCAGGTCCTGGCCACCGGCGAACTCCCGGACGAGGCCCGTCCCTTCACTCCCCGGCGCTTCGGCGTCGCCGCACTCTCGGAGCAGCCCGCATGACCACCCCGCCCATCCCGGACGCACAGGCCGCACCGGCCGCACCGGCCGCACAGAGCGCACCGGCCGCACAGAGCGTTCCTGGCGAACCGGCCACACCGAGCGCACGGAGCGCTCCGGGCGAACCGACCACACCGGCCACAGCGAGGGCACAGAACCCTTCAACCACGCCGAGCGCTCCGATCACACCGGCCGCATCGGCCATACCGAGCGCTGCGGGCGCTTCCGCCACACCGGGCGCTCCGGCCACACCGGGCACTCCCGGCGCTCCCGGCGCTCCCGGCGCTCCCGGCGCTCCGGGCGCTCCGGGCGCTCCGGCCGCCCCGACCTCACTGGCCACTCCAGGCGCACCGGGCACACCGGGCTCACCAGGCGCACCGGCCGCCCCGGCCGCACCCGCCGCCCGGCTGACCGTCTCGGTCAACGGCGAGCGGCGGCAGTTCGCGGTCGGCACCGTCCTCGACGGCGTCGTGCGGTCCCTGACGCCGGCCGCCTCCGGGGTGGCCGCCGCGCTCAACGAGACCGTCGTCCCGCGCGCGCGGTGGGCGTCCACGGCGCTCCACGAAGGCGACCGCGTGGAGGTCCTCACCGCGGTCCAGGGGGGCTGAGCCATGGCCGACGACTCCTTCGGCCTCGGAGGGCTCACGTTCTCCTCGCGGCTGATCATGGGCACCGGCGGCGCGCCCAGCCTGGACGTGCTGGAACGCGCGCTGGTCGCGTCCGGCACCGAGCTGACCACGGTCGCGATGCGCCGGGTGGACCCCACGGTGCACGGCTCGGTGCTGTCGGTGCTGGAGCGGCTGGGCATCCGGGTGCTGCCGAACACGGCGGGGTGCTTCACGGCCGGCGAGGCCGTGCTGACCGCGCGGCTGGCCAGGGAGGCGCTCGGCACGGATCTGGTCAAGCTGGAGGTCATCGCCGACGAGCGGACGCTGCTGCCGGATCCGGTCGAGCTGCTGGACGCGGCGGAGACGCTGGTGGACGACGGCTTCACCGTGCTGCCCTACACCAACGACGATCCGGTGCTGGCGCGCAGGCTGGAGGACGTCGGCTGCGCCGCGGTCATGCCGCTGGGCTCCCCGATCGGCTCCGGCCTGGGCATCCGCAACCCGCACAACTTCCAGCTGATCGTCGAGCACGCGCGGGTGCCGGTGATCCTGGACGCGGGCGCCGGCACGGCGTCCGACGTGGCGCTGGCGATGGAGCTGGGGTGCGCGGGGGTGATGCTGGCGTCGGCGGTGACGCGCGCGCGGGATCCGGAACGGATGGCGTGCGCCATGCGGGCCGGCGTCGAGGCGGGGCGGCTGGCCCGGCTGGCGGGCCGTATCCCGCGCCGCTGGTTCGCGCAGGCCTCGTCGCCCGCCGAGGGCATGGCCGCGCTGGATCCGGAGCGTCCCGCCTTCTGACCCGCGGCGACGGCGTCGGGCGCGGGGCGGCGGTGACGTCCGGGGACCGGGACGCGCGTCACAGGTCGGCTGCAGTCGGGCCGCGATCCCGGCGGGACCGGCGAGGTGTCGGCGGCGGCTCGTACACTCACCTGCGTGGACACGACCCTTCAGGACCCTCTGGTCGGGCAGGTGCTCGACGGCCGCTATCGCGTCGAGGCGCGGATCGCGGTCGGCGGGATGGCCACGGTCTACCGGGCCGTGGACACCCGCCTCGACCGCGTGCTCGCGCTCAAGGTGATGCATCCGGCGCTCGCCGCCGACGGCGCGTTCGTCGAGCGGTTCATCCGGGAGGCGAAGTCCGTCGCCCGGCTCGCCCACCCCAACGTCGTGCAGGTCTTCGACCAGGGCGCGGACGGGTCGTACGTCTATCTCGCCATGGAGTACATCGCCGGCTGCACGCTGCGTGACGTGCTGCGCGAGCGCGGCGCGCTTCAGCCGAGGGCCGCGCTCGACATCCTGGAGCCCGTGCTCGCGGCGCTGGGCGCCGCGCACCGGGCCGGGTTCGTGCACCGGGACATGAAGCCCGAGAACGTGCTGATAGGGGACGACGGGCGGGTCAAGGTCGCCGACTTCGGGCTCGTGCGGTCCGTGGACACCGTCACCAGCACCACCGGCGCGGTGCTGGGCACCGTCGCCTACCTCGCCCCCGAGCAGATCGAGCAGCCCGGCGCGGCCGACCCCCGGGTCGACGTCTACGCGTGCGGGGTCGTGCTGTACGAGATGCTCACCGGCGAGAAGCCGCACGACGGGGACTCCCCCGCGATCGTGCTCTACAAGCACCTGCACGAGGACGTCCCGCCGCCGTCGGCCGTGGTCCCGGGCCTGCCGCCCGTCCTGGACGAACTGGTCGCCGCCGCCACCGCCCGCACCACCGGCGTCCGGCCGCCGGACGCGGTCGCGCTGCTCGCAAAGGCGCGGGAGGCGCGCGGCGCGCTCAGCGAGGAGCAGCTGGACGCGCTGCCCCCGCAGGCGGTCTCCGCCGCGCACGACGGCGCCGAGGACCGCACCAGCGTGATCCCGCGTTCGCTCACGGTGCCCCGGCCGCTGCCGGTGGACGGAGACGACGAGGCCGGGGCCGAGGTGCACCGCACCTCACGCTTCCACAGCCCGCCGCCCCTGCCGCCGAGGCGCCGTTTCGGGCGGCCCCGGCGCGGGGTGCTCGCGCTCGTCACCGCCGTGCTGCTGGTGCTGGGCGTGGGCGCGGGCGTCTGGTACATCAACTCCGGCCAGTTCACGAAGGTCCCGGCGGTGCTGACGCAGAAGGAGGCCGAGGCCCGGCAGCGGCTGGAGGCGGCCGGGCTGAAGGTGGGCAAGGTCGAGCACCGGCACAGCGACACCGTCGCGCGCGGCACGGTCCTGGGCACCGACCCCGGGCCGGGCGCCCGGATCCGCAAGCACGACGCGGTGACGCTGACCGTGTCCGACGGCCCCGAGATGGTGAAGGTGCCGGACGTGCGGGGCGCGCGGCTGAAGAAGGCCGAGGCGTCGCTCAGGGAGGGCGGCCTGGAACCGGGCCTGGTCACCGAGGAGTTCAGCGACGACGTCGAGCAGGGCGCGGTGATCGGCACCGATCCCGAGGCGGGCGTTCAGCGCCGCGCGGGCACCGCGGTGTCGATCGTCGTGAGCAAGGGCAGCCCGGTCGACGTCCCCGACGTCACCGGCGAGGACCTGAAAGACGCCCGTGCCGAGTTGCAGGAGGCCGGTCTGAAGGTGAAGATCGCCCCGCAGCAGGTCAACTCCGAGTTCGACAAGGGGAAGGTCGCGGCGCAGACGCCCAAGGAGGGCGGACGGCTCGCCGTCGGCGCCACGGTGACGCTGACGCTGTCGAAGGGACCGGAGATGATCGAGGTCCCGGACGTCGTGGGCGAGAGCGTCGACGACGCCAAGTCGCTCCTGGAGCAGTCCGGGTTCGAGGTCAAGGAGGACCGGGGACTGCTCGGCCTGTTCGGCGACACGGTGAAGAAGCAGTCGGTGGAGGCGGGCGACAAGGCCCCCAAGGGGTCGACGATCACCATCACCATCCGGTGACCGGCGGGGGCGGCGGACATGACACCCTGAACGGGTGAGTCCCGCAGCCCCCTCCCGTTTTCCGGCCCCCGCCTCTCCCTCCCCCGCGTCCCCGCTTTCCACATCCCCGCTCGCCACGGCCCCGCTCCCCGCGTACCGCTCTTCCTCGTCGCCGTTCCCGTCCCGCAACCCCGTCGGCAGCCATGTGCCCGTGGCCGGCGGTCTGCACGACGTGGGCATGTCGTACGCGCGCGATCTGCGGGCCGAGGCGGTCCAGGTGTTCGTCGCCAACCCGCGCGGCTGGGCCACGCCCGCAGGGAACCCGCGTCAGGACGAGGCCTTCCGGGAGCGGTGCGCGGCGGAGGCGATACCGGCCTACGTGCACGCGCCGTACCTGATCAACTTCGGCTCGCACACCGAGGCGACCGTGGAGCGGTCGGTGGAGTCGATGCGGCATTCGCTGCGGCGCGGCCGGGCGATCGGCGCCCTGGGCGTGGTCGTGCACACGGGCAGCGCGACGGGCGGGCGCGACCGGTCGGTGGCGCTGAAGCAGGTGCGCGAGCATCTGCTGCCGCTGCTGGACGAGCTGACCCATGACGACGACCCGTTCCTGCTGCTGGAGTCCACCGCCGGGCAGGGCTCCTCGCTCTGCTCCCGGACCTGGGACTTCGGGCCGTACTTCGAGGCGCTGGACGCCCACCCCAAACTGGGCGTCTGCCTCGACACCTGCCACGTCTTCGCGGCCGGGCACGACCTGACGGGTCCGGTCGGCATGCACCAGACGCTCGACCTGCTGGTGGAGACGGTGGGCGAGGGCCGGCTGAGGCTGATCCACGCCAACGACTCCAAGGACGTGGCCGGCGCCCACAAGGACCGGCACGAGAGCATCGGCTCGGGTCACATCGGCGAGGACCCGTTCCGGGCGCTGATGACGCACCCGGCGACCGCGGGCGTCCCGCTGGTCATCGAGACGCCCGGCGGCAAGGAGGGCCATGCGGCGGACGTGGAGCGGCTGAAGAAGCTCCGGGACGGCTGAGCCGCCGTCCCCCTCACAGCTCGGGGCCGTCCCCCGGCTCCTCCTGGTAGGAGTAGCGCTGTTCCCGCCAGGGGTCGCCGACGTTGTGGTAGCCGCGCTCCTCCCAGAAGCCGCGCCGGTCGGCCGTCATGTACTCGACGCCCCGGACCCACTTGGGGCCCTTCCAGGCGTAGAGGTGCGGGACGACGAGCCGGAGGGGGAAGCCGTGTTCCGCCGTGAGCAGCTCGCCGTCCTTGTGGGTGGCGAAGATCGTGCGCTCGGCGGCGAAGTCGGCCAGGCGCAGGTTCGAGCTGAAGCCGTACTCGGCCCACACCATCACATGGGTGACGCCGGGGGCGGGCGGCGCGATGTCGAGGACCGTGCGGGCCGGGATCCCGCCCCATTCGGCGCCGAGCATGCTGAACTTCGTCACGCAGTGCAGGTCGGCGACGACGGAGGCGTACGGGAGGGCGGCGAACTCGTCGTGGTTCCAGGAGTGCTTCTCACCGTCGGCGGTGGCGCCGAAGACCCGGAAGTCCCAGCGTTCGGGCCGGAACTTGGGGACGGGACCGTAGTGGGTGACGGGCCAGCCGCGCTGAAGTCGCTGTCCCGGCGGGAGCTCGGACACCGCTTCTTCTCCAGACTCGCGCTCCACCGGATGACCCATGACTCCATCCTGACAGACCCGGGACGGTGCGCAGGACCAGCCATGACCGGGCCCGTCCCGAATCGGGCAACTGCTGCCAATCGCGGACCAACCTACTAAGTACGCACTTACTGGACGATCTTCGGCCCCGGTGAAATCATGCGGCCGCAACCTCCCCGCAGTCCCGACGTGGAAGGAGCCTCTGCGATGCAGGGCGACCCCGAGGTCATCGAGTTCCTCAACGAGCAGCTCACCGGCGAGCTCACCGCCATCAACCAGTACTTCCTCCACGCCAAGATGCAGGAGAACTTCGGCTGGACGAAGCTCGCGAAGTACACGCGCCACGAGTCGTTCGACGAGATGAAGCACGCCGAGGTGCTCACCGACCGGATCCTCTTCCTGGACGGCCTGCCGAACTACCAGCGGCTGTTCCACGTACGGGTCGGCCAGACGGTGAAGGAGATGTTCGAGGCCGACCGGCAGGTCGAGGTCGAGGCGATCGACCGCCTCCGGCGCGGCATCCGGGTGATGCGCGAGAAGGGCGACATCACCTCAGCGAACATCTTCGAGTCGATCCTCGCGGACGAGGAGCACCACATCGACTACCTCGACACCCAGCTGGAGCTGGTGGAGAAGCTCGGTGAGGCCCTGTACCTCGCGCAGCTGATCGAACAGCCGGAGAGCTGACCGAGGCCGGGCACGAGACCCGGGTCAGGCCGCGGCCGCGCCCTCGAACCCGGCGGCGACGGACGAGGTTCCCCGTTCCGCGACGGCCGGTGCGACGCGGTCGGCGAGGTCGCCGCGCGAGCAGGCTCCCCTGCCGAGCATGGCCTGGATCCGGCGGACGCAGGAGCCGCAGTCGGTGCCGGCCTTGCAGGCGGAGGCGATCTGGCGGGGGGTGCACGCCCCGTCGTCCACGTGCCGCTGGACCTGCGCCTCGGTCACGCCGAAGCAGTTGCAGACGTACACGCGGTTCACCTCCTGCCGAGATCGATAAGGCTAACCTAACCTTACCCGGCGTTCCGTGAGCGCAAAAGGGCGGTGGGGCGCGGATCGGGTGTGATCCGCGCCCCACCGCCCTCGCGGCCTCTTCCTACTGGTCGCGGTACATCTCCGCCACCAGGAACGCCAGGTCCAGGGACTGGCTGCGGTTCAGCCGCGGGTCGCAGGCCGTCTCGTAGCGCTGGTGCAGGTCGTCGACGAAGATCTCGTCGCCGCCGCCCACGCACTCGGTGACGTCGTCGCCGGTCAGCTCGACGTGGATGCCGCCCGGGTGGGTGCCGAGGCCCTTGTGGACCTCGAAGAAGCCCTTGACCTCGTCGAGCACGTCGTCGAAACGGCGGGTCTTGTGGCCCGAGGCCGCCTCGTAGGTGTTGCCGTGCATCGGGTCGGTGATCCAGACCACGGTCGCGCCCGAGGCGGTGACCTTCTCGACCAGCTCGGGCAGCTTGTCGCGGACCTTGTCGGCGCCCATGCGGACGATGAAGGTCAGCCGGCCGGGCTCGCGGTCGGGGTCGAGGCGCTCGATGTACTGAAGCGCCTCCTCGGCCGTCGTCGTCGGGCCGAGCTTGACGCCGATCGGGTTGCGGATCTTCGAGGCGAACTCGATGTGCGCGTGGTCCAGCTGCCGGGTGCGCTCGCCGACCCACACCATGTGCGCCGACACGTCGTACAGCAGCCCGGTGCGGGAGTCGACGCGGGTGAGCGCGGACTCGTAGTCGAGCAGCAGCGCCTCGTGCGAGGCGTAGAACTCGACGGTCTTGAACTCCTCCGGGTCGGCCCCGCACGCGTGCATGAAGTTCAGCGCCTGGTCGATCTCACGGGCGAGCTGCTCATAGCGCTGGCCCGACGGCGACGACTTCACGAAGTCCTGGTTCCAGGCGTGCACCTGCCGCAGGTCGGCGTAGCCGCCGGTGGTGAACGCACGCACCAGGTTGAGCGTCGACGCGGACGCGTTGTACATCCGCTTGAGCCGCTCGGGGTCCGGGACGCGCGACTTCTCGTCGAAGTCGAAGCCGTTGACCGAGTCGCCCCGGTACGTCGGCAGGGTCACGCCGTCGCGCGTCTCCGTGCTCTTGGAGCGCGGCTTGGAGTACTGGCCCGCGATGCGGCCGACCTTGACGACCGGCACCGAGGCCGCGTACGTCAGCACGGCGCCCATCTGGAGCAGCGTCTTGAGCTTGTTGCGGATGTGGTCGGCCGACACCGCGTCGAAAGCCTCGGCGCAGTCGCCGCCCTGGAGGAGGAACGCCTCTCCCTTGGCGACGGCCGCCAACCGGGCGCGCAGCTGGTCGCACTCGCCCGCGAAGACGAGCGGCGGATACGACTCGAGGTCCGCGATCACTGCGCGCAGAGCCTCGGTGTCGGGGTACTCGGGCTGCTGCGCCGCGGGCAGGTCTCGCCAGGTGTTGCCAGCGCTGGCGCTGGTCTTAGCGTTCACGGTCACGCCCTCCACATTACGGGGTCGTGTCGAGTCGTTTTCGCGCGGCTCGACAGGTGAGACACCCGCCCGCTCACCTGTGGACCCGGGACGCATGGGGTAAGGTGCGGCGCATGTTCGCGCTTTCGACCCAGAACTGGTGGTGGACCGCTCCTCCGGCGGCCCGCTGACTGCGCGTACCCACGACATCGCGAAGGCCGCCCCGAGGGGCGGCCTTCGGCGTTTCCAGGCCCGGCCGCCCCTCTCCCTGACAGCTCCTGCCAGCCACCAGAGAGAAGGACACGCCCCATGCATCTGCTCGACCTGCTCACCGACCCCCGCCCGTTCGCCCTGCTGCGCCGCCGTACGCCGGGCCGCGACGAGAACGTCGTGGAGCTGCTCCTCGGCCCGGTCGCCGTCCACGAGAAGCTGGCCGACCTGCCCGACGAGGGGCTGGCGCTCGTCCCGTTCCGGCAGATCCGCGAGCGCGGCTTCGAGGTGCGCGACGACGGCACCCCGCTGAGCGTGCTGGTCCCGGAGGAACGGCACGAGATCCCCCTGCCGACGGCGCTCGACCAGCTGCCCGCGCACCGGGTCGACGTCGAGGGCGGCGGCTTCGACGTGGACGACGACGAGTACGCGGAGATCGTCGCGCGGGTGCTGCGGGACGAGATCGGCCGCGGCGAGGGCGCGAACTTCGTGATCCGGCGCACGTACCGGGGCGAGATCCCCGGATTCTCCCGGGCCGACGCCCTGGCCCTGTTCCGGCGGCTCCTGGCGGGCGAGCGCGGCGCGTACTGGACCTTCGTGGTGCACACCGGGGACCGGACGCTGGTGGGGGCGAGCCCCGAGGTGCACGTGCGGATGTCCGGCGGCACGGTCGTCATGAACCCGATCAGCGGGACGTACCGGTATCCCGCCGGGGGGCCGACGCCGGAGCTGCTGCTGGACTTCCTCGCCGACGGCAAGGAGATCGAGGAGCTGTCGATGGTCGTCGACGAGGAGCTCAAGATGATGTGCACCGTCGGCGACATGGGCGGGGTGGTGGTCGGGCCGCGGCTGAAGGAGATGGCGCACCTCGCGCACACCGAGTACGAGCTGCGCGGGAAGTCCTCGCTGGACGCGCGCGAGGTGCTCAGGGAGACCCTGTTCGCGGCGACCGTGACCGGCTCGCCGGTGCAGAACGCCTGCCGGGTCATCGAGCGGCACGAGGCCGGCGGGCGCGGGTACTACGCGGGCGCGCTGGCCCTGCTGGGCCGGGACGCCGGCGGGGCGCAGACCCTCGACTCCCCCATCCTCATCCGCACCGCCGACATCGACGCGGCCGGCGGGCTGCGGGTGCCGGTCGGGGCCACGCTGGTGCGCGGGTCGGACCCGGCGGGCGAGGTCGCCGAGACGCACGCCAAGGCCGCGGGGGTGCTGGCGGCGCTGGGGGTACGCCCCCGGCGGCCGGGCGGGGAGGACGCGCGGCCGCGGCTCGCCGACGACCCCCGGGTGCGGGCCGCGCTCGACGGGCGGCGGGCCTCGCTCGCGCCGTTCTGGCTGCGGATGCAGGAGCGGACCGGCGAGCTGACCGGGCACGCGCTCGTCGTCGACGCCGAGGACACCTTCACGGCGATGCTCGGGCACGTGCTGCGCTCCGCCGGACTCGACGTGAGCGTGCTGCGCCACGACGACGCCGGCGTGCCGGACGCGGTGCGCGCGCACGCGGGGCCGGTGGTGCTGGGCCCCGGCCCCGGCGACCCGTCCGACCCGCGGGACCCGAAGATGCGGTTCCTGCGGGAGCTGACCGCCCGGCTGCTGCGCGAGCACCGCCACGGGGTGCTCGGCGTCTGCCTCGGGCACGAGCTGATCGCGGCCGAACTGGGGCTCGACATCGTCCGCAAGGAGGTGCCGTACCAGGGTGCGCAGACGGAGGTCGACCTGTTCGGACGGCCCGAGACCGTCGGCTTCTACAACAGCTTCGCGGCGCGGTGCGACGACGAGGAGGCGCGCGGGCTCGCGGCACGCGGGGTGGAGGTGAGCCGGGCACCGAACGGGGAGGTGCACGCCCTGCGGGGGCCCGGGTTCGCCGGCGTGCAGTTCCATCCGGAGTCGGTGCTGACGCTGAACGGCGCGGCCCTGGTGCGGGAGGCGGTCGCCCGCCTCCGAGCGACCCGCCTGGACGCGTAGCGGCTCAGCCGAAGAACACCCCCGCCTCCGCGTACAGCGCGGGGTCGACGGTCTTGAGCCGGGCCGTCGCCTCCGCGATCGGCACGCGGACGATGTCCGTGCCGCGCAGGGCGACCATCTTCCCGAAGTCGCCCTCGTGGACGGCGTCGACGGCGTGCAGGCCGAAGCGGGTGGCGAGCCAGCGGTCGAACGCGCTCGGGGTGCCCCCGCGCTGGACATGGCCGAGGACCGTCGTGCGGGCCTCGTTGCCGGTGCGCCGCTCGATCTCCTTGGCGAGCCACTCGCCGACGCCGGACAGCCGCACGTGCCCGAAGGAGTCCAGCGAGCCGTCCTTCAGCACCGCGTCGCCGTCCCGGGGCATCGCGCCCTCGGCGACCACGACGATCGGGGCGTAGGAGGACCGGAAGCGGGAGGCCACCCAGGCGCACACCTGCTCGATGTCGAAGCGCTGCTCGGGGATGAGGATGACGTTGGCGCCGCCCGCCAGGCCGGAGTGCAGGGCGATCCAGCCCGCGTGACGGCCCATCACCTCGACGACGAGGACCCGCATGTGGGACTCGGCGGTGGTGTGCAGCCGGTCGATGGCCTCGGTGGCGATGCCGACGGCGGTGTCGAAGCCGAAGGTGTAGTCGGTGGCGGACAGGTCGTTGTCGATGGTCTTCGGGACGCCGACGCAGGGCACCCCGAACTCGTCGGACAGCCGGGCGGCGACGCCCAGGGTGTCCTCGCCGCCGATCGTGACGAGCGCGTCCACCCCCTGCCGCGCGAGGGTGTCCTTGATGCGGCGGACGCCGTCCTCCTCCTTGAGGGGGTTGGTCCGCGAGGATCCGAGGACGGTGCCGCCGCGCGGGAGGATGCCGCGCACGGCGGGGATGCCGAGCGGGACCGACCTTCCTTCCAGGGGACCGCGCCAGCCGTCCCGGAAGCCGATGAACTCATGGCCGTACTCCTGGACGCCCTTGCGGACGACCGCCCTGATGACGGCGTTGAGGCCGGGGCAGTCCCCGCCTCCGGTCAGTACTCCGACGCGCATGGACGAGTCCCTTCGCCGTTACTGCCTGACGAGGGGTCAGTGTGGCCCGTCCCTCACTCGTCGTCGAGACCCCGCTCGATGGCGTATCGCACCAGTTCGACCCTGTTGTGCAGCTGGAGCTTGCCGAGGGTGTTCTGGACGTGGTTCTGCACGGTGCGGTGGGAGATGACGAGGCGTTCGGCGATCTGCTTGTAGCTCAGACCCTTGGCGACCAGGCGCAGCACCTCCGTCTCCCGGTCCGTCAGCCGGGGCGCGTCCGGCTCGTCGCCACCGGTGGCCGGCCCCGGGTCGGAGGCGAGCCGCCGGTACTCGCCCAGGACCAGTCCGGCGAGACCGGGCGTGAACACCGGGTCGCCGGCGGCCGTCCTGCGCACCGCGTCCAGCAACTCCTCCGTGGACGCCGACTTCAGCAGGTAACCGGTCGCGCCCGACTTCACCGCCTCCAGGACGTCGGCGTGCTCGCCGCTCGCCGACAGCACGAGCACCCGCAGGGCGGGGTCGGCGGCGACGACCTCCTTGCACACCTGGACGCCCGGCTTCACGGGCAGGTTCAGGTCCAGCACGAGCACGTCGGGCGTGGTGGCCCTGGCGCGGCGCACCGCCTGCTCGCCGTCGCCGGCGGTGGCGACCACGTCCAGGCCCGACTCCGCCAGGTCCCGGGCGACCGCGTCGCGCCACATCGGGTGGTCGTCGACCACCATGACCCTGATCGGATCCTGTCTCCCGCTCATCGTGATCCCGCCTTCCCCCGCTGCACGTTCTTCTCCTTCGGCACCGTCAGTTCGACCTCCGTGCCCTGCCCCGGCGTCGAGATCAGCTCGGCGCCGCCGCCGAGGTCGCGCAGCCGGCCGCGGATCGACTGGGCCACGCCGAGCCGGCCCTCGCCCTCGGCCTGCGCGAGCCGCCCCTGCGGGATGCCCGGCCCGTCGTCCCGCACGGTGACGATCACCGCGTCGGGCTCCTCCTCCACCAGGATCCAGGCGCGGGCGTCGTCGCCGGCGTGTCTGCGCACATTGTCCAGGGCCGCCCCGACCGCCGCCGCCAGCTCCCGCGCGGCGGGCCCCGGCAGCACCACCGGCGCGCCGGGCTCCGCGAGGTTCACCCGGGCCGCGGCGAACGGCGCGAGCAGGGCGCGCAGATCGAGCGGGCCGTCCGGCTCGGCCTCCTCCGGCGCGGGATCGTCGACGGCGTAGACGACGGCGCCGTCGGCCGCGTCCCGCGAGACCCGGGAGACGGGCACGAGGCCGCCGGAGACCAGCGTGCGCAGCGCGACCTCCTGTTCCCCGGCCATCCGGCCCAGCTCGGCCGCCTCGCCGCCGATGACCGCGCCGCGCCGCTGCACCATGGCCAGCACCTGTAGCACGCTGTCGTGGATGTCCCGGGCGAGGCGCTCGCGCTCGCGGGTCGCCGCCTCGATCTCCAGGGCGCGGGCGAGGGTGCGCTCGGAGGCGCGGGCCACCTCGACGACGTAGCCGATGGCGATGGAGGCGACCCACACGAGGACGACGTTGTGCACGGTGTCACGGGCCGGGGTGCCGCGTTCGACGAGGTTGGTCACCGCGACGGCCGTGGACGCGAAGGCCGCCCAGCGCCAGCCGCCCTTGATGGCGAAGGCCAGGACCGAGCCGGCGGTCCATATCGACGGCAGCGTCGGCCCGCCCGACTGGATGCGCTCGTGGCTGTCCGCGACGGCGGTGAGCATGATGCCGGTCAGGGCGACCGCCAGGTCGACGGCGAGGAAACGCCTGGTGCAGCTCGCCGCGTTCGCGACCCTGGGCAGCGTCGCCAGCGTCCACACGAACAGGACGCAGTAGTAGACGACGGCGACCCAGGGGCGCGCGAACCCGTCGTAGGCGGTGGCGAAGAAGCCCACCGCGTACAGCATGGTGAGCACCCGGTAGCCGGCGAGCGCACGCCACAGCGGCAACTCGACCGACATTCTCAGCACTGCCTCGCGCCTGGCCATTCGCCCGCCCCCCGGACCGCCGACTACCGCTCTTCGTCCCCCGGCCGCACTGCGTCCTACGGCCGCTCTTCGTCCTTGCTCCGCGCCGCGTCCTCGTTCTGCGCCGCGTCGTCGTTCCGCGCCGCGTCGTCGTTCCGCGCCGTGCCCTCGTTCCGCGCCGCGTCGTCGTTCCGCTCTTCGTCCTTCTTGGCCTGTTCCTTCTCGGCCTGCGCGAGAGCCGCCTTCGCGGCCTTCTCCGCTTCCTTCTCGGCCTTCGCCGCCTCCGCGATCTGCCGCTTGGCGGCGGTCGCGTACATGTCGACGTACTCCTGGCCGGAGAGCTTCATGATCTCGTACATGACCTCGTCGGTCACGGCGCGCAGCACGAAGCGGTCGTGGTCCATGCCCTGGTAGCGGCTGAAGTCCAGCGGCCGGCCGATGCGGATGCCCGGCCGCATGATCTTCGGGAGGACCTTCCCGGGCGGCTGGATCTTCTCCGTGTCGATCATCGCGACCGGGATCACCGGCGCCCCGGTGGCGAGCGCCACGCGCGCGAGGCCGCCCGGCTTGCCCCGGTAGAGCCGCCCGTCCGGCGAGCGCGTGCCCTCCGGGTAGATACCGAACAGCTCACCGCGCTCCAGCACGTCCATGCCGCTGCGGATCGCGGCCTCGCCGGCGCCGCGCCCCCCGGAGCGGTCCACCGGGAGCTGCCCGACGCCCTTGAAGAAGGCCGCCGTCAGCCGGCCCTTCACCCCGGGCGTGGTGAAGTACTCCGCCTTCGCGATGAAGGTGACCTTGCGGTCCAGGACCGCGGGCAGGAAGAACGAGTCCGAGAAGGACAGGTGGTTGCTCGCCAGGATCGCGGGGCCCTCGTCGGGGATGTTCTCGAGGCCTTCCACCCAGGGCCTGAAGGCGACCTTCAACGGTCCCCCGATAGCGACCTTCATCGCGCCGTACAACAAGCGAGTGCCTCCTGTTTGTGTCGCACAGACCTTAACCCGCCGGTGGCGGCAAAGGCTCCGGCGACCCTGGTCGGTGTCGGTGGGGTCGCGTACGGTGAAACACACGTCCCTCCCATGCAGAACAGACGAAGACAGGAGACCGATGGTGCCGGTCCTTCCTGGAGCCGAGCCGTACCGCCATGAGGGCGGGGAGGTCGCCGTGCTCCTCTGCCATGGCTTCACCGGTTCCCCGCAGTCGCTGCGCCCCTGGGCGGAGCATCTGGCCGGGCAGGGCCTGACCGTCTCGCTGCCGCTGCTGCCCGGGCACGGCACGCGCTGGCAGGACATGGCCCTCACCGGCTGGCAGGACTGGTACGCCGCGGTGGACCGCGAGCTGCGCGCGCTGCGCCGCCGGTGCGCACGGGTGTTCGTGGCCGGTCTGTCCATGGGCGGCGCGCTGGCCCTGCGGCTGGCCGCCCGGCACGGGGAGGCGGTGGACGGGGTCGTCGTCGTCAACCCGGCGAACAAGGTCCACGGTCTGGCCGCCCGCGCCCTCCCGGTGGCCCGCCACGTCGTGCGCACGACGAAGGGGATCACCAGCGACATCGCCAAGGGGGGCGTCCTGGAGAGCGGCTACGACCGGGTGCCGCTGCACTCGGCGCACTCCCTGCGGACCTTCCTGCGGCTGGTGGACGGCGAGCTGCCGCAGGTCACCCA
This sequence comes from Streptomyces sp. NBC_00704, assembly GCF_036226605.1. Taxonomy (NCBI): domain Bacteria; kingdom Bacillati; phylum Actinomycetota; class Actinomycetes; order Kitasatosporales; family Streptomycetaceae; genus Streptomyces; species Streptomyces sp. NBC_00704. Next base: position 2,147,083 of record NZ_CP109000.1, read on the forward strand.
GCCGTTGCTGCTGCTGCACAGCGTCCACGACCACGTGGTGCCGCCCGCCGACTCGGCCCGGGTGCTCAGCCGGGTGTCGTCGACGGACGTGACCGAGATCCTGCTGGAACAGAGCTACCACGTGGCAACGTTGGACCACGATGCGGACCGGATCTTCGAGGAGAGCTACGCGTTCATCGCCCGGATCGCGCCCAGTGTCGGCAAGGAAGGGACGGCCGTAGGTGGCTGAGCACGACTCCGACCGCGAGGACCGGGAGAACCGGGACGAGCGGGACGGCCTGGACGCCCGGCGGGGCCACGAGCCGGAGGAGCAGAGCGTGCCCTTCGACGAGGCCGCGGCGTGGGCGGCGATCGTCGCCGGGTTCGGCGAGGAGCCCCCGGACCCGCCGGGCGCCAAGCCGTTCAAGTCGGTCGAGGACCTGGCGCTCCTGGAGGTCGGGGCGAACGACGAAGAGCCGGGGACGAAAACGGGCGAAGAGCCCGTCAAGGAGCCCGGCGAGGAGAAGAAACCGGCCAAGCCGCTGGGCAGCTCGGTCGCCTTCGCGCCCGGCGTCGGCCCGCGCGACCACACGCTCGCCGAGCCCGCCGAGGGATCCTCCGGCAAGGGCGACGAGGACGACGAGGACGACGACGAGGGTCACTTCGTCCCGCCGGAGCCGCCGCCGCTGCCCGCCGCCGACACCACGGCCAAGTTTGCCTGGCTCGGGGTGATCGGCGGACCGGTGCTGCTCCTGCTGTCGGTGCTGCTCGGCTGGGAGATGACGTGGTGGCTGACGACCGTCTGCGTCGGCGGCTTCCTCGGCGGTTTCGCCACCCTGGTGGTGCGGATGCGGCCGGACGACGAGGACGAGGGCGACCCCGGGCGGGGAGCGGTCGTCTAGGGCGTGCTGCCCGCGCCGGCCTGATGCGATGACCCGGCGGCGGGGACCCTGACGGCGGCGAGGACCGGCAGGTGGTCGGTGGCCGCGCGCAGGTCGGCGTCGGTGACCCCGGGCAGCCCGCGCGGCACCCCGCAGCCCAGTGCCCGCACGCCCTTCGTGGCGAAGATCGCGTCGATGCGGCGGTCCGGCCCGTGGGCGGGGAACGTGTGCTCGCTCCCCCAGGGCGCGGCCGTGCGGCAGTCCTGGAGGGTCGCGGCCAGCCGTCCGAAGGTGCGTCCGTCGGGCCCTTCGTTGATGTCGCCGCCCGCGATCGCGTGCTCCACGCCCAGCCCGGCCAGCCGGTCGAGGAGCATGCCGCCCTGCTCGCGGCGTTCGGCCGCCGTCAGCCCGAGATGACAGCTGACGACGCCCACCCGCGCGTCCCCGAAGCGCACCACCGCGGTGGCCAGTCCGCGCCGGAACCGACCCGGCGTGAGCGGCAGCAGCACGTCCTCGGTGCGCTCGACGGTGGCGCGCAGCGAGCACAGGACGGCCGGCCCCGCGGCCGTGCCGCCGCCGGTGAGGATGACCTGGCCGGTGGCCGCGGCGAGCCGGGCCAGCTTCTTGCGCCAGCGGAAGAAGATCGGCGACTCCTGGAGGAGGACCAGGTCGGGAGCGCAGGCGGTGATGACCCGGGCGAGCGCGTCGGTGTCGTCCCGCAGGGAGCGGACGTTGTAGCTGAGGACCCGGATGACGGCCGAACCGTCGGGCTCGGTGCGGGAGTTCGGAAGCGGCGAGGTCGTCGGCATAGCGATCAAGATACGCCGCCGCGTCCCGAACGTCCGGAAAAGCGAACGGGGGCTGCGAGCAGCCCCCGTGTTACCGCCGTCCCACCGCACGCCGTCCCACCGCACGCCGTCCCGCCGCACGCCGGACCGGTGTGCCGGATCGCCGGTACGGCCGGTGCGGCCGGTGCGGCCGGTGCGGCCGGTGCGGCCGGTGCGGCCGGTGCGGCCGGTACGACCCGGTCGGCACGACCGATCCGGCCGGCACAACCGGTCCGCCACGCCCGGCACGCCCGGCACGCCGTCACGCCCGTCGCGACCGGCCCGTCCGGCACGACCGGCCCGTCCGGCACGACCGGCCCGTCCGGCCCGTCCGGCACGGTCGGCACGACCGGCCCGTCCGGCACGGTCGGCACGACCGGCCCGTCCGGCACAACCGGCACGTCCGCCGCGACCGGCACGCCAGGCCCGTCCGTCACGCCCGGTCCGTCCGTCACCGCCGTGCGCCCGCCGGCGGCGGCGCGGCTACATGATCGGGTCGGGCTCTCTGGCCAGGTCCGCCGCGCCGACCAGGCCCGCCTTGTTGCCGAGCTGGGCCGCGATGACGTCGGCCACCGGACGCCAGTTGCCGCCGACCAGCCACCGCTTGTAGGACTTGCGGATCGGGTCGAGGACCAGTTCGCCCTCGTCGGAGAGGCCGCCGCCGACGATGAAGGCCGACGGGTCGAACAGGGACGCGAGGTCGGCCAGGCCGGCGCCGGCCCAGCGGGCCAGCTCGCGGTAGGAGTCGACGGCGACCGGGTCGCCCTGGCGGGCGGCCATGGAGATGTGCTTGCCCTCGATGCCGTCCGGGCTGCCGTCGCCGAGGCCGAGCAGGACCTCGGCGTTCTCCGGGGTGGCGTTGGCGCGCTGCTTGGCGTAGCGCACCAGGGCGCGGCCGGAGGCGTACTGCTCCCAGCAGCCCTGCGAGCCGCAGCCGCACAGCAGGCCGTCCGGCACCATGCGGATGTGGCCGAACTCGGCGGCGACGCCGAAGTGGCCGCGGCGCAGCTTGTTGCCGATGATGATGCCGCCGCCGAGGCCGGTGCCGAGCGTGATGCAGATGACGTTGCGGTGCCCCTTGCCGGCGCCGAACTTGTACTCGCCCCAGGCCGCGGCGTTGGCGTCGTTCTCCACGACGACCGGGAGACCGACGCGGGCCTCGACCTCCGCCTTCAGCGGCTCCTGGCGCCAGTCGATGTTGGGCGCGAAGTAGACCGTCGAGCGCTGCCGGTTGACGTAACCGGCGGCGCCGATGCCCACCCCGACGATGTCGTGTCCCACGCGCGCGCCGTCGACTGCGGCGGCGATGGCGTCCACGATGGCCTCGGGCGTGCCCGGGGTCGGCACCTGGTGGGTCGACAGGATGCTGCCTTCCTCATCGACCACGCCGGCCGCGATCTTCGTGCCGCCGATGTCGACGCCGATGGTGAGTCCCATGAATCCCTCAGTTTCGGTCGAGCCCCGCTACGGCCAACCGTACCCGAGGCCCTGCCCCGGGAGGGCTTCAGTCCAAGTCGATGCGCTGGCCGGGGCCCGTGCCCTCGCCGCCGTCGGGGCCCGTGTCGCGCGGGTCGCCCGCTCCGGCGGTCCAGCGCCGCTCCTGGGTCTGGACCGCTGAGCGGTAGGCGGCGAGGAGTTCGCCGCCGGCCGCCGCGAGGTGGTCGAAGACGTCCGGGTTGCGCTCGATCACGGGCTCCACCGCCGCTCTGGCCTGCTGGACGACCTGGCGGACGGCCTGCTGGGCCGCGGGGCCGGCGACCGCTCCGAGCAGCGGGGACTGGATCGACGACAGCTTGTCGGTGACGGCGTCGACGAGCTTGCGCAGTTCCTCGGCGGCCGAGCCCGGCTGCGGGCCGTGCTCGGCGCGGCGGCGGGCCTTCTCCGCCGCCAGGTCCTCGGCGGCGGCGGTGGCCCAGGCGTCGGCGTCGCTCACGCGCGGTTGCTCGTCGGCCGTCCCGGCGCCGGCGGGCTCCCCGGCTGCGTCGGGCGTGGGGCGCTCTTCGCTCATGGCGGACTCCTGACGACTGCGGGTTGACGAGGCCTGGCCGCGGCTCGCCCTTACGACGTTACCCGAACGGCGGTGTCCGGTTCAGCGCGTCCGCGGCCACAGGGCGGGATCGGGCGCGAAGCGCACGCACAGCGCGCCGTCGCGCAGGGCCGCTCCGTCGACGGTGCAGCGGCGCAGCACGGAGGGCAGGGCGACGATGCGGCGGAACGGCCCGGCGGTGACGACGAGTTCGTCGCCGCGCCGGACCAGGTCGAGTTCGTCGCGGACGGCGCCGGGCAGCGGGAGGCGCCACACGAGCACGCCGTCCTGGGCGAGCCGGTCGGCGACGGGCCACTCGACCGGGGCGGCCGCCGGGCCGACGGCGGGGACGGCGAGCGCGGCGAGGTCGTCGGCGCCGCGGGGGTCGTGGCCGAGGTGGGCGACGGGACGGGCCGGGGCGCCCCACTCCTCCAGTGCCTTGCGCTGCTGGGTGACGAGCCGGCCGAGCCGGCCGGCGTCGGCGGCGTCCTCGGGCAGGACCCGGTTGGCGACGAGCGACTCGACGGGCAGGGCGCGCAGGGCCAGGCCGAGGCGGGCGTCGCGGATCGCGTCGGCGCCGGCCGGTCCGGGCTCGGCGACGAGCCGCACGGCGGTCCCCCGGTCGGCGAGGACGGCTTCGACGGCGGCCAGCTCGGTGTCCCAGCGGGCCGTCGTCTCGTAGAGCCACTCGGCGGGCATCGGCACGCCGGCGAGGCGGCCGAGCATGGGGCGCAGGGCGCGGGCCGCCTGGCGTTCGGGCGGGAGCAGCCGGCGCAGATAGCGGCGCAGTTCCTCGGGGAGGGCCAGCAGGGCGAGGGCCTGCGGGGCGGGCGGGAGGTCGACCACGAGGAGGTCGTGCGCCTCGGCGAGCGCGGCGTCGCGCAGGGCGCGCAGCAGGGTCAGCTCCTCGGCGCCGGGCAGGGGGGTGACCTCCTCCGGGTCGAGCCGGGAGGCGCCGAGCAGGTCGAGGACGGTGGCGGCCCGGTCCTGGAAGGCGGCGAGGTCGTCGCGGAAGCCGGCGGCGGCGTCGGGACGCCAGGCCGTCAGGCGCGGGGCGACGCTCACGGGGACCGGCCCGGTGCGCACTCCGAGGGCCGCGCCGAGGGTGTCGGCGCGGTCGGCGCCGAGGACGAGGGTGCGGGCGCCCTCCGCCGCCGCGCGCTGTGCCGTGGCGGCCGCGACGGTCGTGCGGCCGCTGCCGCCGGGGCCGGTGATCAGGAGGGTGCGCATGAGGGGGAACGCTACCGGTCGGGCGGCCGCGCGGGTCGCGTCGCGGTCCGGCCGTCCTTCCCGCCCTACTTCCCGCCCGACTCCACGCCCGACTCCACGCGCTTCTTCAGCCCGGCGAGCGCCCGGTCGATGATGACCTTCTCCGCCTTGCGCTTGATCATGCCCAGCATGGGGATCTTGACGTCCACGGTCAGCCGGTAGGTCACCCGGGTGGCGCCCGCGCCGGCCGGCTCGAGGAGGTAGGAGCCGTCGAGCTGGCGCAGCATCTGGGACTTCACGAGCGTCCAGGAGACCTCGTGCCCGCCGCTCCAGGTGTAGCCGAGGACCTGGTCGTCCTTGATGGCGCCGGCGTCCATGACCAGGCGCACCTGTTCGGCGCGGCCCTGTGCGTCCTCCTTGAGGACCTCGGCCTGCTTCACCTCTCCGGTCCAGTCCGGGTAGCGGGCGAAGTCGGCGATCACCGCCATGACGTCGGCCGGTGCCGCCTCGATCGTGATGCTCGAGCTGGTGTGTTCCGCCATCGCCGTGGCTCCTCCGGATGCGGGCCCGCAAGGGTACGTGTGTGCAGCGTGAAGGCTACCGCGCGGCCGGTGGGGCGATTTCACCACTCCAGGGCATAAGGCCTGCCGCTGCCCGCGAAGTGGCCGACGTTGACGCATTCGGTCGCCCCGATCCGCATCCGGCGCGCGAGCGGCTGGTGGACGTGGCCGAACAGGGAGTAGCGGGGGCGGGTGCGGCGGATGGCGTCCAGGAGGGCGCGGCTGCCGCGTTCGAAGCGGCGGGCCACGGTGTCGTAGACGAGTTCCGGCACCTCCGGCGGGATGTGGGTGCACAGCACGTCGACCTCGCCGACGGCCTCGATCTTCGCCGCGTACTCCTCGTCGCTGATCTCGTACGGGGTGCGCATCGGGGTGCGCAGGCCGCCGCCGACGAAGCCGAAGACGCGGCCGCCGATCTCGACCCGCTCGCCGTCGAGGACGGTCGTGCCGGGGCCGGCGAACTCGGGCCACAGCTGGGGCATGTCGACGTTGCCGTAGGTGGCGTAGGTCGGCGTCGGGAAGGCGGGGAACAGCTCGCCGTACTGCTTGCGGACCGCCCGCTCGATGAGGGCCGCCCGGTCGCCGCCCACGCCGCCCCACAACCGGGCGCCCAGCTCGCGGGCCTCCTCGAAGCGGCGGGCGGTGCGCAGCTCGACGATGCGGTCGGCGTTCTCCACGCCGAACAGGTCGGGGAAGATCCCGCGGGAGTGGTCGGCGTAGTCCAGGAAGAGGACGAGGTCGCCCAGGCAGATCAGCGCGTCCGCGCCGTCGCCGGCCCGGGCCAGGTCGCGTGCGTTGCCGTGCACGTCGCTGACCACGTGGATACGTGTCCTGGGGTGCGCGGGCGGTGTGGATGCCATGTCGATCAAGGGTAGGGGTGTGGGGCACAGGTGAACAGTGGCGGCCGGGATAGCGGTTACTGGCCAGTCAGTAAAGTGGTGGACTACTGTCGGCCGGGAGACATCAATCTGTGTGACGCAGCGAACATCTCGCCGGACCCCCCTGTCGAAGAGGCCATACCGGCGGGTAACGTCCGGGCAGTCCAGTCGTGCTCAGGATTTCAACCAACGAGATTCACCGGATCCACGGGGTCCGCCGAGATTCCTGAGCGCAGCCCGAGCCTTGGACCGCACCGTCGCATCGCACAACGTCGTGGCGCCGGCGCCCTATGAGGAGCAGCAGTCTTGCGCGAGTTCAGCCTTCCGGCTTTGTACGAGGTCCCTGCGGACGGCAACCTGACCGACATCGTCCGCAGAAACGCCGCGCAGCATCCCGACGTCGCCGTCATCGCCCGCAAGGTGGACGGCGCCTGGCAGGACGTGACGGCCACGGCGTTCCTCGCCGAGGTGCACGCGGCCGCCAAGGGCCTCATCGCCTCCGGCGTCCAGCCCGGCGACCGGGTGGGCCTGATGTCGCGCACCCGCTACGAGTGGACGCTGCTGGACTTCGCGATCTGGTGCGCGGGCGCGGTCACCGTGCCCGTCTACGAGACCAGCTCCCCCGAGCAGGTGCAGTGGATCCTCTCGGACTCCGGCGCGACGGCCGTCGTCGTCGAGCTGGACGCCCACGCGGCGACCGTGGAGTCGGTGCGCGAGTCGCTGCCCTCGCTCAAGCACGTCTGGCAGATCGAGGCGGGGGGCGTCGAGGAGCTCGGGCGGCTCGGCCGCGACGTCGGCGACCAGGTCGTCGAGGAGCGCAGCTCGCAGGCCGGGGCGGACGACCCGGCGACCATCGTGTACACCTCGGGCACGACCGGCCGGCCCAAGGGCTGTGTGCTCACCCACCGCAGCTTCTTCGCCGAGTGCGGCAACGTCGTGGAGCGCCTGCGGCCGCTGTTCCGCACCGGCGAGTGCAGCGTCCTGCTGTTCCTGCCGCTCGCGCACGTCTTCGGCCGGCTGGTGCAGATCGCCCCGATGATGGCGCCGATCAAGCTGGGCACGGTCCCGGACATCAAGAACCTCACCGACGAACTGGCGTCCTTCCGCCCGACGCTGATCCTGGGCGTGCCGCGGGTCTTCGAGAAGGTGTACAACTCGGCGCGCGCCAAGGCGCAGGCGGACGGCAAGGGCGCGATCTTCGACAAGGCGGCGGACACCGCGATCGCGTACAGCAAGGCGCTGGAACTGCCGGGCGGCCCGCCGCTGAAGCTGAAGATCAAGCACAAGGTGTTCGACAAGCTGGTCTACAGCAAGCTGCGCGCGGTGCTCGGCGGCAGGGGCGAGTACGCGATCTCCGGCGGCGCCCCGCTGGGCGAGCGCCTCGGTCATTTCTTCCGCGGCATCGGCTTCACCGTCCTGGAGGGCTACGGCCTGACGGAGTCCTGCGCGGCGACCGCCTTCAACCCGTGGGACCGGCAGAAGATCGGCACGGTCGGCCAGCCGCTGCCCGGCTCGGTGGTGCGCATCGCGGACGACGGCGAGGTGCTGCTGCACGGCGAGCACCTGTTCAAGGAGTACTGGAACAACCCGGGCGCGACCGCGGAGGCGCTGGCCGACGGCTGGTTCCACACGGGCGACATCGGCACCCTGGACGAGGACGGCTATCTCGCGATCACCGGCCGCAAGAAGGAGATCATCGTCACCGCGGGCGGCAAGAACGTCGCCCCGGCCGTGATCGAGGACCGCATCCGCGCGCACGCGCTGGTCGCGGAGTGCATGGTGGTGGGCGACGGGCGGCCGTTCGTGGGCGCGCTGGTCACCATCGACGAGGAGTTCCTGGGCCGCTGGGCTTCCGACCACGGCAAGCCGGCGGGTTCGACCGCGGCGTCGCTGCGCGAGGACGCCGACCTGCACGCGGCCATCCAGGCGGCGATCGACGACGGCAACGCCGCGGTCTCGAAGGCGGAATCGGTGCGGAAGTTCCGCATTCTCTCCTCCCAGTTCACGGAGGACTCGGGCCACCTCACGCCGTCCCTGAAGCTCAAGCGCAATGTGGTGGCGAAGGACTACGCGGGCGAGATCGAGGCGATCTACGCCAAGTAGCGGCCTCTGAAGGGCTGCTGACGGCACGTCATGGCGCGATGTCCTCCGCGAGGACCCGCGCCATCGTGCGTTCGGCGAGCGCGGTGATGGTGACGAACGGGTTCACCCCGATGTTGCCGGGCACCAGCGAGCCGTCGGTGACGTACAGCCGCGAACAGCCCTTCACCCGGCCGTAGTCGTCGGTGGCCCTGCCCAGCACGCATCCGCCGAGCGGGTGGTAGGTGAAGTCGTCGGCGAAGACCTTGCCGCCGGACCCGAACAGGTCGTAGCGGTAGATGGTGGCGTTCGCCGCGTTGATGCGGTCGAACAGCTTCTTCGCCATACCGGCCGAGACGGCGCTCTGCGCGGCGCTCCAGCCGAGCTTCACCCCGCCCGAGGCGGCGTCGTAGGTGAACGCGGCGCGCTGGGGGTTCTTGGTGATCGCCAGGTAGAGGCTGACCCAGTGCTCCAGCCCCATGGGCAGCGGCGCGATCTCCGCGAAGACGGGGTTGGCGGTGTTGGCCCAGTCGTCGATCCCCATGACCGGCATGGTCGACTGGTTGGCGCCGACGGTGTCCCACAGGTGGTTGGCGCGCCCCAGCATCACGTTGCCGTTGGGCCCCCAGCCCGCCCCCACGTCGGCGTTCAGCCCGGGCAGCGTGCCGGTGTCCCGGGCGCGGACCAGGAGTTCGCTGGTGCCGAGGCTGCCGCCGCCGAGGAACAGGTAGGTGCAGCCGTACTGCTTGGTCTCGACGACCGCGCCCGTGTCGTCGATGCGGTCGGCGGTCAGGACGTACGTCCCGTCGGCGGCCCGGGTGACGCCGCGCACCTTCTCCATGGTGTGGATGGTGACGTTGCCGGTGCCGAGCGCGGCCGCCAGATACGTCTTGTCGAGGCTCTTCTTGCCGTGGTTGTTGCCGTAGATGACCTCCTGCCCGAGAGCCGATCTGACGGCGGTGCCGTCCGCCTCGCGCCGCATGTGGTCGAAGTCGTAGACGCTCGGCACGAAGGTGGTCCTCAGGCCGGCGTTCTGCGCGTGCCTGCGGGAGACGCGGGTGAAGCGGTACCACTCGGTCGACTCGAACCAGGCGGGGTCGACGCTGTTGACGCCGAGCATGGCGCGGGCGCGCGGGTAGTACGTCGCGTACATCTCCGCCGCGTCGACGGTGGGGAACTGCTCCGCGAAGTACGACGGGAGCGGGGTGACCGCCATGGAGCCGTTGACCAGGGAGCCGCCGCCGACCCCGCGGCCCACGAAGACGGACATGGCGTCGAAGTGCACCCGGTCCAGGACGCCCGGGTAGCGGCCGATGTCCTTGTTGACGAGGTCCAGCCACAGGAAGGTGGCGAGCGGCGCCTCGGTGCGGGTGCGGAACCACATGGACCGCTGGTCGGGGGCCGCGGTGCTGCAGAACACCTTGCCGTCGGCGCCGGCCGTGTTCCACAGCCGGCCCATTTCCAGGACGAGGGTGCGCACGCCGGCCTGGCCGAGGCGCAGGGCGGCGACGGCGGCGCCGTAACCGGAGCCGACCACGACGGCGGGGGCGGACTCGACCGCGGCGGGCTCGGCCGCCCGGGCCGACTGAAGACCCACGCGGGTGAAACCGAGGGAGGCCGCCGTCTGGAGGGCGGCCATACCAAGAATGTGACGTCTCGTCAGCTGACGTTGCATCAGTTTGGCTGTCATGTGCGCAGCATCAGCGGATTTTCCCCCTCCGCCTAGAGCAGCGGGGAAAAAACTAGAGCAAGGTTTTCAGCCGCTCCGCGAGCAGGTCCCAGCGCCACTTCTCCTCGACCCAGAGCCGGCCCCGCTCGCCCATCCGGCGGCGCAGTTCGGCGTCCCCGAGCAGGGCGCCGATCCGCTCGGCGGCCTCCGCCGGGGAACCGCCCCGCACGACCCATCCCGTCTCGCCGTCCAGCACGGCGTCGGGCGCGCCCCCGGAGTCCCCGGCGACCACCGGCAGCCCGGTCGCCGACGCCTCCAGATAGACGATCCCGAGCCCCTCGACGTCCAGTCCGCCCCGCCGCGTCCGGCACGGCATCGCGAAGACGTCCCCGGCGCCGTAGTGGGCGGGCAGCTCCGACCAGGGCACCGGCCCGGTGAAGCGCACGGAGGCGGCCACCCCGCTCTCGCGCGCCAGCCTGCGCAGGTCCTTCTCGTACGGGCCGCCCCCGACGATCAGCAGCACGGCGTCCGGCTCGGCCGCCAGGATCCGCGGCATGGCCAGGATCAGCGTGTCCTGCCCCTTGCGCGGGACCAGCCGCGAGACGCACACGACCACCGGCCGGTCGGTCAGCCCGAGCCGCGCCCGCACCTCGTCGCCGCCCGAGCCCGGATGGAAGGTCTTCTCGTCGACGCCCGGCGGCAGCTGCACCATCCGGTCCGCGGCCCCGGCGCTCAGCGCGGCCGCGATCCGCGAGCGGGTGTACTCGCCGAGGTAGGTGATCGTGTCCGTGCCGTCGCCGATCCGGCGCAGCAGCCGCCGGGCGGCGGGCAGCTGCGCCCACCCCGCCTCGTGCCCGTGGGTGGTGGCCACCAGCCGCTCGGCGCCCGCCCGGCGCAGCGCCGGGGCCATCAGCCCGAGCGGCGCCGCCGCCCCGAACCACACCGACGTGCAGCCGTGCTCGCGCACCAGCCCGGCCGCCCGGCGGGTCGCCGCGGGCGTCGGCAGCAGCATCGTCGTGGCGGCCCGGACGACGGGGAAGGGCTGCTCCGCGTCGAAGGCGGCGGTCGCCTCGGCTCCCTCGCGGGAGCGCTTCCAGGTGGAGGCGTGGACGACGATCCGGTCCGGGTCGAGCCGGAGCGCCATGTTGTGCAGGAACGCCTGGATCCCACCCGGCCGGGGCGGGAAGTCGTTGGTCACGATCAGGGTCTTGTCCATCGCGCCCGACCCTACCCAAACCCCGCACGCCGGCCCCGACCGAGGCGGAGCGGGCCTGGCTGCGTGAGGCGATCGAGGAGCTGACGGCGCGGGGCGGGGCCGGGGGACCGGACCGGGCGGCCGAGTCGTCGTGACCGCGCCGCCGGGGGCGCTCAGCCGAGCCGGCTCTTCAGGTAGGCCTGCCAGTCGGCCGTGAACCGCGGGAGCGAGGTGTGCAGGACGTCCTTCAGCGCGCCCTCCACCGCCCCCGGCCGCTCCTCGTGCTCCCCGACGGCCCGGTAGAACGCGTCGAGCCGCGCCTCTCCCCAGCGCTCGGCGATCATCCGGCAGGCCAGCCAGCCGCCCTCGTACGCCTCGGCCAGCCGGCTCGCGTCGCCGGAGAACGCGAAGTCGCCGTCCGCGGGCAGCGCCGACGGGACGCTCCCGGTCATGACGGAGTGCTGAAGTTCCGGCGCGACCTCGGGCGGGGTGCGTCCGGTGCCGCGGTAGCCGACCCAGTCGGCGTACCCCTCGGACAGCCACAGCGGGGTCGCGGCGCCGGTGTGGGCCCGGGTCGCGACATGGGTCGTCTCGTGGGTGAGGACCACCTGCCGGCCGACCTGGCCGAGCATGCCGTACGCGTCGGGGTTGACGACGACCCGGTCCGCGGGCGTCCTCGCCCGCCCGCCCGTCTCCCCCGTCGTCACCGCGGCGATCCCCCGGTAGGCGGCGGCCGGCGAGCCGAGCAGCCCCGCCATGCCCGCCAGCGACCTGGGCACCAGGACGACGACATGGCCCGCCCAGGCCGTGCCCCAGGCCGCCGACACCGCGGGGACGGCGTCGTCGGCCAGTTCCGCGAAGGACCGCAGCCGGCCCCCGGACTGCCCGACGCCCAGCACCAGGCTGTGCTCCCCCCGCACGACGTTCACCGTGCCCTGGTCCCACAGCTGCTGGCCGGTCTCCTTCGCGGGCTTCTCCGACGTCACCGACCACCGGCCGCCCGCGCCCAGGGCCAGGCGCACGGTGCGCTTCACGACCACCGGGGCCCGGTCGTAGTCCGCCACCCGGTAGCTCAGCTCGGCGTCCGCGGTCGCGGTGTCCCCGCCGCGCCGCAGCGCCGTCACCCGGTAGGACCAGGCCGCGAGCGGGACGGCCCGCACGGCGGCGAACCCGGCGGCGTCGCCGGTGGCCGCGTACGCGCGCGCGTCACGGTCGAGGACGGCGGCGGCCCGCCGGTCGAGCAGCCCCTGCACCTCGGCCCGCGCACCGTCGGCCGGGGCCCGGCCGCCGCAGGCGACCAGGGAGGCGAGGAGCGCGACGACCACCGGCCAGGGCCCCACGGCCCGGCATGCGCGCACCCGCCCTCGACCGGTCATCCACCCGATCGTACGGCGGCCGGGGCGTGCGGGGCGCGGGTCAGGGCCTGGTGACGGACGAGACCGGCATCATGCCGACCGGGTCGTAGCGCACCGGCGCGCCCGGATAGGGGGCGTGGATGACCTGCCCGTTGCCGACGTACATGCCGACATGGCTGGCGTCGGAGCGGTAGGTGACGATGTCGCCGGGCTGTGCCTGCGAGAGCGGGACCCGCCGGCCGGCGTGCGCCTGGGCCTGCGAGGTGCGCGGCAGCGAGACGCCGGCCTGCGCGTACGACCACTGCATGAGGCCCGAACAGTCGAAGCCGGAGGGCCCGTTGGCGCCCCAGACGTAGGGCCTGCCCAGCGCGGAGCGGACGGCGGCCAGCGCGGCGGCCGCCCGGCCGGACGCCGGGACCTCGCCCGAGAGGGCGGGCAGGCCCTCGCGGCCGGAGCGGGAGGCCCGGTCGTAGGCGGCGCGGTCCCCGGCGGACAGGGAGTCCAGCAGCTTCCTGGCCCGGGCGAGCTTCTGCTCCACGGCCCGCTTGTGGCCGACCACGGCCTTGCGGCTCCTCTCCAGGTCGGCGAGCTTGCGGGCGGCCTCCGAGCGCTCCTGGTCCAGCTCGCGCAACGCGCCCTGCAGTTCCCTCAGTTCACCGGCCTGGTGGGCGGTGATGCGGTCCAGGACGGACGCCCTGGCGAGGTACTCCTCCGGGTCGTCGGAGAGCAGCAGCGCCAGGGACGGGTCGAGACCGCCGGAGCGGTACTGGGCGCCGGCCAGCGAACCGAGCTGATCGCGCAGGCCGTTGACGCGCTCCTGCTGCCGGGCGATGCGGTCCTGGGCGTCCGTGACCTGCCTGCGCAGGGCGTCGGCGCTCTCGTCGGCCTTGTTGTAGGCCTCGGTGGCCTTCTCGGCCTCCTCGTAGAGACGGTCCACCTCGGCACGGGTGCCGTCGTGCGGCGCGGCCGTGGCCGGTACGGCGGACACGGCGCCGAGGGCGGCGGCCGCGACGGACAGCACGCTCAGGGCGCTGGAGGCGCCCCGGTCGAACCCGGACTGTGCAAGGCGGCGATGGGACCCCACGAGAAGCCGCGCTCCTTCCACCGGTGGACAGGGAAACGCGGCAGACAGTAGCCCCGCGACGGGGGGTCGGCCAAAGACCTCGGCGGGCACGCACAGTGACGCCCCGCCGCTGACGCAGGTCACCGGCGGGGCGTGGGGTCACTCCTCGTCGTCATGATTCGCCCGTTCGGGCGGCGTGGCGTCCTGATCCCGGAGCCGGACCGGACCCCGCCGCGGCGTGGGTCAGACCCGGACGCCGAACATGAACGGGCCGCCGATCGTGCTCATCGACTCGTAGCGCACGACGGTTCCGGTGCGCGGCGCGTGGATGATCTGGCCGTTGCCGGCGTACAGACCGACGTGGTGCAGGTCGTTGAAGAAGAACACCAGGTCGCCGACCTTGAGGCCGCTCTGCGAGTAGATGCGCGTGCCGTAGTTGGCCTGCGCCTCCGAGGTCCGCGGGATGCCGACGCCGGCCTGGCCGTAGGCCCAGGAGGTGAGGCCCGAGCAGTCGTACATGGCGGTGCCGGTGGAGCCGTAGTGGTACGGCTTGCCGAGCTGGCTCTGCGCGGCCTGGAAGGCGGCCATGGCCCGGCCGGAGCCGGTGGGGGCGTCGCCGAGGTCGACCCGCTGGCCGGCGTCCCGGCTGGCGCGGGTGTCGGCGGCGGCGAGGGCCGCCTTCTCCTTGGCCGTCAGCGTGTTGAGGAGCTTGCGCGCCTCGGCGAGCTTGGCCTGGACTTCCTTCTTCTTCTTGCCCAGTTCGGTGCGGGTGGTGGCGAGGTCCTTGAGCTTGCCGGTGGCCTCGGTGCGCTGCTGGGCGAGCTCGCGCTGCTTCTCCTGGATCTTCTTGAGCGCCGCGACCTGCTGGCCGCTCAGCTGGTCGGCGGTCGACGCCTTGTCCAGGAAGTCGTCCGGGTCCGAGGAGAGAAGGAGCTGGAGGGAGGGGTCTATGGACCCGGTGCGGTACTGGGCGGCGGCCGCGAGCCCCATGGAGTCGCGCAGCTCGTTGAGGTCCGCCTGACCGCGGGCCACGTTGTCCTGGATGGTGGAGATCTCCTTCTGGAGCTTCTCCTGCTTCTCCTGGGCCCCGTTGAACGTCTCGGTGGCCTGCTCCGCCTCTTCGTAGAGCTTGTCGACCTTGCTCTTGACCTCGTCCTTGCTGAGCTTCTCGCTGGGCGCCGCGTTGGCGGCCTGGGAGCTGAGCACGACGGCAGCGGCGGCTGCGGTGGTCAGGACGGTCACGCGTGCGCGACTCGGCTGCTTCGGTCGACGGTGGGACGCCACGGAGACGGGCTCCTTCTTTTGAGTGATCACCCGTGTGGAGGTTCGAGGCCTGACCTTAGTGACCTTGCCGTGATCAGTTCAAATCCTCAGGAGAAAAAAACCCATCACGCAACGCAGTTTTTTCACTCAACTCACGAGCAGTAGTGCGCGATTGACGCTACGTTGCGTGACGATTGCGTCAATACGGTCATCAACCCTGCGAACGCCGACCTTCAGGACAGGCGCTTCAGAAGCACCGCGGAAGCCACCGGCCGGGCGCCCACCTTGGCCACCCCGTCGGCCACCTCACGGTCGGTCGAGGCCACGATGACCGGGCGGCCGGACGGCTCGGCCCGCACCAGCTGACGGATCAGCTCGTCGGCCGTGACGCCCGGCTTGGAGAACAGCACCCGCACCCCGCGCGGCGGCGCGAGCAGCACCGGAGCGGCCAGTTCGGCACCGTCGAAGACACAGGTGACCTCAGCGCCGGTCTGCGCGGCGAGCTGCGAGAGCTGCCCCAGCAGCCGCAACCGCTGCTTCTCCAGCGGCATCTGCGGATAGCCGGTCTTGGTGACGTTGTAGCCGTCGACGACGAGGTGCGCCTGCGGCAGCGCGAGCAACTGGTCGAGAATGGCCGGATCGTGCTCCGACAGGGCCCGGGCGGCGATGTCCTTGGGGGTCATCCGGCCCGGCTCGACCGCCTCGACGGTCTCCGCCGGCCGCACCGACACCGGGGGCAGCGCCAGTTCCCGGCGCAGCCCCTGGGCCGCGTCCAGCACGGTGTCCAGCAGCAGCCGCACCCGCATGTCCTCCACGCTGCGGCCCTCGCGCGCCGCCCGCCGGGTGGCCTCCAGGGCCGCCTCCGCCTCGCCCAGCCGCGACTTCAGCCGCCGGGTCTCGCTCTCGGCGGCGGACACCTGGGCGTGCGCCTCGGCGCGCACGGTCTCCGTCTCGGCCTGCACCCTGCGCAGCGCGGCCTCGCCCCGCTTGACGTCGCTGAGGGCCGAGCGCAGCTTGCGGTGCAGCGACTCGGCCTCCTTCTTCGCCGCGTCCAGCTCGGCGCGCAGCCGCTCGGTGTCCGCGCGGGTCTGCTCCCGGGCCCGGTCCAGCTCCTCGCGCAGCCGTTCCAGTTCGGCCCGGCTCTCCTCGTCGGCCCGTTCCGCGTCGGCCCGCTGGGCCTCCTCGCCGGCCGCGGTGACCAGCTTCACCCAGCCGGCGGGCCGCAGTACGTAGGCCGCGGCCGCCACGTCGAGCGGGTCCGCGGCCGGGGTCGGCGAGCCGGAGTCGAGGGCGCCGGACAGTTCCGGCTGGGCCTCTCTGTACTTCTCGGCGATGCGCTGCCGGAACAGCGGATCGGTCTCCAGCGCGGCCGCCATCGCGGTCCCCGCGAACTTGGCCCGTCGATTGGGGGCGAACCGGGCGTACTGCCGCAACTGCGTGGGCAGTTCGCCGACCGTCAGCCCGCCGAAGCCGTCGGAGACGATCGTGACGACCCTGCGCCGCACGCCGTCCGGCAGCGGACGGTCGAGCATCTCGGCGGCGCCGTCGCCCGGCCCCCCGCCTGCGCTCTCCACCATCCGTCACACCCCAATATCCGTGCGGGCCCTCCCCCGCTCTCGCCGTCGCTCGAGCGGGGGGACCCCACCGTCAGGAACCGGCGCCCGGCCGGTCCACGAGTTCCACCTGGTCCACGGCGTTGCACCAGCGGCACCGCACCGACTCGATGGTCTCACTGACCACGTCGCGCTCCTCGACCTTCGGCTCACCGGCGAGGTCGAGGTGCACGTACTCGACGACCTTCGACGAGCGCGTCACGTCGAACCTCGTGAGGTTGCCGCAGAGCGTGCAGCGCCACCGTGTCGTGGCGGTCGGCAGGGGAACCGTCATCGTGACTTTCCGCTCCTTCTAGTGTCCCGCTTCTGGTGCCGGGGTCGGGCCGGAGGCTCCCCCGTGCGTGTGGCTCGTAACCCTACGGCCTGGCGGGTACTCGCCGCCCGTCCGTCCACGGGGGCCGTCCGGCGGCGAGGCGGCCCACGGGAGTGCGTCCCGTTACGTCATGCTTTGTAGCCATGACCAGCAACTGGAGCGGGCCGGTCCGCAGGGCGCTCCGCACCTCCCCGGCGCCGGTGACCCACGGCCTGATCGCCCTGTGCTGTCTGATCTTCGTGATCGGTCCCGCCTCGGGTTTCAACCCGGCGTACGGCGCGGGCGGCGGGCTGCCGGCCGCGCAGCGCGCCTACTTCCGCCGCTGGGGCGTGGTGCCCGCCGAACTCTTCGACGGCGCTCCCGGCGCCGTCCTGAGCCCGGCCACCGCCCTCTTCGTGCACGGCAGCTGGGTGCACCTGCTGGGCAACATGCTGTTCCTCTTCGTCTTCGGGGCCATGACCGAGCGCCGGATGGGCCGCCTTCAGTTCGCGCTCTTCTACACCTGCTGCGGCTCCCTGGCCCTGCTGGGCTACGCGGCCGCGAACGCCGAGTCGTCGCAGTCCCTGGTGGGCGCCTCGGGCGCGATCTCGGCGGTGCTCGGAGCGTTCCTGTACCTGTTCCCGCGGGCGCGGGTGACCAGTCTCCTGCCGTTCCTGTTCTTCCTTCCGCTGCGCTTCCCCGCCTGGGTCGTGCTGCCCTTCTGGGCGGGCCTGCAATGGGTGGGGGCGGGGCGGTCCCCGCACGGGCCCGGGGTGGCGTACCTGGCCCACCTGGTCGGTTTCGGCCTGGGGCTCCTCTACGCGTGGGCCCGCTTCGGCGAGCGCCGCGGCGCCGGGGACGGCCCCGGAAGGGCGGCGGGGGGAGACGGGCGGGCGACTAGAGTGAAGGCCGCCCCAGCTCCGGCCCCCGAGGGAGAGAACCAGCCGTGATCACCGCGATCGTCCTCATCAAGACCAGCGTGGACCGGATCCCCGAGATCGCCGAGCGGATCGCCTCGCTGGACAGCGTCAGCGAGGTCTTCTCCGTGACGGGGACGTACGACCTCATCGCGATGGTCCGGGTGAAGCAGCACGAGGACCTCGCCGAGGTCATCCCCGGCAGCATCAGCAAGATCCCCGGGGTGGAGGGGACGGACACGCACGTGGCGTTCCGCACGTACTCGCAGCACGACCTGGAGGCGGCGTTCGCCATCGGGCTGGACTCGTAGGGGGCGCTGCGGCGCTGCGCTCGGCTTGGGCGGGGCGGTTCCTGTGCCGGCGGGCGGCCTGCGAGTGTCACCACGGCGTCCGTGAGACGTCGCCCCCCGCTGCGGGCGCCTCGCCGGCGGGGTGGCCGCAGCTGCGCGGGCGGGTGCGGCTCCGTGTCGGCTGGGCGCGCAGTTCCCCGCGCCCCTGGGGAGGCTGCCCTCACGTCGGGGTCATGCGGGCCCCGCTACCCGCGCACTGCCGCCGGGAGCCGTCGCGCCGCGGGCGGGTGCGGCTTCGTGTCGGCTGGGCGCGCAGTTCCCCGCGCCCCTGGGGAGGGTGCCCTCACGTCGGGGTCATGCGGGCCCCGCCACCCGCGCACTGCCGCCGGGGGCCCTCGCGCCGCGGGCGGGTGCGGCTCCGTGTCGGTTGGGCGCGCAGTTCCCCGCACCCCTGGAGGGGGTGGCCCTCACGTCGGGGTCATGCGGGCCCCGCTACCCGCGCATTGCCGCCGGGGGCCGTCGCGCCGCGGGCGGGTGCGGCTCCGTGTCAGCTGGGCGCGCAGTTCCCCGCGCCCCTGGAGGGGGTGGCCCTCACGTCGGGGTCATGCGGGCCCCGCCACCCGCGCACTGCCGCCGGGGGCCCTCGCGCCGCGGGCGGGTGCGGCTCCGTGTCAGCTGGGCGCGCAGTTCCCCGCGCCCCTGGGGAGGCTGCCCTCACGTCGGGGTCATGCGGGCCCCGCCACCCGCGCACTGCCGCCGGGGCCGAGCGCGCAGTTCCCCGCAGTTCCGCGCGCCCCTGAGGGGGTGGCCCCCACGTTGGCGGCATGTCGGCCCCGCTTGGGGGGCTGTTCAGTTCACCGACGGGACGCAGCGGCCGTTCTCCGTGTGGTACTGCCACTTCGCGCCCTGGGTGACCAGCTCGCGGACCGCCGTCACGAAGCGGTCGACGTGCTCGTCGGGGGTGCCCGCGCCGAAGCTCACGCGGATGGCGTTGAGGGACTTCTCCCCCGGTGCCGCCTCGGGGGCGCCGCACTCGCCCTGGGTCTGCAGGTCGCCGCCCAGGAGGGTGCGGACCAGGGGGTGGGCGCAGAAGAGGCCGTCGCGGACGCCGATGCCGTACTCGGCGGAGAGGGCGGCGGCGAAGTGGGAGCTGTTCCAGCCCTCGACGACGAAGGACAGCACGCCGACCCGGGGGGCATCCTCGCCGAAGAGGGACAGGATCCGCACCTCGGGGACGTCGGCCAGTCCCGCCCGCACCTTGGCGATCAGGTGCTCCTCGCGGGCGACCAGGGCGTCGAAGCCCGCCTCGGTCAGCGCCTTGCAGGCCGAGGCGATGGAGTACGCGCCGATCACGTTCGGGGAGCCGGCCTCGTGGCGGGCGGCGCTCTCGTGCCACTCCACGTCCACTCCCCCGTCCTCGCGCCGGGTGACCTTGCGGCTGGCGCCGCCGCCCGCGAGGTAGGGGTCGGCCAGGGTGAGCCAGTCGGCGCGGCCGGCCAGGACGCCGCTGCCGAAGGGCGCGTACAGCTTGTGGCCGGAGAAGGCGATCCAGTCCACGTCGAGGTCACGGACCGACACGGGGTGGTGGGGGGCCAGCTGGGCGGCGTCGAGGACGATCCGGGCGCCGTGGGCGTGCGCCGCCGCCGTCAGCTCGCGCACCGGCCACAGCTCGCCGGTGACGTTCGAGGCGCCGGTGACGCAGACCAGGGCCGGACCGTGCGGGTCGCGCGCGGCGAGGGCCCGCTCCAGGGTGTCGACGGCCTGGCGCGGGCTGCGCGGGGCGTCGAGGTACGTGACGTGGGCGTTCGTCCAGGGCAGCAGCGAGGCGTGGTGCTCGGTCTCGAAGACGAAGACCTGGCAGCCGGCGGGGAGCGCGGAGGCGAGCAGGTTGAGGGAGTCCGTCGTCGAGCGGGTGAAGACCAGTTGGTCGTCCGGGCGGCAGTCGAGGAACTCGGTCACGGTGCGGCGGGCGTTCTCGAAGAGGTCCGTGGACAGCTGCGAGAGGTAGCCGGCGCCGCGGTGGACGCTGCCGTAGTAGGGGGCGTAGGCCGCCACGTCGTCCCAGACGCGCTGGAGGGCGGGGGCGCTGGCCGCGTAGTCGAGGGCCGCGTAGGCGACCTCGCCGCCGGTCACGAGCGGAACGGTGACGTCCCGGCCCAGAACGGGCAGGGGGGCACAAAGGGTGCGGGCGGCGGCAAGGGTGGAGACGGACATGGCGAACTCCCGTGAGAGCAGGGGGAACCGCCGTGCGGGCGGACAGCGCTCCGGCACGGAGGAAGGGGAAGAGAGGTGCAGGGGATGCGGGGCGGGGCTCTGCGCCCTAGCGCATTCGCTTGCTCACGGGAGACTCCCTCGGACGACCCAGGACCCCTGGTTTCGCGAGGGGTCCGCGCTTGCCGTGGACCTTGCTGTCCACGGCCTGGTCTTCACCCGGGGCACCCCGCCACGGACGGAGGGTTGCCGGACAGTCGGCCGGGGCCTCATGACTGTCACTCATGACCTGGTACAGGAAACTACGTCAGGTGATCGTCGTCCCGCAACCCGTGTCCGGATCGCGGGACGACCGCCGCCGCCGGCGTCACGCGTTGCTGGCCGCCACCCAGCGCTCCAGCGCCCGCCTGGCCGCGCCGGAGTCGATGGACTCGGCCGCCCGGTCCATGCCGGCCCGCAGCTGCCCGGCCAGCGGCCCGGCCCCCGGTTCCAGCGCCACCAGGGCCGCCGCCGAGTTCAGCAGGACGGCGTCGCGCACCGGGCCGGTCTCGCCCTCCAGCAGCCGGCGGGCGACCTCCGCGTTGTACGAGGGGTCGCCGCCGCGCAGCGCCTCGACCGGGACGAGGGCGAGGCCGACGTCGCGCGGGTCGAAGCTCTCCTCGGTGACCTTGCCGTCGCGCACGACCCACACGCGCGAGGTGGCCGTGGTGGTCAGCTCGTCGAGGCCGTCGTCGCCGCGGAAGACCAGCGAGGAGTTTCCCCGCTCGGCGAAGACGCCGGCGACGACCGGCGCCATGCGGGGGTCGGCGACCCCGACCGCCTGGGCGGCCACCCTGGCCGGGTTGGTCAGCGGACCGAGCACGTTGAACACCGTGCGGATGCCGAGCTGCCCGCGCGCGGCGCCCACATGGCGCAGCGCCGGATGGAACTTGACCGCGAAGCAGAAGGTGATCCCGGCCTCCTGGGCGACCTCCTGCACCCGCTTCGGGGTCAGCTCCAGATTGACGCCGAGCTTCTCCAGGACGTCCGAGGCGCCGGACGCGGAGGACGCGGCCCGGTTGCCGTGCTTGACGACCGTGGCGCCCGCGCCGGCGACGACGATCGCCGACATCGTGGAGATGTTGACGGTCTTCGCGCCGTCGCCGCCCGTGCCGACGATGTCGACGGTCGGACCCGGCACCTCGATCAGGTTGGCGTGCTCGTACATCGCGCGGACCAGGCCGTTGATCTCGGCGACGGTCTCGCCCTTGGCGCGCAGCGCCACCACGAACCCGGCGATCTGGGCGTCGGTCGCCTCGCCGCGCATGATCCGGTCCAGCGCCCAGAACGTGGCGTCCGCGTCCTGGTCGCGGCCGTACAGCAGGCCGTTCAGCACCTCGGGCCAGGAACGGCCCGCCGCGGTGTCGCCTCCAGCGGGGGTCACAGCGCTCATAGCCGCTCCTGCGTGTGTCGTCGTGAGTCGTGCTTCATACGTCGTGCGTCGTGCTTCGCCGGCCGGTGTGCGGCGCGGGACCCGGGGGCCGCGTCGCCGGCCGCGAGTCGTGGAACACGGTGAACCCCACCCTATCCAGCCGCGGGCACGGCACAGGGCCCCGTCCGGCAACCGGACGGGGCCCTGTGCGTGGCGTGGCGACGCCCGGGCGATCAGTGGTGGCCGTGGCCGCTCGTGATCTCCTTGTACTCCTCGACGGTGGGCTTCGGGATCTGCTGGTCCTCGCCGAAGTACGCTTCGCTGATCTTGGCGCGGAGCTTCTCCTTGCCCGTGACCTTGCGCTCGACGCCGTTGTCGTCGACGGTGGCGCCGATCGCGGCCGGCGCGTACTGCTCGTGCGCGGTCAGGGTGTGCAGCTGCTCCTGGCTGAGCGGCTCGTGGATCTCGATGAACTCACCGTGCGGCAGGCGCTTGATGGTGCCGGTCTCGCGACCGTGCAGCACCTTGTCCTTGTCGCGACGCTGCAGGCCGAGACAGATCCGCTTGGTGGCGATGTACGCGATGGCCGGTCCGGCGAAGAAGAAGATCCGGACGAACCAGGTGATCGCGTTGATCGACAGGTGGAAGTGGGTGGCCCAGAGGTCGTTGCCACCGCCCACCAGCATGATCATGTACATCGTGACCCAGGCGACGCCCAGCGCCGTACGGGTCGGGGCGTTGCGCGGGCGGTCCAGGATGTGGTGCTCGCGCTTGTCGCCGGTGATCCACGCCTCGATGAAGGGGTAGAGCGCCAGCAGGGCGAGCAGGACGCCGAACAGCACCAGCGGGATGAACACGCCCAGGACCAGGGTGTGGCCCCAGAAGTTGATCTCCCAGCCCGGCATGAAGCGGATCAGGCCTTCGGCGAAGCCCATGTACCAGTCGGGCTGGGCGCCGGTCGACACCTGGTCCGGACGGTAGGGGCCCATGGCCCAGATCGGGTTGATCTGCGCCACGGCCGCGATGGCCGCGATCACGCCGAAGACCAGGAAGAAGAAGCCTCCGGCCTTGGCCATGTACACCGGCAGCAGCGGCATGCCCACGACGTTCTTGTTGCTCTTGCCGGGGCCCGCGAACTGCGTGTGCTTGTGGTAGAAGACCAGGATCAGGTGGCCCACCATCAGGCCCAGCATGATGCCCGGCAGCAGCAGGATGTGGATCGAGTAGAACCGGGCCACGAAGTCGTGGCCGGGGAACTCGCCGCCGAACAGGAACATCGAGATGTACGTGCCGACGATCGGCATCGACAGGATCGCGCCCTGCGTGAAGCGCACACCGGTGCCGGAGAGCAGGTCGTCCGGGAGCGAGTAACCGGTGAATCCGGTGAACATGCCCAGGACGAACAGCAGGAAGCCGAACAGCCAGTTGACCTCACGCGGCTTGCGGAACGCACCCGTGAAGAACACGCGCATCATGTGCACGAACATGCCGGCGAGGAAGATCAGCGCCGCCCAGTGGTGGATCTGCCGGATGAGCAGACCGCCGCGCACGTCGAAGGAGATGTGCAGGGTCGAGCTGAACGCCTCGGACATCAGCTGTCCCTGGAGCGGGACGTAGCTGCCGTGGTACTCCACCTCGTTCATCGACGGGTGGAAGAACAGCGTCAGATACACACCCGTCAGGATGATGATGATGAAGCTGTACATGCACACTTCGCCCAACATGAACGACCAGTGGTCGGGGAAGATCTTGCGCATGTTCGCCTTGGCGAGGGAGTAGATCCCCAGCCGGCCGTCGGCCCAGTCGGCGATGCGCTCGCCGGCCGGGGCCTTCCCGCGTTCGCGGGTCACGGCGCTGTCGTGGTTCTCTGTCGTGCTCATCCGCGCTCCCAGAAAGCAGGACCGACGGGCTCTTCGAAGTCGCCGAGCGCCTGAAGGTAGCCCTCGTCGTTCACGCCGATGCGCAGCTGCGGCAGGGCGTGACCGGCGGGGCCGAAGATCACTCGGGCACCGTCGGAGAGGTCGAAGGTGGACTGGTGGCAGGGGCACAGCACGTGGTGCGTCTGCTGCTCGTACAGGGAGATCGGGCAACCGACGTGGGTGCAGATCTTCGAGTACGCCACGATGCCCTCGTGCGACCACTCGAGTTCGCGCTTGTCCTTGATGTTGTCCGGCTGCAACCGGACGATCATCAGGGCCGCCTTGGCGATCTCGTTCTGGAAGTCCTCGTCGTGCTCCTCCAGGCCCTCGGGCTTGGCGAAGGTGAGAGAACCGACGGCCACGTCCGACGGACGCAGCGGCTCGTTCGTGTTCATGTTGACGAGCAGCTTGCCCTTGGCCCACAGCGTGTGACGCAGCTTGTCCTCGGGCAGCGGGCCGAGGTCGCGCAGCAGCACGACACCGGACAGCGGCACCAGGGCGACCGCGCCGAACAGCGTGTTGCGGATCAGCTTGCGGCGGCCGAGCGCGGACTCCTTGGCGCCCTGCCGGAAGTCCGCGTGGACCTTGGCACGGACCTCGGGGTCGGCGGCGATCGGGTGGCGCTCGTCGGCGACCTCGACGTCCGACATCAGGGTGCGGGCCCAGTGGACCGCGCCGGCGCCGATGGTGAACAGCGCCGTGCCCAGGGTCAGGCCCAGCGCGAAGTTCAGCGCGCTGAGGTGGCCGATCGGGAACACGAAGACCGACTTGTCGGCGGGGATCGCCACGTACGAGGCGATGAACCCGACCGTGGCCAGCATCGACAGCGTGAACAGGAAGGCGACCGCACGCTCGGACCGCTTGGCGGCCCGCTCGTCGATGTCCTGGACGCGGTGCTCGTGGGGCGGCAGGCCGGGGTCCGCGAACGGGTTCTTCTCGTCCGCGACGTCTACCGCGCCGTGCTCGTGGTGTCCTGCGGACTGCTCGGCAGGCAGGTTCTCTTCTGGAATGTCTTGGCTACTCATGACTTCTTGGCCTTTGCGGTCCGAGCGGCGACCCAGACGGCGACCGCGATCAGTGCGCCGAGACCGAAGATCCAGGCGAACAGGCCCTCACTGACCGGCCCGAGACCGCCCAGCTCCAGACCACCGGGGTTGTCGGTGTCGCTGCTGTTGACCGCGTGCAGGTACGCGATGATGTCCTTCTTGTTCTGCTCCGACAGCGTGGTGTCGGGGAAGGAGGGCATGTTCTGCGGGCCGGTCTGCATGGCCTCGTAGAGGTGCTTCGGGTCCACGTCCTCCAGGGTCGGAGCGAACTTGCCCTTGGTGAGGGCGCCGCCCTTTCCGGTGAAGTTGTGGCACTGCGCGCAGTTGGTGCGGAACAGTTCGCCGCCCTTGGCGATGTCCGCGCCCTCCGGACCGTACTCGGCCTTGGTGGGAACGGCCGGGCCGGAGCCGAGGGAGGCGATGTACGCGGCGAGCTGGTCGATCTCGGCCTGCGTGTAGATGTTCTTCTTCTTCACCACCTGCGGGCCCTGGGAGGTCGCCGCCGGCATGCGGCCGGTGCCGACCTGGAAGTCGACGGCCGCGGCGCCCACGCCGACCAGGCTCGGACCGTCGGAGGTGCCCTGACCGCCGGTGCCGTGGCAGCTGGCGCAGCCGACGGCGTAGAGCTTCTTGCCCTCGTCGATCGTGAGGGACTGGGCGCTGTCGTCTGCCTGCGCCTTGCTCGCGGGCGCGAACGCGGCGTACAGCCCCCCTGTGCATGCCAGCGCGAGGAGTAGGACGACGAGCGCCGCCAGCGGATGGCGTCGTCGTGCGGAGAGCTTTTTCACGGATTACCCCGGTGTCAGGATCTTCTGCGTCGATGCTTGTGGAGGTGCGGGAGCGGGCCCCGGCTACTTGATCAGGTAGATCGTGGCGAAGAGGCCGATCCAGACGACATCGACGAAGTGCCAGTAGTAGGACACGACGATGGCCGCGGTCGCCTGCTCGTGGGTGAACCTCTTGGCCGCGTAGGTGCGCCCGAGGACGAACAGGAAGGCGATGAGGCCGCCCGTCACGTGCATGCCGTGGAAGCCGGTGGTCAGGTAGAACACCGAGCCGTACGGATCCGAGGAGAGCGAGAGCCCGTCCTTCTTCACCAGCTCGGTGTACTCGTAGATCTGACCGCCGATGAAGATCGCACCCATGATGAAGGTGACGATGAACCACATCCGCAGCTTCTTCACGTCACCGCGCTCGGCGGCGAAGACGCCGAGCTGGCAGGTGAGCGAGGAGAGCACCAGGATCGTGGTGTTCGTGGCCGAGAACGGGAGGTTCAGGGCCTCGGCCATCTCCTTCCAGTGATCAGGACCCGTCACCGATCGCAGGGTGAAGTACATCGCGAAGAGGGCCGCGAAGAACATCAGCTCGGAACTCAGCCAGATGATGGTTCCGACGCTGGTGAGGTTCGGTCGATTGACCGACGGGTGCGCGTGCCCGGTGTCTACTGTCGTTGCTGTCGCCACGACCGACATTATGTCGGTCCCTTATCCCGCCCTCACTCCGGGGGGTGCCGTTCGGAGTGTTCGCACCGTGTGTACTGCCCGTATGGCCCATCGAAGCCGTGTTCCAAGCGGTGTTGGGGCGGTGGGTGAGGGAGTAGCATCCGCGGCATCGGTTCTGTCCGTACGACACTGATGTCACGGAGGAAGCATGCAGGCGACCGCCACGGTGCTGGTCTACAGCGACGACTCCAACACGCGGGAGCAGGTACGGCTCGCGACCGGCCGCAGGCCCGCGCCGGACGTCCCCGTGGTGGAGTTCCTGGAGTGCGCGACGCCCGCCGCCGTGCAGCGCGAGCTGGACCGGGGCGGCATCGACGTCGTCGTCCTGGACGGCGAGGCCGCTCCCATGGGGGGCATGGGGCTGTGCCGTCAGCTCAAGGACGAGGTGTTCCGCTGCCCGCCGGTGCTGCTGCTGATCGGGCGGCCCCAGGACGCCTGGCTCGCCACCTGGAGCCGGGCCGACGCGGCCGTGACGCTGCCTGTGGAGCCCGTGGAGTTCGCTCAGGCCCTCGCGTCCCTCCTGCGGACGAAGAGGCTTCAGCAGAGCGCGTAGCGCCTGCCGGGGCGGGATGCGGCCG
The DNA here is from genome assembly GCF_036226605.1 of Streptomyces sp. NBC_00704. Lineage (NCBI taxonomy): Bacteria > Bacillati > Actinomycetota > Actinomycetes > Kitasatosporales > Streptomycetaceae > Streptomyces > Streptomyces sp. NBC_00704. Next base: position 2,173,846 of record NZ_CP109000.1, read on the forward strand.
CGGCGCGGACCCGGGTCCGGGGCCGTCCGCCGCGTCCGCCCGCGCAGCCGTGCCGGTCACGGCCCCGCGGCTCCCGGCCCCGCGCTTTCGGCGGCGCGTGCACGGCGCCTACACGGCCGCCGGGCTCAGCCGCGCCGTCTCCTGGCCGGTCTGCTGCTTGCCGCCGGTCAGCGCGCTGCCGGTGGTCCAGTTCTTCCAGTCCAGGTTCCAGTCGCCGAAGCCGTTGCCGAACGTCTCCATCGTGTCGCCGTTGCTGTTGACGACCTGGACGACGTCGCCCTGGCGGATGTGGTCGAAGAACCACTGGGCGTTGGACGTGCTCATGCCCGTGCAGCCGTGGCTGACGTTCTCGTAGCCCTGGGAGCCCACGGACCAGGGGGCGGCGTGGACGTACTCGCCGCTCCAGGTGACGCGGGTGGCGTAGTAGACGGGCAGGTCGTAGGAGTCCGCGGAGCCCTCCGCGATGCCGACGGTGGTCCCGCGCATCCGTACGAAGTACTCCTTGCCCAGGACGACCTTGACGCCGTTGCGGGTCTCGAAGCCGGGCTTGCCGGTGGTGACGGGGATCTGCTGGATCTCCTCGTTGTTCTTGAACACCGACAGGGAGTGCGCCGCGGCGTCCGTCACGGCGATGACGCGGTCCCCGATGGTGAGTTTCAGCTCCTTGGCCGGGCCGCCCCACAGCCGGTCGCTGATCTTGATGCCGTCGAGGTTGCTGCGCACGCGGACGGTGGCGTGGGCGGGCCAGTAGTCCTTGGGCCGGTAGTGGAGTTCCTTGTCGTCCACCCAGTACCAGGCGCCCTGCACGGACGGCGACGAGGTGACCTTGAGGCCGCGTTCGACGACGGCCCGCTGGGCGGGGTCCTTCACGGGCTGGTCGAGCTTGGCGGTGACGGGCTGGCCGACGCCGTACTCGCCGGCGTCGGGGCCGAACTGGACCGCCAGCCGCTTCTTGCTGGTGGGCTTGCCGGTGTCGAAGGCGAGGACCCGGCGGCCGGGCGCTCCGTCGTCGTCCTCGGTGCTCACCCGGACGGTGTAGTGGGCTCCTGCGGCCAGCGGCTCGGTGCTGTGCCAGCGGCTGCCGTCGGCGGCGAGTTCGCCCGCGAGGTAGCGGCCTGTGGCGTCCACGGCGGTGACGTCCGTGATGCGGTCGTCGTCCTCGGCGGTGATCTGCAGGGGCTTGTCCGGGTCGGCCTTCTCGCCGTCCCCGTCGGGAGTGTTGAAGGAGATCTGGTCCGTCGCGTCGTAGGGGCGCGCGGAGAGCGGGTCGTCGTCCGAGCCGCAGGCGCTTGCGACCGCGCCCAGGGCGATCACCAGCAGGGTGCAGCCGACGACGGTGCGAGGGCGTGGTTGGTGGCTCATGGCTTCACGCTAGGGAGCCGGGTCGGCGGCGGCGCGCTGAGTGACACGGACGGCGGACGCCCGGTACGGCAAAAGCGTGAGCCCGGACCCTCCTGACGGAGTGTCCGGGCTCATGCGGGGTGGTGCGCGTGCTACTGGGTGCGGTTCTCACCGCGGTAGTACTCGAAGACCCAGCCCCACAGGCCGATCATGATCACCGGGACGGAGAAGTAGAGCACCCACCAACCGACCGCGACACCGAGGAAGGCCAGGGCGCCGCCGACGGCGAGCGACAGCGGCTGCCAGCTGTGCGGGCTGAAGAAGCCCACCTCGCCGGCGTCGTCCGCGACGTCCGCCTCCTTGTTGTCCTGCGCGCCCGCGTCGACCCGCCGGGCGGTGAAGCCCAGGTAGAAGCCGACCATGATGCTCAGGCCGAAGGCCAGGAAGAGGGCCGTGGTGCCGGCCGGCTCCTTCGACCAGACGCCGTAGACGGTCGCCATGACAAGGAGGAAGACGCTCAGCCAGACGAACATCTTGCCCTGGATCTTCACTTGCCGGCCTCCTTGCTGCCCGCGATGGCGCTGGCGCCGTGGCCGCTGTGCTCCAGCTGCTCGAGCGCGGCGACCTCCGGGTGGTGCAGGTCGAACGCCGGGGATTCACTGCGGATCCGCGGCAGGGTGAGGAAGTTGTGGCGCGGCGGCGGGCAGGACGTGGCCCACTCCAGGGAGCGGCCGTAACCCCACGGGTCGTCGACGCCGACCGGCTTGCCGTACTTGGCGGTCTTCCACACGTTGTAGAAGAACGGCAGGACGGACAGGCCGAGGACGAACGAGCTGATCGTCGAGATCGTGTTCAGGGCGGTGAACCCGTCCGCGGCCAGGTAGTCCGCGTAACGGCGCGGCATGCCTTCGGCACCCAGCCAGTGCTGGACCAGGAAGGTGCCGTGGAAGCCGATGAACAGCGTCCAGAAGGTGATCTTGCCGAGGCGCTCGTCGAGCATCTTGCCGGTCATCTTCGGCCACCAGAAGTGGAAGCCGGAGAACATCGCGAAGACGACGGTGCCGAAGACGACGTAGTGGAAGTGCGCCACCACGAAGTACGAGTCGGACACGTGGAAGTCCATCGGCGGCGAGGCCAGGATGACGCCGGTCAGACCGCCGAAGGTGAAGGTGATCAGGAAGCCCGTCGCCCACAGCATCGGCGTCTCGAAGGACAGGGAGCCCTTCCACATGGTGCCGATCCAGTTGAAGAACTTCACGCCGGTCGGCACGGCGATGAGGAACGTCATGAAGGAGAAGAACGGCAGCAGCACGCCTCCGGTGACGTACATGTGGTGCGCCCACACCGTCACGGACAGACCGGCGATGGAGATCGTCGCGGCGACCAGGCCCATGTAGCCGAACATCGGCTTGCGGGAGAAGACCGGGATGACCTCGGAGATGATGCCGAAGAACGGCAGGGCGATGATGTACACCTCTGGATGGCCGAAGAACCAGAAGAGGTGCTGCCAGAGCAACGCCCCTCCGTTCGCGGCATCGAAGACGTGTGCCCCGAATTTCCGATCCGCCTCCAGCGCGAACAGCGCGGCGGCGAGGACGGGGAAGGCGAGCAGGACCAGGACGGCCGTCAGCAGCACGTTCCACACGAAGATCGGCATGCGGAACATCGTCATGCCGGGAGCGCGCATGCAGATGATCGTGGTGATGAAGTTGACCGCGCCGAGGATGGTGCCGAAGCCGGAGAAGGCCAGGCCCATGATCCACAGGTCGGCGCCGATGCCCGGGGAGCGGACGGCGTCCGACAGCGGGCTGTAGGCGAACCAGCCGAAGTCGGCGGCGCCCTGCGGGGTGAGGAAGCCGCCCACGGCGATGGTCGAGCCGAACAGGTAGAGCCAGTAGGCGAACATGTTCAGCCGCGGGAACGCCACGTCGGGCGCGCCGATCTGGAGCGGCATGATCCAGTTCGTGAAGCCGGCGAACAGCGGCGTCGCGAACATCAGCAGCATGATCGTGCCGTGCATCGTGAACGCTTGGTTGAACTGCTCGTTCGACATGAGCTGCAGGCCCGGACGGGCCAGCTCGGCGCGCATGAGGAGTGCCATGACGCCGCCGATGCAGAAGAACGCGAACGACGTGACCAGGTACAGCGTACCGATGGTCTTGTGGTCGGTGGTCGTCAGCCACTTCACCACGACGTTGCCGGGCTGCTTGCGCCTGACCGGCAGCTCGTTCTCGTACGAGTCCTCAGCTGCGGAGGCACCCTGGGGTTCGTTGAGGATGCTCACAGGACGTTCGACTCCCGGTTCTTCTCGGGGCCGGTCTGCTCGATGCCGGCCGGCACGTACCCGGTCTGCCCGTTCTTGGCGAGGTCCTTCAGGTGCTGCTCGTAGCGCTCCGGGGAGACGACCTTCACGTTGAAGAGCATCCGGGAGTGGTCGACGCCGCACAGCTCGGCACACTTGCCCAGGAAGGTGCCCTCGCGGTTGGGGGTGACCTGGAACGAGTTGGTGTGACCCGGGATGACGTCCTGCTTCATGAGGAACGGCACCACCCAGAAGGAGTGGATGACGTCACGCGAGGTGAGGACGAAGCGGACCGTCTGACCCTTGGGGAGCCAGAGGGTCGGGCCCGGGTTGTGGGTCTGCGGGTTCCGCTCACCGGGGGTGCCGCAGGTGTAGACGCCGCCCGCGTCGGACGGGAAGTCCTTCTTGTACCGGTCCGGGATCGCGGCCAGGTTCGCGTCGGTCGTCGCGTTCCCCTGGGAACCGTCGACCTTCTCGATGTAGTTGAAGCACCAGCTCCACTGGAAGCCGACCACGTTGACCGTGACGTCGGGCTTCTTGTCGAGGCTCAGCAGCTTCGACTCGTCGCGGGCGGTGAAGTAGAACAGCACCGAGACGATGATGATCGGCACGACCGTGTACAGCGCCTCGATGGGCATGTTGTACCGGGTCTGCGGAGGGATTTCGACCTTTGTGCGGCTGCGCCGGTGGAAGAAAGCACTCCACAGGATCAGGCCCCACACCAGCACGCCGGTGGCCAGCGCGGCGGCCCACGAGCCCTGCCACAGGGAGAGGATCCGCGGAGCCTCTTCTGTGACCGGGGTGGGCATGCCAAGGCGGGGGAAGTCCTTGTATGTGCAACCGGTGGCGGTCGCCAGGACCAGGCCCGCGGTCATTGCCTGCAGCAGCTTCCGCCGCATCGGGCGCCGCGGCGAGCGGTCGGAGCCGTTGGGACTCACGTAGCGCCTTCCCGAGAGTCTCGCCCGCGCGGTTGGCTGCGGCCTGCCTTCTCGCTGGTCGGTCGCCGCCCTGCGTCGGGCAGGGGTTTGGATGTTTATGCGGACCAAACCCTAGCCGACGCCCTCCGGGGGGTCGCGGGGAGGGTGGCATACGCGCCGCGGGTCACCCCGAAGGGGTGGGAAGAGCGCCCGTCGGCGCCTAATAGCTCGTCAATGCGGCTTGTGCGGCGGTTGCGGAACGACGACGGCCGCCGCCCGCGGGCTGCGCCGGGGTGCGGACCGGAGCCGCCCGCGCCCCGGTCCGGCCCCTGCACGTTCTACGGTGGCGGTGTGTCCTACTTCGACGCCGCATCCGCCGCTCCCCTGCATCCCGTCGCCCGCCAGGCGCTGTTGGCCTCGCTCGACGAGGGATGGGCAGACCCCGCACGCCTGTACAGAGAGGGGCGGCGGGCGCGGCTGCTGCTGGACGCGGCACGCGAGGCGACGGCCGAGGCGGTGGGCTGCCGGCCGGACGAACTGACCTTCACGTCCTCCGGAACCCGGGCCGTGCACACCGCGGTCGCGGGCGCGTCGGCCGGACGGCGACGGGTCGGACGTCACCTGATCGTGTCAGCCGTCGAACACTCCTCGGTACTGCATTCGGCCGAGGCGTTCGAGGCCGCGGGCGGCGAGGTGACCCGGGCGCCGGTGACCAGGACCGGCGCGGTCGCCGTCGAGTCGTACGCCGAGGCCCTGCGGTCCGGCACCGCGCTGGCCTGTCTGCAGTCGGCCAACCACGAGGTGGGCACCGAGCAGCCGGTGGCGGCGGTGGCCGAGGCGTGCCGGGCGGCGGGCGTGCCGCTGCTGGTGGACGCGGCGCAGTCGCTGGCGTGGGGGGCGGTGGAGGGGCCCTGGTCGCTGCTGACCGGCAGCGCCCACAAGTGGGGCGGGCCGTCGGGGGTGGGGCTGCTCGTGGTCCGCAAGGGGACGCGGTTCGCCGCTCAGGGGCCGGTGGACGAGCGGGAGTCGGGGCGGGCGGCCGGGTTCGAGAACCTTCCGGCGATCGTGGCCGCGGCGGCCTCGCTGCGGGCGATGCGGGCGGAGGCGGCGGCCGAGGCGGCGCGGCTGCGGGACCTGACGGCACGGATCAGGGAGCGGGTGGCGGACGTCGTCCCGGACGTGGAGGTGGTCGGGGACCCGATCCGGCGGCTGCCCGGGATCGTCACGTTCTCCTGCCTCTACGTCGACGGGGAGGCCCTGCTGCACGAGCTGGACCGGGCGGGCTTCTCCGTCTCGTCCGGTTCGTCGTGCACCAGCAGCACGCTGACGCCCAGCCATGTGCTGCGCGCGATGGGGGTGCTGAGTGAGGGGAATGTGCGGGTTTCCCTGCCGTGGGGAGCCGCCGAGGAGGACGTGGAGAGATTCCTCGCGGTGCTGCCGGGCGCGGTGGCGGGGGTGCGCGACAAGCTCGGGGCGCCGGCGTCCGCCCCCGCCCCCGCGTCGGCTGCTGCGGCGGACGCGGAGGGCGAGGGGCGCGAGGGGCTCGTCGTGGACGCGCTGGGCAGGCGGTGCCCCATCCCCGTCATCGAGCTGGCGAAGGTCATCGGGGACGTGCCGGTCGGCGGCACGGTGCGGGTGCTGTCCGACGACGAGGCGGCCCGGCTCGACATCCCCGCCTGGTGCGAGATGCGCGGGCAGGAGTACCTGGGCGAGGAGCCGGCGGACCGCGGCGCCGTCTACACGGTCCGCCGGACGTCCTGAGTCAGGCCAGGTGCTTGCGGACCTCGGAGGCGGCCTCGTCGCCGTAGGCGGCGGCGAAGCGGTCCATGAAGTGGCCGCGGCGCAGCTGGTACTCCTGCGTGCCGACCGTCTCGATGACGAGGGTCGCGAGCATGCAGCCGATCTGGGCGGCGCGCTCCAGGGAGACGCCCCAGGCCAGACCGGAGAGGAACCCGGCGCGGAAGGCGTCGCCGACGCCGGTGGGCTCGACCTTGCGCTCCTCCTGCGGGCAGCCGACCTCGATCGGGTCCTCGCCGTCGCGCTCGACGCGCACGCCGCGCGCGCCGAGGGTGGTGACGCGGTGACCGACCTTGGCGAGGATCTCGGCGTCCGACCAGCCGGTCTTGGACTCGATGAGGCCCTTCTCGTACTCGTTGGAGAACAGGTACGTCGCGCCCTCCAGCAGTATCCGGATCTCCTCGCCGCCCATCCGGGCGATCTGCTGCGAGAAGTCGGCGGCGAAGGGGATCGAGCGGGAGCGGCACTCCTCGGTGTGGCGGAGCATCGCCTCCGGGTCGTCGGCGCCGATCAGGACCAGGTCCAGGCCGCCCACCCGGTCGGCGACCGTCTTCAGCTCGATGAGCCGGGCCTCGCTCATCGCGCCCGTGTAGAAGGAGCCGATCTGGTTGTGGTCGGCGTCGGTGGTGCACACGAAGCGGGCCGTGTGCAGGGTCTCGGAGATGCGGACCGACGCGGTGTCGACGCCGTGCCGGTCCAGCCAGGCCCGGTATTCGTCGAAGTCCGCGCCCGCGGCGCCGACGAGGATCGGGCGGGTGCCCAGCTGCCCCATGCCGAAGGCGACGTTCGCTCCCACGCCGCCCCGGCGCACGTCCAGGTTGTCGACCAGGAAGGAGAGCGAGACCGTGTGCAACTGGTCCGCGACGAGCTGGTCGGCGAAGCGGCCGGGGAACGTCATGAGGTGGTCGGTCGCGATGGAGCCGGTGACTGCGATGCGCACGGCGTGGACTCTCCTGAGGGGAGGGGGATTGACAGTTCACGCTACCCGCTCCGCTCGCGCCACTGAAGCACGCGAAACTACCCGATAGTAGATCTTTCTTCGCAGGCCGCACGTGCATACGGTTCGGTTATGACGAACCTCGAGGTCCACGCGCCCCGGCCGGCCGAGTCCGACGGCGACCTGGCGTCGCTGCGCGGCGACTGCGCCCGGACGGCGCTGCACTGGGCGGCCCCGGAGAAGATCCTTTCCCGTCCGGTCTCCCCCTCACTCATCCACGGCGTGAACGTTCCTGCGACGTCCGCCCGGCTCCTGGAGGCCATGCCCGACTACGGCAACTAGGGGAACCGCCCCGGCGGCCCCCTCCCCCGCTCCCTCCGTTTCACCGGCACGGCGCTCGGAAGGGAACCGTGCGCTCCCCCGCCACGTCCCATCGGCATCCTCCGCAAAGGGGATGCGGGGTACGACAGCAGGGCAGCCGAAGGAGCGATGCGGTGAACACCGAGCGACCCGAGAACGACGACGCCGCGCGCGAGCCGGGAACGACGGGCTCCGAGGGGACGACGGCCGGAACGGATCCGGACGCGACGGATGCGGCCGGGGCCGCCCGTGCGCCCGGTGCGGACGGGGCCGGTGCGGACGAGACCGGTGCGCCCGGCGCGGACGAGACCGATGCCGCCGAGAGCGGTGAGACCGGGGCCGCGGCAGGGGCGGATGCGGCGCGGAACGACCGCGCCGGGGAGGCCGCCGCCGAAGAGACGGCGGTGGAACTCACCAAGGGCGCCGTACCACCGGCGGAGCGGGACGCCCCGGGCGCGGACGCCCGTCCCCGGCCCGCCGACGAGCCGCCCGCCGCCGCTCCCGAAGCCGCCGCCGGGAGCGGTTCCGGGCCCGATTCCCGTTCCGGGGCCTCCTCCGACGCCCACCGGTCTGCCGATGGCGAGGCCTCCGGCGGTGCGGACGGCGTCCCCGCCACCGCTTCCGAGGCAGCCCCCAGGAGCGCCGGGCAGGCCGGCGAGAACGCCGGGAGCGCCGACGACGGGACGGCCGACGAGCCCGTGGTGTCGCGCCCCGTGGCCGCTCACGCCGGCGAGGGCGAGCCCTCCGGCGGCTCCCGGCGCCGCTCCCCCGTGCTCATCGCCTCCGTCGCGGCCGCCGTGCTGCTGGTGGGCGGAGGCGGGGCGTATCTCACTTCCGACGCCCTCGGCGGCTCGGACGCAGGGTCCGGCGCCGGGGCCCCCTCCGGTGACGGCAAGCCCGTCCCCCTCGCTCTGGACGACTACTCGCGGGGTACGGGTACCCCCGGGAACGGCACGGGGGGCACCGGCCCCGCCAACGGCATCGCGCCCGGTGAGCCGAACCCCTACGGGGTGACGTACAAGGCCGCGGGTCCCCTGCCCGACGGTCCCGGGTCCGCGCCCGTGTACTGGGCGCGGGGCGAGGTCGCCGCCAAGGACGTGGCCGCGCTGGCGAAGGCGCTCGGCGTCGAGGGGACCCCGGTGGCCGACGGCGCGGGGTGGAAGGTCGGCGCCGGGAACGACGGCTCCGGTCCGGTCGTGCGGGTGAACCGGCAGGCGCCGGGCATGTGGACGTTCACCCGGTACGCCCCCGGCAGCGACAACTGCGTGCGCGGCAAGGTCACCTGCCCTCCGACGCCCGTGGCCCCGGGGGACACCGCCCCGGTGAGCGAGGCGGCGGCGAAGAAGGCGGCGGCCCCCGTGCTCAAGGCGGTGGGCCAGGACGACGCCAAGGTCGATGCGAGCCAGGTGATGGGCGCCCTGCGGGTGGTGAACGCCGAGCCGGTGATCGGCGGTCTGTCCTCCTACGGCTGGACGACCGGGGTCCAGGTCAGCGCCCAGGGCGAGATCGTCGCCGGGAACGGGCAGCTCAAGGCGCCGGTCAAGGGCGCCGCGTACCCCTTGCTGAGCGCCCGGGAGGCGCTGGACGCGCTGAACGCGGCGCCCGGCGGCGGCCACCGGATGGGCATCGGCGGCTGTGCGAGCCCGGTGCCGCTGAAGGACCGGCTGGAGAGCCCGTGCAGGACGCCGAAGGCCCCGGCGCGGCAGACCGCGACGGTCGAGGACGCGGTGCTCGGACTGGCCCCGCACACCTCCGGCGGACGCCAGGTGCTCGTGCCGTCCTGGCTGTTCGAGGTGAAGGCGGCGGGGACCGAGGCCGCCTACACGGTGACGCAGCCGGCCGTCGAGCCCGCGTACCTGAAGCCGGCGACCACGCCCCCGCCCGCTCCGACGCCGAGCGGCTCGTCCGGGGCGTCCGGTGCGCGGACCGTGCGGGTGACCGGCTACACCGTCGAGGGCAGGGAGCTGACCGTCGGCTTCAGCGGCGGGGTGTGCGCCGACTACAAGGCGACGGCGGTGGAGAGCGCGGGTGAGGTGAAGGTCACGGTGACGCAGACGCCGTGGCCGGACAAGGTCTGCATCATGATCGCCAAGGAGTACCACCAGGTGGTGCAGCTGGACGAGGCGCCGGGCAGCCGCAAGGTGGTCGACTCGGACGGCCGGGCGATCCCGCTGGAGAAGGCGGGGGCCCGTCTGCCGCAGACCCGGTAGCGCCGGCCGCGGCGCCCGCGAACCGGCTGCCGTGGTGAACGCGAAGGCGGCGGTCCCCCTCGGAGGGGGACCGCCGCCTTCGCGTCGTCCGGCCGGCCGTCGTGCGGCGGGCGGGCCGGTCTAGTTGAAGGAGTCGCCGCAGGCGCAGGAGCCCGTCGCGTTCGGGTTGTCGATCGTGAAGCCCTGCTTCTCGATCGTGTCGACGAAGTCGATCGACGCGCCGCCCAGGTACGGGGCGCTCATGCGGTCGGTGACGACCTTGACGCCGTCGAAGTCCTTGACGACGTCCCCGTCGAGGGAACGCTCGTCGAAGAAGAGCTGGTAGCGCAGGCCGGAGCAGCCGCCGGGCTGAACGGCGACACGCAGGGCCAGGTCGTCACGGCCTTCCTGGTCGAGCAGGGCCCTGACCTTCGCCGCGGCGGCGTCGGACAGGATGATGCCGTCGGTGACGGTGCTGGTCTCGTCCGATACGGACATCTACATCTCTCCCGGGTTGTACGGAGACTGCTTGCCGACGGTTGCAACCGTCGGGGCCGCGGATTCATTCCGGGCCGGGCCGTCGTCTTCGGCGTTCCCTTCTCATGCTCGCACACACGGTTGCGGGCGGAAAACGCCTCACGGGGATTCACGTCACACCGACGCTATGACCATCGTCAAAGTGACGTGAAGCGGGTTATGATAGATAACGTCAATTCGACGAAAAGTAGAAAGGGTGCGTGTCGTGACCACCGCCCAGACCACGGAGCTCGACGTACAGCCGACTCCGCTCGCCCTGTTGCTGCTCGGCCGCGAGGCCGACCCGAAGAGCGAGCGGGGCGTCGAGTGCCCCGGCGACCTGCCCTCGCCCTCCGACCCGGACCTGGTCGAGCGCGCCCGCGCCGCCAAGGCGAAGCTCGGTGACAAGGTCTTCGTGCTCGGCCACCACTACCAGCGCGACGAGGTCATCCAGTTCGCCGACGTCACGGGCGACTCCTTCAAGCTCGCCCGGGACGCGGCCGCCCGCCCGGAGGCCGAGTACATCGTCTTCTGCGGTGTGCACTTCATGGCCGAGTCCGCCGACATCCTCACGTCGGACGACCAGAAGGTGGTCCTGCCCGACCTCGCCGCCGGCTGTTCGATGGCCGACATGGCCACCGCCGAGCAGGTCGCCGAGTGCTGGGACGTGCTGACCGAGGCCGGCATAGCCGAGCAGGTCGTGCCCGTGTCGTACATGAACTCGTCCGCGGACATCAAGGCGTTCACGGGCAGGCACGGCGGCACGATCTGCACCTCCTCCAACGCCCAGCGGGCCCTGGAGTGGGCCTACGAGCAGGGCGAGAAGGTGCTGTTCCTGCCCGACCAGCACCTCGGCCGCAACACCGCCGTCCGGGACATGGGCCTGTCCCTGGACGACTGCGTCCTCTACAACCCGCACAAGCCGAACGGCGGGCTGACCGCGGAGCAGCTGCGCGACGCGAAGATGATCCTGTGGCGCGGCCACTGCTCGGTGCACGGCCGCTTCAGCCTGGAGTCGGTCGAGGACGTCCGCGCCCGGATCCCCGGCGTGAACGTGCTCGTGCACCCCGAGTGCCGGCACGAGGTCGTGGCCGCCGCGGACTACGTCGGCTCGACGGAGTACATCATCAAGGCGCTGGAGGCGGCGCCGGCCGGCTCCAAGTGGGCCATCGGCACCGAGCTGAACCTGGTGCGCCGGCTGGCGAACCGTTTCGCGCCCGAGGGCAAGGAGATCGTCTTCCTCGACAAGACGGTCTGCTTCTGCTCGACGATGAACCGGATCGACCTGCCCCACCTGGTCTGGACCCTGGAGTCCCTCGCCGAGGGCAAGCTGGTCAACCGCATCGAGGTCGACGAGGAGACCGAGGCGTTCGCCAAGCTGGCGCTGGAGCGCATGCTCGCGCTGCCGTAGCGGGCCCCCCCGTGGACCCGGTTCACTCCCCCGGAGACATCCGGTCGGGGTGGGCCGGGTCCACGCCGAAGACGGTGCCGTCGGGGGTGAGCACGATCAGGGAGCCCTCGTCGGGGAACACCCGTGCCGGGGAGAAGCCGAACGCGTCGACCTGCTCGGCCCTCGCCGAGGACTCCCACAGCAGCGCGCCCGTCCGGACGTCGGCGGCGGCGACCCGCCCCGAGGCGCTGGCCGCGAACACCACGCGACCCCGCCCGTCGGCGACGGGCGTGCCGGGCTGCTGAAGCGTCGTGGAGGTCCGCCACAGCCGCCCGCCCGTCCGCACGGAGTGGGCGACCATCCGGCCCGTCGAGTCGGCGACGCACAGCACCCCGCCCACCAGCGCGGCCCGGCCGCGGGGATTGCCCGGCAGCGGCTTCCTGCGCACGGCGCCGGTGCCGGGGTCGATCAGCAGGACCTCGCCGTACGCACTCCCCCCGAAGCCCGTACGGACCCGCGGGGAGACCACCCCGAAGACGAGTTCGCCGTCGACCGCGCCGAGCGCGGTGACGTCCCCGTCCGGCACCGCCAGCTTCCGGAAGACGCCGTCCGCCGGGTCGACGGCGTAGAACACGTTGCGCGTGGTCGCTCCCGCGTCGGCGCAGCCCGCGTACGGCGGCAGGCCCGCGAAGCTGTGGAAGCGGCAGCTGTACCCGTCGCCCGCGGGCAGGGTCGCCCGCCACCGGACGGCGCCCCCGGACAGTTCGCGCGCCGTCACACGGTCGCCGTCCGGGGCCAGCAGCAGATCGCCGACGACGGCGCCCTCGACGCTGCCCGGGCGCATCCGGTGCGCCCAGAGCCGCGCACCGGTGGCGGCGTCCAGCGCCACCGCGGTGACGATCGTGTCGTCGCGCGTGCTGTTCAGCACCGACTCGCTGACCACGACGACGCCCTGGTGCACTCCCAGGACGAGGCTGTCGTAGTCCGCCGCCTTGCGCGACGCCGCGGAGCCCGCGCGCCAGGCGAGGCGGCCCGTCGCCCCGTCGATCCGGACCGGCAGGGTGCCGTTGCCGCCGCAGTACAGTGCGCCGCCGGCGCCCACGCAGGACGCGGAGACGCCGCCGCTCTGGACGCCGGAGCCCAGCGGCTTCGCCGTCCCGCTCGCGGCCGTCCCGAACAGCGAGGTCCGCCAGGGCCGCCAGCCCTTCGGCAGCGGGTCCCAGCGCGGGGCGTCGTCGGTGGTGCCGGCCGACGCCTGCGACTTCCCGCCCCCCGAGAACGGGTCGGACACGAGGTAGCCGGTGAGCGCCAGGACGAGGACGCCCGCCACGCCGGCCAGGACCGGGCGGCGGCGCAGGCGGACGCGGCGGCCGGGGCGGCGCGCGGCGACGGCCGGGCCGGGCTCCTCGCGCGGCGCGGGCGCGGGCGGCAGGCGCAGGGTCACCGTGTGCGCGTCGTCGTCCGCGGGCTCGGGCAGCGCCCGTGCGAAGTCCTCGGCCAGTTCCCCGAGGCCGGGCCGGGAGTCGGCGTCCTTGGCCAGGCAGCGGGTCAGGACCGCGCGCAGCGGCTCGGCCACCGCCCGCACGTTCGGTTCCTCCTGGAGCACCCGCCACGCCGTCAGGTACGGGCTGTCCGCGTCGAAGGGGCCGCGCCCGGTCGTGGCGAACACCAGCAGCGCGGCGAGGGAGAACACGTCCGAGGCGGGTCCGACCGAGCGGGCGTCGGTGAACTGCTCCGGAGACATGAACGGCGGGGTGCCGATCATCTTTCCGGTCTCGGTGAGGGTCTGGTTCTCCGCGGCGCGGGAGATCCCGAAGTCGATGACGCGCGGCCCGTCGTGTGCCATGAGGACGTTCCCGGGCTTGAGGTCGCGGTGGACCACTCCGGCCCGGTGGATCTCGCGCAGGGCCTCCACCAGGCCGAGGGCGAGCCGGCGCAGTTCCCCGCCCCGCATCGGGCCGTGCTCGCGGATGCGGGCGGCGAGCGTGCGGCCGGGCACGTACTGGGTGGCCATCCAGGGCCGGACGGCCTCCGGGTCGGCGTCGACGACGGGGGCGGTGAAGGCGCCGCTGACCTTGCGGACGGCCTCGATCTCCTGGCGGAAGCGGGCGCGGAAGACGGGATCCTCGGCGTACTGGGCGTGCACGACCTTGACGGCGACCTCGCGCCCCGAGCGGGACCGGCCGCGGTAGACGACGCCCATGCCTCCGGCCCCGAGCCGGCCGACGATCCGGTATCCGCCGAGCGTCTTCGGGTCGTCCTTGTGCAGCGACACCGCTCCGATCCTCTCCCCCGCAGAGCAGTTCAGGCACCCAGCATAGGGAAGCCCGCCGCCGCCGGGCGAGGCGCCGCCGGGTGAGGCACCGCCGCCGGCGCCTCACTCCGCGCGCGGGCGCACCAGCCCCGACTCGTAGGCGATGACCACGAGTTGCGCCCGGTCGCGGGCGCCCAGCTTGGCCATGGCCCGGTTGACGTGCGTCTTCACGGTGAGGGGGCTGACCTCCAGGCGCTCGGCGATCTCGTCGTTGGAGTGGCCGCCCGCGACCTGCACCAGGACCTCGCGCTCGCGCACGGTCAGCGCGTCCAGCCGGGCGGAGCGGACGGGGTCGTCGTCCGCCCCGCCCTGGGCGAGGAAGCGGGCGATGAGGCCCTTGGTGGCGGTGGGCGACAGCAGGGCCTCGCCGCCGGCGGCGATCCTGATCGCGCTGAGCAGTTCCTCCGGCTCGCTGCCCTTGCCGAGGAAGCCCGAGGCGCCGGCTCGCAGCGACTGCACGACGTAGTCGTCGACCTCGAAGGTCGTCAGGATGACCACCCGCACCTGGGCGAGGGAGGGATCGGCGCTGATCAGGCGGGTCGCGGCGAGGCCGTCGGTGCCGGGCATGCGGATGTCCATCAGGACGACGTCGGCGCGCTCGCTCCTCGCCAGCGCGACCGCCTGAGCGCCGTCGGACGCCTCGCCGACCACCTCCATGTCGGGCTCGGAGTCGACGAGCACGCGGAACGCGCTGCGCAGCAGCGCCTGGTCGTCGGCGAGCAGGACGCGGATGGTCATACGAGATCCTCTGCGGTGCCGGGCGCCGCGGAGCGGGCGCGGGTCTTGACCGGCAGGATCGCGTGGACGCGGAAGCCGCCTCCGTAGCGCGGGCCGGTGGTGAGGGTGCCGCGCAGCGCGGTGACGCGTTCGCGCATGCCGAGCAGACCGTGGCCGCCGCCGCCCGGCGTGCTCTCCGCGTCGGCCGCCCGCCCGTCGTCCAGGACCGTGACCTCGATGTTCGGCCCCACGCGCACCACGCTGACCTCGGCCTTCGCCTCGGGCCCCGCGTGTTTTTGGACGTTGGTGAGGGCTTCCTGGACGACCCGGTAGGCGGCCAGTCCGACGGCCGCGGGGAGTTCGGCGCCCTCGTCGGTGCGGGCCACCTCGACCCGGAGGCCGGCGCTGCGGAAGGTGCCGACCAGCTCGTCGAGGCGGTCCAGGCCGGGGGCGGGCTCGGTGGGGGCCTCGGGGTCGCCGGACTGGCGCAGCAGGCCGACGGTGGCGCGCAGTTCGTTGAGCGCGGAGCGGCTGGCCTCGCGGACGTGCGCGAGGGCCTCCTTGGCCTGGTCGGGCCGCTTGTCCATGACGTGCGCGGCCACTCCGGCCTGCACGTTGACCAGGGCGATGTGGTGGGCGACGACGTCGTGCAGGTCGCGGGCGATGCGCAGGCGCTCCTCGGCGACCCTGCGGCGGGCCTCCTCCTCGCGGGTGCGTTCCGCGCGCTCGGCGCGGTCCCGGATGGCCTGGACGACGGCGCGGCGGCTGCGGACCGCGTCGCCGGCGGTGGCGCCGATGCCGGTCCAGGCGAGGATGCCGAGGTTTTCCTGGGCGTACCAGGGCAGCGGTCCGGCGATCATGGCGGCGCCGGTGAGCACCGTCATGGTGACCAGGCCGGCGCGCACGGTGGTGGGCCGGTCGGTGGCCGCCGCGACGGTGAACAGGGCGACGACGGCGGACATGGCGACGGGGGCACGGGGGTCGCCGGTGACGGACTCGGTCACGGAGGCGGCGCCGGTGAGCACCAGCACCGTCATCGGGGCGCTGCGGCGGAAGACGAGGGCGACGGCGCTGAGGGTGATCAGCAGCAGGCTGAGCGGGTCGGGGCTGCGGACGCTCCAGCTGACGCCCTGCTCCCCGTGCGGATCGACGAAGGAACCCGCGAGCATGCACACCAGCACGCCCGCCGCGAGGAAGGCGTCCAGTGCCAGCGGGTGGGCCTTCAGCTGGTGCTGGGCCCGGGCGAGGGGGGTCACCGAGGTGTCACTGTTCAGTTGCCGTCGCTTTCCTTGCCGTGGCCGGGGACGGCGGCGCCCCCGAGCCCACGCGGCTCCTCAGCGGAAGGCCCCGGACCGTCCGCTCACCCGGGGATCAGGCCGTCGTCGCTCAGCATCTCCCGGACTTCCTCCAGGCTCGCGTCGGGGGACGGGAGGATGAGTTCGGACGGTTCCAGGGCGTCGTCCGCCAGGGGCTCGCCGAGCCGGCGCACGGCGTCCAGGAGGGCGCCGAGGGTGCGGTGGAAGCCCGCCTCGTCGCCGCTCTCCATCTCCGCGAGCAGCTCGTCGTCCAGCTTGCTCAGTTCGACGAAGTGGGAGTCGGTCAGCTTCCACTGGCCCTCTCCCATGATCCGTACGATCACGTCGTCCTCCTCGGCTCCGGGCCCCGGCGCCGGGCTACTGCTTGTCGAAGCGCGGGGTGTCCTGCGGCTGCTGCCGGGACTGCGACGGGCTCGTGCCGCCCTCGATGGCCTGCTGTCCGGAGGACGGGCCTCCGGCGAGCTCGGCCTTCATGCGCTGCAGTTCCAGCTCCACATCCGTACCACCCGACAGCCGGTCCAGCTCGGCCTGGAGGTCGTCCTTGGCGATGCCGGTCGGGTCGTCGAGGGCGCCGGACGCCATCAGCTCGTCGAGCGCGCCGGCCCTTGCCTGGAGCTGGGCGGTCTTGTCCTCGGCGCGCTGGATGGCCAGGCCGACGTCGCCCATCTCCTCGGAGATGCCGGAGAAGGCCTCGCCGATGCGGGTCTGGGCCTGGGCGGCGGTGTAGGTGGCCTTGATGGTCTCCTTCTTCGTGCGGAAGGCGTCCACCTTGGCCTGGAGGCGCTGGGCCGCGAGGGTGAGCTTCTCCTCCTCGCCCTGGAGCGTGGAGTGCTGCGTCTCCAGGTCGGTGACCTGCTGCTGGAGCGCGGCCCGGCGGGAGAGCGCCTCGCGGGCGAGGTCCTCGCGGCCGAGGGCGAGCGCCTTGCGGCCCTGGTCCTCCAGTTTGGCGGACTGCGACTGCAACTGGTTCAACTGGAGCTCCAGGCGCTTGCGCGAGGTCGCGACGTCGGCGACGCCGCGACGGACCTTCTGGAGGAGCTCCAGCTGCTTCTGGTACGAGTAGTCGAGGGTTTCGCGCGGGTCCTCGGCCCGGTCAAGGGCCTTGTTCGCCTTCGCGCGGAAGATCATCCCCATACGCTTCATGACACCGCTCATGGGCTTCGCGCGCCCCCTTCTGACGGACTCCGGCTCTCAGGTCTGCGACAGAACCCACAGTACGGGCCCTGCGTCCATTGACGCACTGTTCGGGGACGGATGTGCTCCTCCCCAAGGACGACTGGCCGGACCCGTGATCCGGCGTGAGGAGTAGGTGACCCTCAGGGTGAGCGGTAGATCACCCTGTGCCCCCTCTTCCTCCCCGGCGCCCGGTCTGTCCCTTCTACAGACGACTGGTGTTGCCGGATCGTTCCCCTGCGGGCTGGGGTCCATGCCCGCGAGCCCTTACCCTTGGGTTTTGTGTTCCGTAGCCGTGCCAAGGAAGAGAAGGCCCCCGCCGACGCGGTGGTGACCGACTCCAAGCAGACCCGCGACCCCCAGGCGAAGAAGGGTCGGCCCACGCCCAAGCGCAGTGAGGCCCAGTCCCAGCGCCGCAGCGTCGCCAACACCTCGATGTCGCGCAAGGACGCGGCCAAGCGCCAGCGCGACGAGCGCCGCGCCCAGATGGACCGCCAGCGCCAGGCGCTGGCCGGCGGGGACGAGCGGTATCTGCCGGCCCGTGACAAGGGTCCGGTCCGCAAGTTCGCGCGCGACTTCATCGACTCCCGGTTCAACGTGGCGGAGTTCTTCCTGCCGATGGCCGTGGTGATCCTCGTGCTGAGCGTGGTGCGGGTGGGCTCGATGCAGACAGTCGCGCTGCTGCTGTGGCTGGTCGTGATCGTGCTGATCGTGCTGGACTCGGCCGTCACCGCCTTCCGGCTGCGCAAGCGGCTGACCGAGCGCTTCGAGGGGCAGAGCCGCCGCGGCGCGGTGGCGTACGCGCTCATGCGCTCGCTCCAGATGCGCCGGCTCCGGCTGCCGAAGCCGCAGGTCAAGCGTGGAGCGCGGCTCTGAGCACTGCGGCTTTCTCCGGGGGGGCGGCCAAGGCCTGGCTGAGCAGGCTGGGTGGGCTGCGTGACGTCGTACGTCAGGAGCTGGTGGCCCGGCAGCTCGACGAGCAGATAGCCGGGCGGTACCCGGTCGGCCGGCGGCTGCGGGTGCTCGACGTGGGCATGGGCCAGGGCACGCAGGCGCTGCGGCTGGCCCGGCTCGGCCACGAGGTGACCGGCCTCGAACAGGACGCGACGATGATCGCCGCGGCCCGGGAGGCGCTGTCCGGGGAGCCCGAGGGCATCCGGGAGCGGATGCGGATCATCGAGGGCGACGGCCGGGACACCGGCGTCCACTTCCTGCCGGGCAGCTTCGACGTGGTGCTGTGCCACGGCGTCCTCATGTACGTCGAGGAGCCGGACGCGCTGCTCGCGGGGCTCGCCCGGATGCTGGCCCCCGGCGGGCTGCTGTCGCTGCTGGTGCGCAACGCGGACGCGCTGGCGATGCGGCCGGGCCTGTCCGGGAACTGGGCGGGCGCGCTGGACGCGTTCGACACCGTCTCCTACCGCAACCGGCTCGGGCTGGACGTGCGGGCGGACCGGCTGGCGACGCTGACGGGCACGCTCGCCGGGATCGGGGCGCCGTTGCAGGCCTGGTACGGCGTCCGGATCTTCACGGACACGGCCGCGGACGCGGCGGAGATCCCCGACGACGTCGAGGTCCTGCTGGCCGCCGAGGAACGCGCCGGGCGCACGGACCCCTACCGGCAGGTGGCGGCGCTGCTGCACCTGTGCGGCGTGCGCGGCTGAACGTCCCGGAGGCCGGCGGGTGCGTCACACCCGCCTCGCCCGCCTGACGCATCGCCCGTCCGGGTGCGTTGCGCGCTCGTTCGGGTGAACGGGGACGAAGAAGTGAACAGGGCCGGGGCGAACGGCGGCGGGGCGAGCGGCGGGCCGCCCCGTGCACGGCCGGGGCCGGACCGGACCCGTGGGCCCGGTCCGGATGCGACGCCCTACGCCTCGTCGGCCTGAAGGCTCATCGGACCGTAGATCTCGGTGGAGTCCTCGAAGAGCCGGACCTGGTCGGCGCCGCCTTCGAGCAGGTCCTTCCAGACCTCCCCGATCCAGGACTCGGCGTCCCCCTGCGTGGTGAACTCCTCGGGCTGCACCGCGGGTTGGACCTCCGTCCCGTCGGACTTCTCGAACCGCCACGTCCATGCCGCCATGTACGCCTCCCAGCTGTGACCACGTGCAGAGCAGAAGCCGGATCGAGGTCCGGCTTCTGCTCCGCAGCCTAGCCGGATGCGCAAGACCGGGGAGGACGCGCGAAAATCAGCTCCGTGGAAGTCACTTTGCTCGGTACCGGCGCCCCGGCGGGCCTGCCCCGCCCCGGCTGCTCCTGCGCCGTGTGCGCGACCTCGCTCGGCGGGCACGCGCGGGCGGCGACCTCGTTGCTCGTGGACGGCGCCCTGTTGCTCGACCTGACGCCGGGTGCGGCGTTCGCGGCCGCGCGGGCCGGGCGTTCGCTGGGCGGGGTGGGCCAGGTCCTGCTGACGCACCCGCACGACGGTCCGCCCGTGGAGGTGCCGGCGGGGCTGCCGCAGCCCGCGCGCGCGTCGGACGGGCGGGACCTGGCCCTGCTGACGGGGTATCGGGTGCGGGCGGTGGCGATCGACGCGCCGGGCACCGGGTACGCGGTGACGGGCCCGGACGGGCAGCGGCTGCTGTACCTGCCGCCCGGCGGCGCGCCGGCCGGTCTGGAGGAGGGCTCGGAGCGAGCCGAGCGCTACGACATGGTCCTCACGGACGTGGTCGGGCGGCCCGACGGGCTGGCGAAGCTGCGGGCGGTCGGCGCGGTGGGCCCCACCACGGACGTGGTCGCCGTCCACCTGGACCACGACGTGGCGCCGGGCGCGGAACTGCGGCGGCGGCTCGCGGCGGCGGGCGCGCGTGCGGTGCCGGACGGCTCGACGCTGACGGTGGGGGTGTACGAGGACGTGCCCGACGTGCCCCGTCGGACGATGGTGCTGGGCGGCGCCCGGTCGGGGAAGTCGGTGGAGGCCGAGCGGCGGCTGGAGTCCTTCCCCGACGTGCTGTACGTGGCCACCGGGGGCGCCCGGGGCGGCGACACCGAGTGGGGCTCGCGGGTGGCCGCGCACCGCGAGCGGCGCCCGGGGTCGTGGCGGACGAAGGAGACCTGCGACGTGGCGCCGCTGCTGGCCGAGGAGGGGCCGCCGCTGCTCGTCGACTGCCTGTCGCTGTGGCTGACGGACGCCATGGACGCCGTCGGCGCGTGGGACGACGCGGTGTGGGCGGACGGCGGCGAGCGGGCGCTGCGGTCCCGCGTCGCGGAGTTGGCCGAGGCGGTCCGCTCGACGCGGCGCACGGTGGTCCTGGTGTCCAACGAGGTGGGTTCCGGGATCGTCCCGGCGACGGCGTCCGGCCGGCGCTACCGCGACGAGCTCGGCCGGCTGAACGCGGCGGTCGCGAACGAGTGCGAACAGGTCGTCCTGGTGGTCGCGGGCCAGGCGCTCGTCCTCCGCGGGTGACCCGGAGACCGGCCGGCTCCGGCGCGGGGCGCGTGCGGGGACTCGAGCCCGCTCGGGCGTGAGACGCGGGAAGGAAACCGCCCCACTCGGGCGCAGGGCGCAGGACGAACGGTCGCTCGGCCCCCTCGCGGGACACGAGCCGGGGAGCCGGTCGGCCCGCGCGCGGGGTGCGGGCCGCGAAGCCGGTCGGCCCACACGCGGGGCGGGCCGGGAGCCGGTCGGCCCACACGCGGGCGCTGGCCGGGAAGCAGCTCGTCCCACACACGCGCGGCGCAGGAAGGACGGTCGCTCGGCCCCCCACGCGGGACACGAGCCGCGAAGCCACTCGGCCCACACGCGGGGTGCGGGGCGGGGAGCCGGTCGGCCCACACGCGGGGCGGGTCGGGGAACCGGTCGGCCCGCGCGCGAGCCGAGCGGTCGGGAAAGGGGGCGTTCAGGGGCGGCGGGCGATGATGCGGCAGGTGTTGGAGAAGCGGGTGCGGCGCAGGGCCGGGGCCAGGAGGTGGTCGAGGGCCGCGGCCGCGGCCGTCAGGGATCCTGCCGCCCGCGGCAGGCGGGTGCGCCGGGCGTAGAGGGCGGTGGCGGCCGCCAGGTCCCGTGGGACGTGGGCGGCGCAGCGGTCGGTGACGACGATCTCGCAGCCGCGTCTTTCCAGTTCGGACCGGAGGTTGGCGGGCGGGATCAGCTGGAGGTGGCGGGGCTGGTCGTAGGAGTGCCACCACTTGCCCAGGACGCGCGCGAACGCGCTGGCGGGGTCGGGGACTTCGAGGAGCAGATGGCCCCCCGGCCGCAGGGCCGTCAGCGCCGCCGCCAGCTCCCGGCGCGGGTCGGGGACGTGTTCCAGGTGGTGGAGCATGCTGACCACGTCGTAGCGGCCCCGCAGGCGGGCCAGGATCCGCGGGGCCGTCAACTGGCCCACGTGGGCCTCGTCGAGCCGCCCCGCGGCCCTCGCCCGCTCGGCCCTCGGGGTCGGGTCGGTCCCGTCGAAGGCCGTGTAGGCGAACAGCTCCCTGGCCGCCGCGGGAAAGGGCGCGTCGCCCGTGCCGACGTCCAGCCAGCTCTCGGGCTCGCCGAAGCGCAGCATCGTGCGGGCCGTGGCCCGCAGGCGTGCGTGGTCGACGGGCCCGTTCTCCTCGGCGGCGTACAGCTCCAGTCCTTCGGGGGTCAGGCGCGGGTTCTGGAAGGCGTGCGCGCAGTCCTGGCACTCGTCGAGGACGAACGTGCCGGGTCGGCGCAGCCGCAGGTCCGGGGCGCGCAGCCGGGTGTGCAGGCGCTTGGAGCCGCACCAGGGGCAGTCGTCGCGGCGCGGCTCGTGAACGGGCCTGAGAGGCATGCGCGGCTCCGGGAGGAGGAGGGGAGAGGGAGGGGGCAGGGGCAAGCGGCTATATGCGGCGAAACGGAACGTATGGGATACCGGTGCGGGGTGCAACGACGTCGCGCCGGTGTGGTGGCGGCGTGACGCCGAACAGTTCGATCGGTGCCGGTACTGTTCGGCGAATGAGCTCGCTTAATCTCGACGACTTCACCGATCTGATCGAGCGCCCCGACGGCGGGACGCGCCGTGACGCGGAGGCGCGCAGGGAGCGTCAGATCGTGCCGCCCGGATCGCTGGGGCGGCTGGACGATCTGGGCGAGTGGCTGACGGCGGCACAGGGCTCGTCGCCGGTGCGGCCCATCGAGCGGCCGCGGGTGGTGCTGTTCGCCGGCGACCACGGCGTCGCCGGGCTCGACGTCTCGGCCCGGCCCGCGGGCAGCGCCGCGGAGTTGGTGCGGCAGGTCCTCGACGGCGGCCGTCCGGTGTCCGTGCTGGCCCGCCGGCTCGGCGTGCCGGTCCGGGTCGTCGACATGGCGCTGGACTGCGACCCGGAGGCGTTCCCCGCGGACGTCGTACGGCACCGGGTGCGGCGCGGCAGCGGGCGTATCGACGTCGAGGACGCGCTGACGATCGAGGAGGCCGAGGCGGCGTTCCTGGCGGGCGTGGCCGTCGCGGACGAGGAGGCGGACTCCGGCACCGATCTGGTCGTGCTCGGCGACGTGAGCGTGGGCGGGACGACGGCCGCGGGCGTGCTGGTCGCCGCGCTGTGCGGGACCGACGCGTCGGTGGTGACCGGGCGCGGCGGCGAGGCGATCGACGACCTGGCGTGGATGCGCAAGTGCGCCGCCGTCCGGGACGCGCTGCGGCGGGCGCGGCCGGTGCTGGGCGAGCAGTTGCAGCTGCTGGCGACGGTGGGCGGCGCCGACCTGGCGGCCATGACGGGCTTTCTGCTCCAGTGCGCGGTACGGAAGTTGCCGGTGGTGCTGGACGGGGTCGTGACGGCCGCGTGCGCGCTGGTGGGGCAGCGGATCGCCTTCCGGGCGCCCGACTGGTGGCTGGCCGGTCACCGCAGCGGTGAACCGGGGCAGGCCAAGGCCCTCGACCGGATGGCCCTGGAACCGCTGCTGGACCAGCGCGTGAAGGTCGGCGAGGGCGCCGGCGCGCTGCTCGCGCTGCCGCTGGTGCAGGCGGCGGCCGCGCTGGCCGCGGAGCTGCCGGAGAGGCCCGAAAAGCCCGAGGCCGCCGAGGCTGTCGAGGCCGCTGGGACGTCCGGGGCTGTCGAAGCCACCGAGGCGGCCGGGGCGGCCGACGGGAGGGTCGGCGGGCTCGCGGCGGAGTCCCCGGCGGAGTAGCACCACGGTCCATAAGGGACAGGCGGCGGCAAAAGAGCGGTTTCCCGGAAGTGCACCCATATGATCACCGATCATGGGCAACACCCGGGGCTCCGCCGCCTTCGCCGTCTGGTACCTGCGGGCCGTCGCGTTCGTCAACTTCCTCAGTGCGGTGTGGGTCTCCCTGGGGCAGGACGTGCGGCGGCACAACCAGGAGAACCTCTTCACGCCGTACCTGCTCACGGCGGGATTCGCGTCCGGGGCCTTCACCGCGTTCCTGGCCGTCACCATGGGGCGGCGCAAACGGGCCGCGTGGATCCTGAACCTCTGTCTGAGCGGGGCGTTCCTGGGCCTGTTCGCGTGGGCGATGGCCTTCCCGGAGATCCGGGAGCGGCCCCAGAACTGGGTGTCGCTCGCGCTGACCGCCGTCTTCGTCGCCGCGCTGGTCGCCGGGCGGCGCGAGTTCTACGCGAAGGGCGACCGGGCCAACCCCGGGCTGGCCGCGGCCGTCGGGGCCGGCGGGCTGCTGGCGGCGTCGCTGACGGCCGCGCTGCTGGTGACGGTCACCGACCGGTCGTCCGCGCCGTCCACGTTCCTCGAACGCTGGCGCTACGGCGCGCTGCGGCTGGTCTCCGTCTCCGCCGACGACCACCGCGCCGCCGGGATCCTCACTCCGACCTGGGTCGACGTCGCCGTCAACGTCCTGAGCACGGCGCTCGTCCTGGCCGTCCTGTACGCGGCGTTCCGTTCCCGGCGGGCCGTGGACCCGCTCACCGAGGACGACGAGAAGCGGCTGCGGGAACTGCTCGACCGGCACGGCGAGCGGGACTCGCTGGGGTACTTCGCGCTGCGGCGGGAGAAGAGCGTGCGCTGGTCGCCGACCGGGAAGGCGGCCGTCGCCTACCGCGTGCTGGGCGGGGTGTCGCTGGCCTCCGGCGACCCGCTGGGCGATCCGGAGGCCTGGCCCGGCGCGATCGAGCCGTGGCTCGCCGAGGCGCGGGCGCACGGCTGGATCCCGGCGGTGATGGGCGCGGGCGAGGAGGCCGGGACGGTCTACGCCCGGCACGGGCTGGACGCGCTGGAGCTGGGCGACGAGGCCGTCGTCGACGTCGCCGAGTTCACCCTGGAGGGGCGGGCCATGCGGACCGTCCGGCAGGCCTGCAACCGGGTGCGGCGGGCCGGCTACACGGTGCGCGTCCGCCGCCACGAGGACATCCCGGCCGAGGAGATGGCGGCCCTCGTACGCCGTGCCGACGACTGGCGGGACGGCGCCACCGAGCGCGGGTTCAGCATGGCGCTCGGCCGCCTCGGGGACCCGCGGGACGGGCGCTGCGTGATGCTGGAGTGCGCCGACGCCGGGGGCGAGCTGCGGGCGCTGCTCTCGTTCGTGCCGTGGGGGCCGCACGGCCTGTCCCTGGACCTGATGCGCAGGGACCGCGACTGCGACAACGGACTGATCGAGTTCATGGTCATCGAACTGCTGCGGCGGGCCCGCCTGTCGTCGCGGGACGGCCGGGTGACGGGCGAGGTCCGGGAGACCGCGGGGGCCCGCGCGGCCGGGCACGGCGGGGAGGACGGACACGGCGGGGAGGACGGACACGGCGGGGCGGGCGGACACCGTGGGGAGCACGGACAGGGAGCGGCGGGCGGGGCGGGGCCGGAGGGCGGGGGGATCCCGGTCACGCAGGTCTCGTTGAACTTCGCCGTGTTCCGCTCCGTGTTCGAGCGGGGTTCGCGGCTCGGCGCCGGGCCGGTGCTCAGGCTGTGGCGGTCGCTGCTCGGCTTCTTCTCCCGCTGGTGGCAGATCGAGTCGCTGTACCGCGCCAACGCGAAGTACCGGCCCGTCTGGGAGCCGAGGTTCCTGCTCTTCGAGAAGAGCGCGGACCTGCCCCGGATCGCCGTCGCGGCGGCGCGGGCGGAGGGGTTCCTGGAGGCGCCGGGGCTGCCGAAGTGGCTGCACCGCAGGCGCCTGGGGACCCGCCGGTGAGGCGGGCCGTCCGCTGGGCCCGGGCCGAGTGGGGGCCGTTGTACGCGGCCGTGCGCGGACCGCGGGCGGCCCCGTGGTGGCGGGCGGCGCCGCTGACGCTGGGGGCGGTGTGCCTGACGTCGGCGACCCAGGTGGTGCAGAACCAGCCCTGGGGCTATCAGCCGGTGCAGGACCTCGGGGCGGTGCGGGCCGTCGACCCCCTGTGGCTCGCCCTGCTGCGGACCCCGCTGTCGCTGTTCGTCCCGGCGCTGGACCTGCCGGTGTGGGGCGCGCTGGCGCAGGTCCTGCTGGTGTTCGGGATCGCCGAGCTGTGCCTGGGCTGGTGGCGCACCCTCGTCATCGCCTACGCCGCCACCCTCGCCGGGACGCTGTACGCGCGCGTGGGCATCGCGCTCGGTCCGCACGGCCCGCTCGGGCTGCCCGTCTCGGACGCCCTCGTGGTGGACACCGGGCCCTCCGCGGCCGTGGTGGGGCTCGCGGTGTTCCTGGGCTGGCGCTACCGCGCGTACGCGACGGCGGCCGCGGTGATCGTCGCGATGGCCGTCGAGGTGGCCCTGAAGGGCAACCTCGCGGGCAAGGAGCATCTGGCGGCGATCGCGGCCGTCCTGGCGCTGTGCGGAGCCGCTCAGGCCCGCCGCCGTCAGCGCCGCTCCGCGGAACCGGTCAGCTCCGCGTCCGTCTTGCCGCCCAGCCAGTCCCCCACCAGCCGGCGCGGGCGGGCCCAGCGCCGGTCGTGACGGTAGGCCCGCAGCGTCGACCGCGCCCGCGCGCGGGGGCGGCGCCGGTAGAACCTGCGGGCCCAGGGCGAGCCCGGGCGGGCCAGCCGGACGAGGCCGATCAGGCCGACGAAGGGCACGAACACGCTGAAGACGGCCGTCATGACCTTGCCCTTGGTCAGCACGGCCAGCGAGAAGAGGATGTTGACGGCGACGGTCGCGAGGACGCTGCCGCGGTCCTGCAACTCCTCCTGGCTCATGTCGTTGACGCCGAACGGCGCGAAGCCCACCAGCAGCAGTCCGCCGAGCGCCGCCGTGAGGACCACGGCCTCCACGCTCTTGCGGCCCGCCTCCGTCCAGTACACGTCGTCCAGGTGCAGGATCAGCGCGAACTCGTCGAGGACCAGCCCGGTCCCGATGCCGAAGACCACCGCGCAGGCGCCCGAGCCGAAGCCGTGCCGCCCGCTGGCCACCGCGCCGAAGCCGCCCGCGACGGTCAGGACGACGCCCGGCACCACATGGTGGATGTGCACGCCGCCGGAGCTGATGTTGCCGAAGGGGCCCTTGCCGGCCCGGATCAGCCGGGTGACGACCCGGGTGATCAGGAAGGTGAGCACGAACGCGGCCAGCGCGAGCAGCAGCGGGAGCTTGCCCGGTTCGACGACGTTGCGGTGCAGCCATGGGCCCATGCCGTCAGTCTCACGGGCGGCAGGACGGGCTGCCTCGCGGGCGGGGCGTCCGGGCTACGCTGCGGCCGTGTCCACGACCTCGCCCCTCGACGGCCTCCGCTTCGCCTTCGGCACCCTGACCGCGCTGCCGGTCAGGGTGTCCCGCTGGGACCGGGCGGCCGCCCGCGGGGGCATGCTGGCCGCCCCGGCGGTCGGCCTGGTGGTCGGCGGCTGCGCGGCCGGCCTCGGGCTGCTGCTGCTGCGGCTGGGCGCGAGCCC
The DNA here is from genome assembly GCF_036226605.1 of Streptomyces sp. NBC_00704. NCBI lineage: Bacteria > Bacillati > Actinomycetota > Actinomycetes > Kitasatosporales > Streptomycetaceae > Streptomyces > Streptomyces sp. NBC_00704. Next base: position 2,200,811 of record NZ_CP109000.1, read on the forward strand.
GCCGCTGGCCGCCGTCGCCTCCGCCGCCGTGCCCGCCGTCCTCACGCGCGGGCTGCATCTGGACGGGCTGGCCGACACCGCGGACGGCCTGGGCAGCGGGAAGCCCGCCGAGGACGCGCTGCGGATCATGAAGCAGTCGGACATCGGCCCCTTCGGCGTGCTCACGCTCGTCCTGGTGCTGCTGGCGCAGGCGGCCGCGCTGGCCCAGCTCTACGGCGCCTCGTGGGCGCTGGGCGCGCTGGCCGCCGTGGTCTCGGCCGTCGCCGCCCGCCTCGCGCTGACCCTGGCCGCCCGCGACGGGGTGCCGCCCGCGCGTCCGGAGGGGCTCGGCGCGGCGGTCGCGGGGGTGGTCCCGGTGCGCGGCGCCCTCCTCGCGGCCGGCGCCGTCGCGCCGGCGGCGGCGGGCGCGGGAGCGTGGTGGGGGCCGTACGGGGGCGGCGGCGACGCCGTCGTCATGATCGGTCCGGCGGAGGCGGCGGGCGGCGCGCCCTTCGAGCCGTACGACGCCGTGGGGCCGGTTGTGGCGGTCCTGGCCGCACTCGTCGCGGCCGAGTTGCTCCTGCGGCACTGCACGCGCCGGTTCGGCGGGGTCACCGGGGACGTCTTCGGCGCTCTGGCGGAGACCGCGGCGACGACCGCCCTGATCGTGCTCTGCCTGGGACGCTGAAGACCCTGACCGTGCGTCAGCAGGCCTCGCGCCAGACGCCCAGTGCGTACTTCTTCCGCAGCGAACTCAGCTTCAGGCGGCTGGAGTCGGCGCAGAAGGCGCTCGTGGGCAGTTCGTACTCGACGTGGAAGACGGCCTTGCCCGCCTCGACGAACGGCGTCAGGTCCGCGCACTCGTCGTACTGGGCGCACTGTTCGTTCACCGCGAAGTCGAAGTCGCCGACGAGGGCGGGGATCTGGCCGAGGTCGTTCTTCAGGCCGACGGCCATGCCGCGCTGATGGGCGAGGCGGGCGACGAGGCGGTTGTAGCGCAGTTGGTCGTCGGCTCCGAGGGGGAAGCCGGTGGTGTTGCGGTAGCCGTCCATGTTGTCCGGCTCGACGGCGTCGAACCCCTTGTCGCGGCACATGTCGAGGCGGGCCGCGAGCAGCGGTTCGAGGACGTCCGTCCGGCGGATGTCGAGCCAGCGCTCACCCTTCCAGCCGTTGCCCTCGCCGATCACCGAGGCGGGGAACTTCTTCGCGTCGGGCCGCCAGTCCTCCCAGGCCCCGGTGGAGAGGTAGCAGACGACCCGGCGGCCGTCGTCGTGCAGGCCGGCCACGGTGGCCGCGTCGTGGTCGAAGCCGTCGATGTCGTAGACCGGCACGTCGACGGAGGTGTCCAGCGGGCCGCTGAGCTGCCACTGCCAGTCGAGGCCGGGGGCCGGCCGCCACCACGCGCCGCCCCCGCCGGCCGTGGCGGACGGGCCGGGGCGCGGACCGTCGTCCGGGGCGGCGGAGCAGCCCGCGAGCAGCAGGGCGAGCAGGGGCAGCAGGACGGTCGGGCGTCTCACCGGACGGGCTCCAGGGTCGGCGGCAACGTACCCGGACCATGATCGTCCATGTCCGCGCCGGGCCGTACGGCGGCCGTCGTGGCGGCGGCACGGCCCCGCTGCCGTGCCCGCACGGCGACGGCGGCCGCCCGAAATGACGGCATGACGACGGTTCACCCCGCTTCACCTGGACCCCGGGGCGGGAAATGGCCACGACGCCCCGGCGGGTGGCCACTCGCGTGCATGAGCGAACGCACCCGCACGCGTACGCTCGTTCCGGGTTCGCCCCGCCGGTCCGCCGCGCCGGTGAGACGCACCCCGGAGCGACCGCGCCCGCGGCCCGGATCTAGGGTCGGCCCTGGGCCCGGTCGACCCACACCCTCCGGCCACAGCAACAACACATCGGAAGCGAGATTTCACCACCGTGACTGCTCTCACTCTCAGCACCGCCGCGGCGCCCGGCCTGCGGGCCGACGCGATCGTGATCGGTGTCGCCAAGGGCGCGGCCTCCCCGTCCGGGAACCTGACCGTCGCCCCGGGCGCCGAAGCCGTCGACACGGCGTTCGACGGCCGGCTCGCCGGCGTTCTGGAGACCCTCGGGGCCTCCGGCTCCGAGGGCGAGGTGACCAAGCTGCCCGCCCCGGCCGGCTTCAAGGCGCCTCTCGTGCTCGCGGTGGGGCTCGGCTCCGAGCCCGAGAAGGACGCCGCCTACGACGCCGAGGTCCTGCGCCGGGCCGCCGGCGCCGCAGCCCGCACCCTCACCGGCGCCAAGAAGGCCGCCTTCGCCCTGCCGGTGACCGACGCCGCCGACCTCGGCGCGATCGGCGAGGGCGTGGTGCTCGGCGCGTACTCCTTCGACGCCTACAAGCAGACGGCGGCCGCCGACGCCAAGGCCAAGAACGACAAGGCGCCCCTCGCCGAGGCCGTCCTCCTCGGCGGCAAGCCGCGCGACGCCGCCCACAAGGCCGCGCTCGCCCGCGCCGCCGCCGTGGGCGAGGAGCTCAACCGCGCCCGCGACCTGATCAACATGCCGCCGAACGACCTCGACCCCCAGGCGTTCGCCGCTCTCGCCCAGACGGCGGCCAAGGAGCACGGCATCAAGATCCAGATCCTCGACGAGAAGGCTCTCGTCAAGGGCGGCTACGGCGGCATCCTCGGCGTCGGCGCCGGCTCCGCCTCGGCCCCGCGCCTGGTGAAGCTGTCGTACACCTCCTCCAAGGCGAAGAAGCACCTCGCCTTCGTCGGCAAGGGCATCACCTACGACTCGGGCGGTATCTCGCTGAAGCCCGCCGGGCACAACGAGACGATGAAGTGCGACATGAGCGGCGCGGCGGCGGTCTTCGCCGCGGTCGTCGCCGCCGCGCGGCTCGGCCTGGAGGTGAACGTCACCGGATGGCTGGCGCTCGCCGAGAACATGCCGTCCGGCTCCGCCACCCGCCCCGGCGACGTGCTGCGCATGTACAGCGGCAAGACCGTCGAGGTCCTCAACACCGACGCCGAGGGCCGGCTGGTCCTCGCGGACGCGCTGTGGGCGGCCTCCGCGGAGAAGCCGGACGCGATCGTCGACGTCGCCACCCTGACCGGCGCGATGATGCTGGCGCTCGGCAGCCGCACCTTCGGGATCATGGCCAACGACGACGCGTTCCGCACGGCGGTGCACGAGGCCGCCGAGGAGGTCGGCGAGCCGGCGTGGCCGATGCCGCTGCCCGAGCACCTGCGCAAGGGCATGGACTCCACGGTCGCCGACATCGCGAACATGGGCGAGCGGATGGGCGGCGGGCTGGTGGCCGGCCTCTTCCTGCGCGAGTTCGTGGGCGAGGGCATCACCTGGGCGCACCTGGACATCGCCGGGCCCGCGTTCAACGAGGGCGCCCCGTTCGGGTACACGCCGAAGGGCGGCACGGGCACCGCGGTGCGGACGTTGGTGCGGCTGGCCGAGCTGACCGCCGCCGGCGACCTGGGCTAGTTCCTCCGGGGAGGGGAGCTGTGCGGCTGATCACTCGACCGCGTCCGTCGTACCGGCGGGCGCGGGCCGTACGTGGCCGGTCGCGCGGTTCCCCGCGCCCCTGAGCACCCTCCTCACCTCTGTCGCAAGGGGGCGTGGGGTGCTCACACCCCGGCCCCGTGTCTCGTCGTGCTCCGACAAGTGCGAGGATGGGGCTCGGCAGGACAGGGCCCCCACCACAGGGCCGAGACTTCAGCGGCCGGACACCAGCCGCCGACCGGTCACTGGAGACCGGCGTGGCGCACATGCATGGAGGACGTGACGTGGCGAACGACGCCAGCACCGTTTTCGACCTAGTGATCCTCGGCGGTGGCAGCGGTGGGTACGCCGCGGCCCTGCGCGGGGCGCAGCTGGGACTGGACGTCGCCCTGATCGAGAAGGACAAGGTCGGCGGCACCTGCCTGCACCGGGGCTGCATCCCCACCAAGGCCCTGCTGCACGCGGGCGAGATCGCCGACCAGGCCCGCGAGAGCGAGCAGTTCGGCGTCAAGGCCACCTTCGAGGGCATCGACGTCCCCGCCGTCCACAAGTACAAGGACGGCGTCGTCTCCGGCCTGTACAAGGGCCTCCAGGGACTCATCGCCTCCCGCAAGGTGACCTACATCGAGGGTGAGGGCCGCCTGTCCTCCCCGACCTCCGTCGACGTGAACGGGCAGCGCGTCCAGGGCCGCCACGTGCTCCTGGCGACCGGCTCCGTGCCGAAGTCGCTGCCGGGCCTGGAGATCGACGGCGACCGGATCATCTCCTCGGACCACGCCCTCGTCCTGGACCGCGTGCCGAAGTCCGCGATCATCCTGGGCGGCGGCGTCATCGGCGTCGAGTTCGCCTCGGCGTGGAAGTCGTTCGGCGCCGACGTGACGGTCGTCGAGGGCCTCAAGCACCTCGTCCCGGTCGAGGACGAGAACTCCTCCAAGCTCCTCGAGCGCGCGTTCCGCAAGCGCGGCATCAAGTTCAACCTGGGCACCTTCTTCTCCAAGGCCGAGTACACCGCCGACGGCGTCAAGGTCACGCTGGCCGACGGCAAGGTGTTCGAGGCCGAGGTCCTGCTGGTCGCGGTGGGCCGCGGGCCCGTCTCCGCCGGTCTGGGCTACGAGGAGCAGGGCGTCGCGATGGACCGCGGCTACGTCCTGGTCGACGAGTACATGCGCACCAACGTCCCGACGATCTCCGCCGTCGGCGACCTGGTGCCGACGCTCCAGCTCGCGCACGTCGGCTTCGCCGAGGGCATGCTGGTGGCGGAGCGCCTGGCCGGCCTGAAGACCGTTCCGATCGACTACGACGGCGTCCCCCGGGTGACGTACTGCCACCCCGAGGTCGCCTCCGTGGGCATCACCGAGGCCAAGGCCAAGGAGATCTACGGCGCGGACAAGGTCGTCGCTCTGAAGTACAACCTGGCGGGCAACGGCAAGAGCAAGATCCTCAACACCTCGGGCGAGATCAAGCTCGTCCAGGTGAAGGACGGCGCGGTGGTCGGCGTCCACATGGTCGGCGACCGCATGGGCGAGCAGGTCGGCGAAGCCCAGCTGATCTACAACTGGGAGGCGCTGCCGGCCGAGGTCGCGCAGCTCGTCCACGCCCACCCGACGCAGAACGAGGCGCTCGGCGAGGCCCACCTGGCCCTGGCGGGCAAGCCGCTGCACTCGCACGACTGACCCTCGGTCGAGACACGTCGAAGCGACGACCCAGACTTCCGCAACTCGTAAGGAGCAACCGAAACCATGGCGGTTTCCGTAACCCTTCCGGCGCTCGGCGAGAGCGTCACCGAGGGCACCGTCACCCGCTGGCTGAAGGCCGAGGGTGAGCGCGTCGAGGCCGACGAGCCCCTGCTCGAGGTGTCGACCGACAAGGTCGACACCGAGATCCCCTCCCCCGCCTCCGGCGTCCTGGCCTCCATCAAGGTCGCCGAGGACGAGACCGTCGAGGTCGGCGCCGAGCTGGCCGTGATCGACGACGGCACCGGCGCCCCGGCCGCCGCCCCGGCTCCGGCCGCCGAGGAGGTCGCTCCGCCGGCCCCCGAGCCGGCCCCGGCCGCCCAGCCCTCCACCGAGCAGGAGGCCCCGGCCCCGGCTCCCACCCCCGAGGCCGCCGCCGGCGGCGGCTCCGCCGAGGGCACGGACGTCGTCCTGCCCGCGCTCGGCGAGTCCGTCACCGAGGGCACCGTCACCCGCTGGCTGAAGTCGGTCGGCGACTCGGTCGAGGCCGACGAGCCGCTGCTCGAGGTCTCCACCGACAAGGTCGACACCGAGATCCCGGCGCCCGCCTCCGGTGTACTGCTGGAGATCACCGTCGCCGAGGACGAGACCGCCGAGGTCGGCGCCAAGCTGGCCGTCATCGGCGCCCCGGGCGCGGCTCCGGCCGCCGCCCCGGCCCCCGCCGCCGAGGCTCCCGCCCCGGCCGCTCCGGCTCCGACTCCGGCCGCTCCGGCACCCACCCCGGCTCCGGCCGCTCCGGCGCCTACCCCGGCCCCGGCTCCGGCCGCGCAGGCTCCCGCGCCCGCCGCTCCGGCTCCGGTCACCCCGGCTCCCGCCGCCGCCCCGGCTCCGGCCGCACAGGCGAGCGACGAGGGCGCGTACGTGACCCCGCTGGTGCGCAAGCTCGCCGCGGAGAACGGCGTCGACCTGGGCTCCGTCAAGGGCACCGGCGTCGGCGGCCGCATCCGCAAGCAGGACGTGCTCGCCGCCGCGGAGGCCGCCAAGGCCGCCGCCTCCGCCCCGGCCCCGGCCGCGGCGCCGGCCGCCGCGAAGAAGGCCCCCGCGCTGGAGGCCTCCCCGCTGCGCGGCCAGACCGTGAAGATGCCCCGCATCCGCAAGGTCATCGGCGACAACATGGTCAAGGCGCTGCACGAGCAGGCGCAGCTGTCCTCGGTCGTCGAGGTCGACATCACCCGCCTGATGAAGCTCCGCGCGCAGGCGAAGGACTCCTTCGCCGCCCGTGAGGGCGTCAAGCTGTCCCCGATGCCGTTCTTCGTGAAGGCGGCGGCCCAGGCGCTGAAGGCCCACCCGGCCGTCAACGCCCGGATCAACGTGGACGAGGGCACGATCACCTACTTCGACACCGAGAGCATCGGTATCGCGGTGGACTCGGAGAAGGGCCTGATGACCCCGGTCATCAAGCACGCGGGCGACCTGAACATCGCCGGCATCGCGAAGGCCACGGCCGACCTGGCCGGCAAGGTCCGCGCGAACAAGATCACCCCGGACGAGCTGTCCGGCGCGACCTTTACCATCAGCAACACCGGCTCGCGCGGCGCGCTGTTCGACACGATCATCGTGCCGCCGAACCAGGTCGCGATCCTCGGCATCGGCGCGACGGTCAAGCGTCCCGCCGTCATCGAGACGGAGGAGGGCACGGTCATCGGCGTCCGCGACATGACGTACCTGACCCTGTCCTACGACCACCGTCTGGTGGACGGCGCCGACGCGGCCCGCTACCTGACCGCGGTCAAGGCGATCCTGGAGGCCGGCGAGTTCGAGGTCGAGCTCGGCCTCTGACCCGTCGGTCCAGCAGCACAGAGCGCCCCCGCCCGGTCCTCCGGGCGGGGGCGCTCTGTTTCTCCCGGCTCCGACGAAACCTCCCAGGAAGCCGGCTGTGCCACTACTTCTGACGTCACGAGTGCGCCCCGACACGGCGATGAGCGTCCGCCTGACCTCGCCCATCGAGGCGTCCGTCGTCGCCGTCGACCTGCTCCGGCTCAGCGCATCCCGCTTCGGCACCGGCACCCCGCACGGCAACATCGGCCTTCGGCAGCCGGCCCTCGTCGACGACGCGCTGCGCGCGGTGCTCACCTCTGAGCCGGGCCGGGGCCGACGCCGCCCGCAGCGCCGGGAGGCCCCGTCCCCGCTCGTGTAAGTCTCGTCTCACCTGCGTAAAAGCACCCCCGCGTGCCCTTCTGGAAAGCGCTCACGGCCGTATTGTCTAAACGTCAAACGCCCCCGGGGGCCCGTGCGGCCTCTCCTCAAAGGAGCTCTCATGACCGCGCCCGTCGTCCACTCGCTGCGCGAACAGATCCGCGAGCACATCGTGGAAGGGATCGTCAGCGGGCGCTGGCAGCCGGGCGAGCGGATCGTCGAGCGGCGGATCGCCACCGAGCTGGAGGTCAGCCAGACGCCGGTGCGCGAGGCGCTGCGCGAGCTGGAGTCGCTGCGGCTGATCGAGTCCGCGCCCAACAAGGGCGTCCGGGTGCGCAACCTGACGGCGGCCGACCTGGAGGAGAGCTATCCGGTGCGGGCGGGCCTGGAGGCGATCGCCGCGGAGCTGGCGGCCCGGAAGCTGGCCGAGGACTGCTCGGTGCTCGAACCCCACGTCGCCGCCCTCTACGAGGCCGACCGCGCCTCCGACGGCACCGCCCAGGTGCGGCACACCGTCGGCTTCCACCGGGAGCTGGTGCGGGCCGCCGGGAACTCGGTGCTGCTGCACACCTGGGAGGGCCTCGGCATCGAGGTGTTCACGGCGCTGTCCATCCGCTGGCTCGGGACCGTCCAGCAGTCGTACGCCGAGGAGCACGAGGAACTGGTGCAGGCGTTCCGGCGGCGTGACCCGCGGATCGCGGAGCTGGTGAAGGCGCACGTCCTGGGCTGCGCGCCCCGCCCCTGACGCAGCCGGAGCCGGAAGCCGGTCCGGCCCGCACCGGCCCGCACCGGCCTGCACCGCACCGCACCGCACCGCACCACACCGGAACAGTCCGGACCGGAACAGACTGGCCCGGACCGGGACAGACCGGAACAGACGCAGGCCACAGGCGCGGGAACAGGCCCGTGGCACTCCCCCGAGCCAGGCCGCCCCTGACCGACCGGAACCGGCCACGACCCACCGGAACCGGCCATGACGGGCCCCGTGCCGGTCGCGGCCGCACGCAGGGCGCACCGGGCTCGGCCGGGACGGCGGAGCGGGGCCGAAACAGCCGAGCAGACCGACGCTCACCTGCGAAAACAAGGCGAATTCGCGGCACGGGGTGCCTGACCGAAAGGCACCGCGTGCCTACTTTCTCGCAATCGAGAGTTTTTTCCCATCAACCCTTTGATCGATCATCGATCAGGGAGTTACAGTCACCGACGGGCCGCGCCGCGGAGTCGTACAACGACGCCGTGGCAGACCCTCATGCCCTGTCCTGCCAAAGACCAAGGGCACCCCGAACCCCTACCGATGAGGGAACCCCCTTCGACTGAGGAAGGCGGCGACATGACCGACCCCCAGGCCATCCAGCCGAGCGCGCTCGACCAGCTCCCCGACCGGGACCCGGAGGAGACCGCCGAATGGCAGGCCTCCCTGGACGCGGTCGCCAAGGCGGCCGGGCCGCACCGTGCCGCATACCTGATGCGCCGCACGCTGGAGCGGGCCGAGGGCAACGGCATCGCGCTGCCGAAGCTGCTCGAGACCGACTACGTCAACACCATCCCGACGGCCGCGGAGCCCACCGCCCCCGGCGACCCGGAGATGGAGCGGAAGATCACCGCGTGGAACCGCTGGAACGCGGCCGCCATGGTGACCCGCGGCGCCAAGCACGGCGTCGGCGGCCACATCGCCACCTTCGCCTCCGCGGCCTGGCTCTACGAGACCGGCTTCAACCACTTCTTCCGGGGCAAGGAGGCCGACGGCTCGGGCGACCAGCTCTACATCCAGGGCCACGCCTCCCCCGGCATCTACGCCCGCGCCTTCCTCGACGGCCGGCTGACCGAGCGGCACCTGGACAACTTCCGCCAGGAGGCGGGCGGCCAGGGCCTCCCGTCCTACCCGCACCCGCGGCGGCTGCCCTGGCTGTGGGAGTTCCCGACCGTCTCCATGGGACTCGGTCCGCTCTCCGCCATCTACCAGGCGCGCTTCAACCGGTACCTCACCAACCGCGCGATCAAGGACGTCTCCGCCTCCCACGTGTGGGCGTTCCTCGGCGACGGCGAGATGGACGAGCCGGAGTCGACCGCGGCACTCGCGCTCGCCTCCCGCGAGGGCCTGGACAACCTGACCTTCGTCATCAACTGCAACCTCCAGCGCCTCGACGGACCGGTCCGCGCCAACTTCAAGATCGTGCAGGAGCTGGAGGCCCAGTTCCGCGGCGCCGGCTGGAACGTGATCAAGTCGCTGTGGGGCTCGGCCTGGGACGAGCTGTTCCAGCTCGACACGACGGGCGCGCTGGTCCGCCGGCTGCGCGAGGTGCCCGACGCGCAGGTGCAGACCTACCAGACGCGCGACGCGGCCTACATCCGCCAGGACTTCTTCGGCAAGGACCCGGCGCTCGCCGAGATGGCGAAGCTGCTGAGCGACGACAAGATCCTGGAGTGCTTCCACCTCTCCCGCGGCGGCCACGAGGCCGGCAAGGTCTACGCGGCCTACAAGGCGGCCGTGGAGTTCAAGGGCGCCCCGACGGTCATCCTGGCCCAGACGGTCAAGGGCCACACCCTCGGCGAGGGCTTCGCGTCGAAGAACGCCAACCACCAGATGAAGAAGCTCTCGGTGGACGAGTTCAAGACCATGCGCGACCTGCTGGAGCTGCCGATCTCCGACGCGCAGTTCGTCGACGGGATCGTCCCCTACGGGCACCCCGGCGCCGACTCCCCCGAGGTCCGCTACCTCCAGGAGCGCCGCGCGGCCCTCGGCGGCCCGGCCCCGGCCCGCCGCACGCACGCGCTCGCCCCGCTGCCCGCCCCCGCCGACAAGACGTTCGCCTCCTTCGACAAGGGCTCCGGCACGCAGAACGTGGCGACCACCATGGCGTTCGTCCGCCTCGTCAAGGACCTGGTCCGCGACAAGGAGACCGGGAAGCGCTGGGTGCCCATCGTCCCCGACGAGGCGCGCACCTTCGGCATGGAGAGCTTGTTCCCGTCGCTCGGGATCTACTCCCCCAAGGGCCAGACGTACGAGCCGGTCGACCGCGACCAGCTGATGTACTACAAGGAGGCCGAGAACGGCCAGATCCTCAACGAGGGGATCACCGAGGCCGGTTCGATGGCCGACTTCATCGCCGCATCGACGTCGTACGCGACGCACGGCGAGGCGATGATCCCGTTCTACATCTTCTACTCGATGTTCGGCTGGCAGCGCACGGCCGACCAGATGTGGCAGCTCGGCGACCAGCTCGGCCGCGGCTTCCTCGTCGGCGCGACGGCCGGCCGCACGACCCTGACGGGCGAGGGCCTCCAGCACGCCGACGGCCACTCGCCGGTGATCGCCGCGACCAACCCGGCCGCGCTCAGCTACGACCCGGCGTTCGCCTACGAGATCGCGGCGATCGTCAAGGACGGCCTGCGCCGGATGTACGGCGAGGCGGCCCCGGGCGAGGACCCGAACGTCTTCTACTACCTCACCGTCTACAACGAGCCGATGCCGCAGCCGGCCAAACCGGCCGCGCCCGGCGTCGACGAGGGCATCCTCAAGGGCCTGTACCGCTTCAACACGGCGGAGTCGGCCGGCGTGGAGGTCGCGGCGGCCAACGCCCCGCGCATCCAGCTGCTGGCCTCGGGCACGGCGATCCACTGGACGCTGAAGGCGCAGAAGATGCTCGCCGAGGAGTGGGGCGTGGCCGCCGACGTGTGGTCCGCGACCTCCTGGACCGAGCTGCGCCGCGACGCGCTGGAGGCCGACGCGGCCCTGTTGCGCGGCGAGGAGCGGACGCCGTACGTCCGCCGGGCGCTGCACGGCGCCGAGGGCCCGGTGCTCGCGGTCTCCGACTACATGCGCCAGGTGCCGGACCAGATCGCGCAGTGGGTCGAGCAGGACTGGTCCTCGCTGGGCGCGGACGGCTTCGGCCTGTCCGACACCCGCGAGGCGGCCCGCCGCCACTTCGGCGTGGACGCGGAGTCGGTCGTGGTGGCCGCGCTGGCCCAGCTCGCCCGGCGCGGCGAGGTCAAGGCGACGGCGGTGAAGGAAGCCCGCGAACGGTACGGCCTGTAGGCCGTCGCCCGGTCGCGGAGCGACGTGACCCGGGCGGGGTGAGGTGCCGTGAGACGGCGAGGAGGGGTACGGCGCGGACCGTACCCCTCCTCGCCGTCGTCGTGGGCACGGGCCGGGGCCGTCCCGGCCGCGTTGTCGGTGGGGGCCTGCATCATGGGCGCATGCGTGCTGCCCGGCTCATCAAGATGGTGCTGCTCCTCCAGTCCCGGCCCGCCATGACCGCCGCCGAGCTGGCGCGGGAGCTGGAAGTGTCGGAGCGTACGGTCACGCGGGACGCGCAGGCCTTGTCGGAGGCCGGTGTGCCGGTGTACGCGGAGCGGGGCCGGGCCGGCGGGTACCGGCTGGTCGGCGGGTACCGGACGCGGCTGACGGGGCTGGGGCGGGGTGAGGCGGAGGCGCTGTTCCTCAGCGGGGTGCCGGAGGCGCTGCGCGAGATGGGGCTCGCGGACGTCGCCTCGGCCGCGCGGCTGAAGGTCTCGGCGGCGCTGACGCCGTCCCTGCGGGACGCCCCGAGAGCGGTGGCGCAGCGGTTCCATCTCGACGCCCCCGCGTGGTTCCGGGAGCCGCGGACCCCGGCGCTGCTGCCGGTGATCGCGGACGCGGTGCGGGACGACCGCCGCGTCCGGGCCCGCTACCGGCGCGGGGAGCGTGAGGTCGAGCGGGAGCTGGAGCCCTACGGGCTCGTGCTCAAGGCGGGCGTCTGGTATCTGTGCGCCCGGGTGCGGGGCGACGGCGGCGGCGCGTGGCGGACGTACCGGATCGACCGGTTCGTCGGCGCCGAGGACTTGGGGGACCGTTTCGGCCGCGACGAGGAGTTCGACCTCCCCGGCTTCTGGGCCGGGCAGGCCGAGCGCTTCGCACGGTCGATCCTGCGGACCGAGGTGGTCGTGCGGCTGTCGGAGGCGGGCGTGCGCGCGCTGCCGCACGTCGTGGACCCGGTGGCGGCGAGGGACGCGCTGGCGACCGCCGGGGAGGCGGACGACCGGGGGCGGGTGACGGTCACACTGGGCGTGGAGTCGCAGGACGTGGCGCACGCGCAGCTCACGGCGCTGGGGGCGGAGGCCGAGGTGATCGCCCCGGAGTCCCTGCGGAAACGGTTCGCCGAGGACGCGGCACGATTGGCGGAGTTGTATCGGCCGGTGTGAGAATCCCCGGCACTCCGGGTGCGTCCGGCACGATCAGGCACGATGCTGGACGCGTGATGGACGAGACGGAGTTCTGGGAGCTGGTGGACGCCTCCCGCGAGGCCGCCGAGGGTGATCCCGAGGAGCAGGCCGACCTGCTCGTGGAGCGGCTGCTGGGGCTGGACCCGGACTCCGTGCTCGACTTCGCCCGGCATTTCGAGTCCCGCTACAACCGCGCCTACCGCTGGGACCTGTGGGGCGCCGCGTGGCTGCTGCTGGACGGGGCGAGCGACGACGCGTTCGACTTCTTCCGGTGCTGGCTGATCGGGCAGGGCCGCGAGGTCTTCGAGGGCGCCCTGCACGGCGACCCCGACTCGCTCGCCGACCTGCTGGACGACTTCGACGAGGAGATCGACGGGGACGGCGAGGAACTGGGGTACGCGGCCGACGAGGCCTACGAGCAGCTCACCGGTAACGTCGCCCCGGACCTCGGCATCCCGCCCGCGCCCGCCGAACCCGAGGGCACTCCGGTGGACTTCGAGAACGAGTCGGCGCTGGCCGAGCGGTATCCCCGGCTCTGGCAGCGCTTCAAGGAGTGACCCGCGGGAGGGAGGAGCACCTTCCGCCGTGCCGGTCCTGCCCGTCCTGCCCTCCCCCCGTCCTGCCCTGCCTCCCCGTCCTGCCCGTCGTGGTTCACGCGGCGAACCTGCGGCGGGCGCCGTCCGCCGGGAGGTACGCCTGCGCCTCGCCGACGCGCACCGCGTGGTGCGGCGGCGCCCCGTTGGCCTGCTCGAGGGCCGACGCCGTGGCCGCGGCGGGGCCGAGGACGACCGCGGCGACGGCGCACAGGACGGCCCAGGGGCGGGTGAGCCGCCCGGCCCCAGGGGATTCGGCGGCCTGAGCGTCTTGGGCGGCCTGAGCGTCTTGAGCGGCCCGGGTGGATCGGGCGGACTGGGTGGATCGGGCGCACTGCTCGCGGCTGCCGTTCATGGTCCCCGCCTCCGGTCGGTTCGTGGTGGGCACGACGTTAGGCCGCGGGGATGGGAGGACCCTGAACGGCGGCTAAGGCGTTCCTGTGAGAGCGGGCGCGGCCGTTCTGCCCTGGATGCGCGCCGCCGTCCGCCGGATCTCCGGGAGCCGGGCGTTGAGCGCCGCGCCGGGGCAGCTGGTCATGTAGGCGTCGCGGTGGCCGGCCAGGGCGGGCAGGACGACGGTGACCCCGGCCGCGTACCGGCTGTGGCTGTTGCTGGAGGTGAGCCGGGCCTGCGCCCTCGGGTCGACGCCGGAGAGGCCGAGCTTCCAGGCGGTCAGGGCGGCGATCGCGTCCACCATCGCCTGCGGGACGGGGACGCCGGACGTGAACGTGCCGAGCGCGGCGATGCCGGCCGTGCGGTGGTTGAAGCCCTGGGTGTGGGCGCCGGTGACGGGACGGTCCACCCCGCCCGCGCGGCCCTCGTAGATGGTGCCGCAGCGGTCGACGAGGAAGTTGTAGCCGATGTCGTCCCAGTCCCTGGCGCCGGTCTGGCCCGCGTACAGGTAGCGGATGATGCGGGGCGCGTCGGCGCAGTCGTAGCCGTTGGGCGAGTCGGTGTGGTGGACGAAGACGGCGACGACCTTGTCGTCGTAGCGCGGGGGCGGTTGCGCGTGGCGGGCGAGGGCGTCCAGCCAGGCGGAGCGGGGCACGATGGGCGGCCGGGCGGCCCGGTGCGCGCCGGCGGCGCGCGCGTCGGCCGTCCGGGCGGGCGCTTCGACGCGGGCGGCGTGCTGGACGCCGCCCGCGCACAGGCACAGCGCGGCCACGGCGGCGAGGCCCGGCAGACAGCCGAGCAGGACGAGGACCGGGCCCGGTATCCGCGCCGGGCGCCGTCCGCGTCGGCCGCGCGCGGTGCGCGATGCCGGTCGGAGGGCACACATGGTTCCACTGTCGGCCGGTTCCGGTCCGTCCGCGATGTGTGCTGTGCCACCTGGTGGAACCATCCTCCCGGTGCGCGCCGTTTTACGGGGTGCACGCACGCGTGGCGGGGTGTCGGCCGTCACGCGCGTGTGGTCGACGGGTACTGATCAGCGGGCGTCTGCCGCACGTACTAGGGGATTCGAGGGAAGGGGGGCCGTGTGGACCTGCTCGACATCCTGCTGGCGCTGGTGATCCTGGCCTACGCCGCTTCCGGCTACCGGCGCGGGCTGGTGGCCGGCTGCGTCTCGCTGGCCGGGTTCGTCGGCGGCGCGGTTATCGGCGTGTGGGTCCTGCCGTGGCTGATGGAGCTGGTGACGCCGGGCACCACGGCGGCGACGGCGACGGCGGTGTTCGCGGTCCTGGTGCCGGCGGTGGTGGGGCACGAGCTGGCGGGCCGGCTGGGGCTGCGGCTGCGCCGCGAGCTGGACCGGGGGCCGCTGCGGCTGGCCGACGGGGTCGGCGGGGCGGCGGCGAACACGGTCGCGGTGCTGGTCGTGGCCTGGGTGGCGGCGAGTGTGCTGGGCGCGTCCTCGTCGCCGGTGGTCACGTCGTCGATACGGGACTCCCGGCTGCTGGGGGCCGTGCAGGACGTGATGCCGGACACCACGCCGAACTGGTTCTCGCGGGCCACGTCGGCGCTGACCGAGGCGGGTTTCCCGCAGGTCTTCAACCCCTTCGAGAACGAGTCGACGGCCGAGGTCGCCAAGCCCACCGGCGACAGCGTGACGGCGCGCGCGACGCTGGCGGCCCAGCGGAGCACGGTGAAGATCGAGGGGTCGTCGGGCGACCAGGGCCGCGAGGGCAGCGGCTTCGTCTACGCCGGCGAGCACGTGATGACCAACGCGCACGTGGTGGCGGGCATCGACCGCCCGACGGTGCGGATCGGCGGCGTGGGGCGGTCCTACCCCGCGCGCGTGGTGCTCTTCGACCCGGACCGGGACGTGGCCGTGCTGTACGTGCCGGAGCTGCGGGCGCCCGTCCTGAGCTTCGACGACGCCGCCTCGCGGGGCGACTCGGCGGTGGTCGCGGGCTATCCGCAGGACGGCGACCTGAACCTTCAGGCGGCCACGGTCGCGGGCCGGGTGAAGGCGACCGGCCGGAACATCTACAACGACGGCATCGTCACCCGCGAGATCTACTCGATCCGCTCCACGGTGCGCCCGGGGAACTCCGGCGGCCCGCTGCTGACCACGACGGGCCGGGTCTACGGCGTGGTCTTCGCGCGCTCCACCTCCGACGACGAGACGGGGTACGTGCTGACGGCTGCCGAGGTGGCCGACGACGCCGAGCGGGCGGCGACGGCGACGCGCGCGGTGGACACGGGCAGCCTGACGACGTCGTGAGCCGCGTGCCCGGCGGCGTCAGACGGGCCGGCCCATGAACACGTCGTCCACGTACCGCCCGTCGAGCAGGAACTCCCCGGGGAGCACCCCCTCGACCGTGAACCCCTCGGACTCGTAGAGCCCGCGCGCGGGGGCGTTGTGGCCGAGGACGCGCAGGGTGAGACGGCGGGCGCCCTGGCGGCGGGTCTCCTCGACGGCTTCGCGCAGCAGCGCCCGTGCGACGCCCCGGCCGCGCGCCTCGTCCAGGACGGCGAGGCCCTGGATCTGCCGGACGTGGGCGTTGCAGGCCAGCGGGGTGGGCGGCACCAGCCGGAGGTACCCGACGATGCGGCCGTCCACTTCGGCGACCAGGTAGTCCCGGGGGGCGTGCCGTTCGTCGAAGAAGGGCTCGTAGGGCGGCTCGGGCCGCGGCATCACCGCGTGCAGGGTGGACCAGGTGGCCCGGTCGAGGGCGGCCAGCGCGTCGTCGTCGGCGGGCAGGGCGGCGCGTATGCGAGGCGGCTCGGAGGTCTCTGGCATGGCGGTCACCCTAATGCGGGCGGCCGGCGGGCAGTGAGGTGCGGGCGGCGGTCTGCCGGAGGATTTCCGCGGTCCGCGGGCAGGATGGACGCATGGAACGTACGCGAATCGCGGTGGCCGGGGCGTCCGGTCTGATCGGCAGCGCCCTGGTGCGCTCCCTGGCCTCGGACGGCCACGAGGTGCGGCGCCTGGTCCGCCGTGCGCCGCGGGGCGCGGACGAGGTCCGCTGGGACCCGGAGCGGGGCCGGGTGGACGCGGCCGGGCTCGCCGGATGCGACGTCGTGGTCAACCTGGCCGGGGCCGGCGTCGGCGAGCGGCGCTGGAGCGAGGCGTACAAGCGGCGGATGCACGACAGCCGGGTGCACGGCACGGCCGCGCTGGCGAAGGCGGTCGCCGCGCTCGACGCCCCGCCGCGGGTGTTCGTCAACGGCAGCGCGATGGGCTACTACGGCGAGACCGGCGAGCGGATCGTGGACGAGGGCGCGCCGGCCGGGAGCGGCTTCCTGCCGGAGCTGTGCGTGGAGTGGGAGGCGGCCGCGGCGCCGGCGCGGGACGCGGGCGTGCGGACCGTCCTCGTGCGCACCGGCCTGGTGGTGGCGCGTGGCGGCGGGGCCTGGGGCAAGCTGTTCCCGCTGTTCACGGCCGGACTGGGCGGGCGGCTGGGCGACGGCCGGCAGTACTGGTCGTACATCGCCCTGCACGACGAGGTGGCGGCGATCCGGCATCTCGTCGACCGTGACGACCTGTCGGGGCCGTTCAACCTGACCGCTCCCGAGCCGCGGACCAACCGGGAGATCACCGAGGCGATGGGGCGGGTGCTGCACCGGCCGGCGCTGTTCCCGGTTCCGGCGCCGGTGCTGCGCACGGTGCTGGGCGAGATGGCCGGGGACGTGCTGGGCAGTGCGCGGGTGGTGCCGAAGCGGCTGCTGGAGTCAGGGTTCGTCTTCGCGTTTCCCGGGATCGAGGACGCGATCCGAGCCGCCTGATCCGCTTCGTGACCGGATGCGACCGCCGTGCGACCGTGCCCTGTCCATGCGCGACTGTTCCTGACCGATACCGGCCCTAACCTCGACCCGAACTCGGGTATCCGGGACGGCCGTTGGGGGCATGACGTCTCCAGCCGCCGCGCAACCTCGAGGAGGGGCACGTGCTTGAGCCCGCGTATCAGGCAGACGTCGTCGTGGTGGGGGCCGGAGTCGCCGGCCTCTCCGCCGCGCACCGGCTGAACAGCGCAGGAGTAACGACCGCGGTCCTGGAGGCAGCCCCTTACGTGGGCGGCCGCATGTCGACGGAGAAGATCGACGGGTTCCGGCTCGACCGCATCGGGCAGCTGCTGTCCACGGCGTATCCCGAACTGGCCTCCACACCGGGGCTCGACGCACTCGTCCTGCGTCCCTTCGCACCGGGGGTCCTGCTGCACAGCGACGGGCGCCACCATCGCGCCGGCGCGCAGACGGGGGCGGGGAGCGCAAGGGGCGCACTCCATGCCGTACGCGCCCTGGCGAGCGCTCCGCGGCCGGGCGGACTGCCCCGGCCGCGCGCCGGCGGCTCCCTGCCCGCGCAGGGCCGCCCGGCCCCGCCCCGGGTCCGGGCGGGCGCGCCACTGGGCAGCGCCGTGGACCAGGCCCGGCTGGGCGCCGCGCTGACCCGGCTCGCCGTCACCCCTGTGGAGCGGCTGCTGCGCCGCCCCGAGTCACCGGCCGCGCAGGCCCTCGCGGCCCGCGGTCTGCCCGCCCGCACGGTGGACGGCTTTCTGCGCCCGCTGCTCGCCGCCCTGCTGTGCGATCCGGATCTCGCCACCTCCAGCCGCTGCGCCGACCTCGCGCTGCGCGCCTTCGCCGCGGGCCGGCTGGCGGTGCCGGAGGGCGGGGCCGAGGTCCTGCCGGAACTGCTCGCCCGGACGCTGCCGGCGGGCGTCGTGCACACCGGGGTGCGGGTCACCGCCGTCTCCACGACCTCGGTGACCACCGCCGAGCACGGCGAGTTCCGCTGCCGCGCCGTCCTGGTGGCCACCGACGCGCGCACGGCGGCCGAGCTGCTGCCCGGGCTGCGCGTGCCGGACTTCCATCCGGTGACGGTCGTCCACCACACGACGGACGAGCCGCCCCCGACCGGCGCCTCGCTGCTCCTGGACGCCGACCGGAGCGGTCCGGTCGCGCACACCGCGGTGCTCAGCCAGGTCGACCCGAGCCGCGCGCCCGGCGGCCGCACGCTGATCTCGTCCACGGTCCTGGGCGCGCCCGCGCCGGGCGTCGACACCGCCGTCCGCATGCATCTGTCGCGCCTGTACGGCGTCTCCACCGCGCGCTGGGAGACGCTGGCCGTGCACCACACGGCCGAGGCCGTCCCGGCGATGCGCCCGCCGCACGATCTGCGGCGCGCGGTGCGGCTGCTGGCGGGCCTGTACGTGTGCGGCGACCACCGGGACACCAGCACCGTGCAGGGCGCGCTGCACTCGGCGCGCCGGGCCGCCTCGGCGATCGTCTCCGACCTCGGCGCCGCCGGCTCCCTGAACGCGGCCGACCCCCGCCCCACGACACGCCAGGAACCGGCGGCGGCCTGAACGCCACGGGCCCGGAACACCTCCCCCGGACCCGGCCCGCACCCGCCTCTCAGCCCTCAGCCCTCAGCCCTCAGCCCTCAGCCCTCAGCCCTCAGCCCTCAGCCCAGCGTCGCCACCTTTTCCCGGTAGACGCGGGCCGGCGCCGCGTCCTTGTACGGCTCCAGCCTGCGTTCGAAGTCCCTGACGTACTCCAGGGCCCGTACGGAGCGCATCTCGGCGGCCTGTCCGGCGGCCTCCGCGGCGAGCTGGCAGGCCTGGTCGAGTTCGCCCAGGCCCAGCCGGGCCGAGGCCAGGACGACCCGGCAGAACACCCGGCTGCGGGCATGGGCGGCGGGACGCAGCTGCAACGAGCGTTCGGCGTGCTGTGCCGCCGCCCGGAACTGCTGGAGGTCGCGGTGGCAGTGCCCGAACTCGTCGGCCAGCTGCGCCTCGTCGAAGAAGCGGGCCCAGTGCGGCGCCTCGTCGCCGGACTTGGCCGCCTCCAGCGCCCGTTCGGCGCGCACCAGGGCCGCGGTGGAGGCGCGCACCTCGCCGAGCACCCCGTGCCCGCGCGCCTCCGCCGAGTGCAGCAGCGCCTGCACGACGGGCGGGGCGCCCGAACCGACGCCCTGCTGGGCCACCCGCGCGAGCTGCACCGCCTCGCGCCCGTGCCCCAGGTAGACGGCCTGACGGCTCATGGTGACGAGCACGAACGACCCGTACGCCCGGTCCGCGGCCGCCTGGGACAGCCGCAGGGCCTGGACGAAGTAGCGCTGGGCCAGGCCGTGCGCGGCGATGTCGAAGGACGTCCAGCCCGCGAGGCGGGTCAGATCGGCGGCCGCGCCGAAGAGCCGGCGGCCGGTCTGCTCCCCGTACGTCCCGCGCAGCATCGGCTCGCACTCGTGCTCCAGGTACCGCACGAGGGCCTGGCGGGCGTGGCCGCCGCCGTACCGGTCGTCCAGCGTCCGGAAGAGTTCGCCGACCGAGCGGAGCGCGGCGATGTCGCCGCCGGTGACCCGCTGGCCGGGACCGCGCTCGGCGCCCTGGCCGCGCTGCCGGGGCACGGCCGTCGGCCCGGCCCCCGTCCGGGCGGGGGCGGCCGCCGGGGGCTGCGCGCCGGAGGGGTGCTGGGGCGCGGCCGGGTGGGGGGCGGCGAGCGGGTGCGCGGGCACGGCGGGCCGGCCGCCCGGACGGCCCTGGAGGGGGACCCGGGCCGGCGGCTCGGTGCGGGCGACCTTGTCGTCGGGCCGCCCGATGAGCCAGTCCCGGCTGGGCACGACGAGCCCCGCCGGGGTGAAGGCGATCTTGCGCAGCTCGGCGTGGCTGCCGGAGTCCTTGCGCCACAGGCCGCCGACGATGTCGATGGCCTCCTCGGGGGTGCCGGCGAACTCCAGGCCGGCGTAGACGGGGGCGCAGGCGTCCAGGCCGAGGTCCTGGGCGGTCAGGCGACGGCCAAGTCGCCGGGTGAAGACCTCGGCGATCAGGGCGGGGGTGGTGCCGCGGGGCTGCTGCCCGCGCAGCCACCGGGTGACGGACGTCTTGTCGTATCTGAGGTCCAGCCCGTGCTCGAGGCCGAGCTGATCGACGCGACGGGCCAGTCCCGCGTTGGAGAAGCCCGCTTCGGCGATGAGCGCGGCGAGCTGGCGGTTGGGAGTGCGCTGCGCGGGTCGTTCCGTCATCTGCGGTGCGGTCTCCTGCCTCCCGGGCCTGTGACGTGCCCGGATGAAGTGCGCTGATGCGGTGATCAGCCCTTTTGGCCTCTGAACGGCGCGAATGTAGCGGAGAGTAAGCACCCGGTCGCAAATCTCCGCTTTCATTCATCCGATCGTGTGAGGATTGGCCGTGGGGCTGACGCGGAGCGCACGGACGTACAGTGGCTTGGGCGCGCCACGCGCCTGACGACTTTCAGGGAGGCGCTTGCCGTGAGCGAGTTGCGGTTCGTCCGGATGGGGTTCGGCGAGAACGCCGTCGACTACCAGGAGGCGTGGGACGAGCAGCGCCGGGTGCACGCGGCGCGGTTCGCCGACGAGGTCCCGGACACCGTGCTGCTCCTGGAGCATCCCCCCGTCTACACGGCCGGCCGGCGCACGACCCCCGACGAGCGCCCCCTGGACGGCACGCCGGTCGTCGACGTGGACCGCGGCGGCAAGATCACCTGGCACGGCCCCGGACAGCTGGTCGGCTACCCGATCCTGAAGCTGCCGCGCCCGGTCGACGTCGTCGCGCACGTGCGGCGCCTGGAGGACGCCCTGATCCGGGTGTGCGCGGAGTTCGGCCTGGAGACGTCCCGGGTCGAGGGCCGCAGCGGGGTGTGGGTGCTCGGCGACCCCGTGGAACGGCGCCCCTCGCTCGGCGGGCTGTCGCTGGACTTCGACCCCCGGCTCACCGACGAGGAGTTCGACCCGCGGCTCAACGGCCCCGAGTACGCCCCGTCCAACGCGGGCCAGCGGCGCGAGGACCGGAAGATCGCCGCGATCGGCATCCGGGTCGCCAAGGGCGTCACCATGCACGGCTTCGCGCTCAACGTGAACCCCGACAACAAGTGGTTCGACCGGATCATCCCGTGCGGGATCCGGGACGCGGGCGTCGCCTCGCTGGCGAACGAGCTGGGCCGGGACGTCACGATCGAGGAGGTCCTGCCCCTCGTGGAGCGGCACCTGGCGGACGTCCTGGAGAACGCGGAGCCGAAGCCGCGCGAGATCGAGCGGGCCTCGGCCTGATCGCGGTCGGCACCGCCGCCGGACTTTCAAATCCACGGGCGTACGCTTGAGCACGCCGAAGAATCAATCGCTAGGGAGCCGGTCGTGTCCGCAGTCGCACCCGACGGACGCAAGATGCTGCGCCTGGAGGTCCGCAACAGCCAGACCCCCATCGAGCGCAAGCCCGAGTGGATCAAGACCCGGGCGAAAATGGGTCCCGAGTACACCGCCATGCAGAAGCTCGTGAAGAGCGAGGGCCTGCACACGGTCTGCCAGGAAGCCGGCTGTCCCAACATCTACGAGTGCTGGGAGGACCGCGAGGCGACCTTCCTCATCGGCGGCGACCAGTGCACCCGGCGGTGCGACTTCTGCCAGATCGACACCGGCAAGCCCGAGGCGCTCGACCGGGACGAGCCGCGGCGCGTGGGCGAGTCCGTCGTCACGATGGACCTGAACTACGCCACCATCACCGGCGTCGCCCGCGACGACCTCGCGGACGGCGGCGCGTGGCTGTACGCCGAGACCGTGCGCCAGATCCACGCGCAGACGGCCGGGCGCGAGGCCGGGCGCACCAAGGTGGAGCTGCTCGCCCCGGACTTCAACGCCGTGCCCGAGCAGCTCGCGGAGGTCTTCTCCGCGCGGCCCGAGGTCTTCGCGCACAACGTCGAGACCGTGCCGCGGATCTTCAAGCGGATCCGCCCCGGCTTCCGCTACGAGCGTTCGCTGGGCGTCATCACGGCGGCCCGCGACCACGGCCTGGTCACCAAGTCGAACCTGATCCTCGGCATGGGCGAGACCCGCGAGGAGGTGAGCGAGGCGCTGCGCCAGCTGCACGAGGCCGGCTGCGAGCTCGTCACCATCACGCAGTATCTGCGCCCCTCGGTGCGCCACCACCCGGTGGAGCGCTGGGTGAAGCCGCACGAGTTCGTGGAGCTGAAGGAGGAGGCCGAGCAGATCGGCTTCTCCGGCGTGATGTCGGGCCCGCTGGTACGGTCCTCCTACCGTGCCGGGCGCCTGTACCAGATGGCGGTCGAGAAGCGCGGTTCCTTCGTCGCCACCCAGGCCGTCTGACGCGACGTCACCTCTCTTGCGCCGTACGGCCGCAAGCCCAGTGTGTGAACTCGCGCACAAGCAGCTACTCGCCAGTAGTGACCGATTCGACGCGGTCCCGGCCGTCCCCGCAGATGAGGACGTACGCCGGGGCCGCGTCAGCGTTTCGGCCCCCCGCACCGAGGTTTCATTCGGGTTTGACCGGTCGGTCACGCCCTGGTAACACCAAACAGTGACGCTGGTATCACGTCACGTAGGAACCGTCCCGAACCACCCGTGCCCGAACCTTGTCCGAGGGGGACACCCGCCATGCAGGCCGCGCCCGTTCGCGCCACCGCGATCCCGACCTTCAGCACCGCACTGCGCGCCGTCGAGTCGCTGCTCCTGAGCAGTGGCCAGCGCACCGCCCGACGCAACGCCTGGACCTCCGTCCTGGAGGACCGCCGTCGCGCCAAGGACCGGGTCGAGGCGCAGCGCGTCCTCGAAGCGGTCACCTCCGTCCGCCACTGACCCACCCCTCCCCGCAACTCCCCACACCTCCCCACCCTCTCCGCCCCGCCTCCCCGCCCCTCCCCTCCTGCCGTCGTAGGCGCTTCCCGGGACACGTAGACTTCGTGGCATGGCGAGAAGTGACAGCGCGGCGGACGCCGCTAACCCCGGGCGACTGAAGCAGATCGCCCTGACGTTCAAGATGACCCGCAAGGCCGACAAGACGATCGCTTTCGTTCTCGCGGGTGTCTTCCTCCTCACCTTCGGCGTCTTTCTCGCGATCGGCTTCCTGATCGGCCACCCGGTCTACCTGGGCATCTTCGGTGTCCTGCTCGCCTTCCTCGCGACGGCGATCGTGTTCGGCCGCCGGGCCGAGCGGGCCGCCTTCGGTCAGATGGAGGGCCAGCCCGGCGCGGCCGCGGCCGTCCTGGACAACATCGGCCGGGGCTGGACGACCACCCCCGCGGTCGCGATGAACCGCAGCCAGGACGTCGTCCACCGGGCCGTCGGCAAGGCCGGCATCGTCCTGGTCGCCGAGGGCAACCCGAACCGGGTGAAGAGCCTGCTGGCCGCCGAGAAGAAGAAGATGAACCGCATCGTCGCGGACGTCCCCGTGCACGACGTGATCGTCGGCACCGGCGAGGGCCAGGTCGAGCTGAAGAAGCTGCGCACCACCCTGCTGAAGTACCCGCGCGTCCTGGCGG
The DNA here is from genome assembly GCF_036226605.1 of Streptomyces sp. NBC_00704. Lineage (NCBI taxonomy): Bacteria > Bacillati > Actinomycetota > Actinomycetes > Kitasatosporales > Streptomycetaceae > Streptomyces > Streptomyces sp. NBC_00704. Next base: position 2,224,599 of record NZ_CP109000.1, read on the forward strand.
GCCCCCAGGTCACCGCCACCAACGACCGGCTGCGCGCCCTGGGCGACCTGATGAGCAACATGCCGCTGCCGAAGGGCCCGATGCCCAAGGGCATGCGCCTGCCGAAGGGCGGCGGCGGCAAGGCCCGCTGAGCCGACGCGGCACACAGCACGCAGCACCAGGAAGGGGCGCCCGGAGTGATCCGGGCGCCCCTTCCGCGTACCGCCTCCGCGTAAGCCTTACGGCCTTGGTGGCCTCACGGCCTCCACGTACCGCCCGGCCTCGTGCGGGTCGCGCGGGCGGCCGACGCGCGGCTCAGCCGCGGACCTCCACCGTGCGGGCCAGCCGGTCGTGCAGACCGCGCCCGTCGCGGTCCCAGACGAGGGCCGGCACAGCCAGGCACAGCAGGACCGTGCGCACCGCGCAGCGCAGGGGGCTCACGGCGCCGGTGTCGACGGAGACCACCCGCAGCCGGAACAGGCGCTTGCCCGGAGTGAAGCCGATGGTGCCGACGGTCAGCAGGCTCATCACGAGGAAGACCAGCAGCGCCCAGTTGCCGGTCGCGGGCCGGTAGCCGTCGGTGATCAAGCTGTATGCGATCAGCACGCTGAGGCCCCAGTCCACGGCGAGCGCGCCCAGCCGCCGGCCGGGACGGGCGATCGAGCCCGGCCCCTCCTGCGGCAGTCCGAGCTGTTCACCCCGGTATCCGAAGTCGACACCGGCGTCCTCGGCGGCCGCGCGGGGGCCCGAGAGCCACGAGCCGATTGCATCCCTGTTGTCCACGCGTCCACGGTACTGCGCGCGTTTCGCGATACGGACACGTGGGGTACACCGGGCAGGGTCCGGTTAACTTGTGCGAAACAAATGGGTCACGCACGAGAAATCAGCCGTCCCTAGGGTCGACGACAGCGTGTGCCACCGCACTGGCCGCACGAACGAACTACCACCCCGGCTCGACGGCCGGGAGTAGGAGGAGCTGGATGTTCCAGAACGCCGACGAGGCCAAGAAGTTCATCGCGGACGAGGACGTCAAGTTCGTCGACGTCCGCTTCTGCGACCTGCCGGGCGTCATGCAGCACTTCACGCTGCCCGTCGAGGCGTTCGACCCGGACGAGGAGCTGGCCTTCGACGGCTCGTCGATCCGCGGCTTCCAGGCCATCCACGAGTCCGACATGGCGCTGCGCGCCGACCTGTCGACCTCGCGCGTGGACCCGTTCCGCCGCGACAAGACGCTGAACATCAACTTCTTCATCCACGACCCGATCACGGGCGAGCAGTACTCCCGTGACCCGCGCAACGTGGCGAAGAAGGCGGAGGCCTACCTGGCGTCGACCGGTATCGCCGACACCGCGTACTTCGGCCCCGAGGCCGAGTTCTACGTTTTCGACAGCGTGCGCTTCCAGACGTCCGCGAACGAGTCCTTCTACCACATCGACTCCGAGGCCGGCGCCTGGAACACCGGTGCGCTCGAGGACAACCGCGGTTACAAGGTCCGCTACAAGGGCGGCTACTTCCCGACCCCGCCGGTCGACCACTTCGCCGACCTGCGTGCGGAGATCTCCCTGGAGCTGGCCGCGTCCGGCCTCCAGGTCGAGCGCCAGCACCACGAGGTGGGCACCGCCGGCCAGGCCGAGATCAACTACAAGTTCAACACGCTGCTCGCCGCGGCCGACGACCTCCAGCTCTTCAAGTACATCGTGAAGAACGTCGCCTGGCGCAACGGCAAGACCGCCACCTTCATGCCGAAGCCGATCTTCGGCGACAACGGCTCGGGCATGCACGTCCACCAGTCGCTGTGGACCAACGGCTCCCCGCTGTTCTACGACGAGGCCGGCTACGCGGGCCTGTCGGACACGGCCCGCTACTACATCGGCGGCATCCTCAAGCACGCCCCGTCGCTGCTGGCCTTCACGAACCCGACGGTGAACTCCTACCACCGCCTGGTCCCGGGCTTCGAGGCGCCGGTCAACCTGGTGTACTCGCAGCGCAACCGCTCCGCGGCCATGCGCATCCCGATCACGGGCTCCAACCCGAAGGCCAAGCGCGTCGAGTTCCGCGCGCCCGACGCCTCCGGCAACCCGTACCTCGCCTTCTCGGCCCTGCTCCTCGCGGGCCTCGACGGCATCAAGAACAAGATCGAGCCGGCCGAGCCGATCGACAAGGACCTCTACGAGCTGGCCCCCGAGGAGCACGCGGGCGTCGCCCAGGTCCCGACCTCGCTCCCGGCCGTCCTGGACCGCCTGGAGGCGGACCACGAGTTCCTGCTCGCCGGCGACGTCTTCACGCCCGACCTGATCGAGACGTGGATCGACTACAAGCGCACGCACGAGATCGCCCCGCTCCAGCTGCGTCCGCACCCGCACGAGTTCGAGCTGTACTTCGACGTGTGACCGGACCGGGCCCGCGGGCCCGCCGCGACGCCCCCGTCCTGTTTGGCGGATTCTCGGGGTCCTCGCAACACCTGATGGCTTATGCGGCCGTCAGTAGATCACGCAGGCGCTCGGCTGGGGTTCTCCAGCCGAGCGTTTTGCGTGGCCGGCCGTTGAGTTGCTGGGCAACGTGTTCGAGGTCTGCGGGACTGTGCGCGGAGAGGTCGGTGCCTTTGGGGAAGTACTGCCGCAGCAGGCCGTTGGTGTTCTCGTTCGATCCGCGCTGCCAGGGCGAGTGGGGGTCGCAGAAGTAGACTGGCACGCCGGTGGCCACGGTGAACTGCTTGTGCGCGGCCATCTCGCAGCCCTGGTCCCAGGTCAGCGAGCCACGCAGGTGCTCGGGCAGGGTCTGGATCAGCGGCACCAGCACATCGCGGACTTCCTCGGCCGTGTGCCCGCCGGGCAGATGTCCGAGCAGGACGTAGCGGGTGGAGCGCTCGACCAGGGTCACTATCGCGCTCTCGCTGCGGGGGCCGACGATCAGATCGCCTTCCCAGTGGCCAGGAACAGCCCGGTCCTCGACCTCCGGCGGCCGCTCGGAGATCATCACCATCTCGTCGACGAAGCGGCGAGTGCGCTGCTCCGGGCTGCGGTGGGGCTTGCGGCGGGTGCGTCCGGTGCGCAGCGCCAGGGCGACCTCGCGGCGCAGTCCGCCGCGGGCCTGGACGTAGATGGCCTGGTAGATCGTCTCCGGACTCACGCGCATGCTCTCGTCGTCGGGGAACTCGATGAGCAGAGCGTGGCAGATCTGCTCGGGCGACCAGCGTTCCTGGAGCTTGGCCGTAGCGAAGTCGCGCAACGCTCCTTCCCGGGCCAGCTTGGAGTCCTTTGGACGCGACCGGCTCTTCGCCCATGCCCGCTGGGCTTGGTGCGGCCGGTAGACGCCGTTGACCGCACGGGCGTCGATCTCACGCTTGACGGTGGAGGCCGGCCGGCCGAGTGCCCGTCCGATCGCGCGCAGCGAGCGGCCCTCACGGCGCATGTCGGCGATCAGCTCCCGCTCGGCCACGGTGAGGAAACGGGGGTGCAGCCCGGCCTCGACCGCGGCAACGGACGGCTTCGACGCGGCAGTAACGATGGTGATCACACCGGTCGTATAGTCGATCAGGCGGCCGTCTGCATGCAGGCGCGAGTGGCCGATCTGCCGGATCCCTTGGTCCCAGTCCCGAGCGGTGCGCTCGTGGACGCCGACCTGCGCGGCGGCATCGCGGCGATGGACTCCGGCCGCACGCAGCCGCTCGTACTCCGCCCGACCGGGATGCCCGGATGTGCCGGGCTTGCCGCGACCTCGGACACCAGCCTGACGGGCCCATCCGAACGCCGTATTGCGGTTCACTCCGACTGCGCGAGCGGCAGCGGTGATGCCGCCGTCCTCCCGATCCAGCGCCTCGAAGAACTTCGCCTTCAGCACCTCAAAATCCACGATCCCCGCAACTCCCTGAACTCCAGGGTGTTGCGGGGATCAATAGAACCCGCCGTTTCTCAGGACGGGGGCGTCGTCGTATGGTTCTGGGCACGGCTGTTCGAGAACGGGTGACGGGGAGAGACGGGGATGCCCGAACAGGACGACACGGAGCGGGAGTTCGACCTCAAGTGGGCCGACTCCGCCCCGCACAAGGAACCCTCGGCGCGGGCCCGGATGCTGGCCGCCCGGTGGAAGGAGAACCCGCCTGAGCCGGTGCCTTTCCGGGGCGACCCCGGCCCGGTGGCCCGGCGGCGCTCGTCGTGGCTGTCGACGGCGCTGGTGCTGGGGTGCGTGGTGGGGCTGATCGTGCTGCTGGGATGGGTGCGCTTCCGGGCGCCGTACTAGAACATCGCGCGATGCCCGATACCGCCGGGGTTGTCGGCCGCGCGGTGCTATTTTTGTGGCCCTTCGCTCACCGTCGGTATCCGCGACGGCATCGAGAACGGTTGGTCCGGTGACAACAGCCCGCCCCGCGCGCACCGCCGTCGTCGTGACAGCGCTCCCTGTGGAGTTCTCCCCGCTGCGGGACCGTCTCGGGGCCGCCGGGGCCCGGCACACGGGGCAGCTCAGGGCCGGCAGCACCGTGGTGCAGACGTTCGAACTCGACGGCGCCTACGCCTCGTGGACGGTGCATCTCGCCCAGGTGGGCATGACGAACGTGGTCGCGGCCCTCGGCACGCACGGCCTTCTGGAGGTGCTGCGCCCGGACGTCGCGCTCCTCGTCGGGATAGCCGGCAGCCTCAAGGAGGACGTCCCGCCCGGCGACGTCGTGGTCGCGACCAAGGTGTACGAGATCCACGGTGCCAAGGTGACGGCGGCGGGCCGAGGCGCGCGTCCCGACGCGGTGGAGACCTCGCACGCCCTGAAGCAGACGGCCCTGTACGCGCGGGTCGGGGCCGTCTGCCACTTCAAGCCGATCGCCTCGGGGGACGTCGTGCTCGACGCCGGCGACGGGGACATCCGCAGCCGGCTCGAGAGCACCTACCAGGACGCCGTGGCCCTGGAGATGGAGGGCTTCGGTTTCTGCATGGCGGCGCAGCGCCACCGCACGGAGGCCCTGGTCGTCCGCGGGATCAGCGACCGTGCGGACGGCGGGAAGGGCGCCGCCGACGCCGGGGGCGGCCAGCAGACGGCGGCCGCCCGCGCCGCCGAGGTGGCCGTCGCCGTCCTGCTGGAGCACCAGCCCGAGAGCGTGCGCCGGACGGAGGGCTTCGGCGAGGTGTCGCCACCCCCCTGGGGAGGCCCGACGCCGGGGGGCGATGCCGACGACGGACACGGAGGCGCCCGCGGCGCCACGGGCGGAAGTGGAGCCGGTGGCGGGAGCGGCGCGGGTGGCGGGAGCGGAGCCGGTGACGGAAGCGGGACCGGTGACGGAAGCGGCACCGGCGGAGGAAGCGGAACCGGTGACGGAAGCGGCACCGGCGGAGGAAGCGGAACCGGTGACGGAAGCGGCACCGGCGGAGGAAGCGGGACCGGTGACGGATGCGGCACCGGAAGCGGAGCCGGCAGCGGGACCGGTGGCGGCAGCAGGACCGGTGGCGGGGGCGAGGCCGGTGGCGGCAGCGGGACCGGTGGCGGGGGCGAGGCCGGTGGCGGGGGCGAGGCCGGTGGCGGGGGCGGGGGCACTGTCGTGGGGGGCGTGGGGGGCCGCGGGGGCGGGGGCGGCTGGAGGAGGCCCCGGCTCCGGCCTCGGACGCCGGGGTCCGGTGCGCGCTCGAGCCGTTTCAAGGGGCGGGCGAAGCTCGCCTGGCTCCCGGTCGCCGCGGTGGCGGTCACGCTCGGGATCGTCCTTCAGTCGTGCGGCAACGGTGCGGCCGGCTCCGACGACGGCAAGGAGTCCTCCGCGCCCGTCGTCCCCGCACTCGCGGCCTGTGAGCGGGCGGACGCCGCTCCGCTGGTCGTCGCCGCCTCCGCCGACAAGTCGGAGCCCATGCGGCGCGCGGCCCGGACCTACGGCAACCGGGCCGCCGGAGGATCCTGCCTGGCGGTGAAGGTGGAGGAGCGCAACTCCGGCGAGGCGATGCGCGCGCTCGTCGACGGCTGGAGCGAGTCGGACGGGACCAAGCCGGACGTGTGGGCGCCCGCCGGGAACAACTGGCTCTCGCTGGCGCGGGCCGGCGCGAAGGGGGCGAACGCGAAGCAGTTCCCCGCCCGGGCGCAGTCCATCGTGCAGAGCCCGCTGACCGTCGCCATGCCCAAGCCCATGGCCGACGCCCTGAACTGGCCCGAGGCCCGGTTCACCTGGGGGCAGCTGGCCCAGTGGGCGCAGCACGCCGACGGGTTCTGGGCGGCTCGCGGGAAACCGGAGTGGGGGTCGTTCAAGCTCGGCAAGACCAACCCGAAGTACTCCACGTCGGGGCTCAACGCGACCGTGGCCGCGTTCTACGCCAAGACGGGCACCAGCGGCGAACTGGGCGTCCCGCACATCGAGAACGCCGGCAACCAGAAGTTCGTCAAGAGCATCGAGCAGGCCGCCGTCCACTACGGCGACACCACCCTGACCTTCCTCGCCAACCTCCGTGAGGCGGACCGGAGCAGTCCGCAGAAGGCCATGTCGTACATCTCCGCCGTCACGGTGGAGGAGAGCAGCGTGGCGGCCTACAACGCGGGCTACCCCTGCGGCGCGCTCAGCGCGGACAAGGAGTGCGGCAGGACGGCGCCGCCGGACACCCCGCTGGTCTCCTTCTACCCGAAGGACGGGGTGCCGTTCTCCGACCACCCGTACATCGAGCTGAACGGGATGGACTCGGCCCGCAAGGCGGTCGCCGACGACTTCCTGCGGTACCTGCAGAGCCCGGCGGTCTTCGACGCGCAGTTCGCCCCCTACGGCTTCCGCACCCACACGGGCGCGGTTCCCGCGAAGTCCGCGCTGCTCACGGAGGCCAACGGCATCCCCGAGGCCGAGTTCACCCACATGCCGATGCCCAGGGGCGACGTCCTGGCCCGTCTGCTGCGGCTCTGGCCCGATCTGCGCCGGCCCGCCAACGTCTGCATCCTCATCGACACGTCGGAGTCGATGAACAAGGTGATCCCGGGGACCGGCGACTCCAAGCTGACGCGCCTCCAGCAGGCCGGGCCCAGGCTGTTCGGCGAGTTCACCGCCGCCGACCGGGTGGGTCTGTGGAAGTTCTCGGACGCCTTCACGCTCGGCGGCCGCAACGACTACAAGGAACTGGTGCCGCTCGGCCCGTACCGCGCGCGGATGGCGGGGAGCAGTCGCGCGGAGCTGCTGGCCGAGAACGTCGAGAACCTGACGGCGGAGGGCGCGACCGGTCTCAACGACAGCCTCGACGCCGCGCTCAAGGCCATGCGGGCCCACTACGATCCCCGGGCCATCAACGCGATCGTGCTGCTGACCGACGGGTTCAACGAGGACGGCGACAGCCTGTCCGACGCGGCGCTGGAGCGGGAGATCAAGGATCCGGCGCAGCAGCGGATCCGCGTCTTCACCATCGCCTACGGCAGCGAGGCCGACCCCAAGGACCAGCAGGGCAGCAGCGCGCTGAAGGAGATCGCCAAGGCCGGCGGCGGGAAGTACTACGACGCCAAGAGGGCCGAGACGATCGACCAGGTCATCACCAGCGTGATCTCCAACTTCTGACCCGTGTTCCTTTGCCTCCCGAAGGAGGTATCGGGGGCCGCGCATGGCGGGCGCGGGCGCACAATGGGCGGTGGGACGAGTGCCTGACTGCGGGGTGGTGCAGATGCGGAGCCGTTTCCGGAGCGACCGTGGACTGACCGTGCGGATGACGGTCACCCTGTTCCTGCTCGGACTGCTGTACGTGGGGTTCGTCGTCGCGCTGATCGTGCTGCTGAAGTCGTGGCTGCTGGTCGTGGTGCTGATCGCCGCCATGTTCGTGGCGCAGTTCTGGTTCTCCGACCGGATCGCCCTGTTCGCGATGCGCGGGCGGGTCGTGGAGCGGGAGGAGTATCCCGAGCTGCACGCCGTCGTGGACCGGCTGTGCGCCCTGTCGGACATGCCCAGGCCGGTCGTCGCCGTCTCGACCATGGACATGCCGAACGCGTTCGCCACCGGGCGCAGTCCTCGCAAGGCCGTGGTGTGCGTGACGACGGGGCTGCTGGACCGGCTGGACCCGGCGGAGCTGGAGGGCGTGCTCGCGCACGAGCTGTCGCACGTGGCGCACAAGGACGTCGCCGTGATCACGGTCGCCTCGTTCCTGGGGGTGATCGCGGGGCTGATCGTGCGGTTCGCGTTCTACTCGCAGGTCTTCGGCGGCGGCCGCCGGGACCAGAACACGGCCGCCGTCTTCGCCGCCGTGATGGGGGTGTCGGCCGCCGTGTACGCGCTCAGCTTCCTGCTGATCAGGTCCCTGTCGCGGTACCGGGAGCTGGCCGCCGACCGCGCCGCCGCCCTGCTCACCGGACGGCCGTCGGCGCTGGCGTCCGCGCTGGTCAAGGTGTCCGGCGACATCGCCCGCATCCCGACCGAAGACCTGCGCACCGCGCAGGCCTTCAACGCGTTCTACTTCACCCCGGCCACCGGCAGGGAGCCCGGCATCGAGCGCTTCTTCTCGACCCACCCGAGCCTGGAGCAGCGCCTCGGCCGGCTGGAGCGGATCTCCGCCGAACTGGGCGAGCCGGCCGCGCCCGGGAAGGCCGGCTGAACGGCATGGGGCTGCTGGACATCCTGCTCGGCCGGACCAGGCCGGTCGCCGCGGACCTCGACCGGCTGTTCGCGCTGCCGTCGGCGGCGGTGACGCTGGAGGCGGCCGCCGGATTCACGCCGACCGGTCGGGGCGCGGTGTGTTTCGCCACCGTCGAGGGCTCGGCGTTCGAGCAGACGCACCGCGAGGTCCAGGCGCTCCTCGACGCGGACACCGGGCGCACCGGCCCCGCGGTGCGGCTCGTGCGGGACGACTACGGCTACTCCTGGCTCGTCTCGCAGCGCGCGCCAGGTGAGTTGCCGGCGCTGGTCAACGATCTGCACGCGGTGAACAGCGCGATGGAGGCGGGCGGCTTCGGGCCGCAGCTGCTGTGCTCCCTGGCCGGGTTCGAGGACGGGGCCGCGGGCGATGCGGGAGGGCGCCGGCTGGGGCTCGTGTACCTGTACAAGCGCGGTTCGTTCTACCCGTTCGCGCCGCTGCCCGGCACCGGGCGACGGCGCGACAACGCGCTGGAGTTGCAGGTGAAGGCGGCGCTCGGGAACGACCTGCGGATCGAGCAGGACCTCAGCCGCTGGTTCCCGGTGTGGGGCGCCCCGGGCCTGTAGGCAGCCGGGGCCCGGCGCACCCTGAGGGCGCACCGGGCCGGCGGACGGTTCCGGCGGGTCGCGGCCGGGTCACGTGCCGCGTTCGCGCTCCTGGCGGCGGGACTCCAGGGGGCGTTCACGGCGGTAGCGGCGCTCCCACCTGGCCTGCGTGTCACGGCGCTGACGGTAGGCCTTGTACGAGGTGGGTGCGGGGGCCGCGCTCGGGGCGGGTCCCGCGGACGGGGCGGACGGCGTCGACGTCGCCGACGTCCCGAGGCCGTAGCGCACGTACAGGAAGAGGACGGCGACGGCGGCGAGCCAGTACAGCGGGTTCCCGAACCCCAGGACCACCAGGACGACGGCCGCGGAGAGGACGACGGTACCCATGGTGTGCCTCCTTCCTGGGCGGCGGACGGTGACCGAGCGTTGCGACAGGGGCGCTGCCGCGCCTCCAGGGTAGGGAAACGGTCACTCACCGTGCACCTGGTTTTCCGTGGGCCCGTTCGCGCGACGGCTGGAGTTCAGACGCGGGGCGAGGCGGCCATCCGGCCGTGGCGCACGGGCAGCGGCTCGGGCGGCACCCCGCGTACGGCCCCTGGGCAGCCGGTGACGTCGTCGCGCGTGAGGGCGGTTGTCAGCGGGGTCGGGGAGGATGCGGTCAGGAGCCGATGACGGACGACGGGACGACGGGGTCGGGCCCGCCGGGCGCCGGGGCGGCTGGACACGACGGGCGAGGGCGGGCGGAGGCCGGGATGGGCGAGGCACAGCGGTACATCGGCGGGGCGGAACGGCGGGCGAGGCTGGCCCTGCGGCACCGGCTCGCCCCCGAGGCGCGGGCCGCGACGCCCGAGGAGGTGGCCGGCTCGCTCGTGGCGCTGCACGGCTCCGACCCGGTGACGGTCTATCTGGCGGTCGGCGCCCGCCTCGCCGACGCGCAGGTCACCGTGCCTCAGACGGACCGGGCGCTGTACACGGACCGCAGCCTGGTGCGGATGCACGGGATGCGGCACACGGTCTTCGTGTTCCCGGCGGAGTCGACGGCCGTCGTGCACGCCTCGACGGGCCTCGCGGTGGCGGCGCGCGAACGGGCCAAGCTGGTGAAGGACATGGCGACGGCGGGGGCCCCGGACGCGGTCTGGCTGAAGGAGGTCGAGGAGTCCGCGCTGGCCGCCCTGGCCCGGCTCGGACAGGCGACGGCCGCCGAACTGGCCCGCGAGGAGCCGCGGCTGCGCGAGCAGTTCGCGTACGCGGCCGGGAAGCCGTACGAGGGCGTCCACACCGTCGTGTCCCGGCTGCTGAGGGTGCTGGGCGTCGAGGGCAAGGTGGTCAGAGGACGTCCGCTGGGCTCCTGGACGTCCAGCCAGTTCCGGTGGGCCCTCGCCCCCGAGCATCGCGAACTCCCGCCGGAGCAGGCCCAGTCCGAGCTGCTTCGGCGCTGGCTCGCGGCGTGCGGCCCGGCCACGGAGGCCGACCTGAAATGGTGGACCGGCTGGCGGGTGACGGACGTACGGCGGGCGCTGAAGGCGATCGGGGCGCAGGCGGTGACCCTCGACGAGGGCACGGGACACGTCGTCGACGGCGACGCGGACAACGCGCCCGCGCCCGCGGCTCCGTGGGCGGCCCTGCTGCCGGCGCTGGACCCGACGGCGATGGGCTGGCAGGGCCGGGACTGGTATCTGGCGCCCGGGTTGCGTTCCGCGCTGTTCGACTACAGCGGCAACGTGGGGCCGACGGTGTGGTGGGACGGCCGGGTGGTCGGCGGCTGGGCTCAGCGCGCCGACGGGGAGATCGTGTGGCGGATCCTGGACCAGGAGGGCGTGGGCCGCGAGGCGTCGGCGGCGATCGAGGCGGAGGCGGAGCGGCTGGCGCAGTGGGTCGGCCCGACCCGGGTGACGCCGAGGTTCCGGACGCCGCTGGAGAAGGAGCTGGCGAGCTGAGAGGCGCCGGGTAAGCGGCGCCGAGTGCCGGGCGCCGTCCGCACGACGGCGCCCGGCACCCCGCTCAACGGCTCAGCAGCTCGCCGGCCCGTCGGCTCACCGGCTGTAGCGCATCAGCGCCCGCACCATGTGGCAGGTCGTGTCCGACGGCGGGTGCACGCCGATGAGTTGCGCCGTGCTGCGGATCTTCTCGTTGCGGGCCTGGTTCGGCATGTAGACGCCGAGGTCGAGCAGTGCGATGGCGAGACGCATCGCCTTGAGACGACGGTTGTGCGTGACGTACCAGTCGCGAGGCCTGCCGGGGGGCAGCGGCCGCTTCTCGACGGGCACGCAGGGCAGGTCGAGCGGGACGGAACGCTTCGCGGTGGACTGGGTCGCGGACGGCTTCGGCTTCAGTGCGGCAGCGGGCACAGGCATCCTCCTGTCGCGGTCAGGGTCCGGTCCGGCGCCTCCGGCGGACCCTCGAACACTGCTTCTATTCTACTGCCCACCACTGACAAAAGCCCCTGATCACATGGGCTTTGAGGCCGGTTTCGGGCTACCGTGGCGGGCATGGAGATCTGGATCAATCCCGCCTGTTCCAAGTGCCGCAGCGCCCTCACGCTCCTCGACGCGGAGGGCGCCGACTACACCGTCCGCCGCTACCTGGAGGACGTGCCGAGCGAGGCCGAGATCGCGGAGGTGCTCGACCGTCTGGGCCTGGAGCCGTGGGACATCGTCCGCACCGGCGAGGCCGCCGCCGGCGAACTCGGCCTGAAGGACTGGCCGCGGGACGCGAGCTCGCGCGGACGCTGGATCGGCGCCCTGGCCGCGCACCCGAAGCTCATCCAGCGGCCGATCATCACGGCGGACGACGGCACCGCACTCGTGGCCCGCACGGACGAGGCGGTGCGGGACGCGCTGTCCCGCTGAGCCCGCCCGAGGCCCCGGCGCCGACCCGCCCTCCGAGCGGCCGGAGTGACCGCCTTCCCCTCACGGCGGGAGCAACCGCCCCTCGTCCGACGGGAGTCGAGGCTGTGACGCACGTCACCAGGAAACACCCTCGTGACAAGTGAGCAGCCTCGTTCGGTATCTCGTACATAGCGGCGTACGCTCCCCTATCCGTCAGGAGGCGCGCATGTCGCGCAGGAGAACAGTCGCCACGAAGAAGAAGATCGCGCTGCTCGTCAGCGCGGCGGCGGTCGCGGGCGCCGGGGCCTTCGTGATGGCGAACACCTCGAACGCCGCCCAGACGCCGCAGAACGCGACGCCGCTGTCGGCCGCGAACTCGACGGTCTGTCAGGGACTCGCCACCGCGCTCGGCAACAACCAGAAGTTCATCGACGGTCAGCGGGCCGCTCCGGACGCGCAGTCCGAGGCGCGGATCGCCAACCGCGAGGCGGTCATCGCGCAGATCAAGGTCCAGCAGAAGGCGTCCGGGTGCGCCGTCGGGGAGTCGGCTCAGGACTCCCAGGCGGGCGGCTCCCAGACGGGCGGGGCACAGCAGGGCGGGGCACAGCAGGGCGGGGGGCAGGCCCAGCCCTCGCAGGCGGCCTCCGCCCCCGCGGGGAACGGCGGCAACGCCGGGAACGCCGGGAACGCCGGGAACGCCGGGAACAACGGCGCCGCGGGAAACGGTGGCGCCGCCTCCGGCCGCCAGGTCTGCAACGGTTCCACGGTCACCCTGTCGGGCGAGGCCGGCGCCCCGGCGGCGTCGAGCAACCAGTTCCCGGCCGGGACCAAGCTGAAGGTCACCAACCTGGACAACAACAAGTCCACGACCGTCGAGGTGACCTCGGTCTCCGGCAGTTGCGCCCTGCTCAACAACGCGGCCTTCGAACAGGTCCGCGAGCCCGGCAAGTTCCTCATCCGGCGGGCCCTGATCGAGAAGGTGGGGTGAGGCTCAGCCGTCGAGGAAGGCGATGACCCGGCGGGCCGCGTCCTCGGGGAGGGCGGACGGCAGCGCGTGGTGAGAGACGTCCGGGACGACGACCGTCTCCAGATCGCGCACCGCCGCCCTCGCCCGGGCCGCCGGCCCGTATGCGAAGGGGTCCGCCCCACTCGGGAGGAGCCGAGGGCGCGCCGAGGTCCTGCTGTTCGCGGCCACGAGCAGCAGGACCGGCGAGTCCAGCCCTCGCAGGGCCTCGGGCCGCGGGCGCGAGCCGGTCACCGGCCGACGCGCCGGGAATCCGGCGGCCGCCTCCTGCAACCGCAGACAGTCGGGGTCCAGTCCCGCCCCGCCGGTCTCCCACTCCAGGAAGGCGCGCACCCGGCGCGGGGTGGGCCGCACCAGCATCGGCAGGGCGCGCAGCAGGTACGTCGTCGCGAACCCGGCGAAGCACTGGGTCGGGTCGAGGAGGAACAGGCGACGCACCCGCTCGGGGGCGCGCAGCGCGAGGCGGAGCGCGAGCCAGCCGCCGTAGGAGTGGCCGCCGACGTCCGCGCGGTCGACGCCGAGGCCGGTGAGCACCGCGTCCAGCCAGGCGTCGAGGTCGGCGAGGGTGCGCACCCCGTCGCCGGTGCTGCGGCCCGCCGCCCCGACGAGATCGAGGGCGTACACCCGCCGCACCCGCGCGAGACCGGCCGCCTGGGCGTACCAGGACGCCGAGGTCGCTCCCCCGCCGCCCGGCAGGAGCAGCACCGGGGGCGCGTCGCGCGGGCCACAGGCGTTGACGTACGCGGCGCCGTACGGGGTGGGGACCCGGACGGCCTCGCGGTCGGCCGGCCATCTGGCCATGACGGTCTCGTAGGCCGCCTGGAAAGCCTCGTCGTCGTACGCGTTCATGAAGCCCCGCTCCCCTGCCTTCCGATATCATCTCGCTCAGCGAGAGACTCGCTGAGCGAGATGATAGCCGAGGGAGCGCCGCGGTATGCCGTCCGACGACCCGCACCTGGAGACCGTGCACCTGCTGCGCGCGGCGACGGTCGAACTCGGGCTGCACAGCGCCCGGTTCGCCCAGCACAACGGCATGCACCCGACGGACGTGCGCGCGCTGATCGTCCTCATGGACGCGCGCCGGGCCGGCGAGGAGACGACGACGGGGCGGCTCGGGGCCGCGCTCGGCCTGAACTCGGCGGGCACGACGGCCCTCGTCGACCGGCTGGAGCGCGCCGGGCACGCGCGGCGGGTGCGCGGCGCCGCGGACCGCCGCCGGGTCGTCGTCGAGGTCGACGAGCGCGCGGTGGAGCTGGGCCAGGCATTCTTCGGTCCGCTCATCGCGCGCGTGGCCGGCCTGCTGGAGGAATACGACGAGCGCGAGCGGGCCGCGATCCACGGCTTCCTGGAGGGCGTGCGCCGGGCCGCGGCCGAGGCGGGCTGACACACCGACCGTTCTCTCCCGGGCCACCTCTCCCCCGGCGGCGTCCCGTCGCGTGAGGCCGGCCACACCAGCGCCAGGTAACACGGGGTTCACATTCGAGCAATGACCGGGAAATCGCCTGTTGACAAGCTTCGGGACAAACAGGCGGCGCCCCAGTGCCGCAGCGCCGCAGCACCCGCACGTGCGTCAGACACACCCCGAAGGAAGTGGCCCGTGACCTTCAAGGCTGAGTACATCTGGATCGACGGCACCCAGCCGACGGCGAAGCTCCGTTCCAAGACGAAGATCATCGAGGGCGCTCCCGCCGGTCTCGACGCGCTGCCGATCTGGGGCTTCGACGGGTCCTCCACGAACCAGGCCGAGGGCCACGCCTCGGACCGCGTCCTCAAGCCGGTCTTCACCTGCCCGGACCCGGTCCGCGGCGGCGACGACATCCTCGTCCTGTGCGAGGTCCTCAACATCGACATGACGCCGCACGAGTCCAACACCCGTGCCGCGCTCGCCGAGGTGTCCGAGCGGTTCGCCGCCCAGGAGCCTATCTTCGGCATCGAGCAGGAGTACACGTTCTTCCAGGACGGCTACCCGCTCGGCTTCCCCAAGGGCGGCTTCCCCGCCCCGCAGGGCGGCTACTACTGCGGCGTGGGCGCGGACGAGATCTTCGGCCGCGAGGTCGTCGAGGCGCACCTCGACAACTGCCTCGCCGCCGGTCTCGGCATCTCCGGCATCAACGCCGAGGTCATGCCCGGCCAGTGGGAGTTCCAGGTCGGTCCGCTGGCCCCGCTGGAGGTCTCCGACCAGCTGTGGGTGGCCCGCTGGCTGCTCTACCGCACCGCCGAGGACTTCGGCGTCGCCGCGACCCTCGACCCGAAGCCGGTCAAGGGCGACTGGAACGGCGCCGGCGCGCACACCAACTTCTCCACCAAGGCGATGCGCGAGGGCTACGACGCGATCATCACCGCGTGCGAGTCGCTCGGCGAGGGCTCCAAGCCGCTCGACCACGTCAAGAACTACGGCGCCGGCATCGACGACCGTCTGACCGGTCTGCACGAGACCGCCCCGTGGAACGAGTACTCCTACGGCGTCTCCGACCGCGGCGCCTCGGTGCGCATCCCGTGGCAGGTCGAGAAGGACGGCAAGGGCTACATCGAGGACCGCCGCCCGAACGCCAACGTCGACCCGTACCTGGTGACCCGGCTGATCGTGGACACCTGCTGCTCCGCGCTGGAGAAGGCCGCCCAGGTCTGATCCCCGCACGTGTCACGAGGGGCGCCCGCCGACTGTCCGGCGGGCGCCCCTCGCCGTCGCTCCGGGGCCGGCGCCGCGCCGGGGGCGCGTCCACGCTGTGAGAGGAGGCTCCTGCGACGGGCGGGCGTCTGCTTCAATGGGGGCATGGTCGGCTTCCAGAAGAACACCGCGACGGGTCGCCTCGACCTCGAGCCGTTCTGGCCCTCCCGTCAGCACCACGACTTCGACCGGGTGTGTTGCCGCGCGACGAACGCGCGGGCCCTCTAAAGCCGTACACCCGGCCTTCGGCCAGCGCGCACGACGTACGTCCTCGACGAGCCCGATCACGCATCGCGGCCGTCGTCCTCCCCGACGAACTCCTCGCGCGAAAGAGCTGACGTCTCATGGCGACCACCCGTACCCTCTCCTCCGCTCCCGCCCTCCCCGCCGCCGCCCCGGCCGGCGCCGCCCGTCACCGGCTGCGCGCCGTCGACCGGGACGAGGTGGTCGACGTCGCGGACTTCCTGCCGCCCGGCGCGACCTGGCTGCCCGCCCCCCAGCACACCCTGCCCGCCCTGCCGGGCCGGCCGCCGATGGTCGGCTACCTGGTGCTCGTGCCCGCCGACCGGCAGCCGCCGTTCCTGCCCGTGGCAGTGCCGGAGCGGCCCGCGGCCGACGAGGCCGGGCCCGACGGACACCCGCTCGTGCGGATCGACACCGTGCAGCGCACCGCCGAGGTGGACGGGCGCCGACTCGACCTCACCTACCTGGAGTTCGAACTGCTCGCGCACCTCGTGGCGCACCCGAACCGGGTGCACACCCGCGACCAGCTCGTCACCACCGTGTGGGGCTACGGCCACGTCGGCGACGGCCGCACGGTCGACGTCCACATCGCCCGGCTGCGCCGCAAGCTGGGCGCCCAGCACCGTCAGTCCATCCAGACGGTGCGCCGCGTCGGCTACAAGTACACCCCGCCGGTCACCCGCTGACCCGCCCCCTCTGCCGACGGCAGAGGGCGGTTGGCTTCCGGGCGCGCACCGGGCACAGTCACCGGCATGAGACTTCTGGTGCTGGGCGGAACGGAGTTCGCGGGACGGGCCGTCGTGGAGGCGGCCCTCGCACGCGGCTGGGACGTGACGGTCCTCAACCGGGGACGGCAGGCCGCCGCCCCCGGCGTCCGGTCGCTGACCGGCGACCGGACCGCGCCCGGCGGCCTGGCCGCGCTCGACGCCCCCGGCGAAGGCGACTGGGACGCCGTCGTCGACACGTGGTCGGCGGCCCCGCGCGCGGTGCACGAGGCGGCGCGGCTGCTGCGCGGCCGCGCCCGCCGGTACGTATACGTCTCCAGCTGCTCGGTGTACGCGTGGGCCCCACCCGCCGGGTACACCGAGGACGCGCCGGTCGTCGAGGGCGCCGCGCCCGACGCCGGGCAGAGCGACTACGCGCGGGACAAGCGCGGCGGCGAACTGGCCGCCCTCGACGGATTCGGCGAGCGCGACAGCGTCCTCGTACGGGCCGGGCTGCTCCTCGGTCCGTACGAGAACGTGGGCCGGCTGCCCTGGTGGCTGACCCGGATCGCCCGCGGCGGCCCGGTCCTCGCGCCCGGCCCGCACGACCTGCCCCTGCAGTACGTCGACGTCCGCGACCTCGCCGGGTGGATCCTGGGCGCGGTCGAGCAGGAGCTGAGCGGGCCGTACAACCTGATGAGCCCGCAGGGCCACACGACGATGGGCGGGCTGCTGGAGGCGTGCGTGCGGGCCACCGGCTCGGACGCCGAACTGCGCTGGACGGCGCCGCGGACCGTGCTCGACGCGGGCATCGAGCCGTGGACCGAGCTGCCCGTGTGGGTGCCGCCGGGCACCGACCTGCACGACGCCCTGCACGCGGCCGACGTCTCGCGGGCGGTCGCCGCGGGGCTCGTCTGCCGTCCGGTCGGGGAGACCGTCGCCGACACCTGGAGCTGGCTGGCGTCGATCGGCGGCGTCGCGCCCCAGCGTCCCGACCGGCCCCGCAGGACGCTGGACCCGGAGGTCGAGGCGAAGGTCCTCGCGGCGGGCGGCGGCGCGGGCACGGGGGGTGTATCTGGCACCACCTCCTGAGCGGGGACCTCGGCCCCGTGACCGCCGCTCGGCGGTCCGCGAGACTGACGCCATGAACGCCAACACGCAAAGCGGCAGCATGGGCACGCAGGCCCGGGCGGCGGCGCTCGCCTCCGGCCGGTCCCTCCTCCTGGCCCTGGTCTGCCTGCCCGAGGCCATCCTGTGCTACACGGTCGCCGTCGTCTCGATCGCGCTCGTCCCGGTCGTGGGGGTCGGGCTGGTCACGACGCCGTGGGCGCTCACCTGGGTGCGGTCCTTCGCCGACCGGCGCCGGGCCCTCGCGGAGAAGTGGTGCGGCATACGCATCCCGTCCGCCTACCGGCCGGTGCCGCGGGACGCGAAGCCGTGGGTGCGCGCGTCCGCGATGCTCCGGGACCCGGCGACCTGGCGTGATCTGCGGTGGCTGCTGGTCGACATGACGGCCGGATACTTCACCGCGCTGCTGCCGGCCGCGCTGGCCCTCTACGCGGTGGAGGGCTTCGCGCTGGCGGCGGGGATGTGGCGGGTGTACCGCAACGCGACCGGCGACACCTACTGGTACGGCTTCGTGCCGGTCACCGACCAGGCGTCGGCCTTCGGCGCGGCGGCCCTGGCCTGCGTGCTCCTGGCGCTCGCCTACTTCCACACCCCGCGCCTGCTGACGAACCACTTCCGCCTCACCCGGTCCTTGCTCGCCCCCAGCCAGGCCGAACTGACCGAGCGCGTAAGGGTGTTGACCGAGACCCGGCGGGACGCCGTGGACTCCTCCGCCGCCGAGCTGCGTCGCATCGAGCGGGATCTGCACGACGGCGCCCAGGCCCGGCTGGTGGCGATGGGCATGGATCTCGGAACCGTCGAGATGCTCGTCGACAAGAACCCCGAGAAGGCCAAGGAACTCCTCGCGCAGGCCCGCCGGTCGTCCGCCGAGGCGCTCGGCGAACTGCGCGACCTGGTGCGCGGCATCCATCCGCCGGTGCTGGCCGAGCGCGGACTGGGCGACGCGGTGCGGGCGCTGGCGCTGCGGCTGCCCATCGCGACGGAGGTCGAGGTGGAGCTGCCGGGCCGGGCGCAGGCGCCGGTGGAGTCGGCCGCCTACTTCGCGGTGAGCGAGGCGCTCACCAACGCCGTCAAGCACTCCGGCGCCGACCGGATCTGGGTGGACCTGCGGCACTCGGACGGCAGTCTGCGGATCTCGGTCACCGACAACGGCAGGGGCGGCGCGGTGATCGGGGCGGGCTCGGGCCTGACCGGACTCGAACGGCGGCTCGGTACATTCGACGGTGTCCTGGCCGTCGGCTCGCCCGCCGGCGGTCCCACCATGGTGACCATGGAGATCCCTTGCGTGTTGTCCTAGCCGAAGACCTCTTCCTGTTGCGGGACGGTCTCGTCCGGCTGCTGGAGGCCTACGACTTCGAGATCGCCGCCGCCGTCGAGTCCGGGCCCGAACTGGAGCGGGCCCTCGCCGAACTGGAGCCGGACGTCGCCGTCGTCGACGTCCGGCTCCCGCCCACGCACACGGACGAGGGGCTTCAGTGCGCGCTGGAGGCCCGCCGCAGGCGGCCGGGGCTTCCGGTGCTCGTGCTCTCCCAGCACGTCGAGCAGCTGTACGCGCGCGAGCTGCTCGCCGACGGCAGCGGCGGGGTCGGCTACCTGCTGAAGGACCGGGTCTTCGACGCGGAGCAGTTCGTGGACGCGGTGCGGCGGGTCGCCGCGGGCGGCACGGCGATGGACCCGCAGGTGATCCAGCAGTTGCTGGCGCGGCGGGCCAACGACGGCCGCGGGCCGGTGGACCGGCTCACCCCGCGCGAACGGGAGGTGCTGGAGCTGATGGCGCAGGGCAGGTCGAACGGGGCGATCGCGGGCAGCCTGGTGGTCACCGAGCGGGCCGTCGCCAAACACACCGCGAACATTTTCGTGAAGCTGGGCCTGGAGGTCTCGGACGACGACAACCGCAGGGTGCTGGCGGTTCTGGCCTATCTGGACCGAGGTCTGTGAGTGATCAACTGCAGCTCGCTGTGAGGGGTTTGCGGAGGTTTTGTCGCAGCGGGCTCTCATGAATTTCTGAGCGGGCTGAACACCTGTGGGGCGTGATGCGTAAGGGAGGAAGCAGCTTCAGCTTCACTCCTGTCGGGCGCCTCGATGCTGCCCCGCAAGGAAGTCAGAGGAGTTCCATGGGACGCAACACACGTAAACGCCGTTCGTCGATGGCCACGAAGGCCGTGGCAGCATCGGCGGCCCTAGCGCTCGGTGGGGGCGGGCTGATCTGGGCGAACTTCTACGCTTCGGCGCACGAGTCGAACAGCTCGGGCCAGAACGAGACCAAGGCCGCCAACGCGGCCGTGCAGGTCGCCACCATCTCCTGCCCGGACGTGGGGCAGAAGCTGACGAGCGTGCCCAACGGGGCCAAGCAGGGCGTCGCGAGCGAGCTGGCCAACCTCGACAAGCAGATCACCGAGGCCTACGCCCGGCTCGCCTCCACCCGCCAGGCCCAGGCCGGTGACCCCGGCTTCGTGCAGAACGCGATCGTCGGCCCCCTCAAGGAGAAGCGGGGCGCGACGATCGACCGGATCCGCATCAACATCCAGCGTTCGGGCGGCCAGTTCGACAACTCGCTGAGCCAGCTCGCGGCCTGCACCACGCAGGCGGCGAACAACGCGAACGCCGGTCAGCAGAACGGCGGCCAGCAGAACGGCGGCCAGCAGCAGGGCGGCCAGCAGAACAACGGCGGTCAGCAGAACGGCGGCCAGAACAACGGCGGCCAGAACAACGGCGGCCAGCAGAACGGCGGCCAGAACAACGGCGGCCAGCAGCAGGGCGGCAACGGCGGGCAGGGCGGCAACGGTCCCGTCGCCTCGGACTTCGTCGACATCACGAAGGTCCAGGCGAACGTCAAGGCCAAGCCCCGCAAGAACAACCGTGCCTCGAACGGCACGTTCACCGCCTCCTGCGGCGTGAACGCGAACAAGAACTTCAACACCGACAACGTGATCGTGGCGCCGGGCGTGACCAACGGCGCGCACCACACGCACGACTACGTCGGCAACCAGAAGATCAACGCGTTCTCCAGCAACAACACGTTCCTTCAGGGCGGCACCAGCTGCTCGAACAAGAGCGACCTGTCGTCCTACTACTGGCCGGTGCTGCGTCTGCAGAACGGCACCCAGGAGTTCGACCAGAACCGGGACGGCGGTGGCAAGGAAGGCAACGTCGGCAAGATCCTGACCGCCAAGCAGGCGGAGATCAAGTACGTCGGCAGCCCGAAGAGCAAGGTCGTCGCGATGCCGCAGTTCCTGCGGATCATCACCGGTGACGCCAAGACCACCACCAACGGCCTGGCGAACGCCAACGCGCACTGGAGCTGCACCGGCTTCGAGAACAAGGTGCAGCTGACCGAGCAGTACCCGATCTGCCCCAAGGGCAGCAGCGTGGTCCGCTCGTTCGCCTTCCAGAGCTGCTGGGACGGCAAGAACGCCGACAGCGCCAACCACCGTTCGCACGTGGCCTTCGCCGACGCCAACGGCAACTGCCAGAACGGCTTCAAGGCGATCCCGCAGCTGACGATGCGCCTCGTCTACGACGTTCCCGCGCCGGTCATCCAGAACGGACAGGTGAAGAACGCCTACGCGGTCGACGGCTTCCCGGAGCAGCTCCACAAGCCGTCCACCGACCACGACGACTTCATCAGCATCACCAAGAACAACCTGGCGAACAAGATCGCCAGCTGCATCAACCGCGGCCAGCGCTGCCAGTGACACGCTGACGCGGTGACCGCACAAAAGAGCCGGCGGTGGGAGATCCCACCGCCGGCTCTTCGCCGTCCGCACCGGGGGCGGGCGGACGGTCAGTGACCCGAGTGCGCGGAGTGGTCGGTCCCCTGCTCGATGTCCCCGCCGAGCGTGGTGCGCAGCGCGGCGACCGTGGAGTCCTCGCCGACGGCCACCCACTTGCGGCCGACGAGGTAGTGGCCGCCGTAATCCTTGGCCGTGTTGATCCACTCGCGCAGTCCGCGGTCGGTGGCGAACGTGGCGAGGATGAACCGGCCGTCGCGGTTCTTGCAGATCGCCTGGCGGATCTCGTCCGCGTCGGTCTGCATGTCGGGGGTGCACTTCACCTCGGCGGCCAGCTGCTCCAGGCTGCCGGTCGCCACCTGGGGGATGGACGCCTGCGCCTTCCCGGAGCCGCCGGAAGAGCATCCCGCCAGCAGCAGCGCCGCAGCGGCGGCCGCCGTCGCGAGCATCGGTCGGGTCATCTTCATCTGTTCCTCCAAGCGAGAGCCTCGCCCTGGATACGGCTCCCGCGCGCGGTGCGCTCAAAATACCGGTGCCGGGCGTGGGACACGCGTGCGAAGGTGATCCGGTGAACCATGACTGGGAAGACCGCGTGAGCGCCGCCTGGGCCTCTTTCGACGACTACCCGGAGGCGAGGGCGGCGGACTTCCGGGCGCTGATCGACGCGCTCGTCGCCGAACTGCCCGGCGACAGCCCGCTGGGACTGTTCGAGCGGGCCTGCGCCTGGGACTCCACCGGCCACTCGGACCGGGCGGCCCCGCTCTACCGCGAGGCGCTCGCCCGCGGCCTGAGCGACGTCAGCGGCTACAAGGGCAGACGCGCCAAGATCCAGCTCTCCAGCTCGCTGCGCAACATCGGCCGCGCCCAGGAGGGCGTCGAGCTGCTGACCCCCGAACTGACGGCGCCCTCCGACGAACTGGACGACGCCGTGCGCGCCACGCTGGCCCTGTGCCTGTCGAGCCTCGGCCGGGACCGCGAGGGCCTGTCCCTGGTGCTCGGCGCCCTGGCCCCTCATCTGCCGCGCTACCAGCGCTCGATGGCCCACTACGCCCGCGCGCTCGTCACCGACTGACCGCCGGCACGACGCGTCGTCGACCCGCCCGGACGGCCCGCCGCCGCCCCGCCGGCCCGGCGGCCGGGCAACCGCGGGGCGGGCGGCGGGCCCGTCCGGGCGGTGACCTATCGCGCGTCTCGCTCGTTCTGGTGGGCGTGCAGCCACAGGATGTCGCCCCACGCCCCGCAGCCCGATCCGCAGCCGACCGGACCGTCGACGCCGAGCAGGCCGAAGCCGCGCTCGTCGAGCACTACCCGCGTCTGGTCCGGCTCGCCTATCTCGTGCTGCCGCCCGGCCTCGGCCGCGGCCGGCGCGTCCTGACCGCGCACGCCCTCGTCCAGCGCGCCCTGCCGCGCGGCCGGGCGTCCGCTCCCGTCATCCCGGCCCAGTCCACCGGCCGTGACGGCGACCCCGGGTACGCCTACGTCCGTCTCCAGGTGGTCCGTTCGGCGCTGGAGGCGGGACGCCCGCTGACGCTGCGCTCCCGGCCCCGGCGGGCGCAGCTGCCGCCGCTGTTCCCCCAGGTGTGGGGGCTGCGCCTGTTCCCCCGATCCGGGGGCGCCGACGAACTCGCCCTCGACCAGCGGCTCGCCGCGCTGTCGGGCCCGGCGCGGGCCGCCTACGTCCTGCGCGGTCTGGAGCGGCTTCCCGACGGCGATGTGCGCGAGGCGCTGACCGGGGCCGGCGTCGAGAAGGCGGAGGCGGCCCTGCGGGAGGCCGCGGGGGTGCCGGCGGCGCAGTACGCGCTGCTCGCCGAGTCCGGCGAGTTCGACCCGTGCGTCCTCCAGGCCCGGCCCACCGATCTGATGCGCCGCCGCCGGCACACCAGGGCCGCGCTCGCCGCGGCGGCCGCGCTCGCGGTGTGCGGCGCGCTGGTGGCGCTGCCCGGCGACGGCTGGGGGCCGGACGGCGCGGCCGCTCCGGCGTACGCGCGCAACCCGGCCGCCGAGGCCGCCCTCGACCCCGGACGGCTGGTGCGGATCTCCCCGGCCGTCTGGAAGACCTCCGCCCGCACCGACTTCTCGGTGTGGCCCGCGCGCGGCGCGCTGGTCCGCGACACCGCGCTGCTGCGCCGCGCGCTCGCCGTCTGGGCCCGCCCCGGGGAGACCGTCCAGGTCTCCGCGACTCCCGAGACGCCCACCGGGGGCCCGGCCGGTCCGCCGCAGCTGCTCTACGCCGGCGAGGTCGCCAACGCGCGCGTGGTGATCCTCTACGACGGGCTGCGCATCGCCCGCTACGCGGAGCCCGCGGACGGCACGGCGGGCGCGGCCCTGGACTTCGCGCGGGTCGACGGCGCGAGCGGCGCCGAGGCGGCCGCGCTGGTGCTCGACCGGGCCGACGGCAACGTCCGCTATCTCACGGCCCCGTGGGTGACCGGGGCCGCCGAGCGGGACCTGTCGAAGCCGGGCGCCGGGACGATGGACCTGACGCTGACCGACGGGATCACCTCGCCGCTGGCCAGTCCGGTCACCCGGACCACCGCGTGCACGACGTGGAACGTGCTCCAGCTGACGGACGCGTCCGGCAGTCATCTGCTCAGCGACCTCGGCGAGCTGGTGCCCGCCCGGATCACCGCGGGGCGGCCGACCGGGGCCGCGGACGCGAGCGGCGCGCAGGCGCTGCGGACGTGGGCGCCGTTCGCGTGTTCGCTGGCCGACGCGCGCGGGCAGGGCGTGCGGACGGTCAACGCCTGGGGTTACGCGCGCCAGCCGCTGCCCGACGGAAGCGGTTCGGCGTCCTGGGTGTGCACCAGGGCCGAGACGTGGCGGGGCGACGGCAACCGGGTGCTGGCGCAGTTCCACACGCCGGGCGGGCTGTTCGGGGCGGCCGTGGCGAAGGCCGGTGACGTGCCGGCGTGCGGTCCGCGCGATCCGCATGTGCTGGCCGGGGTGCTGTGGAAGTCCAAGGGCGGCCACTGGTACCTCCTGGCGGCCGGCGACAAGGACACGGCGTCCGTGCGCGCGACCGGCGGGGTGCGCGGCTCGGGGCGGGGGAACCTGCTGACGCTGGCGGCGAAGCAGGGCGCGCAGGCCGGTCTGGAAGGCGAGTCGAAGGACGGGCGGCCGATCAGCGGACTGCGCTGACGGCCCGCTCGCGCCCGTTCCGGGCGGGCGGCAAACCTGCCCCGGGGCGGCGGCCGTGCGCCGCGGTCCCGGGCGGGCGGCCCCTGCCTACCGGGTGATCGGCCGGCCGGCGGATCAGGGAGAACACCTGGAACGGTCCGGTCCGTTCGAGTCCGGATTCGATCGGTAAGGTGTTCGCATGACTACCGGGGTTCGTCGCAGAATGGGAGTCGAGGAGCGTCGGCAGCAGTTGATCGGCGTCGCCCTCGAACTGTTCGCCCAGCGTTCGCCGGACGAGGTCTCGATCGACGAGATAGCCGCCGCCGCGGGGATCTCGCGCCCCCTCGTCTACCACTACTTCCCCGGCAAACTCAGCTTGTACGAGGCCGCGTTGAAGCGGGCGTCGGAGGATCTGGCGAGCCGTTTCACCGAGCCGCACGAGGGGCCGCTGGGCGCCCGGCTGCTGCGCGTGATGCACCGGTTCTTCGACTTCGTCGACGCCCACGGGCCCGGTTTCTCCGCCCTGATGCGCGGCGGTCCGGCGGTCGGCTCGTCGACGACGAACGCGCTCGTCGACTCGGTGCGCCAGATCGCCTACGAGCAGATCCTGTCGCATCTGGGCGTCACCGATCCGCCGCCACGGCTGGAACTGGTCGTCCGCTCCTGGATCTCGCTCTCCGAATCGACCGCGCTGATCTGGCTGGACGGGCGGCGCATCCCGCGCGAGGAGCTGGAACGCCAGCTCGTGCACGACTTCGCCGCCCTGACCGCCGTCAGCGCGGCCTACGACGACGAGCTGCGCATCCTGCTGCGGCCGGTGCTGGGCGGCGAGCCCGCGGGCGGCCCCTTCGGCGACCTGGCCACCCGGCTGATCGCCCTCGCGTCCTGAGCGCTCAGGCCTCGAACTTGCGGTACGACGGGTCGAGGTCGCGCACCTCGGCGGACACGTGCAGGCTCACGCCGTCGGCCGGCGCGATGTGCTTGCGCAGCAGTTCCAGGGCGGATTCGGTGAGCCGGGCCTTCGTC
Organism: Streptomyces sp. NBC_00704; assembly: GCF_036226605.1. Taxonomy (NCBI): domain Bacteria; kingdom Bacillati; phylum Actinomycetota; class Actinomycetes; order Kitasatosporales; family Streptomycetaceae; genus Streptomyces; species Streptomyces sp. NBC_00704. The sequence goes on from NZ_CP109000.1 coordinate 2,250,150, forward strand.
TCGTCGGTCCGGCCGGCCAGCAGGGCGATCGTGAGATTGACGATCGCAGGACCTCCGTCGCCGTCCGCCGCGACGGCTCCGACGACGTCCGCCTCGGTGCGCAGGACCCGCGTCTTGCACGCCTCCAGCCTGGCGGCCGCCGTCTCCACGACGACGGGGTGCAGTTCCAGCGCGAACGCGCGCCAGTCGACGTGGTCGAGCCCGGAGGAGACTTCGACGGTGATCTGCGGCATGGGGGCTCCAGTTCTAGGGCGACCGGGCCCACTTTAGGACCTCACGACGGGGTCCGGTGCCCCGGCCTCGGGGCCGGCGCGACGGGCACTGCGGCCATGTGCGGATGTGCCGTCGACGCTCATCAGGTCGGCCTCGGACGCGCCGGTGGAGCAGGCCTGGTTCGAGGCCTGCTCCAGCACGGTGGTGCGGCTGTCTAGGGCGTCGTGCGGGTGAACACCGCCACGGTCCGGGCCGGAACGGTGAACGTGCCCGACCGCGCGGTGCAGGAGGCGGTGCGCACGGCCGGGTCCGCGCCGGACGCCTGCACCGGGTGCAGCCGGTAGCCGGTCCCGGCGAGCGCGGTCACGGTCTGCCGCTGTGCGTCGGGCGTCGCGTTGAACACGACGACCAGGTCGCCCAGCCGCATGGTGACGACGCCGGGGGTCTCGTCCTCGCCGGACAGCGGGAAGGAGAGCGCCGACTGCACCTGTGCGGCCGTTTCGAGGGAGAACGCCTTCTCCGTCGTCCGGATCCGCAGCAGGTCGCGGTAGGCGGCCGAGGCGGCGGTGATCTGCGGGCAGCCCACCCGGACGGTGTCCAGCAGGGGCCTGGCGTACGGCCACTTGGCGGCGTTGTCGGCGGCCGGGGGCAGTCCGCGGCCGAAGCCGTTGCCGTCGGCGCAGTTCCAGTGGATGGCGTTGAACCAGTCGCCGCTGTCGAAGGAGTTGCGGTCGAGGGACTTCGAGCGGAGCAGGTCGGTGCCGGCCTGTGACAGGGCCGGGCCCTGGGAGAGCGCGGCGGTGGCCAGGGCGAGGACCTGCATGCGGGAGCGGTCGTCGGCGGAGGCGCCGGCCGGGAGCTTGTAGGCCAGGGCGTCGAACAGCGACTCGTTGTCGTGGGCGTCGACGTAGGCGAGGGCGTCGCCGGGCGCCTTCGCGTAGCCGGCCGGGGCGCCGTTGTAGTCGACCTCGGCGCCGGTGACCTCCTTACCGTCGGTGTCGGTGAAGCGGTAGTCGGCGAGGTTTCCGGTCAGGCCGACCTTGAGGAGGTCCTGGTAGTGCAGGAGCCGGGCCTTCTGCTGTGCCGGGGTGCCGTTGGCGGTCGAGGAGTTGGGGTCGGTGTAGAGGCCGGAGGCGAAGCCCTGCACGCCGGGGTCCTCGTCGAAGGGGCCGCCGCCGCGGACGGCGTCACGCGCCCGGTCGGAGAAGGTCGCGACGCCGGTTCCCGCCATGTTCTTCTGCGTGGCCTGCACGAAGCGTGCGTCGTCGGCGACCTCGCCGAAGTTCCAGCCCTCCCCGTACAGGATGATCTTCTTGCCGTCGACGCCGTCGCGGGCGGGGGTGAGGGCGTCCAGGGCCTTGCGCACGGCCAGGATGTTGGCCTTCGGGTGGTGGCCCATGAGGTCGAAGCGGAAGCCGTCGACCTTGTACTGCCGGGCCCAGGTGACGACCGAGTCGACGACGAGCTTGCCCATCATGGCGTTCTCGGTGGCCGTGTTGGCGCAGCAGGTGCTGGTGGCGACGGACCCGTCGGCGAGGAGCCGCTGGTAGTAGCCGGGGACGATCCGGTCCAGGACGCTGGTCTGCGCCTGGCCGCTCGCCGCGGTGTGGTTGTAGACGACGTCCATGACGACGCGCAGTCCGTCGCCGTTGAGCGCCTGGACCATTCTGCGGAACTCGACGGTGCGGGCCGTGCCGTCGGGGTCGGTGGCGTAGGAGCCCTCGGGGACGGTGTAGTGGTAAGGGTCGTAGCCCCAGTTGTAGGCGTCCTTCGCGGCGGTCGCGGACACGCATTCCTGCTGCTTCTCGGAGGCCGCCGGGTAGGAGGCGAGGTCGCAGGCGGGTGCGGCCTGGTCGGCCTTCTTCTCGGCGATGGTGGCGATGTCGAAGACGGGCAGCAGGTGGACGTACGAGGTGCCCGCCGCCGCCAGCTCCCGCATGTGCTTCGAGCCGTCGCCGCCGCGGTCGGTGAAGGCGAGGTAGCCGCCCCGGTCCTTGGCCGGGACGGTCGGGTCGGCGACGGAGAAGTCCCGGACGTGCAGTTCCTGGATGCGGGCGTCGCGCAGCGGGACGGCCTTCGGCTTGGCGAGCTTCGACCAGCCGCCGGGAGCCAGGGCCGGGTCGTCCAGGTCGACGACGAGGCTGCGCGCGGAGTCGGCGGTCAGGGCGAGCGAGTAGGGGTCGGTCACCTTGTTGACGACGACCTGGCGCACGGTGGGCGCCCACACCGTCACGGCGTACCGATAGGGCTTGTTCTTCCAGCTCTTCGGGCCGGTGACGGACCAGACGCCGGTGGCGTCGTCGCGGTGCATGGCGACCGTGGAGCCGTCGAGCTCGAGGGCGACCTTCTGCGCCGTCGGGGCCCACACGGACAGCGTGGGGCGGCCGTCGCGGAAGACCGGGCCGAGCTTCGCCGAGGCGGCGGCCGCGTACAGGTCGTCCAGCACGCCCGCGGTCTGCACGCCGGTCGCGGCCAGGACGGCGCCCTGGACGGTGCGCTGGGTGGCGACGACCTGGCCGGTCAGCGCCTCGCGCACCCGGTCGCGGTCGCGCGGGTCGACGGACCAGGCGGCGTAGTCCTTCAGGTGGGGGTACTTCGCCTTCTGGGCGTCGGTGAGCGCGCTCTTCGTCAACCGCAGCCACCTGGCGTCGCCGGTGAGCCTGCCGTCCTTCACCGCGATCGCGCCCGTGCGGCTGTAGAGCAGCTGGGTGGAGGCGGCTGCCTCCGCGCCGTTCCAGGCCACGGTGTCCCGGTCGATCCAGACCGTCTTGGAGGCGGTGAGGTCGAGGGCCGCGGCGGATCCGGCCGGCTGCGGGAGCAGGTACTTCTCCTGTCCGTTCAGCAGCCACACCTCGTGGCCGTTCGCGGTGAGGTCCAGCGACCGGTCGGCGGCGAGGTCCTTGTCGTCGCCCTTGTGGACGATGTAGCTCAGGCTGGTGGCGCCGGCGGCGAGGGGGACCTCGAAGACCGCGCCGTAGGCGTCGGTCCGGGCCGGCGGGAGGGGCTCGGACCACTCGGTGGGGTTCGCGGCGCCGGTCCAGACGTGCAGGCCCCAGCCGTCGTAGTCGCCGTCGGCGCGGTGGTAGTGCAGGACGGCCTTCGCGGTGTCCTGGGCGGGATGGTCGGGCCGCTGCGTGACGACCGCCTCCTTGCCCTGCTCGATCCAGATTTCGCCGGTCTTGCCGACGTCGATGGTGCGGTCGGCGGCGACGTCCTTGTTCCCCGCCTTGTCGATGACGAGGAAGCCGACGCCCGACGCGCCCGGCTTCAGCTTGACGTAGGCGAAGGCGCCGTACGCGTCGCGGCCCGCGAACGGGTGACTGGCGGGCCAGGTGGTCGCCTCGCCGTCGGCGAGGTCGCCCCAGGCGTACAGGCCCCAGCCGTCGTAGTCGCCGTCGGTGCGCTTGTAGTGGACGACCGCGTAGTCGCGCGAGGACGCGGTGGGGATCTCCTCGGCGGGCGACGTCCCGGTGGTGGAGGCGGCGGTGGCGGCGGCGCTGCGGCCCGCCCGGTCCACGGCGACGGCCTTGTAGCGCAGGGGCGTGCCGGGCGGCAGGCCGGCGCCGATGGTCTGGGTGACCCGGTAGGGGGCGTGGTCGGCGGAGCCGAGGATCTGCCACTTCCCGGTGCCGGTCTGAGCCGCGAAGACGACGCGGGCGAGCTGTCCGCCTCCGACGTCCGCGCCGAGTTCGACGGTGCCGGTGGCGCCCGCCGCGGGGGCGTGCAGGGTGATCGTCGGCCGGGCCGCGGGGACGGCCGGCCGGCGGTCGGCCCTGAGGACGACGGCGGAGTTCGCGGGCACGCTCACCGTGATCCTCCGGTCGGCGCCGGAGGTGACGGTGTTCTTCGTGCCGTGGATCCCGTGGAACGCGGTGTTCGCCGAGCCGGTCGCGAACGTCGCCCGCTTCGCCGTGCCGGCGTTGTTGAAGGCGACGACGTACTCGGTGGCGTCCTTGCCGGTCCCGTTGCGGGAGAAGGCGTAGACGCCGGGGCCGTCGTCCGCGTAGCGCTCGGTCTGGACGCCGTCGGTCAGGGCGGGGTTGGCCCTGCGGAGCGCGGCGAGGGCCGCGATCTGCCGGTACAGCGGGGCGGAGGTGTCGTAGGCGTCGCTCGCGTGGGTGCGGGCGGTGCCGATCTCGTCGTCGTCGAGGTAGTCGGCGACCTTCGAGGCGAACATCGTCTGGCGGGCGTCCTTGTCGCCGCCGGATCCGGCGAAGCCCTGCTCGTCGCCGTAGTAGACGACGGGGTTGCCGCGGCTGAGGAACATCAGCTCGTTGGCGAGCCGGTCCTTGGCGAGGAGTTCGGCGTCGGTGGCCTTCGGGTTGTCCTGGTTCAGGAACCAGCCGAAGCGGCCCATGTCGTGGTTGCCGAGGAAGGTGACCTGTTCGTAGGCGTTGGCCTTGTCGGTCGTGTACTTGTAGTCGTCGGCGAAGACGGAGGCGAGCTTCTTCGCGCTGCCGCCCTGGGAGGCGTACTGGCGGGCCGCGTCCTGGAAGGGGAAGTCGAGGGTGGAGTCGAGGCGGCCGCGGGTGACGTAGGGGGACGTGACGGACGTGTCGGCGGAGTAGACCTCGCCGAACATGAAGAAGTCCTTGCGCCCGTGCCGGGCCGCGTACGCGTCGAGGGCGGTCGCCCACTGCGTCCAGAACTCCATGTTCACGTGCTTGACGGTGTCGATCCGGAAGCCGTCGATCCCGAAGTCGCCGACCCACTTCTCGTAGATCTTCTCCATGCCGCTGACGACCTCGGGACGCTCGGTCCACAGGTCGTCGAGCCCGGAGAAGTCGCCGTAGGTCGCGGACTCGCCCGCGTAGGTGGAGTCGCCGCGGTTGTGGTACATCGTCGGGTCGTTGAGCCAGGACGGCACCTTGGCGTTCTTCTTCGCGGCCGGGACGGCCGGCGTGCGGGGGAAGGAGCCGGCGCCGACCGGCGGGAAGGGCTCGGCGCCGTCGGCGTAGTCCGCGTCGTCGAAGGGGCGGCCGTCCTTCGTCAGGTACGGGAACGCGCCCTTGGACAGATAGCCGTAGGACTTCTCCGCGTAGTCGACGACGTCGGCCGTGTGGTTGGTGATGACGTCGAAGAAGACCTTCATGCCCTTGGCGTGGGCCTTGGAGATCAGGGTCTCCAGGTCCTTGCCGGTGCCGAAGTGCGGGTCGACCTTGGTGAAGTCGGTGATCCAGTAGCCGTGGTAGCCGGCCGAGGCGTCCTTGCCGACGCCCTGGACGGGCTGGTTCTCGAAGATCGGCGCCATCCAGATGGCGGTGGTGCCGAGGCCCTTGATGTAGTCGAGCCGCTTCGTCAGGCCCTTGAGGTCGCCGCCCTGGTAGAACCCCTTGTCGGTGGGGTCGTAGCCGGTCGACAGCCGGGAGCCGGTCAGGCCGCCCTTGTCGTTGGACGCGTCGCCGTTGGCGAAACGGTCCGGCATGACGAAGTAGAACTGCTCACGGGTGGAGTCGTGCCGGGACGGCTCGGCGGCGAGCCGGGCGTCCGACGGCGGTGCGGGCGGGGTCTGAGCCCGCGCCACGAGGGGTTGCGCAAGCGATACGGCCAGTGCGGCGGCGAGGACGGCTGCGCGCAGCCGGGGGCGGCCGAAGCGGCCGGCCTGCCCTCTCGATATCAGGTCCACGGTTGTGAACTCCTAGCGATTACGGCGTACTCGGGTCCGACCCCGCGCGCGTTTCGGCCACGATGCCGAACGCCCGCGTGACCGTATCGCTCACGCAAGGGTTGCAGCAAGAGTCATGCAACATGCGGAAAGGGTTTTCAGCAGCTGGACTTGCCCGCGTAGATCGCGAGGGCCGTGCCGGCGCCCAGCGTCGCCGTGAACTGGCCCGAGCCGTTCACCGTGACGCTCGTGTTGTTCTGGACGTCGCAGTACGTTCCCGCGGCCAGGGAGGTGCTGAACGTCCGGCTCAGCGCGGAGGTCTCGTGGTTGACGGCGACGAAGCCCTTGCCGCCCCGGCCGAAGGCGATGGCGTCGTCGCCGTCGTCCCACCAGTTCGAAAGCCCTTGCCCGCGTGTGGCGTTGCGGAAGCCGACCATCGCCTTGATCTCCGGCCAGGCGTGCTGGCACTTCCAGCCGTCCTGCCAGCAGGCGTTGACGGCACCGCCGTTGGGGGGTCCCGCGTCCGCGTTCGACCACTCGTAGCCGGAGTTGACGTCCGGTGCGCCGTAGGGGTGGGCGAGCATGAAGACGTTGGCGAGCGTGTAGGCCGAGCCGTCCTTGTAGTTCAGGGTGGAGCCGTTGCGCTCGGTGTCGTGGTTGTCGACGAAGACGCCCGCGACCGAGCCGTTCAGGTACCCCCAGCCCTCCCCGTAGTTCTTCAGGTAGGCGAGCTTCTCGCTGGTAAAGACCCGCTCGAGGTCGTAGGCGTAACGGAACTCCTGGACGTCGCCGTTGCCGGTGTACTCGGTGGGCTGGACCGCTTCTCCGGCGCCTTGGATGACCTCCTGCTTCCAGTACACGCCGGGGTCGGTCAGCCGGGACTTGATGTTCGCGAGGTCGGCGGCGTCGATGTGCTTGGCCGCGTCGATGCGGAAGCCGTCGACGCCCAGGCCGAGCAGGTCGTTCAGGTAGCCGGCGACGGTCTTGCGGACGTACTCCTCGCCGGTGTCCAGGTCGGCCAGCCCGACGAGTTCGCAGTGCTGGACGTTCCAGCGGTCCGCGTAGTTCGAGATCTGCGAGGTGCAGTCGTCGAAGTCGTAGGAGGAGTACAGGCCCGGGTAGTCGTACTTCGTGTACGACGAGCCGCCGGTCCCGGTGCCGCCGCCCGCCGCCATGTGGTTGATCACGCTGTCGGCGACGACCTTCACCCCCGCCGCGTGGCAGGTGTTCACCATGTTCCGGAACGCCGTGCGGTCGCCGAGCCGCCCGGCGATCCGGTAGCTGACGGGCTGGTACGACGTCCACCACTGCGAGCCCTGTATGTGCTCGGCGGGCGGAGAGACCTGCACGTATCCGTAGCCGGCGGGGCCGAGGGTGTTGGTGCACTCCCGGGCGACGGAGGCGAAGTTCCACTCGAAGAGGACGGCGGTGACGTCCTTGACGCCGGGTGGGGCGGCGGAGGCGGGGGAAGCGCCGGGGACGACGACCGCGGCCAGGGCGGCGGCCAGGGCGAGAGCGCCCGTGAGGGGTCTGCTGTGTGACATGTGGGGTTCCTTCGTCTTTGAAGGCTCTTGCTGCAATCTTTCAGATACCTTGCAGTGGCGTGATGTTAAGGGTCGGCGGCCGAAAAGTGCAGAGGTCGGTGTGAAGGATCTGCAAGAGGTCGCGGGCGGGCCCTGGCCGAATCCCCCGGTGACCACCGACACCGGCGGCCCGGCGTCCCGGTCCGTCCCGCCCCGCGGGTGCGCGCCCATGCCGAAGGCCCGCCGCCCGGGGAGGGGCGACGGGCCTCGGAGTTCAGGCGGTCACGCGGTCACGTGTGCGGGCGGTCAGGTCGTCCGCGCCCGCGGTTCCGTCTTCACGCGGTCGTGAACCACACCGTCGTGTCGGCCGGCAGCTTCGCCTCGCCGGCGTCCGTCTCGGTCACCTCGCCGCTCGCGAGCAGCACGCGCCCGTACGCGGGGGTCGTCACCGACTCGCCCGTCGTGTTCGCGACGCACACGAACTCCCCGCGCCGCAGGGCGAGAACGCCCTCGGGGGCCTTCAGCCACTCCACCGAGTCGCCCGCGCCCAGGTCGGGGAGGGCACGGCGCACGCGCAGGGCCGAGCGGTACAGCTCCAGGGTCGAGCCGGGGTCGCCCGTCTGGGCCGCCACGCTCAGCTCGCCCCAGCCGGCCGGCTGCGGAAGCCAGCTGCCGCCGTCTCCGAAGCCGTAGGACGAGCCGTCGCGCGTCCACGGGATCGGCACCCGGCAGCCGTCGCGGAAGCCGTCCTGGCCGGCGCCGCGGAAGTACGCCGGGTCCTGGCGGACCTCGTCGGCCAGGTCGACGACGTCGGGCAGGCCGAGTTCCTCGCCCTGGTAGACGTACGCGGAGCCGGGCAGCGCCAGCATCAGCAGCGTGGCCGCGCGGGCCCGGCGCAGGCCCAGCTCGCGGTCGCCGGCGGTGCGGATCTGGGTGCCGAGACCGGGCGGGTTGGCGAACCGGGTGGCGTGGCGGGTGACGTCGTGGTTGGACAGGACCCAGGTGGCCGGGGCGCCGACCGGGCGCATCGACTCCAGGGTGCGGTCGATGACCTCGCGCAGCTCGGCCGCGTCCCACGCGGTGCTCAGGTACTGGAAGTTGAACGCCTGGTGGAGCTCGTCGGGGCGGACGTAGTTCGCGGTGCGCTCGATCGTGGGGGTCCACGCCTCCGCGACGAAGATCTGCTCGCCGGAGTACTCGTCCAGGATGAGCCGCCACTGGCGGTAGATCTCGTGGACGCCGTCCTGGTCGAAGAACGGCATGACATCGTTGCCCAGCAGTTTCAGCTGGTCGTGGGCGCCGAGGTCGGGCAGGCCCTCGGCCTTGACCAGGCCGTGGGCCACGTCGATGCGGAATCCGTCGACGCCCATGTCCAGCCAGAAGCGCAGGATGGAGCGGAACTCGTCGCCGACGGCCGGGTGGTTCCAGTTGAAGTCGGGCTGTTCGGGGGCGAAGAGGTGCAGGTACCACTCGCCGGGGGCGCCGTCCGGCTCGGTGACGCGCGTCCACGCGGGGCCGCCGAAGATGGACTCCCAGTCGTTGGGCGGGAGTTCGCCGTTCTCGCCCTTGCCGGGGCGGAAGTGGTAGCGGTCGCGCAGGGACGAGCCGGGGCCTTCCGCGAGCGCCCGCTTGAACCACTCGTGCTGGTCGGAGGAGTGGTTGGGCACCAGGTCGACGATGACGCGCAGGCTCAGCTCGTGGGCGTCGCGGATCAGGGCGTCGGCGTCGAGCAGGTTGCCGAACATCGGGTCCACCGCGCGGTAGTCGGCGACGTCGTAGCCGGCGTCGGCCTGCGGGGAGGCGTAGAAGGGGCTGAGCCACACGGCGTCCACGCCGAGATCGCGCAGGTACGGAAGGCGTGAGCGGACGCCTTCCAGGTCGCCCATGCCGTCGCCGTCGCTGTCGGCGAAGCTGCGGGGGTACACCTGGTAGATCACCGCGTCCCGCCACCAGTCGCGGGGCTTCGCGACGGTGACGACGGCCGAGGTGGGGGCGGGGGCCGGGGCTGCGGGCTGCTGGCTCATGGCGTCCTTGGTACCTAACGGAGTCATCGGGTCGGAGTGGTTGAAGGGGTGACGGGGGTGAAGTGGTGACGGGGGTGAAAGGGGTGACGAGGCGGCCGCGGTCACAGCGGGGTCGGATGGTGACCGCGGCCGCCCCGGGTTCTTTCGGGGGACCTGCCGGGCGGGGCGCGTCACCCCTTGGTGCCGCCCGCGGTCAGACCGGTCACCAGGTTCTTCTGCACGAGGTAGAAGAACACGGCCGCGGGTATCGCGATCAGCACGGCGGTGGCGGCCATCAGGTTGCGCTGGGCGTCGTGCTCGCTGACGAACGACTGCAGGCCGACGGCGAGCGTGTACTTGTCGTCGCTGAGCATGAACGTCGAGGCGAAGGCGACCTCGCTGAACGCGGTGAGGAAGTTGTAGAAGGCGGCCACCGCGAGGCCGGGCTTGGCCAGCGGGAGCACCAGCCGGAAGAAGGTGCCGAACGGGGTGAGCCCGTCGACGCGTCCCGCCTCGTCGATCTCGAAGGGGATGGTGTCGAAGTACCCCTTGAGCAGCCACGCGCTGTACGGGATGACCGTCGTGCAGTAGACGAGGATCAGGCCGAGGTAGTTGTCGATGAGCTGGAGGTCGGACAGGATCTGGTACATCGGCACCATGAGCACGGCGACCGGGAACATCTGGGTGACCAGCAGCACCCACATGAACTTCTTGTAGCCGGGGAAGCGCATGCGCGAGACGGCGTAGCCGGTGGTGGCGGCGATGAGCACGCCGATGGCGGTGGTGCCGAGCGTGACGATCAGGGAGCTCTTCAGCCAGTTGAAGAACTCGGTGTGCTGGAGCACGAACGAGTAGTTGGAGAACGTCATCTTGTCCCAGATGCCGCCCGGGTGCAGGTAGTCGTCCTTGTCCGGGCCGAGGGACAGGTAGACCAGCCAGGCGATCGGGAAGAGCGCGATCAGGCTGGCGACGATCAGGACGCCGTGGGAGGCGAGCGTTCCGGCGAGGCTGTTCTCGCCGCGCCGGCGGGACCGGCGCGGGGCCCTCGGGGGACGCTGTCCGGCGACCGGGGCAGGGGTCTCGGTGGTGGTGGTGCTCATGGGAACTCCTGCCTCAGATCGCGAGCTGCTGCTCGTTGCGGTTCAGCCAGCGGCGGTAGAACGAGGTGAAGACGATCAGGATGGCCAGCAGCAGGATGCCGTAGGCGGCGGACTGGGCGAAGTCACGCGGCTGCTGTCCGAAGCCGAGGTAGTACGCCCAGGTGACGAGGATCTGCGCGTCGGGCGCGGTGTTGCCGAACAGCAGGAAGATGACGGCGAACTGGTTGAACGTCCAGATGATGCCCAGCAGGACGACGGTCGAGCTGACCGAGCGCAGACCGGGCAGGGTGACGAAGCGGAAGCGCTGCCAGGCGCTCGCGCCGTCCATCTCGGCGGCCTCGTAGAGGGAGGCGTCGATCGACTGCAGGCCGCCCAGCAGCGAGATCATCATGAACGGCACACCGCACCAGGTGTTGACCATGATCGCGGCGAACCGCTGCCAGAAGGTGTCCTCCAGCCACAGGGGCGAGGGCAGGTGCAGGGCGTCGAGCGCGGAGTTGATGATGCCGCCGTCGGCGAGCATGAAGCGCCAGCCGAAGACGGTGACGAACGTGGGCACCGCCCAGGGAAGCACCAGGATCAGCCGGTAGAGGGTCCGTCCGCGCAGCTTCTGGTTGAGGAGCAGGGCGAGGCCGAGTCCGATGCCGTAGTGCAGGGCGACACAGGCCGCGGTCCAGACGATCGTCCAGATGAAGTGCGACCAGAAGCGGTCGTAGGCGGTGGGGCCCCACAGGATGTCGGCGTAGTTGTCCAGGCCGATGAACTTGTAGGTGGCGTCGATGTGGTTGACGCCGATCGTGCGCGCGGTGTTGAGGCTGTTGGCGTCGGTCAGCGTCAGATAGAGGCCGTACACCAGGGGGTACAGCACGAGGACGCCGAGGACGACCGCCACCGGGGCGATCATCACGTAGGCGTACCAGTGCTTGTGGTAGCCGCGCTTGAGGCGTCCGGCGAGCCCGGGCCCCGGCTCACGGTCACCGCGGCGCTTGCCGGTCGCGCGGTCGATGGCGACTGTCATGGTTCGACACCTTCTGGATCTTCACGCTGGATCGTCGACGGGGGTACGGCTCACAGGCCGGTGGCCGCCGGGTCCTCCCCACCGTGGGGGGCGGGTCCGGCGGCCACGCGGACTCACTTGCTGAAGTCCGGCACCAGCTTGGCGATGGCGAGTTCGGCGTTGCCGAGGCCCTTGTCGAGGCTCTCCTTGCCGCCCGCGATCTTGGGCAGTTCGGTGTCCAGCGGGCCCCACAGGGAGCTGTACTCCGGCAGCGCCGGGCGCGGCTGCGCGGCGGACAGGACGGTCTGGTAGCCCGCGATGCCCGGGTCGGCCTTGACGGCGTCGGTGTAGGCGTCGTCACGGGTGGGCAGCGTGGAGTTCTTCTGGGCGATGGCCGACTGCGACGCGGCGGAGGTCATGAAGTTCACGAACTTCAGCGCGGCGGCCTGGTGGGCCTTGTCCGAGCCGGCGTAGACCGACAGGTTGTGGCCGCCGGTCGGGGCGCCCGCCGTGCCGGCGGAGCCGGCCGGGACGGTCGCGATGCCGAGGTTGGCCTTGTCCTTGAAGGCGCCGCCCTTGTAGAAGTTGGTGATCTCCCACGGGCCCTGCACGATCGCGGCGACCTTGCCGTTGACGAAGGCGTCCTGGATGTGGGCGTACGCGTCGGCCGTGGTGTCGGCCTTGTGCAGGCCCTTGCCGTCGAAGAGGCCCAGCCAGGTGCCGTAGGCCTTCTTCGCCGCGGGCGAGGCGACGGTGATCTTCTTGGCCTTGGCGTCGACGGTGTCGGCGCCCTCGCCGTAGAGGAAGGACTGCGCGTAGTAGGCCTGGGTGGAGCCCCAGTAGCCGTCGACGCCGGTCTTGTCCTTGACGGTGGCGGCGGCGGTCTTCAGCTCGTCCCAGGTCTTGGGGGCCGTGGTGATGCCGGCCTTGGCGAAGAGGGCCTTGTTGTAGACCAGGGCGAGGGTGTCCGTGACCAGCGGGACGCCGTACGTCTTGCCCTCGTACTTGGCCTGCTCCAGCAGGTTCGGCTTGAACTTGGACTGGTCCTTCAGGGCGTCCGTGCCGTCCAGCGGCAGGAAGTAGCCCTTCTTGGCGAAGGCCGGGGTCCAGCCGACCTCGGAGCGCAGCACGTCCGGGGCGCCGGAGGCGCCGGCGGCCGTGTCGAACTTGTTCTGCGCCTGGTCGAAGGGCACGTTGACGTACTTGACCTTGACGTCCTTGTTGGCGGCCTCGAACTGCTTGACCAGAGCCTGGTACGTGGGCGCCTCATTGGTGGCGTTGGAGGTGTCCCACCAGGTGATGGTGACCGGCCCGGACGAGTTGTCGCTGCCGCTGTCGTCTCCGCCGCAGGCCGTCGCCGCGAGGGCGAAGGACGCCACCAGCGCGGTGGCCGCTATGCCACGCCGCATGAGTTTCTCCTTGAGGGTGAAAGCCCGTATAGCTGCAGGCGGCGGTCCCGTCCGCCGTCCTGCCGACTTGCCGACCGCGCCGTTGCTGCCGCCGGGCGACGTGAACGTAACAGCGTTGCAAGCGGCACGAAAGACCTTGCAGCAAAAAAGTGCAAGACATCGCTGAAGTTATCCGCGCGTGACGCGCGCGTGACCTCTCCTCGACCGCCGTGAGACCGTTGTTGTCGCGGTTGACCGGCCTCACAGCGGGGCGGGCCGCCACTGTGCAAGACTCTGAAAGCTCTTGCCATCACTTTCACGAGGGAGCGCGATGACGCAGCAGCCCGGCGCGGCCCGTTCACCAGGCCGCCCACGGCGACCGATCGGTGTGCAAGGCAGCGCCCGACCGGTACAGTCCACCCCTGTGACCACACGGCTTGCCGACATCGCCGCGCAGGCGGGGGTGAGCGAAGCGACCGTCAGCCGCGTCCTCAACGGCAAGCCTGGCGTCGCCGCCACCACCCGTCAGTCCGTGCTCGCCGCTCTGGACGTCCTGGGCTACGAGCGCCCCGTCCGGTTGCGCCAGCGCAGCGCGGGCCTGGTCGGCCTGATCACGCCGGAGCTGGAGAACCCCATCTTCCCGGCCCTGGCCCAGGTCATCGGCCAGGCGCTGACCCGTCAGGGCTACACCCCCGTGCTCGCCACCCAGACCCCGGGCGGCTCCACGGAGGACGAGCTGACCGAGATGCTGGTCGACCGGGGCGTCGCCGGCATCATCTACGTCTCCGGCCTGCACGCGGACACCACGGCCGACATGGAGCGCTACGAGCAGTTGCGCGCCCAGGGCGTCCCCTTCGTCCTCGTGGACGGCTTCTCCGCGAAGGTGCAGGCCCCCTTCATCTCCCCCGACGACCGGGCGGCGATGACCCTGGCGGTGACCCACCTCGTCTCCCTCGGCCACACCCGGGTGGGCCTGGCCCTCGGTCCCAAGCGCTTCGTGCCGGTGCAGCGCAAGATCGAGGGCTTCGTACGGGCGATGCAGGAGCAGCTGGGGCTCAGCCCGGAGACGATCGAGACCGAGCTGATCCAGCACTCCCTCTACACCCTGGAGGGCGGCCAGGCGGCGACCACCGCCCTGATCGACCGCGGCTGCACGGCGATCGTCTGCGCCAGCGACATGATGGCGCTGGGCGCGATACGCACGGCCCGGCAGCGCGGGCTCGCGGTCCCCCGTGACGTCTCGGTGGTCGGCTTCGACGACTCCCCGCTGATCGCCTTCACCGACCCGCCCCTGACGACCGTGCGCAAGCCGGTCCCCGCGATGGGCCAGGCCGCCGTCCGCACGCTCCTGGAGGAGATCGGCGGGACGCCCGCGCCGCACAGCGAGTTCGTGTTCATGCCGGAACTGGTGGTGCGCGGCTCGACCGCCTCGGCCCCCGGGGACCGCGTCCGGCCCTGAGCCCGCCACCGCGGCCCACGGCGGGCGCTCGTCGTCCGCGCGGCGCAGGGGCGGGGTCCGCCGGCCGGTGCGCCGGAAGGACGCCGAGGAGAACACCGAAAAGAACACCAAAGGGGCTTCACGCCGTAGAACGTGCGCACCGTGCCCTACCGAGGGATGATCGGGCGAAGAGGGCCTTTCTGGCAGACTTTGCGTCCATGGGTGAACCCACTGTGACACCACTGGAAGGCCGTGCACAGGCCGTTCCGCAGCCCGTCACGGCCCGCACACGACAGCGCCGCCCCGGCCGCCCGCGCACCCCGCGCCGACCGCGCCTCTGGTTCGAGATCCTGCTCATCGCGGTGAGCTACTGGACGTACTCGCTCGTGCGCAACGCGGTCCCGGAGCAGCGCGGCGCCGCCCTGCGCAACGCCGACTGGATCTGGCGCGCCGAGCGCACCCTGGGCTTCGCGTGGGAGGAGTCCGCCAACCACGCGGCGAACTCGGTGACCTGGCTCATCGTGGGGATGAACTACTACTACGCCACCCTGCACTTCGTGGTCACCCTGGCCGTCCTGGTCTGGCTCTACCGCAGCCATCCCGGCCGTTACGGGGCCGCCCGCCTGGTGCTCTTCGCGACCACGGCCGTCGCCCTGGCCGGCTACTACCTCTATCCCCTGGCGCCGCCCCGCCTGATGCCGGGCGGCGACTTCGTCGACACGGTGGCGGCCCACCGGACGTGGGGCTCGATGGCGTCCGGCGATCTCAAGCACATGTCGAACCAGTACGCGGCGATGCCGTCCATGCACATCGGCTGGTCGGTGTGGTGCGGCCTGACCGTCTTCGCCCTGGCCCGTCTGCCCTGGGTGCGCATCCTGGGCCTGCTGTACCCGGCGGCGACCCTCGTCGTCATCGTCGCCACGGCCAACCACTTCTGGCTGGACGCGGTGGGCGGCGTCCTGTGTCTCGCCTTCGGCTTCGCCGTGGCCCGCCTCTGGTACGGAGCGCTGCCGTACACCCTGCCGAGGAGCGTCCCGAGGAAAGCGCCGAGGAAAGCGCCGGGGAAGCGAGCGGACCGGCCCGGAGCGCGCACCGGCTCCGGCCCCTGACGGCGGATGCCTCGACCGGCTCCCTGATCCGGCCGCGGGAGTATCGCGCCGTGCGGGAGTCAGCCGGAAGTCAGGGGGCGGGAGTGTCGCGCCGTGCCGGGAGTCAGGGGGCGGGCATGGGCCGGCGTCCGGAGGGGCGGGCCGGGCCGTCCGCGGGCGTCGCGGCCGCCCTGAGCGCCGCCAGGAACGCCTCCAGCGCGGGCTGCGGCGGCGCCGTCTCCCGCACGACCGCCTGCACGGTCCGCACCGGCACGGGATCACGCACCTCCCGTACGACGACCCCCGGATGCCGGCTGCCCAGTCCCAGCCGCGGCACCAGGCTCACGCCCAGCCCGGCGGCGACGAAGCCCTGAGCGGTCATGTAGTCCTCGCTCTCGACGGCGAACCGCGGCCGGAACCCGACGGCCGCGCACGCGTCGAGCTGGGCGTCGAGACAGGGCCCCGGCCACTCGCTGCCCACGAAGTCCTCGTCGGCCAGCTCCGCCAGCCGCACGCTCCGCCGCCCGGCCAGCCGGTGCCCGCGCGGCAGGACGGCGAGGTAGGGATCGTCGAGCAGCGGCACCAGCCGCACTCCCGGGGCCCCGTCCCCGCGCACCACCAGCGCCAGATCGGCCCGCCCCTCCCTCACCTCGGCGAACGCGTCCTGCGGCGCGCTCACGCGCAGCTCCAGCCGCACTCCGGGATGCAGTTCCCGCAGCCTGGCCACCGCCGGCGCGACCAGTCCGGCCCCCGCGGTGGCGAAGTAGCGCACGGACAGCCGCCCGCTGCGTCCCGCGAGCAGATCGGCGAGGGCGGCCTCGGCCTCGGCGAGCTGCCGTCCGACGGCGTCCGCGTGCTCGGTGAGCAGCAGCCCGGCGGCCGTGGGCCGCACTCCGCGCCCCACCCGCTCCAGCAGCTCGGCCCCCGCCTCCTTCTCCAGAGCCGCGATCTGCTGACTGACGGCGGACGGCGTGTAGCCCAGCGCGGCCGCCGCCCCCGTCACCGACCCGCTCGCCACGACCGCCCGCAGCACCTGCAACCGCCGCACATCAAGCATGCAGTCCAGCTTAACGAACCATCAAGAACCTTTCACTTGTCCTCACAGGTCGCTGCGGTCACCGTGGACGGCATGCCCCTCCCCTCGACTCTCCGCATGGCAGCGCTCGCCCTCTTCTGGGGCTCGGGCTTCCTCTGGATCAAGCTGGCCCTCACCCACGGCCTGACCCCGGCCCAGATCACCTTCGCGCGCTGCGCCCTCGGCGCGGCCGTCCTCCTGCTCCTGGCCCGCCGGGCCGGCCAGCGCCTCCCCCGCTCCCGGGCCACCTGGCGGCGTCTCGTCGTGGCGGCCCTCTTCTGCAACGCGCTGCCGTTCGCCCTCTTCGCCGTGGGCGAGCAGCATCTCGACTCGGGCCTGGCGGGCGTCCTCAACGCCACGACCCCGCTGTGGTCGCTGCTCATCGGCATGACCACCGGCGCCGAACGGATCACCCACCCCGCCCGCCTCGCCGGTCTTCTCCTGGGGTTCGCCGGGACGGTGCTGATCTTCGCCCCCTGGCAGCGGGGCGGTCTCCTCACCTGGCCCGCCGCCGCCCTGCTCGCGGCGGCCGCCAGCTATGCGGTGGCCTTCGCCTACATGGCCCGCCACCTCACGACGCGGGAGACTCCCCTGGCGATGTCGGCGGCGCAGCTCCTGACGGCGACGGGCCTGAGCACGCTCGCCCTCCCCGCGGCCGGCCCCCTGCACCCGGACGTCACCGCCCTGCTCGCCGTCACCGCCCTGGGCGTCCTCGGCACCGGCGTGACCTTCTACCTCAACTACCGCCTGATCACGGACGAGGGGCCGACCGCTGCGGCCACCGTCGGCTACCTGCTCCCGGTGGTCTCCGTGGCCCTGGGCGCGGCGCTCCTGGACGAACACGTCGGCCCCCGCGTGCTGACCGGCATGACGGTCGTCCTCCTGGCGGTGGCCCTGACCCGCACCGGCGGCAGGGCGGCGGGGAACCTCCGGACGGCGGCAGCGGGCGCCGCCGCCGCACCGCTTGCGCTCCCCCGGCCGGCGCAGCAGGGCGGGGTCCGGCTCGGCTGCGCCCGCCCCGAAGGGCCCTGACCCGCGCGAACTGCCGTGCGCACGGCCGGTGTCAGCCCCCGTAGAACAGCTCGTCCACGACGGCGCGCGCCAGGCGGGCGGTTCGGCGGTAGTCGTCGAGCATGTCGCCCACCCGACCGGGGCCGTATCCCAGGTAGCGGCCCACGGCGACGAGTTCACGGGGGTCGGTCGGGAACGTGTCCCCGGCCCGCCCGCGCACCAGCATCACCGCGTTGCGCACCCGCGTGGCCAGCACCCAGGCCTCGTCCAGCGTCACCGCGTCGTCCGCGGTGACCAGCCCGGCGTCGCGGGCGGCGGCGAGCGCCTCGCGGGTGCGGGTGGTCCGCAGGCCCTCGACCGACGCCCCGTGCCGCATCTGCATCAGCTGCACCGTCCACTCGACGTCGGACAGCCCGCCCGGACCGAGCTTGGTGTGCAGCTTCGGGTCGGCGCCGCGGGGCAGCCGCTCCGACTCCATCCTGGCCTTCAGCCGCCGGATCTCCCGCACGGACTCCTCCGGCAGCCCGCTCGCCGGATACCGCAGCGGGTCCGCGAGCGCGATGAACCGGCGCCCCAACTCCTCGTCCCCCGCGACGGGTTCGGCCCGCAGCAGGGCCTGCGCCTCCCAGACGAGCGACCACCGCCGGTAGTAGGCCTCGTAGGAGTTCAGCGTCCGCACCAGCGGGCCGGACTTGCCCTCGGGGCGCAGGTCCGCGTCGACGAGCAGCGGCGGATCGGCGCTCGGGATCTGAAGCAGCCGGCGCATCTCGGAGACGACCTTGTTGGCCGCGTCGGAGGCCTCCCGCTCGTCGACGCCGTCGCGGGGCTCGTGCACGAACAGCACGTCGGCGTCGGAGCCGTAGCCCAGCTCGTGACCCCCGAAGCGTCCCATGCCGATGACGGCGAAGCGCGTCGGGAGGGCGTCGCCCCAGCCCTCCCGCACGACCGCCTGGAGCGTCCCGGCCAGGGTGGCGGCCGTGAGGTCCGACACGGCCCCGCCCACCAGGTCCACCAGGGCGCCCTGATCGGCCTCGGCCGGCTGCCCCTCGGTGCCGTAGCTGCCGACGATGTCCACCGCGGCCGTGCGGAACAGCTCGCGCCGGCGCACTCCGCGCAGCGCGGTCACCGCCTGCTCGGCCCCGTCGGCCCGCCGCACGGCGGCGAGCATCTCCTGCTCCAACGGGCCGCGGGCGCGCGGCTCCAGCCGCCCGCTCTCCCCGTCGCCGAGCAGCGCCACCGCCTCCGGCGCCCGCATCAGCAGATCGGGGGCCAGCCGTCCGGCGGACAGCACGCGCGCGAGGTTCTCCGCGGCGGCCCCCTCGTCCCGCAGCAGCCGCAGATACCAGGGGGTCTTGCCCAGGGCGTCCGAGACCTTGCGGAAGTTGAGCAGCCCCGCGTCCGGGTCGGCGGAGTCCGCGAACCAGCCCAGCAGGACGGGCAGCAGGGTGCGCTGGATGGCGGCCTTGCGCGAGACGCCGGAGGCCAGCGCCTCCAGGTGCCGCATCGCGGACGCGGGATCGGCGTAGCCGAGGGCGACCAGCCGCTCGCGGGCCGCCTTCGCGCTCAACCTGGTCTCACCGGGAGCGAGTTGGGCGACCGCGTCGAGCAGCGGCCGGTAGAACAGCTTCTCGTGCAGCCGGCGCACCACGGCGGCGTGCCGCTTCCACTCGCGTCCCAGCTCGGCGACCGGGTCGGTGCGCAGTCCGAGCGAGCGGCCGAGCCGGCGCAGGTCCGCCTCGTCCTCCGGCACCAGGTGGGTGCGGCGCAGCCGGTAGAGCTGGATGCGGTGCTCCATGGAGCGCAGGAACCGGTACGCGGCGTCGAGCTGCGTCGCGTCCGCCCGGCCGACGTAGCCGCCCGCGGCGAGCGCCTGGAGCGCGTCCAGCGTGGTCCCGCTGCGCAGCGACGCGTCGGCCCGGCCGTGCACCAACTGCAGGAGCTGCACGGCGAACTCGACGTCCCTGAGGCCGCCCGGCGCGAGCTTGAGTTCGCGGTCGATCTCGGCGGCCGGGATGTTCTCGACGACCCGCCGCCGCATCCGCTGCACGTCGACGACGAAGTTCTCCCGCTCGGCGGCCTTCCACACCAAGGGCTCGACGGCGGCGACGTACTCGGCCCCCAGCTCCAGGTCGCCGGCCACCGGCCGCGCCTTCAACAGGGCCTGGAACTCCCAGGTCTTGGCCCATCTGCGGTAGTAGGCGACATGGCTGCTGAGCGAGCGCACGAGCGGGCCGTTGCGGCCCTCGGGCCGCAGATTGGCGTCGACGGGCCAGATCGACCCCTCCACCGTGGTCTCCGAGCAGATCCGCATCAGGTGCGAGGCGAGCTTGGTGGCGGCCCGCAGCGCCTTGTCCTCGTCGGCGCCGTCGACGGCCTCCCCGACGAAGATGACGTCGACGTCCGACACGTAGTTCAGCTCGTGGCCGCCGCACTTGCCCATGGCGATGACGGCGAGCCGGCACAGCGCGGCGTCGTCGGGCGCGTCGGCTCTGGCCAGCCGCAGCGCGGCCCGCAGGGTCGCCGTGGCGAGGTCGGCCAGCTCGGCGGCGGTCTCGGCGACGTCGGTCGTCGCGCACACGTCCCGCGCCGCGATGGACAGCAGACAGCGCCGGTAGGCGACCCTCAGCAGCACCGGGTCCGTGGCGTCGGCCAGCCCCCGCTCGAACTCCTCCACCCCCGGATGCAGGTCACGGGGCTCGTAGGTGACCAGCGCCTCCCAGTCCCGCGGGTGGCGGGCGAGGTGGTCGGCCAGCGCGGCGGACGCCCCCAGCACCCCCAGCAGCCGGTCGCGCAGCGGCTTGGCCGCGATCAGCGTGTCGAGCAGTTCCCGGCGGGCGGTGGGGCCGGGCTGGGCCTCCAGCAGCCGGACGAGACCGTGCAGGGCGAGATCGGGGTCGGCGGTGGCCGCGAGGGCCCCCAGCAGAAAGGGGTCGTCCCGCACCGGGGACAACTCGGGCCCGTCCAACAGCCGCTCGGCGGCGCTCGGATCGGTGAAGCCGTGCCGCAGCAGCCGTGTGAAGGTGCTGCTCCTGCGCCCCGGCGCCATCATCCCCGGCCTCCTCCTGCGATCAAGCCCGTCCGCAGTCGAGCGTAACCCGCACGTCTGTCCGGCGCTGCGGGCCGGCTTCCGGTTCCGCGGAGCCGGGAGCGCGGGGCGCCTTCCCGTACGTCAGGGCCCCGGACGGGCTCCTCGCGGGGCAGACCGCGGGCCGTGGGCGCGCGGCGGGATGCGGGCCGACGCGGCCCCCGGCAGCCGAGACCCCGCGACCCGCAGTCTCCGCCCGCGCACTCCTTGCCCGCACACTCCCCGCCCCGCACACGGCCGCCCGCGGGCGGCCGCGGCGGCGGCTCCGGCGCTACAGCACCGGCAGGTTCTTGCGCAGCTCGAACGCGGTGACCTCGGAGCGGTACTCCTCCCACTCCTGGCGCTTGTTGCGCAGGAAGAAGTCGAAGACGTGCTCGCCGAGCGTCTCGGCGACGAGGTCGCTGCCCTCCATCAGGGTGAGCGCCTCGCCGAGGTTCTGCGGGAGCGGCTCGATGCCCATGGCGCGTCGTTCGGCGTTCGACAGGGCCCAGACGTCGTCCTCGGCGCCCGGCGGCAGCTCGTAGCCCTCCTCGACGCCCTTGAGGCCGGCGGCGAGCAGCATGGCGTAGGCCAGGTAGGGGTTGGCGCCGGAGTCGATGGAGCGGACCTCGATGCGGGCCGAGCCGGTCTTGCCGGGCTTGTACATCGGCACGCGGACCAGGGCGGAGCGGTTGTTGTGGCCCCAGCAGATGTACGAGGGGGCCTCGCCGCCGGCGCCCGCGGTGCGCTCGGAGCCGCCCCAGATGCGCTTGTACGAGTTGACCCACTGGTTGGTGACGGCGGCGATCTCGGCGGCGTGCCTGAGCAGACCGGCGATGAAGGACCGGCCGACCTTCGACAGCTGGTACTCGGCGCCCGACTCGTAGAACGCGTTGCGGTCGCCCTCGAAGAGGGAGAGGTGGGTGTGCATGCCGGAGCCGGGGTGCTCGCTGAACGGCTTCGGCATGAAGGTGGCCTGGACGCCCTGCTCCAGTGCGACCTGCTTCATGACCAGGCGGAACGTCATGATGTTGTCGGCCGTGGAGAGGGCGTCGGCGTAGCGCAGGTCGATCTCCTGCTGGCCGGGGGCGCCCTCGTGGTGGGAGAACTCGACGGAGATGCCCATCGACTCCAGCATGGTGATCGCCTGGCGGCGGAAGTCCATGCCGACGTTGTGGGGCGTGTGGTCGAAGTAGCCGGAGTTGTCGGCCGGGGTCGGCCGGGAGCCGTCGGTCGGCTTGTCCTTGAGCAGGAAGAACTCGATCTCCGGGTGGGTGTAGAACGTGAAGCCCAGGTCGGAGGCGCGTGCGAGGGCGCGCTTGAGGACGTAGCGGGGGTCGGCGAAGGAGGGCGAGCCGTCCGGCATGAGGATGTCGCAGAACATGCGGGCGGTGCCGGGGGCCTCGGCCCGCCACGGCAGCACCTGGAAGGTGGAGGGGTCCGGCTTGGCGATCATGTCGGACTCGTAGACCCGGGCGAAGCCCTCGATCGCGGAGCCGTCGAAGCCGATGCCCTCGTCGAAGGCCTGCTCCAGCTCGGCGGGGGCCACGGCGACGGACTTGAGGAAGCCCAGGACGTCCGTGAACCACAGCCGTACGAACCGGATGTCGCGCTCCTCCAACGTCCGGAGCACGAACTCCTGCTGCTTGTCCATCTTCCGCTTCCCCATCCTTGCTGGTCAGGCCGCCTGTCTCCCGTCCCACGAAAGAGGCGGTCGGGCACCTGAGCATCACACCACGCCGGCGTTTCGTCCGCGTTGCGGACCATGATCGCCTCGGCGACCCGGGCCTGAACGCCTCGCGTCGGGCAGATGTACTGCTCTGGAGCCCATCTTGCCTGCTCGCACCGGCATCCGTAACGCCCAGCCCCCCTCCGTCCCGGCCTGCGGGCGAATCGCCCCGGCGGCCGACGCCGCGCCGGAGCCGTCGCGGCGGCCGCGCCCCGTCCTGTCATCCGCTCGTAGGCCAGATGATCCGGAGGGGCCGTGAGCAGGCCGTGAGCAGAAGGCGTTACGTCGCCCGGGGCGTGCCCGGCGGCTACCGGATCTGGGACAACCGGGGCCGGCGGTGGTGGGGGGACCTCTACGAACTGTGCCCGGACGGTCTCCTGGCGGAGCTGAACGGCGGGGCGGATCCGGCGCGGATCACGGCCCTGACGAGGCACTACCGGGCGCACGGCCGGTAGAGGGCGCGGCCGGTCGCGGGCCGGTCGGGACGGGCCGGGCGATGTCCAGCAGCAGCGGGCCCGTCGGGTCCGCCACGATGTCGGTGAGCGTGAGCGGGTCCAGGGACGCGAAGAACGCCTCCTGGGCCCGGCGCAGGGCGCCCCGCAGCCGGCAGCCCGACGCCAGCGGGCAGGGAGTGGTCCCCTCGCAGTCGACGACGTCGCCGTCACCCTCGAAGGCGCGCACGATCGCGCCCACGGAGGCGGTACGGCCCCGCTCGGTCAGCGCCAGTCCCCCGCCCCTGCCCCGGCGGGCCTCCAGGAGCCCCAGGTGCTGGAGCTCGGCGACGACCTTGGCCGTGTGCGTGTACGGGACGTCCATGGCGGCGGCCACGTCACGGGTGGTGGGGGTGATGGGGGTGGGAGTGGTGGGGGCTGCGGGGGCGGCGGCCGGGTCGTCGCCGGTCACCGCGAGCCGCATGAGGACGCGCAGTGCCAGGTCGGTGGATCGCAGCAGCCGCATGCACCGAAGCGTAGATAATGCGCATCTGTCCTTCAAATTATCGGCGGGATCCGGTCCTGATCCGGTCGCGCGCCGGTGACGGTCTACGCGTTTTCCCCTCCCCCCATTACGATCAGCTGACCCGCATGTCAGAAGAGTCCCGAGCGTCCCGACCGTCCCGCCCCTTTCCCCAGAAGGACAGGCCTCATGGGTTCCGGCAGCCAGACCACCAGCGCCACGCGCAAGGCGCGCATAGAGGAGATGCGGCGGGCCGAAGTGGCCCGGGAGCGGCGCAACCGGTTCCTCGTGATCACGGGCAGCCTCGTCGCCGTCGCCGCTATCGTCGCGGGCGGGGTGTTCGTCCTGAGGTCGCAGTCCAAGGACGACGGCGCCGACGCGAAGGCCGCCTCCTCGGACTCGGCCGCCGGGAAGTTCGCCACCGGCGCGGACGGGGTCAGGACCTGGACGGGCAAGCTCGGGCGCACGCACGTCACCAAGCGGGTCCATTACCCGACGGTGCCGCCCGTCGGCGGCGATCACCACCAGGTGTGGATGAACTGCGACGGCGACGTCTACACCGAGCCCGTCGACGACATGAACGCCGTGCACTCGCTGGAGCACGGCGCGGTCTGGGTGACGTACAACAGCAAGGCCCCGAAGGCCGACGTGGCCGCCCTGGCCGCCAAGGTCGAGAAGACGCCGTACACGCTCATGAGCCCCGACGACGACCAGGCCGACCCGATCATGCTCACCGCGTGGGGGCACCAGCGCACGGTGACGGGCGCGAGCGACGCGAACGTGGACAAGTTCCTCGAGCAGTTCGTGCAGGGCGCGCAGACGCCGGAGCCGGGCGCGGCGTGCACGGGCGGTCTGTCGCGGTGAGGTACGCGGGAGTGGCGGTCGCCGTGGCCGGCGTCCTCGTCGCCGCGGGGGCCGTCACCTACTCGGTGGCCGGGGAGGGCGGCGCGGACGCGGCCGGCTCCGGCGTCCCCGCCGCGGGATCCGCGGACGCCGGGTTCGCCCGCGACATGGCGGTGCACCACCAGCAGGCCGTCGAGATGTCGTACGTCGTGCGCGACCGGACGACCGACGCGGAGGTGCGGCGGCTGGCCTACGACATCGCCCAGACGCAGGCCAACCAGCGGGGCATGCTGCTCGGCTGGCTCGATCTGTGGGGGCTGCCGAAGGTGTCGGCGGACGGGCCGATGGCCTGGATGGGCATGGCCGGCATGAGCGGGGGCGGGGACGGCGCGCTGATGCCGGGCATGGCCACCGACACCGAGATGAAGAAGCTCGGGACGCTGAACGGCAGGGCGGCCGAGGTGTTCTACCTGCGGCTGATGACGGCCCATCACAAGGGCGGCGTCCACATGGCCGAGGGGTGCGCGCACCGGTGCGCGGTGGGCGTGGAGAAGCGGCTCGCGCAGGGCATGGTGGAGGCCCAGCAGTCGGAGATCGGCCTCATGGCGGACATGCTCAAGGCACGCGGGGCCAAGCCGTAGCCCCCGCACTCCCCTCGCTCAATTCATAGGGTTTTCCCTCGACTTCACGGACTTATCCGTCAAACCCGCCCAGAAAGCGGTCACTTGGCGTCTTCTTGGTGTTCGCATTCCCCAGGCATGAGGTGTTCGTCGCGAGAGTGGCCACCACGTCGAGTGATCCACTCGCGTCGAACCACATATCAGGGGGTCCTATGAGATCCAATCGCGCCACGCTGCGCGCCGGAGCGAGCATGGCGGCGACACTGCCCATGATCGCCGGCGCGCTGGCGCTCGGCATACCCGCGGCCCACGCCGCGGACGGCCCGGCCCGTGACACGCTGTCCGGGACCAGGCCCGCGTGGGCCACCGCCAAGGCGGACAAGGGCGCGACGGCGGACAGCGCGCAGGTCTCCGCCCGTGTCTACCTCGCGGGACGCGACGCGGCCGGCCTCGCGCAGTACGCGAAGTCGGTCTCCGACCCGCACTCCGCCGCCTTCGGCAAGTACCTCTCCGCCGAGCAGGCGCAGGCCCGCTTCGGAGCGACCGAGGCCCAGGTGGCCGCGGTCAGGTCGTGGCTGACGGCGGCCGGTCTGAAGGTGACCGGCACCAGCCGGCACTACGTCTCCGTCAGCGGTGACGTCGCCGCCGCCGAGAAGGCATTCGGCACCCAGCTGCACAACTTCGCCAAGGGCGCCAAGACCTACCGGGCGCCGGCGAAGAGCGCGACGGCTCCCGCGAGCCTGGACGGCGCCGTCCTGACCGTGACCGGTCTGGACAACGCGCCGCACAAGGCCGCCTCCAAGGAGCAGCTGCCGCCGCCGGACGCGGTGTTCAAGAACGCCGGGCCGTTCTCCTCGTACTACGGCTCCAAGACCGCGAGCAGCCTCCCGTCGGCGTACGGCAAGAAGATCCCGTACGCCGTGCAGGGCTACACCGGCAAGCAGCTGCGGTCCGCCTACGGCGCCGGGAAGTTCACCGGCAAGGGCGTGCGGGTCGCCATCACCGACGCCTACGCCTCGCCGACCATCGCCTTCGACGCGGCGACGTACGCGAAGGCGCACGGCGACGCGTCCTGGAAGACCGGGCAGCTGCGCCAGGTCCTGCCGGCGAACTACACGAAGACCGAGGAGTGCGGGGCGGCCGGCTGGTACGGCGAGGAGACCCTCGACGTCGAGGCCGTGCACGCGGTCGCGCCGGCCGCGAACGTCACGTACGTGGGCGCCGCGTCCTGCTACGACGACGACCTGCTCGACTCGCTCAGCAAGGTCGTCGACAACCACCTGGCCGACATCGTCTCCAACTCGTGGGGCGACATCGAGGCCAACCAGACGCCGGACCTGGCGGCCGCCTACGACCAGGTCTTCCAGTTCGGCGCGGTCGAGGGGATCGGTTTCTACTTCTCCTCCGGCGACAACGGCGACGAGGTCGCCAACACCGGTACGAAGCAGGTCGACACCCCGGCCAACTCGGCGTGGGTGACGGCGGTCGGCGGCACCTCGCTGGCGGTCGGCAAGAACGACAAGTACCTGTGGGAGACCGGCTGGGGCACCGAGAAGGCGTCGCTGTCGGCCGACGGCAAGAGCTGGACGGGCTTCCCGGGCGCGTTCACCTCGGGCGCGGGCGGCGGCACGAGCAAGACGGTCGCCCAGCCGTACTACCAGAAGGGCGTCGTCCCGAAGGCGCTCGCCACGGCCAACGGCGCCGCGGGCAACCGCGTCGTCCCGGACATCGCGGCGATCGCCGACCCGAACACGGGCTTCCGGGTCGGCCAGACCCAGACCTTCCCGGACGGGTCCCAGCAGTACAGCGAGTACCGCATCGGCGGCACCTCGCTGGCGGCTCCGGTCATCGCGGCCGTGCAGGCGCTGGCCCAGGAGGCGCGCGGCGGCAAGGCGATCGGCTTCGCCAACCCGTCGATCTACTCCAAGTTCGGGTCGCGGGTCTACCACGACGTCACGGACAACCCGACCGGCTCCGGTCTCGCGGTCGTGCGCGTCGACTTCGCCAACAGCGTGGACGCGACCGGCGGTCTGCTGACCTCCGTGCGCAGCCTCGGCAAGGACAGCTCGCTGTCCGCGGTGAAGGGCTACGACGACGTCACCGGCGTGGGCACGCCCACGAAGGGCTACGTGGAGTCGTACAAGAAGTAGCACCGGGCGCAGCGGGCAGGCGCCTTGAGGGGGCGCGGGTGGGTCACCCGCGCCCCCTCGTCGCGTGCCGGGGCGGCGCGCAGGTGACCGCACCCCCTATCGCGTCGCTCTGACGATTACACTGGGCCCGTGCCTGAATCGAACTTCTGGTCCCTTTATCAGCACGGGTTCGCGCGGGTCGCCGCATGCACGGGTCACACCGTCATCGCCGACCCGCCCGCCAACGCCGAAGCGGTCCTGCGCCACGCGCGCCGGTGCGCCGACGAGGGGGTGGCGGTCGCCGTCTTCCCGGAGATGGTGCTGTGCGGCTACTCCATCGAGGACCTGCTGTTGCAGGACGCGCTGCTCGACGAGGTCGAGGCGGCGCTCCAGGAGGTGGTGGCCGGGTCGGCCGGCCTGCTGCCGGTCCTCGTCGTGGGCGCCCCCCTGCGGCACCGCAACCGGGTCTACAACTGCGCGGTGATCGTGCACCGCGGCCGGGTCCTCGGCGTCGTGCCCAAGTCGTACCCGCCGAACTACCGGGAGTTCTACGAGCGCCGGCAGATCGGCGACGGCGCCGACGAGCGCGGCGGGTCGGTCCGGGTCGGCGGCGAGAGCGTGCCGTTCGGCGTCGACCTGCTGTTCACCGCGCAGGACGTCCCCGGCCTCGTGCTGCACGCCGAGATCTGCGAGGACATGTGGGTGCCGGTGCCGCCCAGCGCGGAGGCCGCCCTCGCCGGCGCGACCGTCCTCGTCAACCTGTCGGGCAGCCCGATCACCGTCGGGCGGGCCGAGGACCGCAAGCTGCTGTGCCGCTCGGCCTCCTCCCGCTGCCTGGCCGCCTACGTGTACGCGGCCGCCGGGCTGGGCGAGTCGACCACCGACCTGTCCTGGGACGGCCAGGCCATGGTCTACGAGAACGGCGTGCTGCTCGCGGAGACGCAACGGTTCCCGCTCGGCGACGAGTACGCGATCGCCGACGTCGACCTCGACCTGCTGCGCCAGGAACGGCAGCGGATGGGCACGTTCGACGACAACCGCCGCACGCACCTCGCGCGCACCGGCGACTTCCGCACGGTCGACTTCGCACTCGGCCCGCCCTCCGCCGACCTCGGGCTGCGCCGCCGTCTGGAGCGCTTCCCGTTCGTGCCGGCCGACGCCGACCGTCTCGCCCAGGACTGCTACGAGGCGTACAACATCCAGGTCGCGGGCCTCCAGCAGCGCATGGCGGCGATCGGCGGGCCCAAGGTCGTCATCGGCGTGTCCGGCGGGCTCGACTCCACGCACGCGCTGATCGTCGCCGCCCGCGCGATGGACCGGGCGGGCCGCCCGCGCAGCGACATCCTGGCCTGGACGCTGCCCGGCTTCGCCACCAGCGACCACACCAAGGACAACGCCCACAAGCTGATGAACTCGCTCGGCGTCACCGCGGCCGAGCTGGACATCACGCCCACCGCGCGGCTGATGCTGAAGGAGATGGGCCATCCGTTCGCCTCCGGCGAGCCGGTGTACGACGTCACCTTCGAGAACGTGCAGGCCGGGCTGCGCACCGACTACCTGTTCCGGCTGGCCAACCAGCGCGGGGGCATCGTGCTGGGCACCGGCGACCTGTCGGAGCTGGCGCTCGGCTGGTCCACGTACGGCGTGGGCGACCAGATGAGCCACTACAACGTCAACTCCGGCGTGCCGAAGACGCTGATGCAGCACCTGATCCGCTGGGTCGTCAGCAGCGGCCAGTTCGACGAGGAGACCGGGCGCACGCTCTCCGCGATCCTCGACACCGAGATCAGCCCGGAGCTCGTGCCGGGCGAGGAGATGCAGTCCACCGAGTCCCGGATCGGCCCCTACGCGCTGCACGACTTCACGCTCTTCCACGTGCTGCGCTACGGCTTCCGTCCCTCGAAGATCGCCTTCCTGGCCTGGCACGCCTGGCACGACGCGGACGCCGGCGACTGGCCTCCCGGCTTCCCCGACGCCAAGCGGGTGGCCTACGACCAGGCCGAGATCAGGCGCTGGCTGGAGGTCTTCTGCCGTCGCTTCTTCGCCTTCGCCCAGTTCAAACGGTCGGCGATGCCCAACGGGCCGAAGGTGTCGGCGGGCGGCTCGCTGTCGCCGCGGGGTGACTGGCGGGCGCCGTCGGACAGTTCGGCGGCGGCTTGGCTGCGGGATCTTGCGCGTTTCGACGCGTAGGGCTGCCGCCCGGGGCGCTTTGTCGGTGGGGGGTGTTGGAGTGCGGCGGTGGCCGGTTCGCCGGTTCGCGGTGTACACGGGGCCGGGGGCCGGGGGGCCGGGTCTTGGTGAGCGGTGGCCCGGGGGCCGGCGGGCCGGGGCCGGGTGACTGGTGCGCTGCGGGGCATCTGCGGGTCCGCCGTGGCTGGTCGCGCAGTTCCCCGCGCCCCTGGGGGAGGCCGGCCGGCCCCGCCCCGGGTCCCAGCGCACGATCCCGCAGGCGGGGTGGGTAGGGCCGTGGGCATGTGCGGGTCCGCCGTGGCTGGTCGCGCAGTTCCCCGCGCCCCTGGGGGAGGCCGACCGGCCCGGCCCCGGGTCCCAGCGCACGTCCCCGCAGGCGGGGTGGGTAGGGCCGTGAGCACCTGCGGATCCGCTGCCGCTGGTCGCGCAGTTCCCCGCCCCCCTGGGGGAGGCCAGCCGGCCCGGCCCCGGGTCCCAGCGCACGTCCCCGCAGGCGGGGTGGGTAGGGCCGTGAGCACCTGCGGATCCGCTGCCGCTGGTCGCGCAGTTCCCCGCGCCCCTGGGGGAGGCCGGCCAGCCCGGCCCCGGGTCCCAGCGCACGATCCCGCAGGCGGGGCGGGTAGGGCCGTGAGCACCTACGGGTCCGCCGTGGCTGGTCGCGCAGTTCCCCGCCCCCCTGGGGGGAGGCCGGCCGGCCCCGCCCCGAGTCCCAGCCCACGACCCCGCAGGCGGGGGGAGGCCTGCCCGGAAGCGGGTTCCAGCGCACCGCCACTGGGGTCAGTGGTGGGCTTCTGCTGGGGTTGGGTGGGGGTGGTGGGTGGCGATGACTCGGTCGCGGGTGGTGGGGCGGTGGGTGCGGCGGGCGTCGACCGCGTAGGCGGTGGCGGCCACCGCCAGGCCGAGGGCGGCCAGGGCCGCGCCCGCCAGTGCGGGTGAGGTGACGCCGAGGCCGGCCGTGAGGGCCAGGCCGCCGAGCCAGGCGCCGCCGGCGTTGGCCAGGTTGAAGGCCGCCTGATTGGCGGAGGAGGCGAGGGAGGGGCCGTCGGCGGCCTTCTCCATCACCATCAGGTTCAGCGGCGAGCCCGTGACGAACGCCGCGACGCCGAGCAGGAGCACGGCCAGCGCGCCGCCCCACGCCGTCGTCATCAGCAGCGGGAAGAGGGCCAGGACCAGGGCCAGCGAGGTGAGACCGGCGAACAGGGTGGGGCGCATCGCGCGGTCGGCGAGGCGGCCGCCCAGCAGGTTGCCGGCGGTGGCGCCGACGCCGAACAGCGCCAGCAGCAGCGTCACGCTGGAGTCGGCGAAGCCGGCGGAGTCCGTCAGCATCGGCGTGATGTAGCTGTAGGCGGAGAAGAGGGCGCCGAAGCCGGCCACGGTGGTGCCGAGCGCCAGCCACACCGGCAGCGAGCGCAGGGCGGCCAGTTCGCGGCGCAGGCCGACGGCGGGCGCCTGGGCGTCGTCGCGCGGGATGAGCAGGGCCAGGGCGGCGATGGCGACGAGGCCGATCACGCTGACGCCGAGGAAGGTCGCGCGCCAGCCGAGGTGCTGGCCGACGAGGGTGGCGACGGGAACGCCCGCG
The DNA here is from genome assembly GCF_036226605.1 of Streptomyces sp. NBC_00704. Lineage (NCBI taxonomy): Bacteria > Bacillati > Actinomycetota > Actinomycetes > Kitasatosporales > Streptomycetaceae > Streptomyces > Streptomyces sp. NBC_00704. The sequence continues at coordinate 2,280,699 of NZ_CP109000.1, forward strand.
ACGTTGGCGACGGTCAGGCCGAGGAACATCAGCGACACCGAGCGGGCCTTGCGTTCCGGCGCGACCAGGTTGGTGGCCACCACCGCGCCCACGCCGAAGAAGGCGCCGTGCGGCAGACCGCTGAGGAAGCGGGCGGCCAGCAGCCAGCCGTCGTCCGGGGCGAGCGCCGAGAGCGCGTTGCCGGTGACGAAGAGGGCCATCAGGGAGATCAGGACCGTGCGGCGGGACATCCGCGCCGTCGCGGCGGCCAGCAGCGGCGCGCCGATGACGACGCCGAGCGCGTACGCGGAGACGAGGTGCCCGGCCGCCGGGATCGAGATGTGCAGGTCGTCCGCGACCTCGGGCAGCAGGCCCATCATCACGAACTCGGTGGTGCCGATGCCGAAGGCACCCACGGCCAGGGCGAGCAGGGCCAGGGGCATGAAGAACGTGCCTTTCAGAGAGAGCGGGTTCCGGCCATCATACGTTTCGTATGTTCAAGTACGGAACAAAGTCTCCCCGGCCCGGTATTCCGGCGGCCGACGCCCCGGTTACGGTGTGGTGACCTTCACACGCGCCGCCACCGGCAGATGGTCGCTCGCCGTCTGCGGCAGGGTCCAGGAGGTGACCGGATCCACACCCTTGACCATGATCTGGTCGATGCGGGCCATCGGGAACGACGCCGGCCAGCTGAACCCGAAGCCGCTGCCCGCCGCGCCCTGCGTGGAGCGCATCTGCGAGGTCACGGCGTTGAGCGAACGGTCGTTCATGGTGCCGTTGAGGTCGCCCAGCAGGATCACCCGGGTCAGCTTCTCGTCGGCGATCGCCTCGCCCAGCGCGTCCGCGCTCGTGTCGCGCTGGCGGGCCGTGAAACCGGCCCGCAGCTTCACCCGCACCGAGGGCAGATGGGCGACATAGACGGCGACCTCGCCCTGCGGTGTCGCCACGGTCGCCCGCATGGCGCGCGTCCAGCCCAGCTTGATGTCCACGGGCTTCACGGCGCTCAGCGCGTACCTGCTCCACAGCCCAACCGTGCCCTGCACCGAGTGGTACGGGTACGTCGCCGCCAGCGCCTTCGCGTACACCGGCGCCGCCGTGCCGGTCAGTTCCTCCAGCGCCACCACGTCCGCGCCCGACGCGGCGACGTCACGGGCGGTGCCGGCCGGATCGGGGTTGTCCGCGTTGACGTTGTGGGTGGCGACGGTCAGGTCCCCGCCCGCGCCGGTCCGGTCCACGAGGAGTCCGCCGAAGAGGTTCGCCCAGACCACGGCCGGGAGGACGACGGCGATCAGCGCGATCGCCGACCTGCGCACCAGCGCCAGCACCAGCAGCACCGGGACGAGGACGCCGATCCAGGGCAGGAACGTCTCCGTCAGGCTGCCGAGGTTGCCGAAGCGGTTCGGGATGCGCGAGTGCAGCAGCATCACCAGGGCGAGCGCCGTGGCGACGCCGGTGAGGACCAGACCGCGCCGCCAGATGCGCGGATCACCGCGCCAGCCCGTCGACAGCCGGCCGACGAAGCGTCCGATCAGGCGCCGGAGCCGGGCTCCCCGAGGCTCGTGTCCCGAGCCGCCGTTGTCGTCCGTCTCCGTCATGTACGCCTGCTGCGCCATACCGTCGCCTCACTGCCTGCCGTGCACACCGTACGTCCCCCCGGGTACGACCCTAGGCGATGTTCGGTTTCGTTCTCGCCGTCCCGTGACGGCCGTACGGGCAGGAGGACGAACGGGGCGCGCTCAGGGGTTCCGGACCCGGGCCGTGTGACCTGGTCTGTGACGGAACGCGCACATGGGCGTTACGGAGCCGGGGAGCTGACGGGGCGTAGTCCGGCGAGCAGCGTGTCGACGATGCGTTCGGGCAGGTCCTCCGGCAGGTCGGCGTCGGGCCGCAGGACGGCGCGCACCAGCATCGGCCCGACGAACAGGTCGTTCACGAGATCGACGTCGACGTCGCCGCGCAGTTCGCCGTCGCGCTGGCCCCGGCGCAGGACCTCGATCCCCAGCCTGCGCCGCGGTGCTATGACCGTGTTGTGGTAGGCGGCCCAGATCTTCGGGCTGCTCTTCATCTGGGCCTGCACGTTGTGCAGGATGGCGGAGGAACGGTTGACGAGGCCCCGCCGGCGCAGCGACTCCAGCAGCACGATCAGGTCGTCGCGCATGGAGGTGCCGGGGAGTTCCAGGTCGTCGGGTTCCGCGGTGCGCAGGACGTCGACGAAGAGTTCCTCCTTGCCGCTCCAGCGGCGGTAGATGGCGGCCTTGCCGACGCCGGCGGTGCGGGCGATGCGCTCGATGGAGATCTCGCCGAGCGAGACGCCCTCCTCCAGCAGCTTCATCACGCCCTCGATGATGGCCCGTTCCACGGCCTCGCTCCGGGGCCGGCCCCGGACCGGCTGCTCCACGGCTGTGCTGTCGGCGGGGCTCACGTCCATCGGTCCTTTCGTCCGGTCCCTTCGTCGCGCTGAAGCGATTGTCGCGCGGATGGCGGGCGGGGCGGCGACTCCCGGCCGCCCCGCCCGCCCGCCGGTCACGGCTTCGCCCGCGCCAACTCCTCCTCGTTCGCGGCCTCCTGCACGGGCTTCGGACGACCCGGCAGGAAGAGGGCCACCACGATCGCGCCCACCACGGCCACGCCCGCCCCGCACAGGGCGGTGATGTGCATGGCGTGCAGGAACGCGTCATGAGCGGGCACGACCAGCGACCGGCCCTGGTCGCCGAGCTTGGCGGCGACCCCGAGGGTGGCCTCGATCGACTCGCCCGCCGTGTCGCGCAGGCCCGGCGGCAGCGTGCCGAGGTGGCCCTCGATGCCGTTGCGGTACGACGTCGACAGCACGGAGCCGAGGACGGCGATGCCGAGCGCGCCGCCGACCTGGCGGAAGGTGTTGCTCAGCGCGGAGGCGGAGCCCGCCTTCTCGCGGGGCAGCGCCTGCATGATGACGACGCTGGTCGGGGTCATGATGTGGGCCATTCCCGCACCCATGAAGAAGAAGACGACCTCCAGGAGCCAGATCGGGGTGTCGGCGTCCAGGGTGGCGAACGCGACGAGCGTCGCGGCGAGCACGAGCATCGCGGTCGTGGTCGTCGCCCGGATCCCTATGCGGTCGACGACCAGCCGGGCGCGCGGCGCGAAGATCAGCTGGGCGGCCGCCAGCGGCAGCAGCAGCAGACCGGTCTGGAGCGGCGAGTAGCCGCGCACGCTCTGGGTGTAGAAGACCGAGAAGAAGGTGACGCCCATCAGCGCGAAGAAGACCAGCGCGATGACGGAGATGGCGGCGGAGAACACCTTGTTCTTGAAGTAGTCCATGTCGACGGACGGGTGGTCGCTGCGCTTCTCGAACACCACGAACGCGGCCAGGACGACGAGGCCGGCCCCTATGGTCGCCAGCACCTTCGCGTCGGTGAAGTCGGCCAGTTCACCGCCCTTGATGATGCCGTACACGAGCAGGACGAGGCCGATCACCGACAGGACGACGCCGACGAGGTCGACCCGGCCCGGCTTCGGGTCGCGGGACTCGGGCACCAGCCACAGCATCAGCCCGATCGCGAGCAGCACGATCGGCACGTTGATGAGGAAGACCGAGCCCCACCAGAAGTGGTCGAGCAGCAGGCCGCCGGTGATGGGGCCTATGGCGATGGCGAGGCCGACGCCGCCGGCCCACATGCCGATCGCCTTGGGCTGCTCCTCCCGGTCGAAGACGTTCATCAGGACGGCGAGCGTGGCGGGCATCACGAAGGCCGCGCCGAGCGCCATCAGCGCGCGGAAGGCGATGAGCTGGGCGGGCGAGCCGGACTCGGCGGCGAGCGCCGAGCCCATGCCGAACACCGCCAGTCCCCCGAGCAGGACCTTCTTGCGGCCGATGCGGTCGCCGAGGAGGCCGGCGGAGAACAGCAGTCCCGCGAAGACGAGCGTGTAGGCGTTGATCGCCCACTCCAGCTCGCTCTGGGTGGCCCCGAGTCCCGTCGGGGCGGGCGTGGAGATCGTCTTGATCGCGACGTTCAGGATCGAGTTGTCGAGCACCACGATCAGCAGACTCAGCATCAGGACGCCGAGGATCGCCCAACGACGCCGGTGCACCGCTTCCGGTATCCGCGGAGCGGTGGGGACGGCAGGAGTAGTCATGACGCCGAGCCTAGAACACTTCCGATACGGAACCGTCTCGTATCGATTCCGCCGCCGTCTTTCTTACTGAGGCTTTACCCACAGGGGGCGCTCTGGCCCTCGCCGGGGCGAGGTGCCACCATGGGAAGCGGTCCGGGGACGCCGTGAGGGCGCCTCGAGATGACGAAGGAGCCGGTGCAATGACGCAGTCCTCGGCTGCCCAGACGAAGTCCACCGACGGCAGCAAGGCGCTGTACGGGGGCAAGGGCACACGCCGCATCACCGTTCGCGACCTCGCGCTCGCCAAGGAGCGGGGCGAGAAGTGGCCCATGCTCACCGCGTACGACGCGATGACCGCTTCCGTCTTCGACGAGGCCGGGATCCCCGTGATGCTCGTCGGCGACTCGGCGGGCAACTGCCACCTCGGGTACGAGACGACCGTCCCCGTCACCCTCGACGAGATGACCATGCTGTCCGCGGCGGTCGTACGCGGCACCTCCCGCGCGCTGATCGTCGGCGACCTGCCCTTCGGCTCCTACCAGGAGGGGCCGGTGCAGGCGCTGCGCTCGGCGACCCGGCTGGTCAAGGAGGCCGGGGTCGGGGCCGTGAAGCTGGAGGGCGGCGAGCGCTCGCACCGCCAGATCGAGCTGCTGGTGGAGTCGGGCATCCCGGTCATGGCCCACATCGGCCTCACCCCGCAGTCCGTGAACTCCATGGGCTACCGGGTGCAGGGCCGCGGCGAGGAGGCGGCCGCCCAGCTGCTGCGCGACGCCAAGGCCGTGCAGGACGCGGGCGCGTTCGCGGTGGTGCTGGAGCTGGTGCCGGCCGAGCTGGCGGCCGAGGTCACGCGGGTGCTGCACATCCCGACGGTCGGCATCGGCGCCGGTCCGGAGACCGACGCCCAGGTGCTGGTGTGGACCGACATGCTCGGGCTGACCGGCGGCCGGGTGCCGAAGTTCGTCAAGCAGTACGCGAACCTGCGCGAGGTCATGGGCGACGCGGCGAAGGCGTTCGCGGAGGACGTCGTCGGCGGAACGTTCCCGCTGGACGAGCACTCCGTCCACTGAGGCCGGTTCCGCACCACGACAGCCCGCCGACCGTCCCCCGTCGGCGGGCTGTCCCCCTGTACGGCTCCCGTCCAGGGCCTCCCGGGGGTCCGTCGATGGCCTGCCGCCGCCCGAGGCGGCGATCTGCCGGTGCCCGTGGCGACGGCCCGTCGGTGACCTGCCGGCGCCCGTGCCGACGGCCCGCCGATGGCCTGTCGGCGATCTGTCGGTGATCTGTCGGTGCCCGTCGGCTTCTGTCGGTGGCCTGTCGGCGGTTTGTCGGCGTGGGCTGACAGCGTTCCCGGCATGACACGAATCGACAAGAACTCCAGCGGCGGCGGGAACGCCGTCACCGTACGGGGGATGGTCAAGCACTACGGCGAGACCAGGGCGCTGGACGGCGTCGACCTGGACGTGCGCGAGGGCACCGTGATGGGTGTGCTCGGGCCGAACGGGGCCGGAAAGACCACCCTCGTACGGATCCTGTCCACCCTCCTGAGCCCGGACGCCGGCCGGGCGACCGTCGCCGGGTACGACGTGCTGCGCCAGCCCCGGCAGCTGCGCCGGGTCATCGGGCTCACCGGTCAGTACGCGTCCGTCGACGAGAAGCTCCCCGGGTGGGAGAACCTCTACCTCATCGGCCGGCTGCTCGACCTGTCCCGCAAGGACGCCCGGACCCGCGCCGACGAGCTGCTGGAGCGGTTCTCCCTCACGGACGCGGCCAAGCGCCCCGCGAGCACCTACTCCGGCGGCATGCGGCGCAGGCTCGACCTGGCCGCGTCGATGATCGGACGCCCGCAGGTGCTGTTCCTGGACGAGCCGACCACCGGGCTCGACCCCCGCACCCGCAACGAGGTCTGGGGCGAGGTCAAGCGGATGGTCGGCGACGGGGTGACCGTCCTGCTCACCACCCAGTACATGGAGGAGGCCGAGCAGCTCGCCTCCGAGCTGACCGTCGTGGACCGGGGCAAGGTCATCGCGGGCGGCGCCATCGAGGAGCTGAAGGCGAAGGTCGGCGGCCGCGCGCTGCGGGTCCGCCCGGCCGACCCGGCGCAACTGCGCCCGCTCGCCGGGTGGATCGACGACCTCGGCCTCACCGGCCTCGCGAGCACCACCGTGGACACCGAGCGCGGCTCGGTCCTGGTCCCCGTCCTCAGCGACGAACAACTGACCGCCGTGGTCGGCGCGGTCACCGCGCGAGGCATCACGCTGGCCTCCGTCACCACCGAACTGCCCAGCCTGGACGAGGTGTTCCTGTCCCTCACCGGCCACCGGGCCGGCGCCGCGGACGACACCGCGCCCGCCGACACCCTTGAGGAGGTCTCCGTATGAGCACCACGACCGCTCCGATCGCCGGCGTGGAGCCGGACGCCCGCATCCCGCTGCGCGGCCACCTGCGCCACACGGGGGCTCTGATCCGGCGCAACCTGCTGTGGATCAGGCAGGACCCCGAGTCGATGTTCGACGCGCTGCTGATGCCGATCGTCTTCACCCTGCTCTTCGTGTACGTCTTCGGCGGCTCGATCGGGCAGGCGCTGGGCGGCGGCCAGGACGGCTACGTCCAGTACGTGATCCCCGGCATGATCGCGATGATGAGCATGACGCTGTCCCAGGGCGTCGGCACCGGCTTCAGCCAGGACTTCAACTCCGGCGTCATGGACCGGTTCCGCTCGCTGCCGATCGGGCGCGGCTCGGTGCTGTTCGCGAAGATCTCGGTGGAGATCGTCCGGATGCTCTTCGCGACGACCGTGCTGATGATCGTCTCCGTCCTCGTCGGATTCGACATCGAGAGCTGGCCGGGACTGTTCGCCGCCGTGGGCCTGTCCACCGTCTTCGCCTCGTCGATCATGTGGGTGTTCCTCACCCTGGGCGTGGTCCTGAAGAACGCGCAGTCCGTGCAGGCCATGGGATTCCTGGTGCTCTTCCCGCTCCAGTTCGGCTCGTCGATCTTCGCGCCCACGGCGTCGATGCCGGGCTGGCTCCAGGCCTTCACCGACTACAACCCGCTGTCCGCGCTCGCGGACGCGGCGCGCGGTCTGATGTCCGGCGGCCCGGTCGCGCACGGCCTGTGGATCACGCTGGCCTGGTCGTTCGGGCTCACCGCGCTGATGGCCCCGGTCGCGATCCACAAGTTCCGCACCAAGAGCTGAGCGCGTCGGCCCACGGGGGTCCGCGCGTGATCCCGCTCGTGACCCGCGCGTTCACAACGGTGCGCGCTCCACCAGGGCGGTGGCCTCCTCGTAGGAGAGGCCGCCGCCTTCGGCGTAGGCGGACGCGAAGTCCCGCTCGCCGAGGGCGGCACGGGTGCGGTGCACGGCCGTGTCGTGCGCGTCGCGCTCCCAGCGCGACGGCACGTGCCCCGCCGGCAGCAGCGCGTCCGCGGCGCCCAGGCAGCGGGCGGCGGTCCCGGCCCGGCTGCCGCCGTCCGCGCCGGCGAGGGTGGTCGCGGCGACGCACAGGTAGACCGAGCGCATCTGCGGGGCGATGGCCAGGGACAGCGGGTCGGCGGCCCGCCGCAGCGCGGCGCGGACGCCGGTCAGGGCCTGCGCGTACCGTTCCTCCACCGCGTCCAGCCAGGCCTCCGCGCCCTGCACGAACGCGTCGAAGACGGCGAAGTGGCCGAAGTCGAAGCTCTCGCGCAGCAGCCGCAGCTGCTCGCGCGCCTCGGCCCGGCGGCCGGTGGTGCCGAGCCAGCCGGCGAGGAAGAGACGGGCCGCCGGGACGGCCTCGTGGCCGATGTGCTCGGGCCCGTCGATCACCTCGCGGAGCATGCGTTCGCCCCGCTCCCCGTCCCCCGCCTCCAGCAGCACGCTGCCCAGCCGCGCGGCGAGGACCGCGGCCTGCGCCCGCGCGTTCAGCCGCTCGGCGTGGTCGATGGCGTCCTCGTAGTCCGCGGCCGCCCTGGTGTAGGCGCCCAGCCGCTCGTGGGCCTCGGCGCGGGCGGAGAGCGCCTCGGCGGTGCCCCAGGCGTCGCCGAGCCGCCGGAAGATCTCCAGCGCCTCGTCGGCGTCACGGAAGGCGCCCCGGGCCCAGTCGGACCGGTTGGCGAGGACGTTGGCGCGCATCTGCAGACAGGAGGCCAGCTCCCACTCGTAGCCCGGCGTGCGGCGGCAGGTGTCGACGTTGGCGTCGATGATCTCGCGGATGCGCTCCTGGTCGCCGGTCATCAGCACGGCGAAGAACCAGATCAGGCCGGGCGTCCGGCAGGTCTGCGGGAGGCCCGGCTCGTAGGCCTCGGCGATCAGACGCAGCTTGGTCCGCGCGGCCGGGTTGTGCCAGGCCGCCAACTCGGTGTCCATGCAGGCGAGATGCGCCAGGTGGACGCCTCGGCGGGCCTCCAGGAGGTTCTCGCCGGTCAGCGGCGGCGGGGCGTCGGTGCACGGCTGCCACACCGGGGCGGCCCGGCGCAGCGGCTCGGCGAACGGGTCGGGGCCCAGGGCCATGACCTCGACGCACCAGCCGCGGGCCTCCAGGCGCAGATCGCGCAGCTGCCAGTACCAGACCAGCGACAGGGTGAGGACGAGCGCCTCCTGCTCGTCGCGCGCGTCGACGGCCCGGCGCAGCGCCGTGCGCAGGTTCTCGTACTCCAGCTGGAGTCGCTCGACGGCCGCCAGCTGACCGGGTCCGCGCAGCAACGGGTCGGTCGTGCGGGCGAGTTCGCGGTAGTACGTGAGATGGGCGCGCTCGGCCGCCTCCCGTCCCCCGGACTCGTCCAGCCGCTCGCCCGCGTACTCGGCGACGGTCTCCAGGAGCCGGTAGCGCATGCCCCCGCCGGGCGTGGGAGCGGCGACGACGAGCGACTTGTCGACGAGGGAGGCGAGGGCGTCCAGGGGGGTGCGGCCCGCGCGGGAGGCGCTCGACGGCGGGCGGGAGCCGCGGGCTCCGCGGGTGCTCGCGGCGTCCGCGGGCCCGGCGACGTACGGCGCGGGCGGGGCGGGCGGGGCGCAGACGGCCTCGATCGCGGCGAGGTCGCAGCCGCGGGCGAAGACGGAGAGCCGGGCCAGGACGTCGCGTTCGTCGTCGTCGAGCAGGTCCCAGGACCAGTCGACGACGGCCCGCAGGGTCTGCTGGCGGGGCAGGACCGTGCGGCTGCCGGAGGTCAGGAGGCGGAACCGGTCGTCGAGCCGGCCGGCGATCTGCCGGGGCGTCAGCATCCGCAGCCGGGCGGCGGCGAGTTCGACGGCCAGGGGCAGTCCGTCGAGGCGGCGGCAGATCTCGGCGCAGGCCTCGGGGTCGTCCTCGACGCGGAAGCCCGGACGCGCGGCCGCGCCCCGGTCGGCCAGCAGGCGCAGCGCGGCCGGCTCGGACAGCGGGTCCAGCGGGCGCAGGACCTCCCCCGGCACGCCGAGGGGCTCGCGGCTGGTGGCCAGCACCGTCACCCCGGGGCAGCGCGCCAGCAGTTCCTCGACGAGCCGGGCGGCCGCCTCCACCACGTGTTCGCAGTTGTCCAGGACGAGGAGCATGCGGCGTCGGGAGCAGTGCTCCACCAGCCGCTCCACGGGGTCGCCGCGGCGCTCGGCGACGGCCCGCAGTTCCTCGGCCCCGGCGCCGTACAGGACGGTCTCGCGGGCGCCCACGGCGGTGAGGACGGTCTGCGCCACGGCGCCCGGGTCGGCGACGGGCGCGAGTTCGGCCAGCCAGACGCCGTCGCGTGCCGTGTCCCCGACGGCCTCGGCGGCCTCCTGCGACAGCCGTGTCTTGCCGGCCCCGCCGGGGCCCAGCAGCGTCACCAGACGGGCGCGCGCCAGGTCGCCCCGCAGGGCCTTCATGTCGTCCTCACGGCCGACGAACGAGGTGAGCCGGGCCCGGAGGTTGCCGCGCGGCGGCGAGGCCGCGGACCGGGAACCCCGCGCCGACCGCACGGCCGCCCCTTCCGGCTCGCCCTCGGGACCGGCGGGCCCCCCTGCGGCTGCGTGGGCTCGCGCCCGTTCGGCGGCTTCCGCTCCCGGCGGGGACGCAGCGGTGCGGGCGGTCGGCGGGTCGAGCAGTTCGGCGTGCAGGGCGCGCAGCTCGGGCCCGGGGTCGGCGCCGAGGCGGTCGGCCAGCAGTCGGCGCACCTCGTCGTAGGCGGCCAGCGCCTGGGCGGTGCGGCCCGCGTCGCGCAGGGCGCGCAGCCGCAGCGCCTGGAGCGGCTCGTCCAGCGGGTGCGCGTCGCACAGCGCGGTCAGCTCGGGCAGCGCCTGCCCCGCCTGGCCGAGAGCGAGGGCGGCGCTGTGCCGGGCGCGCAGCGCGTCCACGCGGCGGGCCTCCCAGCGGGCCGCCTCGGTCACCCGGTCGGGCAGGTCGGCGAGGGCCTGGCCGTGCCACAGGGCGAGGGCGTCGTCGAGCAGGACGGCCGCCTTGGCGGGGTCGCCGTCGGCCAGGGCGCGCGTCCCGTCGCCGGCCAGCCGCTCGAAACGGTGCAGGTCGACGTCGTCGGGGGCGGCCGCCAGCCGGTAGCCGCCGTCGGCGGAGCGGATCGCGTCCGCCCCGAGGGCCCGGCGCAGCCGCCCGACGAGCGCCTGGAGCGCGCCCGGCGCGTCGGCGGGCGGGTCCCCGGCCCACACCTCCTCCGTCAGCAGCCCGGCCGGCACGCTGCGCCCGGCCCGCAGCGCGAGCACGGTGAGCAGGGCGCGCAGCCGCGCTCCGCCGACGGCGACGGGGGTCCCGTCGGGGCGGAGCGCCTGGGTGGTGCCGAGAATGCGGTAGCGCACGGGGTTCATTGTCCCTGGCCCGGACGGCGGGGGTCACGGGGTTCGCCGGAGTGGCGGCGGACGCGGTGGCGCCGGGCGGACGCGGGACGGGCCGCCGGCCAGGACGCCGAAGCCTCCGGGCCCCGGAGCGCGGGCCCCGGAAGCCCGGTGCACCGCTCCGCTCCGGGCGGAACCAGAGGCCCGGCACGAGACGTTTCCCCGGTGTGCCCGGTACGGTCGGGCAGTTCCACACGTGCGTACGACCTCAGGGGGCCCCATGACGACCGCCACCACCCGCCGGGGCGAGCGGAGGATCAGTCCCGTCTTCGTCGGCATCCTGGCCGTGACGGCCGTCACCGGATGGGCGACCTGGACGGGCTTCGCCGAACAGCCCGGCGTCGCGGTGTTCCTGTTCGTCACGGCGGCCTGGATCGTGTCCCTGTGCCTGCACGAGTACGCGCACGCGCGGACGGCCCTGCACAGCGGGGACATCTCGGTCGGGGCGAAGGGCTATCTCACGCTCAACCCGCTCAAGTACACGCACGCGCTGCTCAGCGTCGTGCTGCCGGTGCTGTTCGTGATCCTGGGCGGCATCGGTCTGCCGGGCGGGGCGGTGTTCATCGAGCGCGACCGCATCCGGGGCCGGTGGCGGCACAGTCTGATCTCGGCGGCCGGACCGCTGACGAACGTGCTGTTCGCGGTGGTGTGCACGGCCCCGTTCTGGCTGGACGCGCTGGACGGCGTGCCGGACGACTTCCGCTTCGCGCTCGGCTTCCTCGCCATGCTCCAGGTGACGGCGGCGATCCTGAACTTCCTGCCGGTGCCGGGCCTGGACGGCTACGGGGTCGTCGAGCCCTGGCTGTCGTACGACGTCAAGCGGCAGGTCGAGCCGTTCGCGCCGTTCGGCCTGCTGTTCGTGTTCGCCCTGCTGTGGGTGCCGTCGGTGAACGGCGCGTTCTTCGACATGGTCGACGCGCTGCTGCGCGGCCTGGGCATCAGCGACGTCGACACGTACTGCGGTCAGTCGCTGTACCGCTTCTGGGAGGGCACGAACGAGTTCTGCTCGGTCGGCCGCTGAGCCGGGACGGGCCGGGCCGTGATCCCGGTGCACGGGCGGCCTCGGCCGGCCCGTGGGGCGGGGCGCCCGTGGGGCGGGTCAGCCGGTGGGCTGGGTCCGGTCCGCCCTGCGCGCCTTGTCCCGCTTCATGTAGTACCAGGTCATGTTGGACGACAGGCCCGCGAGCAGCACCCACACGATGCCCAGGAGGCTGCCCTGGACGAAGGAGACGACCGCCGCGGCCACGGCGAGGACGCAGACGACGAGGCTGTAGAGGGCGAGTCGCCGGGTCGGGCTGGGCGGGGGCACGGCGGGCATGTCGGTCGGCTCCTGTCGGGGGACACTGCTTCGCCGTCCAGTGTCCCCCATCCGCTCAGACGTCGGTGACGCGCAGCCCGGCGTGGGCCTTGTAGCGGCGGTTGACCGAGATCAGGTTGGCGACCAGGGACTCCACCTGGTGCGCGTTGCGCAGCCGGCCCGCGAAGACGCCGCGCATGCCGGGGATGCGGCCGGCCAGGGCCTGCACGATCTCGACGTCGGCCCGCTCCTCGCCCAGCACCATCACGTCGGTGTCGATCTCGTCGATCCGCGGGTCCTGGAGGAGGACGGCCGACAGGTGGTGGAAGGCGGCGGCGACGCGCGAGTCCGGCAGCAGGGCCGCGGCCTGCTCCGCCGCGCTGCCCTCCTCCGGCTTGAGCGCGTAGGCGCCCTTCTTGTCGAAGCCGAGCGGGTTGACGCAGTCCACGACGAGCTTGCCGGCCAGCTCCTCGCGCAGGGACTCCAGCGTCTTGCCGTGGCCCTCCCACGGGACGGCGACGACCACGATGTCGCTGCGGCGCGCGGTCTCGGCGTTGTCGGCGCCCTCGACGCCGTGTCCGAGTTCCTCGGCGGCGGCCAGGGCGCGGTCGGCGGCGCGCGAGCCGATGATCACCTTCTGGCCGGCCTTGGCGAGGCGGTAGGCGAGGCCCTTGCCCTGCGGGCCGGTGCCGCCGAGCACGCCGACGACCAGTCCGGAGACGTCCGGAAGGTCCCAGGGGTCCTTGGCGGGGGCCTTCGCCGGGGCTTCCCCGGACGTGTGGTGGGCACTGTCGGTAGAGGTCATGGGCCGACTTTACGTCGGCGCGTCCGGCGGCCCTTCCCCATGTCGGGTGAACGGGCGGCGAACCCGGTGCCGGGGACGGCCGGGTGCGGCAGCATGCGGGCGCATGGACGCCGTACGGGTCGCGCTGCTGCGCGAGGTGCTCGCCGGGACCGAGTGGCTCGGGGCCACCCGGAGGTTCGCCGGGGTGCTGCGGGGATCGGTCGTGTCGCACGGGGGCGGGCTGCTGCTGGCGGGGACGGCGGAGTACGAGCCGTGGCACCTCGCGGCGCACCTGGTGGACGAGGCGGCGTGGTCCGGCACGCCGGAGCTGGCGCCGACGCTGGTCCGCCACGAACCGCGCCCCGGCGACCCCGCGCACCTCTCGGTGGGGCCGGGCCGCATCGAGGCGGCGCGGCGGGGCGAGACGCTGCTGGTGGCGTCGCCGTCGGCGGACGCATCTCTGCTGGAACGGGTGGCGGACGCCCGCCGGGCCGGGGTCACCGTGCTCGCCCTCGGTCCCGAGGAGGCGGAGCTGACGGCTCTGGCGCACGAGACGCTGGCCGTGCCGGACGGCTCCGAGCTGGACCTGGACACCGTGCAGCACCTGGTGAGCGCGGCGGCCGGCGAGACGCTGCCGCCGGCCCGGGGCCGCCGCCGCCTGGCCGACCGTCTCTCCCGCCTCGCCGAACGCCTGACAGCCCCACCCCCACCCCCTTGGTGACGCCGGGAAAAGGAGTTGTCCGCGGCTCTTGCGGCGGCCGAGCATGACCCTTCGTGACAGATTCCGGCGCCGCCACCGTTCCCCCGCCCTCCGACTCCCCCTCGGGTCTGCGCGGGCTGCTTCCCGACCTCGCCCCGTGGCGGACCTCGCGGGACTTCCGGCGGCTGTGGGTCTCGGGGGCGGTGTCGACGTTCGGCAGCTTCCTCACCTTCGTCGCGGTGCCGGTGCAGGTGAAGGAGCTGACCGGGTCGGCCGCCGCCGTCGGGGCGATCGGCGCGGTGGAGCTGGTGCCGCTCCTGGTGTTCGGGCTGTACGGCGGTGCGCTGGCGGACGCGTGGGACAAGCGCGGGCTCATCCTGTGGACGGAGGCCGGGCAGGGGCTGCTGAGCGCGGTGCTGCTGGTCAACGCGGTGCTGCCGGGGCCGGCCGTGTGGCCGCTGTACGTGGTCGCGGCGCTGTCGTCGGCCCTGGGCTCCGTGCAGCGGCCCGCGCTGGACGCGTTGTGGCCGCGGATCGTCGCCCATGAACAGCTGCCGGCGGCGGCCTCGCTGAACGCCCTGCGGTGGACCGTGGGCGGGGTCGCGGGGCCGGCCGTCGCCGGCGTCGTCGTCGCCTACGCGGGCCTGGGCTGGGCCTACGCCGCCGACCTGCTGACCTTCGTCGTCTCGCTCGCGCTGGTCGTGCGCATCGCGTCCTCCCCGGCGGCCCGGGAGGCCGCCCGGCCCTCCCTGCGGGCGATCGCCGAGGGCGCCCGGTATGCCTGGAACCGCAAGGAACTGCTCGGCACGTACGCCGTCGACCTGGCCGCGATGTTCTTCGCGATGCCCCTCGCCGTGCTGCCCTTCCTCGCGGACGAGCTGCACGCGCAGTGGTCGCTCGGGCTGATGTACGCGGCCGTGCCGGCCGGGGCGCTGGTGGTGAGCGTGACGAGCGGCTGGACGGGGCGGGTGCACCGGCACGGGCGGATGGTGGTGCTGTCGGCCGCCCTGTGGGGTGCGGCGATCGCCGCTGCGGGGCTGGTGGGGAACGTCTGGTGGGTGCTGCTCTGCCTGGCCCTGGCGGGCGGCTTCGACATGGTCAGCGGGGTGTTCCGCGGGATCATGTGGAACCAGACGATCCCGGACGAGCTGCGCGGGCGGCTCGCCGGGATCGAGTTGCTGTCGTACTCGGTGGGGCCGACGGTCGGCCAGGTGCGCAGCGGCGGTCTCGCGGCGTGGCTGGGGGTGCGGACGTCGGTGTGGTCGGGCGGGGTGCTGTGCGTGGGCGCGGTGGGGCTGCTGGCGCTGTGCCTGCCGGGGCTGATGCGGTACGACGCGCGCACGGACGAGCACGCGGCGCGGGTGCGGGCGCAGCGGTCGGCGGCCGCGCCCTCCCTGGAGGGCTGACCGCCCGGCCGGTCAGTCCTCGTCCCCCGCGCCCGTCGCGCCGCCCGTCGGCGCGTCGTGCCAGTGGGGGTCGTTCTCCCACTGGAGGTTGCGCTCGCGGGCGCTCTCCATCGCGTGCTCGGCCTCCGTACGGGTGGCGTACGGGCCGAACCGGTCCTTGGCCGGGCACTCGGGCCCTTCCTCGACCTTCTTGTGCTCCAGGCAGTAGTACCACTCGCCCGGTTTTCCGGCGGTCCGCTTCTTGAACAGGGGCATGACGGCTCCTCTCGCCATCGTCATGTTCCCCCATGGCGTCTCGTTAGACTCACTGGCATGTCTGGCCAGTCGCTGCTCGTTCCGGGGGAGCTGTCCCCCACCCGTTCCGTGCCCGGAAACATCCGCCGCCCCGAGTACGTGGGCAAGCCGGCGCCGACGCCCTACACCGGACCGGAGGTGCAGACGCCCGAGACGATCGAGGCGATGCGCCGGGCCGGCCGGATCGCCGCGCAGGCGATGGCGGAGGCCGCGAAGCTGATCTCGCCGGGGGTCACCACCGACGAGCTGGACCGGGTGGCGCACGAGTACATGTGCGACCACGGCGCCTATCCGTCGACGCTGGGCTACCGCGGCTTCCCGAAGTCGCTGTGCACGAGCGTCAACGAGGTGATCTGCCACGGCATCCCGGACTCGACGGTCCTGCGGGACGGCGACATCGTCAACCTGGACGTGACGGCGTACATCGGCGGGGTGCACGGCGACAACAACGCCACGTATCCGGTCGGGGACGTCGACGACGAGTCGCGGCTGCTGGTGGAGCGGACCCGGGAGTCGCTGGAGCGGGCGATCAAGGCGGTCAGGCCCGGCCGGCAGATCAACATCATCGGCCGGGTCATCGAGTCGTACGCCAAGCGGTTCGGGTACGGGGTGGTGCGGGACTTCACCGGTCACGGCATCAACTCGTCGTTCCACTCCGGGCTGATCGTCCCGCACTACGACAGCCCGCACGCGACGACGGTCATCCAGCCCGGGATGACGTTCACGATCGAGCCGATGCTGACGCTCGGCACGCACGAGTACGACATGTGGGACGACGGCTGGACCGTGGTGACCAAGGACCGCAGGCGCACGGCCCAGTTCGAGCACACGCTGGTGGTGACGGAGACGGGGGCGGAGATCCTCACCCTGCCGTAGCCGTGGTGCGACGAAGGCCCGCCCTCTTCGGAGGGCGGGCCTTCGTCGCGCGTGGGCCGGCGCGCCGGCGCGGGTGCGGCGGACGGGCCGGGCCCCCTCGGTTCACGGCGAGGGGGCCCGGCGCCGGGTCAGATCCGGTCGCAGTGCTTGCCGGCCCAGAAGATGTCCGCCGACACCGTGTCGACCGCGCCGATGTACGGGCTGCAGACGCCCTCGTCCCCGCCGAAGTGGTGGTGCTGGCGGGGGCCATCGTCGGCGGTGGCGGTCGTGGCGCCGGCGGCGGCGAGAGCGATGCCGAGGACGGTCGCGGCCAGGACTGAACGGATGCGCATGGTGTTCCTCTCACGGGGCGAGTGGTCACGCCCAGAGGTCCCCGCTCCCCTCGCGCCGCACACTCCACACCACCCGTACGGACCCCAGGCCCTGGCCCGAAGGGCTCAGCGCTCCAGGAAGACCCGGCCGCCGACCTCGACCCAGCCGTGCGGCTGCGGGGCCGTCAGGATCTGGGAGCCCGCGCCCTGGGTGATGTTCAGGGCGCGGCCCAGTCGTTCGGTGAGCAGGAGGGCCGCCGCGCCGGTGGCCTCGTCCTCGTCGATGCCGTCGTCGCGGCCGGGGAAGGCGCGGGCGCGGACGCGGCCGGCGGGCTCGTCCTCCCAGGCCCAGGCGTAGATCCATTCGCCCTTGGGCGGCACGGGGAGGCCGTCGACCTCGGCGGCGGTCGCGTACTGCCGCAGGGTGCGCGGCGGGACCCATTCGGCGCGCGCCTCGATCCAGGTGAACTCCCCGTCCAGCCGGGTGCCCACGACGCCGGCCGGGGTGACCAGCTCGGGCACGTCGAGCAGCCAGGCGACGCCCACGCACGGGTGGCCGGCGAAGGGCAGCCGGAGGGTGGGCGTGTAGATGTCGACGACCCCGCGCTCGGGGTCGTCGACGAACACCGTCTCGCTGAAGCCGAGTTTCGCCGCGAGGTCCTGCCGGTCCTCGCGGGCGGGGAGCACCGAGCCTTCGCGGACCACGCCCAGTTCGTTGCCGTAGCCGCCGTTCGGCGCGCAGAAGACGCGGAGCACGTCGTAATCAGTCACCGGGGAATTGAAGCACCGCCGGGGCGGCCGCCCGCGTGGTGGCCGAGGCGGGCGAAGCGGAACCTTTGAATCTCCTTTGACTCTCCGTTGACGTCCGCTTGGCCCGACCGTGATCGGCTCGTGCTCTTACAGCGTCTATGAGAGGTGAATCACGGCCTGGACGGGTATTACGCAGGTAAGCCTTGGATAAGTTAGGCGAGCCTCACCAATCCGTGTGAGCCCTGTCACGCGATTTTTCAGCCACCGCTGGGAGCCCGAATGCGAGCCGCCAGACTGTCCGCCGTCACCGCCGTAGCCGCCGTCACGGCTCTGGCCGCCGTCACCGGCTGCACCTCCAAGAGCGACGCGAAGGACGGCGACCGGGTCATCGGCGTGACCGCCACCGACTCCACGTGCGAGACCTCCAAGAAGGAGATCCCCGCCGGGCACGTCGAACTGGCCGTCGAGAACAAGGGCTCCAAGGTCACCGAGGTCTACCTGCTCTTCCCCGACGACCGGATCGTCAGCGAGCGCGAGAACATCGGCCCCGGCACCAAGCAGCGCGTCACCGCCGAGGTGAAGGCCGGCGAGTACCGCATCGCCTGCAAGCCGGGCATGAAGGGCGACGGCATCCGCCAGACCCTCAAGGTCACCGGCGGCTCGGCCGCCCAGCGCGACCCCCGGCTGGACAAGGCCGTCGCCGCCTACCGCGCCTACGCGCAGACCCAGGCCGACGAGACGCTCCCGAAGGCCGCCGTCTTCGCCGCCGCGGTCAAGACCGGGAACATCGAGGCCGCCAAGAAGGCGTACGCGCCCTCGCGCATCGGCTGGGAGCGCACCGAGCCGGTCGCCGAGTCGTTCGGCGACATCGACCCGCTGGTCGACGTCCGCGCCGACGGCCTGGAGAGCGGCCAGAAGTGGACCGGCTGGCACCGGCTGGAGAAGGCCCTCTGGCAGGACAAGAAGATCGGCCCCGAGGAGAAGACCCTCGCCGACAAGCTCGTCACCGACCTGACCGACTGGCAGAACCGGGTCGGCAAGGCCGTGATCACCCCGACCTCCATGGCCAACGGCGCCAAGGAACTCCTCGACGAGGTCGCCACCGGCAAGGTCACCGGCGAGGAGGAGCGCTACTCGCACACCGACCTGGTCGACTTCAAGGCCAACGTCGAGGGCGCGCAGCAGTCCTACGAGCTGCTCAAGCCGGTCGCCAAGGAGAACGACGGGGCCCTGGTCACCGAGCTGGACAAGCAGTTCGCCGCGCTGGACGCGCTGCTGGACAAGTACCGCCCGAACACGACGTCGTACGAGTTCACCTCCTACGACAAGGTCGGCGCCGCCGGCCGCAAGGAGCTGTCGGACGCGGTCAACGCGCTCGCCGAGCCCCTGTCCAAGCTCGCCGCCGCCGTCGCCAAGTAACCGAGGGGCATCACGAACATGACGGAGTCGGAGAACCCGGACAGCCCGGACAGCCCGGAGAACGCGGAGAACCCGGGGAACAGGGCCGGAGGCCCGTCCCGGCGGTCGCTGATCGGCTGGGGCGGCGCCGGGCTCGCGATCGGCGCCGCCGCGGCCGGCGGCGCGGTCGCGATGACCCGCGCCGGCAACGACGTCGACCCGGCGGGCGCCGACACGGGCGCCGCCGTCGGCTTCCACGGCGCCAACCAGGCGGGCATCGCCACCCCCGTGCAGGACCGGCTGCACTTCGCCGCGTTCGACGTGACGACGACCGACCGCGACGAGTTCGTCCGGCTGCTCAAGGACTGGACGGAGGCGGCCCGCCGGATGACGGCCGGGAAGGCGGTCGGTGAAGGCGCCTACGGCGGTCTGCCCGAGGCCCCGCCGGACGACACCGGTGAGGCGCTGGGTCTCAAGCCGTCCCGGCTGACCCTGACGGTCGGGTTCGGTCCCTCCCTGTTCAAGAAGTTCGACCTGGCCGACCGGAGGCCGGACGCGCTCGTCGACCTGCCCACGTTCGCCGGGGACGCCCTCGACCCGGCCCGCAGCAACGGCGACCTGTGCGTGCAGGCGTGCGCGGACGACCCGCAGGTCGCCGTGCACGCGATCCGCAACCTGGCCCGCATCGGCATGGGCAAGGTCGTCATCCGCTGGTCGCAGCTGGGCTTCGGCAAGACCTCCTCCACCACGCCCGACGCGCAGACCCCGCGCAACCTGATGGGCTTCAAGGACGGCACCCGCAACATCGCCGGCACGGAGACGGACCGGCTGAAGAAGTTCGTGTGGGTCGGCGACAAGGACGTCGACGCGAAGTCCGCCTGGATGGTGGGCGGTTCCTATCTCGTCGCCCGGCGCATCCGCATGCACATCGAGACCTGGGACCGCACCCCGCTCCAGGAGCAGGAGGACATCTTCGGCCGCGACAAGGGCGAGGGCGCTCCGGTGGGCAAGGCCAAGGAGCGCGACGAGCCGTTCCTGAAGGCGATGAAGCCCGACGCGCACGTGCGGCTCGCGCACCCCGACGCCAACCACGGGTCGACGATCCTGCGCCGCGGCTACTCCTTCACCGACGGCACCGACGGTCTGGGACGGCTGGAGGCGGGGCTGTTCTTCCTCGCCTACATGCGCGACGTGGGCAACGGGTTCGTCCGCATCCAGCGCAATCTGGCGACCGACGCGCTCAACGAATACATCCAGCATGTGGGTTCGGCCGTCTTCGCCGTCCCGCCAGGCGTCCGCGACAAGGACGACTGGTGGGGCCGGACGCTGTTCTCCGAGGAGGCGTAGCCCGTGTTCTCCAACTACCTGATCGGACTGCGCGAGGGCCTGGAGGCCTCTCTCGTCGTCTGCATCCTCATCGCCTACCTGGTGAAGACCGGCCGCCGCGACGCGCTGAAGCCGGTGTGGACCGGCATCGCCATCGCGGTGCTCCTCGCGATGGGCTTCGGCTGCGTCCTCGAATTCGGTTCGCAGGAGCTGACGTTCAAGGCGCAGGAGGCGCTCGGCGGCTCCCTGTCGATCGTCGCGGTCGCGCTGGTGACGTGGATGGTGTTCTGGATGCGGCGCACCGCCCGGCACCTGAAGTCCGAGCTGCACGGCAGGCTGGACGCGGCCCTCGCGATGGGCACGGGCGCGCTGGTGGCCACCGCGTTCCTCGCGGTCGGTCGGGAGGGCCTGGAGACGGCCCTGTTCGTGTGGACGTCCGTCCACGCGGCCGGCGACGGCACCCCGCGCCCGCTGATCGGCGCGGCGCTCGGCCTGGCGACGGCCGTCCTGCTGGGCTGGCTGTTCTACCGCGGCGCGCTGCGGATCAACCTGGCGAAGTTCTTCACCTGGACGGGCGGCATGCTCGTCGTCGTGGCCGCGGGCGTGCTGGCGTACGGCGTCCACGACCTCCAGGAGGCCGACTGGATCGCGGGCCTGACGGACCGGGCGTTCGACGTCAGCGGCACGATCCCGCCGGACAGCTGGTACGGCACGCTGCTGAAGGGCGTGTTCAACTTCCAGCCCGACCCGACGGTTCTCCAGGTCACGGTGTGGCTGCTCTACCTGGTCCCGACGCTCGCGCTGTTCCTCGCCCCGGTAGGGTTCGCCTCCGGGAAGGGGAAGGTGAAGTCGCCTGATGACCAGGGAACGCAGCCTGACGACCGGGGTTCGCAAGCGTCGAGGACTCCGCAGGCGTGACCGGTACGCCCTCGTGGCGGCCTCGCTCGTCGCCGTCTCGCTGACCGCGAGCGGCTGCGTGGTGGTCCACGGCGAGCGGGAAGTGCTCCCGTCCGCCACCCGGGGCGAGGCCGTCGAGGCCGTCGAGCAGTTCACGGCCGCGTACAACAAGGCGGACGCGGCGTACGACGGTTCGCTGGACGCGGAGCACACCGCCGGCGCCCTCGCCGTCATCGACGCGGCCCGGCTGAAGGCCGGCCGGCTCAACCACCCGAAGGGCAACCCGAAGCACACGCCGCTGGTGCTGTCGGACGTGAAGTACACGATCCCCGAGAAGGCGGGCTGGCCGCGCTGGTTCGTCGCCGACGCCAAGGGCAGCAAGGGCGGCGACGCGCGCTGGCTGCTGGTGTTCACCCGTGAGGGGCGGACCCGCCCGTGGCAGGCCACCTACCTGACGCTGATGACGCCGGGCGCGGTGCCCGAGTTCCGGAAGGACGAGGACGGGTGGGCCGAGGCCGTGCCCGCCGGCGCCGCCGGACTCGCCCTGGCCCCCGCTGACATGAGCAAGGACTACGCGGCCTATCTGCGCAGCGGCCGGGGCGCCTTCGCCGACGGCGAGTACACGAGCGCGCTGCGCGCCTCGCGGGCGAAGAACGCCACGAAGCCGGGCCTGGCCACCCAGTACGTCGACCAGCCGCTGACCGAGGGCGCGTACGCGCCGCTGGCGCTGCGCACCGTCGACGGCGGGGCGCTGGTGTTCTTCACCACCCACCACTACATGAAGCAGACGGCCGCCGCGAACGCCGCCGTCCCCACCCCGAACGCGGACGTGCGCGCGCTGACGACCGGCGAGATCAAGCAGTCGCTGACGATGGAGTTCGTCGCCGCCGACGTCGCGCTGAGCCCCGCGAAGGGCGCCAAGGGCGGCAAGGTGTCGGTGCTGAGCCGGCTGGAGGGATTCACCGGCGCCAAGGGCGAGTGAGGCCTGCGCCGTCGCCCTCGCCCTCGCCGTAGCGGCCGGACGTACCGCGCTCGGGCCCGCGCGTCCTCGCGGTCACCGGCTCAGCGGCCAGGCGCCCGTCGAGTGGTCCTGGCCCTGCCCGGTGTGGCGGGCGCAGGCGTCGGTGAGGGTCTCCAGGAGGGTCAGCGGGTCGGGCAGGGGGTGCTCGGGTCCGCGCAGCCAGTGCACGGTCCGGTCGTCCTCACCGGTGAGGCGGGCGGGCGGCACGAGGACGTAGGAGCCGCGGCAGTGCCAGCGCAGGCCGGGGTGCTCGTCCATGGTCTCGGGGTGGCAGTCCAGCTCGCAGGGCCACCACTCGTCCTCGTCCTCGGGGGTGCCGCGGGTGAGGGTGAAGAAGAGCAGGCGTCCGTCGTCGCTCTCGGCCACCGGGCCGACCGCGACGCCCGCGCCGAGCAGCCGTTCCAGGGCCTCCCGGCCGGCTTCCAGGGGCACGTCGAGGACGTCGTGCGTGGTGCCGGTGGCGGTGATGAAGTTGGCCTGAGGCTGGTGCCGGGCCCAGCGCTCGACCTGGGCGCGGTCGGTCGTGGACTGCGTCTGCCAGGCGAAGGACACCGGGTGGCGGGCGGGGGTCGGACAGCCGACCCGGTCGCAGGAACAGCCGTAGCCCGGAGCCGGGTGCGCGGCGGGCGCCAGCGGCAGGCCCGCTTCGGCGGCGGCCAGCAGCAGGGCCTCACGGTCGCCGCCGTCGGCGGCCTCGGTCGGGCCGCTCGCGCGCAGCCACTCCGTGAGTCTTCCCCACAGTCCGGTCCGGCCGTCGAACTCCGCGCTCATCTGTCCCCTCGCCTCGCTGGTGCGGCCAGCATGCCCTATCGTCGCACCTTCCGGCGCATCGGGGCCCCTGCCCGTGAATCGGGGCAGGTGGGACGGGTGTGGCCAGAGCGGTCCATGTGCGGCCGATGTGCCCCGGAACCCCGGTCCGGTCAGCGGGGGGCGAGGCCGTGGAGCGCGTAGTCGACCAGGGCGTCGGTGTACTCGTAGGTGATGGGTCCCGTGTACTGGAGCCAGCGCTGGGCGAGCGGGGAGATGAAGAACTCCAGGGCGATGCGCGGGTCGAGGTCGGCGCGGACCTGGCCGGCCCGCTGGGCCGAGCGCAGCCGGTCGACGTACAGCTGGATGGACGGCTCCAGCAGCCGCGCCGTGAACTCGCGGCCCACCTGCTCGTTCACCACGCCCTCGGCGGCCAGCGCCCGCGAGGGCGCCTCGAAGCGGGGGTCCTTCAGCTGGTCGACGGTGGCCCGCAGGACGGCCTTGAGGTCGGCGGCGAGGTCACCGGTGTCGGGGATGGCGTAGGGCTCGCCCCCGGCCGGGCCGGCCTCGCGGGCGGCCTGGTCGCCGAGGTCCAGGAACGCCTCCAGCAGGACGTCGGCCTTCGACCCCCACCAGCGGTAGATGGTCTGCTTGCCGACGCCCGCGCGGGCGGCGATGCCCTCGATCGTGGTCCTCGGGTAGCCGACCTCCGCCACCAGCGCGAGGGCCGCGTCGTAGATGGCGCGCCGGGACCGCTCGCTGCGACGGCTGGTGTCGGGGGCCGGCTTGCCGGGCTGGGTGACCATGCCCCGACGGTACCAAGTTGTGAGACGACGCGTCTCGCGAGCGGTCCGGACGGGCGCCGGGACCCGCGCCTCAGGGGGGGCCGGCGACCGATCAGGAGGCTTCCTGCGGGTAGCGGACGCCGATGCGTTCGCGGACCGCGTCCAGCGTCCGCATCACGGCGAGGCTTCCGTCGAGGGGGATCAGCGGCGACTCGGTCTCACCGGCCCGCAGCGCGCGCATGACCTCGCGGGCCTCGTGCCGGAACGTCGTACGGGGGCCGTCGGCCGGGTCGGCGGCGAACTCCTGCGGGTCCCGGCCGGCCCGGTGCAGCACCAGCCGGTCGGGGTGGAAGAAGCCGGACGGGATGTCGATGCGGCCGCTCGAACCGGTGACGGAGGCGGTCGTGCCGGTCCCGCCGGAGATCGAGCAGTGCAGCGTGGCGAGCGCACCGGAGTCCCAGGACAGCGCCAGCGCCGTCTGCAGGTCGACGCCCTCGGCGGACATCACGGCCTGGGCGGCGATGCCCGAGGGCTCGCCGAGCAGCAGGTGGGCGAAGGAGACCGGGTAGACGCCGAGGTCGAGGAGGGCGCCGCCGCCCTGCGCGGGGTCGCGCAGCCGGTGCGAGGGCGGGAAGGGCCCCTCGAGGCCGAAGTCGGCCTGCACCGTGCGGACCTCGCCGATCGCGCCGTCGTCGACGAGGGCCTTGAGGCGGCGGATGACCGGGTTGCAGTACATCCACATGGCCTCCATGAGGAAGCGGCCGTTGCTCCGGGCCAGCGCGACGAGCTCCTCGGCCTCGCCCGCGTTCAGCGTGAACGCCTTCTCGCACAGCACGTTGCGCCCGGCCTCCAGGCACAGGCCGGCCGCGGTGCGGTGCGCGGCGTGCGGGGTGGCCACGTAGACGACATCGATGTCCTCGTCGGCCGCGAGGGCGGCCCAGTCGCCGTAGGCCCGCGGAATGCCGAAGCGGTCGGCGAACGCCTTGGCGGAGGCCTCGCTGCGCGAGGCGACCGCGACGACCTCGGCGTCGGGCAGGTCGATCAGGTCCGCCGTGAACGCGCCGGCTATGCCGCCCGTCGCCAGGATCCCCCACCGCACCGTGTCCGTCGTCATACCCTGCCCCGCCCTCGTGCCGTCCCGTCAGTGTGTTCGAGCTGAGAGCATAGGTGGCCGGGACGTCGCAGAGGGAGGGGCAACCACATGCCGCAGGGCGGGACCGTACCCGAGGCGCCGCAGGCAGCCGTCCTCGCGCCGCCGCGCGGCCGGCGCACGACGGGGCTGCTCGTCACCCTCGTCCTCGGCGGGCTGACCGCCACTCCCCCGCTGGCGATGGACATGTACCTCCCGGCGCTGCCGGAGGTCACCCGCACCCTGCACGCGCCCGCGGCGACGGTGCAGCTCACCCTCACCACGTGCCTGGCGGGCATGGCGCTGGGGCAACTGGTCGTCGGCCCGATGAGCGACCGGTGGGGCCGCAGACGCCCCCTGCTCGCCGGGCTCGCGGTGTACGTCGTGGCGACCGCGCTGTGCGCCCTGGCGCCGACCGTCGAGACGCTGATCGCGTTCCGGCTGCTCCAGGGGCTCGCGGGCGCGGCCGGGATCGTGATCGCGCGGGCCGTCGTCCGGGACCTCTACGACGGCGTGGCGATGGCCCGCTTCTTCTCCAACCTGATGCTGGTCTCCGGGGTCGCCCCGGTGGTGGCGCCGCTGATCGGCGCGCAGATCCTGCGGACGACGGACTGGCGGGGCGTGTTCGCGCTGCTCACGGCGATCGGGCTGCTGCTGGCCGTCCTGGTCTGGTTCAGGCTCCCGGAGACGCTGCCCGCCGAGGACCGGCACGCGGGCGGGACCGGCGAGGCCCTGCGCTCGATGCGCCGGCTGCTGTCCGACCGCCCGTTCACCGGCTACGTCCTCACCGGCGGCTTCGCCTTCGCCGCGCTGTTCGCGTACATCTCGGCCTCGCCGTTCGTGATGCAGGAGATCTACGGCGCCTCGCCGCAGACGTTCGGCCTGCTGTTCGGCGCGAACTCGGTCGGGCTGGTGGCGGCCGGCCAGGTCAACGGCAAGATCCTCGTGGGGCGGGTGCGGCTGGACCGGGTGCTGGCGGGCGGCCTGGCGACGGTCACGCTGGCCGCGACCGCGCTGCTGCTGATGACGACCGGCGTGTTCGGCGAACCCGGACTGGCCCCGGTGGCCGCCGCGCTGTTCGTGCTGATGTCCGCGATGGGCGTGACGCTGCCCAACGCGCAGACGCTGGCCCTGACGCGGGTCCGGCACTCGGCCGGCTCCGCCTCCGCCCTCCTGGGCACCTCCTCGTTCCTGATCGGCGCGATCGCCACCCCCCTCGTCGGGATCGCCGGGGAGCGCAGCGCCGTCCCGATGGCCGTCGTCCAGGTGGCCGCCGCACTGGTGGCCTCGGCCTGCTTCGTGGTTATGTGCCGTCCCTGGACGGACCCGGGGACGCCCGACGGCGCTCACCCGGGTCCGGAACCTTCGAGAGCGGGAGAAGAGAACTGAGCGCACCGAGACTGCGCGTCGACACTCCGGAGCGGGCCGGGCTCGACCCGGAGGAGACGCGGCTGCTGGTCCGTGACGTCGCCGACCTCACGGCGGGCGACCGGCCCTGGGCGCCCGGCGCCGTCGTGGTCGCCGGGCGCGGCCCGGTGATCGCCGTGGAGGAAGCCGTGGGCTGGGCGGTGCGGTACGCGGCCTACGATCCGGCGGCCGACGCGGGTGTGGAGCTGCCGCCCGCGGCTCGGGTCGCGATGACCGTGGACACCCCGTTCGACCTGGCCTCCCTCACCAAGCTGTTCACCTCCGTCGCGGCGGTCCAGCAGATCGAGCGGGGCACCCTCGGCATCGACGCCCGCGTCGGGGCCTACCTGCCCGACTTCACCGCGGCCGCCGCGCACGACGTCACCGTCCGCCGACTCCTCACCCACACGTCCGGGCTGCGCCCCGAGCTGCCCCTGTACGACTGCCCGGACGACGCCGCGCGGCTGGAGCTGCTGCGCGCCGAGGAGCCGGCCGGCGAGCCCGGCGAGTACCTCTACTCCGACCTGAACATGCTGCTGCTGCAACAGCTCCTGGAGCGGCTGACCGGGCGCACGCTGGACGTCCTGATCCACGAGGGCATCACCCGTCCGCTGGGCATGACCTCGACCTCGTTCGGGCCCTGCCCCGGCGCGGCCGCCACCGAGGACCAGCGGCGGCCGTGGGCCAAGGCGGACCGCGGGATGCTGCGGGGCGTGGTGCACGACGAGAACGCGTGGGCGCTGGGCGGGGTGGCCGGTCACGCGGGCCTGTTCTCCACCGGCCGCGACCTGGCGGTGTTCTGCCGGACGCTGCTGGCGGGCGGCTCGTACGGTCCCGCCCGCGTCCTCGGCCCCGACTTCGTGGAACTGCTGCTGACGCCGCCGGGGCTGGGCTTCGCGGTGGACCAGCCGTGGTTCATGGGCGAACTGGCCGGCGAGGGCGCGGCCGGCCACACGGGGTTCACCGGGACCTCGCTGGTCCTCGACCCGGCGACGGACACCTTCGTGGTGCTGCTGGCGAACACCGTCCACCCGGTGCGCCGGACGCCCGACAGCGCGCCGCGCGCCCTGGCGGGGACCCGGATGGCGATGGCGGTGCGCTGACTGGGCCCGGACCGGGCCCGGAACCGGCGGGGCCCTCGGTGAGGCGGATGCCCGGCGGGGGCCGGGACGGGTGGGGCTCGTGGTGCAGCAGGTGCAGCGCGTGTAGCGGATGACCGGGCTCAGGCATGGTGGGGCTCGTGGGGAGGCGGAGGCCCGGCGGGGCCCGCGACGGGTGGGGCTCGTGGGGAGGCGGAGGCCCGGCGGGGCCCGCGACGGGTGGGGCTCGTGGTGAGGCGGAGGCCCGGCGGGGCCCGCGACGGGTGGGGCTCGTGGTGAGGCGGATGCCCGGCGGAGCCCGCGACGGGTGGGGCTCGTGGTGAGGCGGATGCCCGGCGGAGCCCGCGACGGGTGGGGCTCGTGGGGAGGGCCGGGCCCGCGGCCTGAGAAAATCGGTGCGTGAACCTCTCCGCATCCGCCGCCGAGACCCTCCGTGCCGCCCTCGGAGACCTTCTCGACGGACTGCCGCCCAAGCAGGCCTCGCAGGCCGTCGACCGGCTGATCGCCAGCTACCGCGGCGCGACCCCGACCGACGCGCCGATCCTGCGCGACCGCGCGGACGTCGCCGCCTACGCCGCGTACCGCATGCCGGCCACGTTCGAGGCGGTGCGCTCGGCGCTGGAGGCGTTCGCCGACGCCGCTCCGGGGTGGACGCCGGACAGCCACGTCGACGTCGGCGGCGGGACGGGCGCGGCGACCTGGGCGGTGAACGCGACCTGGCCGGGGGCCCGCCCGGTGACCGTGCTCGACTGGGCGGAGCCCGCCCTGGCCCTGGGCCGCGAGGTGGCCGCCGCGCACCCGGCGCTCGGGGACGTCCGCTGGCAGCGCGCCCGCATCAACGCGTCGCTGACGCTGGAGAGCGCCGACCTCGTCACCGTCTCCTACGTCCTCAACGAACTGGCCGCGCCCGACCGGGCCGCCCTCGTGGACGCCGCCGCGTCGGCCGCGCGGGCCGTGGTGATCGTGGAGCCGGGCACGCCCGACGGGTACGCGCGGGTGATCGAGGCCCGCGACCGGCTGATCGCGGCCGGCTTCCGGGTCGCCGCGCCGTGCCCGCACAGCGCGGCCTGCCCGATCGCGCCCGGGTCGGACTGGTGCCACTTCTCGGCGCGGGTCAGCCGCTCCTCCCTGCACCGGCAGGTCAAGGGCGGCTCGCTGCCCTACGAGGACGAGAAGTTCAGCTATGTGGCGGCCGCCCGCTTCCCCGTCTCCCCGGCCCCCTCCCGCGTCGTGCGGCGGCCGCAGATCCGCAAGGGCCAGGTGCTCCTCGACCTGTGCGAGACCGACGAGCGGCTGAGCCGTACGACGGTGACGAAGCGACACGGCGAGCTGTACCGGGCGGCGCGGGACGCGGACTGGGGCGACGCCTGGCCGCCGGAGGCCTGAACGGAGGAGTCCTGACGCCGGGTCCGCCGGGTCCGCCGGGTCCTGACGGCGGAGTCCTCACGACTGGTTGCACGCGACGGCCGAATGGCGGACGGAAACGTCCCGCATGCCGGACCCCGGCTGCCCGCCCGGCCCTCCCGTACGCTGCGGGCCCATGGATGCGAAGACGAAGATCGCGGTCGTCACGGGCGCGGGATCGGGCATCGGCCGCGCCGTGGCCGTCGAACTGCTGCGCACGGGCTGGTCGGTGGCGCTGGCCGGGCGGCGCGTCGAGCCGCTGGAGGAGACGGCCGCGCTGGCGCCCGGAAGCCCCGGTCTCGCCGTGCGGACGGACGTCTCACGCCCGGAGGACGTGACGGCCCTGTTCACCGCCGTGCGCGAGCGTTTCGGGCGGCTGGACCTGCTGTTCAACAACGCCGGCATGTTCGGGCCGGGGGGCGTGCCGTTCGAGGACCTCCCCTTCGACGCCTGGCGGCACGTGGTGGACACGAACCTCAACGGGGCGTTCCTGTGTGCGCAGGGCGCGTACCGGCTGATGAAGGAACAGGAACCTCGGGGCGGACGGATCATCAACAACGGCTCGGTCTCGGCGCACGCGCCCCGGCCGCGCTCTGCCCCCTACACGGCGACCAAGCACGCGCTGACCGGCCTGACCAAGTCCCTCTCGCTGGACGGGCGGGCGTACGGGATCGCCGTCGGCCAGATCGACATCGGCAACGCGGCGACCGACATGACGGACCGGATGCGGACCGGCGTGCCGCAGGCGAACGGGGAGACCGCGCCGGAGCCGGTGATGGACGTCGCCGATGTGGCGCGCACGGTGCGGCACATGGCCGAACTGCCGCTGGAGGCGAACGTCCAGTTCGCGACGGTGATGGCGACCGCGATGCCGTACGTGGGGCGGGGCTGACGGGGCCGTCCCGGCCCACGGGTCGTCAACCGGGTCGTCAACTCGTCAACCTGCACAACCGGAATTTACCGGTCCGCACCATTGCGGCCGATGGCGGGCCTATGCTCAACTCTTCTGCACAGGAACTCCACATGTGCGGCACATGAGTTCCGCACGGCGGGACCGTAAGAGCCATACCGAGGGGGAGGGGCAGCCGTCCCACGACTCCGGGTGGGGGTGGACCTCGCAAGGGACCGCGAGGTGCACACCGGAGCCGCGGGACGGCTGCCGCACCATCTCCCGCCGGACGGGCACGGGCGGGCACGGGCGGGCACATCCTCTCCGCGGAGGGGATCGGCCGACTGGGGGCGTCGGCCCGGGGAGCCGTTACGCCTGCCCGGTCTCGAACCGGGAGATCCGGCCGTCCTCCGCGACGGTGAAGCTCCAGCGGGTGCGCATCTCGCCCCAGGTGTCGTTGCGGTAGTCCGCGAGCAGGGAGCGCCCTCCGTCCGACTCCTTGGTGACGTCGATGTGGCCGCGCGAGGAGAAGATCTCCCGGTCGGCCCACTCGGCCAGGTCCCGGTCGGAGCCGTCGTCCGCCATGGTCGCGTCGGGGGTCAGGAGACCGCGGAAGGCCTCCTCGTCATGGGCGTTGACGGCGGCGACGAAGGCCCGCACGGCCGGGTCGCTGAGTCTGTCGGTCTGGATCGCCATACGGGCCACACTCACACCGCGGGCCGGGCCCCGCCACCCGAACGGCTTCCAGAAGGGGCCGGGCGGGTGTGAGAGGTGCGACGGTGGAAACGCGTGAGAGGCATGAGAGACGTCCGCGGCGTTCCACCCCGATCCTCGCGACCCGCTCCACCCGTTGCCGCTTGCGTTCCCTTCCGGCCGTTTCCGCTTGCGTTCCCGTTCCGGCCGTTTCCGCTTGTTCCTGCTGTCTGTTCAGGGAGTCACCGTGACCTGTTACGACCGACGTGATCTGGGCCTGCTGCTGCTCCGGCTGGGCACCGGCGGAGTGCTGGCGGCGCACGGCGCGCAGAAGCTGTTCGGCTGGTTCGGCGGCCACGGCCTCGAGGGAACGGGGCAGTTCATGGAGTCCGTCGGCTACGCGCCCGGCAAGGCCAGCGCGACGGCGGCGGGCCTCGCGGAGGCCGGCGGCGGCACCCTGCTCGCGCTGGGGCTGGCCACCCCGGCGGCCGGCGCGGCGGCCGCCGGCGCGATGGCGGGCGCGGCCGCCGTGCACACCCCCAACGGCTTCTTCGCGGCGAGCGGCGGCTACGAACACGCGGCCTCCCTGGGCCTGGCCGCCGCGGGCCTCGCCGTCGCCGGCCCCGGCCGGCTGTCCCTGGACCACGCCCTCGGCCACACCGTCGACCGCGGCTGGATGGTCCCGGCGGCGCTCGGCGCGACGGCGGCCGTCACCGCGGTGGTGGTGGGCCTGCGCAACCAGCGGCTGCGCAGGCAGGCCGAGGGCGAGCAGGAGTCGCTGTTCGACGAGTGACCCGCGAGGCACGCCCTGGCAGGCTGCCGTCATGGACACCCCTTACCCCGACGGCCGGTGGGCCGGCGCCGACGTGTGGACCACCGTCGACGCACTGCGGACCTGGCTGGACGACAACCGGGCGCACGACGGCCGCGAGGGCCTGCTGCTGCGCGTGCTGAAACTGTCCGAGGAGGTCGGCGAGGTCGCCCAGGCCGTCATCGGCGCGACCGGCCAGAACCCCCGCAAGGGCGTCGACCACACGTGGGAGGACGTCCAGGCCGAGTTGTGCGACGTGGTCGTCACGGCGCTGGTCGCGCTGCGCACCCTCACGCCCGACGCCCCCGCGGTGTTCGCGCGACACCTGGCGCGGGTGGCGGACCGGTCCCTGGGCGACGGGGACGTGGGCGACCGCCCCACCTGACGAACCGTCCGCCCCGGCCTGCGAACCGCCGTCCGCCGGGCCTACGAACCGTCAGCCGCGGCCTACGAACCGTCAGCCGTCCCCTGCGGACCGCCCTCCGTGCCCCGGCGGTGCCCCCGGCGGCGGTCGTTTCGAACGTTTCCCCGGTTCGTGCAACCGCCCGTACGCCGTCCGCGTGCCTCTGTACGATCACCGCACGTGAAGCGGGGGCCGCTGAGGCGGAGGGGGCGGGCATAGTGAACGAGGCGCGCAGACACAGGACCACCTGGCCGGTACGGGCGGCCGCCGCGGCGGCCGGGGCGGCGCTGCTCGTGGGCGGCTGCGGCGCGGGGGGCGGCGAGGCAGCGGGGCCGAGCCCCTCGGCGTCCGGCCGGTCCCCGGCGCCGTCCGCGTCCGGCTCACCCGCCGCCGCCGGGCCGGGCGGGGGCGCCGCGACGCCGACGCCCACACCGACGCCGTTCAGGGCGGACCCCGCCAGGGTGCCCCGGACCAGGCCGCGGGCCGACGCCCTGGCGCAGGCGGTCGTGCTGCGGCCGGAGGGCTGGGGGCCGGGCTTCCGGGCCCAGCGGCCGGCCGCGAGCGCCCCCGGCACCGTCGCGGTGCTCGACGCGCGGTGCAGCTGGCAGCGCCGGCCCCTGCCGGGCAGCGTGCTGGCCTCGTCGTCCCGCTACGGCGAACTGCCCGGCACGGACGGCAGGGGGACGTTGAAGGTGACCGCGTCGGTCACCGTGCACGCCACGGTCGGGGCCGCCGACGAGCAGCTGGCCACCACCCTGGAGGACGCGCTGCGCTGCCGGGAGCAGCAGGTCCGCACCGACGAGCGGATCTCGCAGCTCGCGTCGGTCGCCACCCCGTACGGCCAGAACGGCAACACCTACGCCGACGACTCGGTGCTGGAGATCGGCTCCTACCTCACGGGGAACGTCCCGCAGCCGTACCGCTGGAATGTCGCCCGGCTCGGCCCGGTCACCGTGGCGGTGGCCGTGATGGGCGCGACCGGTTACCGGGAGGATGAGTTGACGAGGTACGCGTCGTACGCCCTGACGACCATGCTCGGCCGGATCGAGTCCGAGCTCGGGGGGAAGAACTGATGGAGCCGTTGCGTCCTTCCGATCCCTCGCGGATCGCCGGCCACCGTCTGCTGGGGCGGCTGGGCTCCGGAGGCATGGGTGTGGTGTACCTGGCGCGCACGCCGGGCGGCGCGCTGGTGGCGCTGAAGGTCCTGCTCGCCGAGTACGCCGAGGAGCCCGGTTTCAAGGAGCGGTTCCGCCGCGAGGTCGAGGTCGCCCGGCGGGTCGTCAGTCCGTGGGCGGTGCCGCTGGTGGACGCCGACCCGGACGCCGGGGCGCCGTGGCTGGCGACCGCGTTCGTGCCCGGCCCGTCCCTGGCCGAGGCGGTTGCCGCGCACGGCCCGCTGGCGGAGCACGGCGTGCGGCTGCTCGGGGCCCGGCTGGCCGAGGCGCTGGGCGAGGTGCACCGGGCGGGACTGGTCCACCGGGACCTCAAGCCGGGCAACGTGCTGATCGCGCACGACGGGCCCCGCCTCATCGACTTCGGCATCGCCCGCGCGCCGGAGGACACCGCGCTCACCGCGACCGGGCTGGTCGTCGGCACCCCCGGCTATCTGTCGCCCGAGCAGGCCACGGGACCCGGCGGCGACGGCATCGGCCCGGCGAGCGACGTGTTCTCCCTCGGCTGCGTCCTGGCGTTCGCGGCGACCGGACGGCCGCCGTTCGGCACGGGCCCGGTCGACGCCCTGCTGTACCGGGCCGTGCACGACCCGGCGGACCTCGACGGGATCCCGCCGCGGTTGCGCGAGGCGGTGGAGGACTGCCTGGCGAAGGACCCCGCCCGGCGCCCCGAAACCGCCCTGCTGGCACGCCGGTTGGCGGCCCTCCGCGACCCGCGCACCACCGCCCCGGCCGACAGCGGCCCGCAGGACGCGGCGGCGGCCGCGAACGACGACGCGCGCGACACCACGACCGGTGACGCCGGCCCGCGCGACACGGGGGCCGGTGACGCCGGCCCGCGCGACACGGGGGCCGGTGACGGCGGCCCGCGCGACACGGCGGCCGGTGACGGCGGCCCGCGCGACACGGCGGCCGGTGACGGCGGCCCGCGCGACACGGCGGCCGGTGACGGCGGCCCGCGCGATACGAGGGCTGCCGACAACGACTCACGGGACGCGGTGGCCGGTGACGGCCGACATGGCGGTGCGGGGACTGCCGACAACGGCCCGCGGGACGCGGTGGCCGGTGACAACGGCCCGCGGGACGCGGAGGTCGACGGGTGGCTGCCGGAGCCGGTCGCGCGGCTGATCGCCGAGCGGTCGGCCGCCGCGCTCGCGCTGCCGGACATCGAGCACACCCAAGCCCCGTCCGACGCGGCTCCCGCGTCCGTCCCCGGACCCGCCCCGTCGCCGGACACGGCCGGGAGGTCCGGCACCGGCCGGGCGGAGACCGGTGCGGGTGACACGGCCGGCGCGGGACGGGCGGAGGCCGACACGCAAGGGACGGCGGCCGGCCCGGCGGCGGAGGCGGAGGGCGGGGCGGAGGGCGTGCGTGCGGCCGGCCGGCGCCGGTTCCTGCTGCTGGCCGGCGGGGCCGTCGCGCTGACGGCGGCCGGGGGCGGGGCCTGGTGGGCCGCCGCCCGGGACGACGACGGCACGGGAGGCGGCAGCCCGGCCGCCGCCGCGTCGGCGCGACGCCCCGTGCACACCGTCGCGCTGCACGGCGACCTCAGCGGCCCGCAGCGGGACACGGGCAGGGCGCAGGAGCGCGGACTGCGGCTGGCCGTCGCCGAGTTCAACGCGCGCGCCGACGCCCCGTTCACCGTCAGGGTCAGGACCGTCGACGACGGCGGCAACCCGGCGGCCTCGGCCCGGCTCGCGGCGGAACTGGCGGGCGACCCGGCGGTCCTCGCCGTGGTCGGCCCGACGACCGACGCGACAGCGCAGGCGGCGCTCGGGAAGTACGACGCCGGGCTGCTGCCGGTGGTCGCCGTCTCCCCCGGTGCGATCAGCCTCGTCCTCCAGGGGTTCCGCTCGTTCCTGCTCGGCCGGCTGCCCGACTCGGTGCTCGGCGTGTACCTCAGCAACTACCTTCGCGGGAGCGGCCGTTCACGCAAGGTCGGCCTGGTCGTCGATCGTCCCGCGGGCACGTACGGGACGGATCTCGGCACCGCCCTCGCCACCCAGCTCAGCAACGCGGGGCAGCCGCCGGTGCCGGAGGTGGTCAGCGCGATGCGCCGCGACTTCGGCACGGCGGTGGACGCGGTGCTCTCCGCCGGCGTCGACTCCGTGTTCTTCGCCGGTCTGCCGGACCGGGGGGCGCTGATCGCCTCGACGCTGCGCGAGCGCGGCTTTCGCGGTGCGCGGGTGTCCGGCCCGGCGCTGCTCGACGGCCGTTTCCTGACGCGGGCCCAGGAGGCCGCCGAGGGCTGGGCGATGGTGGCGCCCGTCATCGACGCGACCGGCAAGCCCGAGGCGAGGAAGTTCGCCGCCGCCTACCGCGAGCGGTGGAAGGAGGCGCCGCCCCGGTACGCGGCGGAGGCCTACGACGTGACGGGCATGCTGCTGACGGCGCTGTCCCGGTTGCCGGCGGCGGGCAGGACCAGGAAGAACCTGCTGGCGGCGGTGCAGACCGGGAAGTACGAGGGCATCACGAAGACGTTCGCGTTCGAGCAGACCGGCAAGATGGTCAGGACCGGTCTCATGGTCATCGACGGCACCGGCGGCTTCCTCTGGCGCGTCGAGCAGGGCGACTTCGTGTACGGCGGCCCGGCGCCGCTCACGGTCTGATGGAACCGCTGCGCTCCGCCGACCCGTCCCGGCTGGGCCGCTACCGGCTGCTCCGGCGGCTGGGCGCCGGCGGGATGGGCGTCGTCTTCCTGGCCCGCGCGCCGGGCGGGGGCGTCGCCGCGGTCAAGACGGTCCGGGCGTCCTACGCCGACGAACGGGGCTTCCGGGCCCGGTTCCGCCGTGAGGTGGAGGCCGCCCGGCGGGTGGACAGCCCGTGGGTGGTCCCGCTGCTGGACGCGGACGCCGACGCGGAGACGCCGTGGCTGGCGACCGCATACGTCCCGGGTCCGTCCCTCGCCGAGACGGTGGACGTCTTCGGCCCGTTCGCCCCGGCCTCGGTGCGGGTGCTGGGCCGGCGGCTGGCCGAGGCGCTCGACGCGGTGCACGCGGCCGGTCTCGTCCACCGCGACGTGAAGCCGGGCAACATCCTGCTGGCGCCGGACGGCCCCCGGCTCATCGACTTCGGCATCGCCCGGGCCCCGGAGGCCACCGCGCTCACCTCCAGCGGCGTGATCGTCGGCTCGCCCGGCTTCCTCTCACCGGAGCAGGCGCGGGCGCGGTCCGGGGAGATCGGCCCGCCCAGCGACGTGTTCTCGCTGGCGTGCGTGCTGGCGTTCGCCGCGACCGGGGTGCGCCCGTTCGGCGCGGGCGGGGCGGCCGGCGTGCTGCTGCGCACGGTCTACGAGGAGCCGGACCCCGCCGCGATCCCGGACGACCTGGCCATGCTGCTCAGAGCCTGTCTGCACAAGGACCCGGCCCGCCGCCCCGACCTCGCCCGGCTGCGAGCGGAACTCGGAGCCGGCGCCGGCTCCGGCCCGGACGCCGAGGTGAGCTGGCTGCCCGAGCCGGTCGTCCGCCTGATCGGCGAACGCTCCGCCGCCGTGCTGGCCATCGGCGCGATCGAGCCCACCCAGCTCTCGACCCCGGCGAGCACGGGATCCTCGGACGCCGCGACGATGACAGCCGTCGGGGTCACTGCGCCCGTCGCACCGGGAATGCGCCGTCGCGGCTTCCTGCGCCTCGGATCGACGGCCGGGGTTCTGGCGGCCGGTGGCGGCGGGGCCTGGTGGTGGAGCACCCGTCGCGGTACGCCGACGACGCCGCCCGCGGCGGGCACGCGTCCGGAACTGGTCGTCGCGTTCCAGGGCGACCTGAGCGGCCCCGCGAGGACCGGCGGCCATGCCCAGCTGAACGGGGCCCGGCTGGCCGTCGAGCAGATCAACGCCCAGAGCGGCCGGCCCCTGCGTCTGAAGCTGGTCCCGTACGACGACGGCGGCGACCCGGCCCGGGCCGCGAGCCTGGCCGGGCGGCTGGTGAAGGACACCTCCGTCCTCGCGGTGCTGGGGCCCACCAGCGACGCCTGCTTCCTGCGCACCGAGTCCGCGTACACCCGGGCGACGATGCCGGTGGTCACCGTCTCGGTGGACCTCAAGCTCGACGGCAGGTCGTTCGGCTACGACCAGTTCCGCTCCCACGCGGCGCTGCACGTCGAGAGGACGCTCCTCGCCGCCCCCTGCACCCGCTATCTCAGCCGGCACGTCGACGCGCGCAAGGTGTTCCTGGTGGACGACCGGGCGCAGGGCGACGCCGCCTGGGAGCTGTGCGACCTGGCCCAGCGGGGGCTGCAGAACGCCGGCCGTGCGGCCACGCTGACGAGCGTGGCCGCCGGGAGGACCGACTACGCGGCGCTGGCCGCGTCGGTGCTGTCCTGGGGCGCGGACGCCGTTGTGTGCACGGGCGATCCGGCGCGGACCGCGGGTATCGCCTCCGCCCTGAAGGCGGCCCGGTTCACCGGCGCCCGTATGGCGACGGAAGCGGCCTTCGGCCCCGGCTTCCTCTCCGCCGCCGGCGCGGCGGCGACCGGCTGGGTCTTCGCCACCTCGTTCGTCGACCCCGTCGCGCGCCCGTCCGCCCGCGCCTTCGTCGCCGCCTACCGCACCCGGTTCGGCGCCGCCCCCGGCTGGTACGCGGCGGAGGCCTACGACGCGGTGATGTTCCTGGCCGAGGCCTGCACCCGCGGCGGCACGGCCCTGCGCGAGCGCGGCGCGATCGCCCGCCGACTGCCCGAGGTCGCGCACACCGGGATCACTCGTACCGTCCAGTTCCGCACGTCGCGCGGCTACAACGACGACGCGATGTTCCTGTACGAGGTCACCGGGGGCGCGTTCCGCTACCTCGGCCAGTACCTGGAGGCGGCGGTGTCGTGAGACAGATCCGTCGGCATGGTGGCGATCACAGCGAAGGCGGGCCGTCGCCCACCTGCATCGAGGGCGTCCGGCCAGAGGCAGGCTGGAAAGGTGCCTCTTGAGCCTCTTGGCCATCGGAAAGTAGGTGGCGAAGGCGAGCCCGCCGGAGACGGCGGCCCCGACGAGGGGGATGGCCTTTGAGACGGTCTTCGCGAACGACTGCTTCGTCATCTGGACGCCGAAGCAGGAGGTTCCTCGCCCCCTTCTCGGGCGGGCGAGACACTCACCGGAATCCGTACTAGAATCTGTACAGAATCAAGCCTCTATACGAGTACGGTGACAGCATGGAGATCCCTGAGGTCGTGACGGTCAGCGACGCGCGCGCGAGACTGTCACGGATTCTGACCGACCTGTCGGAGTCCGGCGCTGATGCCACCCCGATCCTGATCGGCGCCCACCGCAAGCCCCAGGGCGTCCTCCTGTCCGTCGAGGCCTTCGAAGCCCTGAGCGGCCGAGCGGCACGACGTGCAGCCGTCGCCTCGGCCACCGGCTCCATCGAGGCCGAGGGGCTCCGGGCCTCCAATGCCTCAGACCGCGACAGCGAGGCGTACGTGAAGGGCGACATCGACGCGGACACCCTTGTCGCGCGCGCGGTGGCCCGCCACCGACAGACTTCGGAGCGGCGGGCAGGGTGAACGATCCGTACGCCATGCCCAACGGCGTGCTGCGCAACAACCTCGGCATCACCGACCATCAACTGCTCGCGGCAGCAGAGGCGGACATCACCCGGGCGCGCCTCGTCATGCTCGCCGAGCGCCCCTCTACCCGGCGCGTACGACCTCGGCCATCTCCAAGCGTTCCATGCCGCGATCTTCGGTGACATCTATCCGTGGGCAGGTGAGTTACTCACCGTGAACATCGCCAAGCGCACACCGTTCTGCCCTGCAAGAAACCTGGTGCCCTACGCCGGAGAGGTCTTCGGCCGCTCGCCTCGTCCGGTTACCTAAGGGATCTCCCCCGGCAGGAATTCGTCATTCGACTTGCCGCGCTGTACGGCGACTTGAACGTCCTCCACCCGTTCCGCGAGGGCAACGGCCGCACCCAGCGGGCGTTCCTGACCCAGCTCAGCGCGGACGCGGGCTACGACCTGAACTGGTCGGGAACAGACCCCCAGCGCAACGAGGACGCCTCGGTGAAGAGCTTCCTGGGTGACAACAGCCTATTGGCGCAGCAACTCGACGAGCTCATCATCACCACAGAGTGACGCAGCCTTCTCCTGCCCGGCAGGCGCCTGCGCGTGCCAGGCCCTCCGATGGAGTGCGCGCTCCCTGACCACGCCGGTCCCGGTCCGCAGTCGCTGGACAATCATCGGGCCGAACTCAGCTGAACCTGACTCGGCACCACATGGCCACGGCAGAATCGAGATCTTACCGCGACAACGCCCGGCCTTCCGGCCGGCCAGCGCAACGGCGAAACTCCTGGCACCTGGCACCCCTCGGCGAGGCTCAATGATCCCTTCGTCCCACTTCCGGCACGCTGCGGATCGCCTACAGGAGCTGCAGCGCCGGGGGCTCGTGCGCGAAGGCCAGGCACTTCGCGTTGCTGGCTGGATAGACGTCCACGCCCCCAGGGCATCTCACTGGACTTGCAGGCAGACGAGTCGGGCTGTACGCCGGGTTCTGTGCCGAGGTCTCTCGCGAGGGCCTCGGTGACGGCCATCCATCTAGGGCCGGCGTTGCCGCCGGCCTCGTGCGGTCTACCCGCGGACTCGGGCGGGCAGCCCTCGAACGTCCGCGCAGAGCACGTTTCACGGTGCTCCTTTTGACCTTGCTCCGGGTGGGGTTTACCTAGCTGCCCAGGTCGCCCTGGGCACTGGTGGTCTCTTACACCACCGTTTCACCCTTACCGGGGGCCGGAGCCCTCGGCGGTCTGTTTTCTGTGGCACTGTCCCGCGGGTCACCCCGGGTGGCCGTTAGCCATCACCCTGCCCTGTGGAGCCCGGACGTTCCTCGGGAAGTCCCGTGAGGGACTCCACGCGGCCGCCCGCCCGGCTCGTCTGCCGTGCCGACCATGCTACCGGGCGCACGTCGCGCTTCGGTCCGGCCGCCGTCGCGAGGACCGAGGCCGCGAGGCCGCGTCGGCGCAGGGCGAAGGGGAGCGGGACGAAGGGGAGCGGGAGGACCGCGCCGACGGCGCACCGGCGCAACCCGTCCGGGGCCGGTTCCATGCCGGATCGGGCGCCGGCAGGATGCCGGTCAAGGTGCCGGTCAGGTGGACGTCCGCACCCGGACCGCCCGCGAGCGCTCCGGTCTCACGGCGCTCCTCGTGCGGCCGGACGGATGCGTCGCCTGGGCCGCGGACCCCGGGCATGTCCCGCAGGACACCCTGGAGGCGGCCCTGGAGCGGTGGTTCGGCCCGCCCGCCGCCTGACCGGCCCTCTCGTCGACGCGGGGGCGGGGGCCTTCGGCGGCACGCCGTACGCTGTGCTGCTGAGCTCGATGTGAGGAGATGTCCCGTGCTGGTCCTGCTGCCGCCCTCCGAAGGCAAGGCGTCCTCCGGACGCGGCGCCCCGCTCAAGCCGGAGGGGCTCTCGCTGCCCGGGCTGGGCCCCGCCCGCGAGGCGGTCCTCGAGGAGCTGGTCGAGCTGTGCGCCGCCGACGAGGACAAGGCGTGCGAAGTGCTGGGGCTGAGCGAGGGGCTGCGCGGCGAGGTCGCGAAGAACACCCGGCTGCGCACCGCCGGCGCCCGTCCCGCCGGGGAGATCTACACGGGCGTCCTGTACGACGCCCTCGGCCTGGCCTCCCTGGACGCCGCGGCGAAGCGGCGCGCGGCCAGGTCGCTGCTCGTGTTCTCGGGGCTGTGGGGCGCGGTCCGGGTGACGGACCGGATCCCCTCGTACCGGTGCTCCATGGGCGTGCGGCTGCCCGGCCTGGGGGCGCTGGGCGCGCACTGGCGCGGGCCGATGGCGTCCGTGCTGCCCGAGGCCGCCGGGAACGGGCTGGTGCTTGATCTGCGGTCGGCGGCGTACGCGGCGGCGTGGAAGCCGAAGGGCGAGATCGCGGAGCGGACGGCCGGTGTGCGGGTCCTGCACGCGCCGACCCGCAAGGTCGTCAGCCACTTCAACAAGGCGACCAAGGGGCGGATCGTCCGCGCCCTGCTGACGGCGGGGATCGCGCCCAAGGGCCCGGCCGAGCTGGTGGAGGCCTTGCGGGATCTCGGCTACACGGTCGAGGAGCACGCTCCGGCGCGTCCGGGGACCGCGTGGTCGCTGGACGTCCTGGTGGACGACGTCCACTGACCGACCGGCCCCGGGCACGCCCACACCCCTCCACACCCAACCGCACCCGCGCGCCCGCCCACGCCCACACCCCCGCCCGAACACCGCCACACCACACCACAGCGCAGCGTTGCGTTGCAGCATGTGCAATGGGCTTTGCGGAGGGTGCTCGCCGACGGCAGGATGAGGCGCATGACCTCAGCCGTGCCCCTGCCGCCGCCTGCCTCGGTGCTGGACCTCGCCCCGGCCGCGGTGGTGCCCGTGGTGGTCGTCGAGGACGCCGCCGACGCCGTGCCGCTGGCGCGGGCGCTGGTGGCGGGCGGTCTGCCCGCGATCGAGGTGACGCTGCGGACGCCGGCCGCGCTCGACGCGATCCGGGAGATGTCCGGGTCGGTCCCTGGCGCGGTGGTGGGGGCGGGGACGGTGATCTCGCCGGAGCAGGTGACGGCGTGCGCGCGGGCCGGGGCGCGCTTCCTGGTGAGCCCCGGCTGGACGGACGTCCTGCTGACGGCGATGCGCGCGTGCGGGCTGCCGTTCCTGCCCGGGGTGTCGACCACGTCGGAGGTCGTCGCCCTGCTGGAACGCGGCGTGCGGGACATGAAGTTCTTCCCGGCGCAGGCGGCGGGCGGGACCGGCTATCTGCGCTCGCTCGCCGGGCCGCTCCCGCAGGCCCGCTTCTGCCCCACGGGCGGCATCGGCCCCGACAACGCGCCCGAGTACCTCGCCCTGCCCAACGTCCGCCGGGTGGGCGGGAGTTGGATGGTCCCGGCGGAGGCGGTCGCGGCACGGGACTGGTCCCGGATCGAGGGCCTGGCGCGTGCCGCCTCCCGGCTCAGCGCAGGTGGGACGTGTCGTTGAACAGGCGGACGCTGGCGTTGCCGTCCGCGAAGTAGGCCACCGCCGACAGCGACGCGGCCGACAGCTCCATGCGGAACAGGGACGCGGGCGGGGCGCCAAGGGCGAGGCGGACGAACGTCTTGATCGGGGTCACGTGGGTGACCAGCAGGACCGTGCGGCCCGCGTAGGCCGCGGCCAGTCTGTCGCGGGCGGCCGCGATGCGCACGGCGGTCGCCGCGAAGCTCTCGCCGCCGCCGGTCGGCTCGGCCTCCGGGTCGGCCAGCCAGGCGTTCAGGTCGTCGGGGTAGCGCTCGCGGACCTCGCCGAAGGTCAGTCCCTCCCAGGCGCCGAAGTCCGTCTCGACCAGCCCGTCGTCGACGGTGACGTCCAGCCCCAGACGGGCCGCGACCACGGCGGCGGTCTCCCGCGTGCGGGCCAGCGGGGAGGCGAGGACGTGCTGCACGGTGCCCCGGCGGGCGAGTGCGGCGGCGACCCGCTCGGCCTGCTCCCGGCCGACGTCCGAGAGCGAGGGATCCGTGCCGCCGCTGCCGGAGAACCGCTTCTGCGGGGTGAGCGGCGTCTCGCCGTGCCGCAGGAGGACGAAGGTCGCGGGCGCCCCGAGGTCGGGTGCCGCGCCCCAGCCGACGGTGGGCGCCTCGGCGGCGGAGACGCCGGGCGCCTCGCCGGACGTGGCGGCGGCGGAGACGCCGGACGTGGTGGCGGCGGAGACACCGGGCGTGGTGGTGGACGCGGCGACGGTACCGGCGGCGCGGACGTCGGATGCGGCGGCAGCGTCGGCGGAGGAAGCGTCGGAGGCGGCGTCGGCGGAGGAAGCGTCGGAGGCGGCGTCGGCGGAGGGGGCGGGCCGGGGCGCGGCGGCGGGGGCGCGGCGGGTCCGGGTCAGCGCCTCGCGGGCCCTGGCCGCGCCCGCGGCGGCGTCGCCGGGCGGCCCTGACGGCTCGAGAGCGGGCGGGGCCGCGGCGGTCCGGGCGCCGAGCGCGGCCCTCGACGCGCCGGCGTCCCACTGCTCGCCCCGCTTGCCCGCGTCCATGGCCTCGTTGGCCAGCCGGTCGGCGTGCTTGTTCTGTTCGCGCGGGATCCACTCGTAGGAGACCTGCGCGGCCGGCAGCACGCGGGCCGCCTCCGCGGCGAGCGGTTTCATGTCGGGGTGCTTGATCTTCCAGCGGCCCGACATCTGCTCGACGACCAGCTTGGAGTCCATGCGCACGCGCACCCGCGCCGACGGGTCGAGTTCACGGGCGGCCCGCAGCCCGGCCAGCAGGCCCCGGTACTCGGCGACGTTGTTGGTGGCGACGCCGATGTACTCGGCGCGCTCGGCCAGGGTCTCCCCCGTCGCCGCGTCGATCACCACGCTGCCGTAGCCCGCGGGCCCCGGGTTGCCCCGTGACCCGCCGTCCGCCTCGACGATGAACTCCCGCACGGAACAAGCCTCTCAGCGGCGCGGCTACAGACCGGACTCGGACGTGCGCACCAGGATGCGGCGGCAGTTCTCGCAGCGGACGACCGTGGTGGGCGGGGCCGAGCGGATGTCGTTGATGTCGGTGATCGCCAGCTCCTGGCGGCAGCCCTGGCAGGTGCGCTGGTAGAGCTTGGCCGCGCCGATGCCGCCCTGCTGCTCGCGCAGCTTGTCGTAGAGCTTGAGCAGGTCGGCGGGGACGGTCGCGGCGATGACCTCGCGGTCCTTCGTCACGGTGGCCGCCTCGCCGTCGAGCTGCTCGACGGCCGCGTCCCGGCGCGCGGTGGCGTCGTCGATCTTCCCCTGGACGGAGCCGACCCGCTCGGTCAGCTCGGCGACCCGCTCCTGGGCGCTCTCGCGGCGCTCCATGACCTCCAGGACGACGTCCTCGAGGTCCCCCTGGCGCTTGGCGAGGGAGACGATCTCCCTCTGGAGGTTCTCCAGGTCCTTGGGGGAGGTGACGGCGCCGGAGTCCAGCCGCTGCTGGTCGCGGGCGGCACGCTGGCGCACCTGGTCGACGTCCTGCTCGGCCTTGGTCTGCTCGCGGGCGGTGTCGCCCTCCTCGGTCTGCGCGGCGACGAGGAGGTCGCGCAGCTGCGTGAGGTCCTTGGTCAGCGACTCGATCTCGGCGTGCTCGGGCAGGGACCTGCGCTTGTGCGCGAGCTGCTGCAGACGGACGTCGAGGGCCTGGACGTCGAGGAGTCGGATCTGGTCGGCGGGCTCGGCGTTCAGTTGGGGGCTCCCG
This sequence comes from Streptomyces sp. NBC_00704, assembly GCF_036226605.1. Classification (NCBI taxonomy): domain Bacteria; kingdom Bacillati; phylum Actinomycetota; class Actinomycetes; order Kitasatosporales; family Streptomycetaceae; genus Streptomyces; species Streptomyces sp. NBC_00704. The sequence goes on from NZ_CP109000.1 coordinate 2,324,279, forward strand.
TTGAGCTAGAGGTGGGGTCGGACGCCGCGTGGGCGGTCCAGGGGTCGGTGACCGTGCGGGAGACGTGGACCCGGAGGTCCCATCCGCGCCGGTCGGAGATCTCGTCGAGCTGGGACGCGGCCAGCTCGCACCAGGGCCACTCGGTGGCCCAGTGCGCCGCGTCGAGCAGCGCGAGAGGACGGTGGGCGCCGGCCGCGACGAACTCGGACACCGGGTGGTGGCGCAGGTCCGCGGTGAGGAAGGCGTCGACGCCGGCCGCGCGGACCTGCCCGAAGAGGCTGTCGCCGGAGCCGCCGCTGACGGCCACGGTCCGCACGAGCGCCTCCGGGTCGCCTGCCACGCGGATGCCCTGCGCGGTGGCGGGCAGCCGCTCGGCGGCGCGGGCGGCGAGTTCGCGGACGGTGACCGGGTGGTCGAGTTCGCAGACGCGCCCGAGACCGCGACGGCCGTCGCCGTCGGTCGGGTCCGGCACGAGGGGGCCCACGACCCGCAGGTCGAGGGCGCCCGCGAGGGCGTCGCTGACTCCGGGGTCGGCGCTGTCGGCGTTGGTGTGGGCGACGTGCAGGGCGACGTCGTTCTTGATGAGGGTGTGCACGACGCGGCCCTTGAACGTGGACGCCGCGACGGTCGTCGTCCCGCGCAGATACAGCGGGTGGTGGGTGACGAGCAGATCGGCGCCGAGTCTCACGGCCTCCTCGGCGATCTCCTGGACGGGGTCGACCGCGAACAGCACCCGGGAGACCTCCTGCCCGGGATCGCCCACGACCGTGCCGACCGCGTCCCAGGACTCGGCCCGCTCGGCGGGCCACAGGGTCTCGAGCGCGGCGATGACTTCAGACAGACGGGGCACGGGCAAAAGGCTACCTGCCCCCTCTGCGCACCCGTACCGCCCGTACCGCCCTCCTCGGGAGAACCGGCCCGCCGGACCCCGGCGGGGTCCACCGCACCGTGCCGGAGCACGAGACCCCGACGCGGGACCGAGAGGGTCGGAGGCGGGAGGCGCGCCTCCGGCCGAGGGGCCTGCGTGACGACCGCCGCGACCGCCGCGGACGGCTCGTGGGCCCGGCGGAGGGGGCCCGGCGATGCATACCCGCCGCTCCGACCTCAGGCGAATCGCTTCTGCGCCACTCCTTCGAGGGAAGAAGGCTGCTCACAGGTCCCACGCCCGCACGTGCGAAAACTAGCTTCGTCGCCGGAGGTGACACCACGATGCCGATGCCGATGCCGACGACGACGCCGACGACGATGCCGCTGCCGGCGCCGATGGCGGCCCGTGCGATCGAGACCGCCGCGGCGGAAGGCCCGATCCCCGAGCCCGCACCGACGCACGGGGACTGCGTGATCACGGCGAACGGCGCCTATGCCGCCCGCCTCGCCCGGGGCGACGACGGCGACTCCTGGTTCCCGGAGCGCTGGACGCTGGACGGCCCCGAGCCCTATGCCGTGCCGCTGCCCGGCAACCAGCCAGAGGAGCCCGGCACGCAGGTGCACCCGATGGCCGACGGCCGGGTCCTCATCCGGCGGTTCACGGACGGGCGGCACGCCTTCTCCCTGCTGTATCCCACCGGCCCGGACACGGGCGAGCTTCCGCTGGGCGCGGTCGAGTGCCCCGACGAGGGGACCGGGCTGCGCCTGCTGCCGCCGGCCCCCTGCGGCGAGCGGGCGTACGCCCTGGCCGTCGGCGCGTACACGACGAGCGTGTGGCTGGTGGCGGGCGGTTCCTTCGGCCCCGAGCACCTCGCCGAGATCCCCGGCCGCTGCTCCGGCGGCGTCTGGCTGGACCGTACGGGCCGCATGCTCGCGCTGGACCGGGAGATCGCCGGCCGGACGAAGACCGTCGTGGTGGACCTGGAGCGCGGCGGCGAGGTGTCCCCCCTGTTGCAGATCGCCGCCGACAGCGACGACCGGCTGCTGCTGGCCGACCCCGACAGCGGCCTGCTGCTCATCGCCTCGGACGCCCCGTCGCCGGGCGAGACCCGGCTGGGCTGGGGGGTCCTCGGCAGCACGCTGCCGGTCCGCTTCCCGGAGTGCCTGCGGCTGCCCGGCCTGGTGCTCACCCCGTTCGCGATCCAGCCGGGCCAGATGCTGCTGCCGGAGGCCTGCGCGGTGGCGCTGCGCATCGACGGCCCCTTCGGCGCCTGGGTCGGCGTCTGGCGCCCCGGCGAGCGCCGTCTGCTGCAACTCGCCGCTCCCGAGGGATGGCTGACGGGCAGTGGGCTGTGGACGCCGCAGGGCGTGCTGCGTCTGCCGTACGCCACCGGGGCCGAGCCGTGCGGCGTGGCGCCGCTGTCCGTGCCCGTCGCGCCGCCGCCCGAAGCCGACGCCGGCGACGGGTCCGCGGCCTCGGCGGAAGCGGCCGGGCCGGTGCCGCCGACGGCCTGCGCACCCCGTCCGATCCCCCTTCAACAGGCCCCGCTGGGCGGCCTTGTAACGAACTAGCCGCGGTTGGCGTGGCCGCCTGGATTCGCCCCTCGGTGTGCTGGATAAAATCGCCCGGCTGTAAAGAAAGATCATGTTGACGGGGTGAACTTTTCCGATGAACGACACCAGTACGATGCGGCCGCTGTCCGCCGATTCCATGGACACGGCCGGTCACGGCCGGCACCGGGGCCCGGTCTCGTCCCAGGACGGCGACGCGGCACCGCACGGCCGGCACCGCAAGCCGACCGAGCCCAGGACCGAGAACCGGGCCGACGACAGGGCGGAGGCGACCGTCTGACGGCGCCCCAGGCACAACGAAGGGGCTCCGGCCGTCCAACGACGGCCGGAGCCCCTTCCGCATGCCCGACGCCCCACAGCTCCGCACGCCCGACGCCCACGGCTCCGCACGCCCGACGCCCGCACCCCTCACGCCGCACGTGCCACGGCCGCCGCGCCACAGGTCCCGCGCGCCACGGCCGCCGCGCCGCAGGTCCTACGTGTCGTCGCCGTCGCCGTCGCCGTCGCCGCGGCGCAGGCCCAGTACCTCCGCCGCCGCGAACGTCTCCCCGGGCGGGCGCTGTGCGAAGTGCGCGCCGAGCACGGCGTCCAGCTCCTCGAAGCCGAACACGTCCTCCTTGCTGTCGAACTTCGCGCGCACACGCGGCCGTTCGACGACGGCGACCATGCCGCCGTGCACCACCAGCAGCTGCCCGTTGATCCGCGCGGCGGCCGGCGAGGCCAGATAGCCGACCAGCGGGGCGACGTGCTCGGGGGCGAGCGGGTCGAGCCCGCCGCCCTCGGGTCCGGACAGCCCGGCGAAGACGTCCTCCGTCATCCGGGTGCGGGCGCGCGGGCAGATGACGTTGGCCGTCACCCCGTACTTGGCGAGCGCGAGCGCCGTGGACGTCGTCAGCCCGACGATCCCGCCCTTGGCCGCCGCGTAGTTGGGCTGTCCGGCCGACCCGGCGAGGAACGCCTCCGACGAGGTGTTCACGATCCGTCCGTACACCGGCGCCCCCGACGCCTTGGACCGCTCACGCCAGTGCGCGGCGGCGAACCGGGTCGTGTTGAAGTGGCCCTTGAGGTGGACCCGGACGACCGCGTCCCACTCCTCCTCGGCCATCGAGAAGACCATGCGGTCGCGCAGGATGCCCGCGTTGTTGACGAGCACGTCGAGCTTGCCGAACGCGGCGATCGCCGTGTCGACGAGCTGCCGGGCCTGGGCGAAGTCGGCGACGTCCCCGGTGTGGGCGAGCGCGGCGCCGCCCGCCTCCCGGATCTCGCGGGCCACCTCCTCGGCGGGACCGGCCGACGCCTCGCCCGAACCGTCGCGGCCGGGCTGCCCGAAGTCGTTGACGACGACGGACGCGCCCAGCCGGGCCAGTTCCAGCGCCTCGGCCCGGCCGAGCCCCCGCCCGGCGCCGGTGACGATCGCCGACAGCCCCTCGAGCGGCCGGGACACGCGGGGGGAGTCAGGGTGGGACGGGTCCGTCGCCTGGACACCGTGGGACCTGTGCCGGGACATGCGGCGGCCTCAGATCTCGATGCACGTACGGAGCGCGGCCCCGGTACGCATCTGGTCGAGGGCCTCGTTGATCTCGGCGAGCGCCACCCGGTGCGTGATCAGGCCCGACAGGTCGATCCGGCCGGCCCGCCACAGGGAGATCGTCCGCTCGTAGGAGCGCAGGACGTCGCCGCCGCCGTACATCGAGGGCAGGATCCGCTTCTCGTCGAAGAACAGCTCGAACATGTTGAGCTGGAGGCAGTCGTCCATGGCGCCCGCGCCGACCACGACGAGGGTGCCGCCGCGCCGGGTGTTCTCGTAGGCGGTGCGCGCGGTCGAGGAGCGGCCGACGACCTCGAAGACGTAGTCGAACCCCTCGCCGCCCGTGACGAGTTGCTTCGCTCCGGGCAGCCCTTCCGGTGAAACGGCCTTCGTGGCACCGAAGTTCAGCGCGGCCTCCCGCCGTGAGGCGACCGGGTCGACGGCGACGATCTCGGCGGCGCCCTTGAGCCGCGCGCCCTGGATCGCGGAGATGCCGACGCCCCCGCAGCCGATGACGGCGACCGACGAACCGGCCTCCACGTCCGCCGTGTTGAGCGCGGCGCCCAGTCCGGTCGTCACGCCGCATCCGATGAGCGCGGCGATGTCGAAGGGGACGTCGTCGGGGATGGGGACCGCGCAGCCGGCGTCGACGACGACCTCCTCGGCGAAGGTCCCGGTGCCGGCGAAGCCGAAGACGTCCCCGCCGGGGCGGCGGAAGTTGGGCGTGCCGGCGTTCATGAACCCGGCCAGGCACAGTTCGGTCTGGCCGCGCCTGCACGCGGGGCACGCTCCGCAGGCCGGCAGCCAGCAGACGACCACCCGGTCGCCGGGCTTCACCCGGGTGACTCCCTCCCCGACCTCCAGGATCTCGCCCGCGCCCTCGTGACCGGGCACGAACGGCGCGGGCTGCGGCAGCACCCCGCTCATCGCGGAGAGGTCCGAGTGGCACAGCCCGGTGGCCCGCACCCGGATCCTGACCCGGCCGGGGCCGAAGCCCACCGCCTCGACGTCGTCGAGGACCTCCAGCTTGTCCTGACCGATCTCGTGCAGTACGGCTGCGCGCATGGTGCGGCTCCCCTCTGTTCCTCTCCGGTCCCCTCGGACGCCTCCGGCGGCCGGGACGGCACAGGAGGTGGTGGTGACGGTGACGGCTGTGGCGGTGCCGGTGGTGATGGTGATGGTGGTGATTGCGCCGGTGCCGGTGCCGGTGGTGATGGCAGATGGCGGCGCCAGTGGTGCCAGCGGTGACGGCGGTGACGGCGGTGGTCAGGCGTGCTCGACGACCGTGTCGACGAGGACCGGCGCGTCGTCCCGCTGCACGGCCCCGACCGTCACCCGGACCGACCCCTCGCCGCGCCACATCCGGATGCGCAGGGTCTCCCCCGGGAAGACCACCCCGGCGAACCGCGTCGCGTAACCGCGCACCCTCGTGACGTCCCCGTCGAGCAGCGTGTCGACGACCGCCTTGAGCGTGATCCCGTAGGTGCACAGGCCGTGCAGGATGGGCCGGTCGAAACCGGCGGACTTCGCGAAGTCCGGGTCGGCGTGCAGCGGGTTGTAGTCGCCGGAGAGGCGGTAGAGGAGCGCCTGGTCCTCGCGGACGGCCCGCTCCACCTCCTTGTCGGGATCGCCGGCGGGCGGGCCGGGCCGGGCGGAAGGGCCGCGGTCGCCGCCCCAGCCGCCCTCGCCGCGGACGTAGATCTGCGCGTCGTTGGTCCACAGCGGTCCGTCCGCGTCGGCGGCCTCGGTCCGCATGACGAGGACGGCGGCCTTGCCCTTGTCGTACACGGCCGCGATGTGCCCGGTGGCGGTGGCGCGGCCCTCGACCGGGAGGGGCCGGTGGATCTCCAGGCGCTGGCCGCCGTGCAGGACGCGGGCGAGGTCGACCTCGACGCCGGGCATGGACAGACTGCTGATCACCCCGGGCGATCCGGACCCCGCGACCGTGGCGAAGCTCGGCAGGACGTGCAGGCGCGACTCCAGCGTGTACCGCAGTTCGTCGGGGTCGGTGGCGGGGACGCCCGCGCCGATGCCGAGGTGGTACAGCTGGACGTCCCGGCGGTCCCAGGCGATCTCGCCGGTCCGGGGTTCGGCGGCGAGCGCCTTGGCTGCGTCGATGGGCATGGGGCTCCTGATCGCTCGGATCGCTCGGATCGTGTCGAGACCTCGGCACGGCCGTCCGCACCGATCGGCCGCACCGAGGTCGCCACGGGCCGCGGACCGCGTCCTCCGTCCCCCGCTCCGTCCCCCGCGGAACGGGAACGGATCCGCGGAACGAGAGCGGATCCAGGGAACGGGAACAGATCTAGAACGCGTTCCAGTGCGGCGATCCCCTGTATAGCCCAGGCCCCGGCACTTGTGAAGAGACCTGACGGGCGACACCTGACGGTACGTCAGAAACAGTCGTCCCCGGCACGTCTCCGGCAGTCCCCGGCATGCTCTCCGGCCGGGTCCGGGGGCCGGCGCCGCCGGTGACATTTGTACCGGCCGGGCCCGTACATCCCGGCCCTGCCGCGTCCGGGCCCGGGCCCGTAGCGTCGGAACCGGCCGCACGACACGGGTGCGGTGGACACGGGAGACGGAAACGGGGACGGGACCATGACAAGGTCGTTCGAGGAGTGGCGGCGTGCGCGGGCGTGCCGCCGGGCCGCCTGGCGCTCGGCCTTCCGGCAGGCCCGGGAGCGGCAGCGGCAGTGGAAGGCGGACAAGGAGGACCTCAAGGACCGGTACCGGGCGGCCCACAAGGCGGGAGACGGGCGCGGCTGCCCGGCACGGCGGATCCCCGACGACGAAGCGGGCCCGCCCGCCAGCGGCTTCACGCTGATGCCGTGGCTGCTGATGGGGATGGGGGCCATCGCCAACCTGTTCCACGGCGAGACCCCGAACCCGTGGATCGGCGTCCTCGGCCTGCTGACGTTCAACTCCCTCTACATCTACGTCACCTTCCGCTCCTTCGTGAAGGAGACCCGGCGCGCGGCCTCCACCCGGGTGGCGCTGGCCCTGATGGCCCTGGTGACCTGCGGTCTCGCGCTCGCCTACGGCGACAGCTGGCTGCTGTTCTTCCCGCTGCTGGGCCTCGCGACGGGCGCGGCCCTGCGCGGCCCCCACCTGCGCGGCATCGGGACCGGGCTGGCGGTGGTGGCGGGGGTGGTCTCGGCCCTCCACGACGGCTGGGACGGCCTGACGATCGCCTACGCCACCTGGATCTCGACGATGGTGACGGCCGCGATCCTCTCCCTCTCGGAGGCCGTGCGGGAGCTGCGCGCGGCCCGCGAGGAGCTGGCCCGCCGGGCGGTGGAGGAGGAGCGGCTGCGCTTCTCGCGCGATCTGCACGACCTGCTCGGCCACACCCTCTCGGTGATCGTGGTGAAGTCGGAGGCGGCCCGGCGTCTGGCCCCGCGTGACATGGACGCGGCCCTCGCCCAGGTGACGGACATCGAGGCGGTCGGCCGCCAGGCGCTGACCGAGATCCGGGAGGCGGTCACCGGCTACCGCGAGGGAAGCCTGGCCGGCGAGCTGGACCGGGCCCGCTCGGCGCTCACGGCGGCGGGGGTCGAGCCGTCGGTGACGCGGTCCGGGCCGCCGCCGGACCCGCAGAGTTCGGCGCTGCTGGGCTGGGTGGTGCGCGAGGCGGTCACCAACGTCGTCCGGCACAGCGGCGCGACCCGGTGCCTGATCACGCTCGCGGCCGCCCCGGAGCGGATCCGGCTGACGGTCACGGACGACGGCCGCGGCCGGCCGGACGCGACCGGCGACGACGGCCGCGCCCCCGGCGGCGGCACCGGCCTGACCGGCCTGCGCGAGCGCCTCGCGGCGGCGGGCGGCTCCCTGACGGCGGGCCCGGACCCGCGCGGCGGCTTCACGGTCACGGCGGAACTGCCGGTCGAACCGGCGGAGCGGACCCCGGCCGGACCGCAGGCCGGGTCGCAGGACGAGACAGGGGCCGGGACGCGGCCCGAGACACGGGCCGGGTCGCGGGCCGGGTCACGGGCCGGGTCGCGGAGGGGGCTGACGGCGGGACGCCCGGTGAGCGGCAGTACGACGACGGACGGCGACCCGGACGACACCGGCACCGGGACCGACACCGGCATCGGGACCGACAGCGGGGACGGCCACGGGAACGGCGGCGCGACCCCGGACCAGGACGGCAACGACACCGGCAACGGGAACGCCGACGGGAACGCGGGCCGGGCGGTGGACGGCAGGGCGGGCCGGGGCGGGATTCGGGGCGAGGCGGCGTCGTCCGCGGCGCCGGAATCCGTCGGGACGGTGCCGTCCGTCGCCGTCGGCCCTAACCTTGGGCCGTGAACGAGACGCCGGGCGGGCCCGTGAACGAGATGCCCCGCCCTCACCGCCCCGCCAAGTCGATCAGGGTGCTGCTCGCGGAGGACCAGGGGATGATGCGCGGCGCGCTGGCCCTGCTGCTGGGCCTCGAACCCGACATCGAGGTGGTCGCCCAGGTGGGCGCGGGCGACGTGATCGTCGACGCGGCCCTCCTGCACCGCCCCGACATCGCGCTCCTCGACATCGAACTGCCGGGCATGAGCGGTCTGGACGCGGCCGCCGAGCTGCGGGAACAGGCCCCCGACTGCCGGGTGCTGATCCTGACGACGTTCGGCCGGCCCGGCTATCTGCGCCGGGCGATGGAGGCCGGGGCAGCGGGCTTCCTGGTCAAGGACGGTCCCGTGGAGGAGCTGGCGGCGGCGATCCGCCGGGTGCTGACCGGCGAGACGGTCGTCGACCCGGCGCTGGCCGCCGCCGCGCTGAGCGCCGGTCCCGATCCGCTGACCGCCCGTGAGCGCGACGTCCTGAAGGCGTCCGTCGACGGCGCGACGGTCGCCGACATCGCCGCACGGCTGCACCTGTCGGAGTCCACGGTCCGCAACTACCTGTCCTCCGCCATCGGCAAGACGGGCACGCGCAACCGCATGGAGGCGATGCGCGAGGCCCGGCAGCAGGGCTGGCTGTAGGCCCCGGCCGCAGACCCGGCCCCGAGACGGGCAGCGGGCAGCGGACGGCCGGCGGCACCCGTCGGGCAGGCGCCGGCACCCGGCGGGTACCCGGCGGACAGGCCCGAGGGCGTCCTGCGCCCCCTACAGTCCGGCGGCCTCGACGGCCTCGGCGACCGCGCCGCCCGTGCCGCCCGCGCGGCGCAGCACGCGCAGCGAGCCGGTGGCCGAGACCTCGGTGAAGGCCCCGGACTCCAGGGCGCGCAGGTAGACGCGGTAGGGGGCCTGGCCGGTGAACTCGTCGACCGGGTCCGGGAACACGTCGTGGATGACGAGGAGTCCGCCCTCGGCGACGTGCGGCGCCCAGCCCTCGTAGTCGGCGCTCGCGTGCTCGTCGGTGTGGCCGCCGTCCACGAAGACGAGCCCGAGGGGCGAGTTCCAGAACGCGGCGATCTGCGGCGACCGTCCGACGAGCGCGACCACGTGCTCCTCCAGGCCCGCCCGGTGCAGGGTCCGGCGGAAGGCGGGCAGTGTGTCCATCAGGCCGATCTCCGGGTCGACCGTCTCCGGGTCGTGGTACTCCCAGCCGGGCTGCTGCTCCTCGCTGCCTCGGTGGTGGTCGAGCGTCAGGGCGCTCACCCCGGCCCGGCGGGCGGCGTCCGCGAGCAGGATCGTGGACCGTCCGCAGTAGGTGCCGACCTCCAGCAGCGGCAGCCCGAGCGCGCCCGCCTCGACGGCGGCCGCGTACAGCGCGAGTCCCTCGTCCACGGGCATGAACCCCTTGGCCGCCTCGAACGCGGCCAGGATCTCGCGCTCGGGCGCAACGGTCGCGGGGGTCGCGGTCATGGGGGTCCTTCCGGTGGTACGGGGGTGTGGGCGCCCATGCTGCCGCACCCCCCGGCGCCGTCGCGACAGGGGGTGCGGAAAGGAGGGGGCCAGGACTGCCGGGGACGGCGCTCACCGTGCCCGGCGCGCCGGTGCGGTCAGGCGTTGACCGTCTCGCCCGGCAGGGCCAGGTCCAGGTCGACGGGCCGCTCGTCGCCCGCGTGGGTCGCGGAGCTGGCGAGCGGGCCGTGGCCCGCGGCCTTCGCGGCGAGGACGTAGGCGCCCTGGGCCGGGACCGCGAGGGCGTAGCTGCCGTCATCCTGCGAGAGGGTGGCGCCCGCCTGGCGGCCGCGGCGGTCGATGAGGGTGACCTTGGCGCGGGCGACCGGGGCGCCGCCGGCGTCCAGGACCCGGCCGCGGAAGCCCCGCAGGGCCTGCTCGGCGCGCTCCAGGTTGGCGTCCTCCTCGCTGCTGGCGCGCAGCTGCGGCACGGCCGACGGACGCTGCTGCCGGGGCAGGAACAGGGCGAGGACGAGGCCCACCGCGACGGCGGCCGTGGCGATCAGGAAGGACACGCGGAAGCCGTGCATGGTCGGGACGGCGACGCCGCCGACGTCGTTCGCGGTGTTGGCCAGCACCATGCCGATGACGGCGCTGGACACCGACGTGCCGATGGAGCGCATCAGGGTGTTGAGGCCGTTGGCGGCGCCGGTCTCGGAGGCCGGGACCGCGCCGACGATCAGCGCGGGCAGCGAGGAGTAGGCGAGGCCGATGCCCGCGCCGAGGACGACCGCGATGACGAGGCTCTGCCAGGCGGCGCTCATCAGCCCGAGGCCCGCGCCGTAGCCGATCGCGATGATCAGCATGCCCAGGATCAGGGTGAACTTGGGGCCGTACTTGGCGGACAGCCGGGCGTAGACGGGCGCGGTGACCATCATCGTCAGGCCGAGCGGCGCGACCAGCAGTCCGGCGACGACCATCGACTGGCCGAGGCCGTAGCCGGTGGCCTTCGGGAGCTGGAGCAGCTGCGGCAGGACCAGGGAGACGACGTAGAACGAGACGCCGACCATGATCGAGGCCAGGTTGGTGAACAGGACGGCCGGACGGGCCGTGGTGCGCAGGTCGACCAGCGGCGCCTTCACGCGCAGCTCCATCACGCCCCACAGGACGAGGACGACGGCGGCGGCGGCGAACAGGCCGAGGGTGGTGCCGGAGGTCCAGCCCCAGTCGCTGCCCTTGGTGATGGGCAGCAGGAAGAGGACGAGACCGATGGTGAGGCCGATCGCGCCCGCGACGTCGAAGGTGCCCTCGGCGCGCGCCGGCGACTCGGGGACGACGAGGAGGGTGAGGACGATGGCGAGCACGCCGAGGCCGGCGGCGCCGTAGAACAGGGCGTGCCAGTCGGCGTGCTGGGCGATCAGGGCCGCGAGCGGCAGCGCGAGGCCGCCGCCGACGCCGATCGAGGAGCTCATCAGGGCCATCGCCGAGCCGAGCTTCTCGCGGGGCAGCATGTCCCGCATCAGGCCGATGCCGAGCGGGATCGCGCCCATGGCGAAGCCCTGGAGGGTGCGCCCGGCGATCATGGTGAGCAGGTCGCTGGTGAGCGCGCTGACCAGCGCGCCGACGACCATCACGGCGAGGCTGGCTATCAGCATGCGCCGCTTGCCGAACAGGTCGCCGAGGCGGCCCATGATCGGGGTGGCCACGGCCCCCGACAGCAGGGTCGAGGTCAGGACCCAGGTGGCGTTGCTGGGCGCGGTGCCCAGGAGCTGCGGCAGGTCCTTGATGACGGGGACCAGCAGGGTCTGCATCACCGCGACCACGATGCCCGCGAAGGCGAGGACCGGTACCACGGCTCCGCTCGCCTCGCGGGTCGGCCGATCGGTGGTCGTGTGCGTCATGAGGAGGTGCCTCCGGGCGGTGGTTCGGCGATTACATGGGAGCTGAACCTGTATGCACGGGCAACTATTCCGATGCTTCGGCGTACTAACGATTTCTTTATCGTCTCTTGACGCAACCGCTCAGCGGGCCGGCGTCCCCAGGATGCCGTTCAGCAGCACGTCCAGACCCCAGGAGTCCCGGTCGCCGGACGAGAACAGGGCGGGCCGCAACGCGGTGATCGTCGGGTAGCGGTCGGCGGGCAGGGCCGCGTACCGGCGTTCGGCGTCCGCCACGACGCCGCTCTCGTCGCCGCCCCGCGAGGCGCGGGCGCTGTGTTCGGCGGCGGCCGCGGCCATGTGGAGGTAGAGCAGATCGACGGCCCAGGCGGCGGTGACGTCGTCCAGGCCCCCCTGCTTGAGGAGGGCGAGCACGCGGTCGAGGACGAGCAGGGCGTTGTCGCCGGTGGGGATCGCGCCGAGCGCGACGGCGGCCAGCCCCTCGTGCCGGCCCATCGCCTCGACGCCCGCCGCGACCAGGGCCCGCAACTGCTCGCGCCAGGTGCCCGGCGCGGTGAGCGGGACCAGCGCGAGCGCCTCGTCCAGCATCGCCGCCATCAGGTCCTCGCGGTGGGCGACATAGACGTAGAGGGAGGCGGGCCCGGTGTCCAGCTCCCTGGCGACCCGGCGCATGGTGAGCGCGTCCAGGCCCTCGCGGTCGAGGATGGCCAGCCCCGTGCGCACGATCAGCTCCCGGCTGAGAGGCGCCTTCGCCGGCCGCGCACGCCGGCTGACCGGCCCGGCGGCCGCCGCGGCGGCGGCGGCGGACGACCGCGAGCCGACGGCCCCCGAGGCCGCGGGCGGCTCGGAGTCCACCGGCGGCACAGCGGCCCGGGGCGGCTCGGAGTCGTCGGGCGGCTCGGGCTGCTCGGGCGGCTCGGGAAGTTCGGAGGTCACGCGGGTCACGGAGGAGAGGGTATCCGCGCACGGACCGCAAACCTTTTGACACGAACACCGTTCGTTTCCTAGCGTGCCGCATGAACGCCAACGAACACCGTTCGCCACGAACAGCGTTCGCCGACGCGTTCACCCACCCGACTCCCCAGGGGGAACCACATGATCCTGATCACCGGCGGCCGCGGCGCGATCGCCACCGAGCTGCTCGCGCTGCTGCACGCGGACGGTCTGCCCCTGCGGGTCGGCTCCGCCCGGCCCGCCGACCTCGCCCCGCCGCCCGGCGTCGAGACGGTCGCGCTCGACCTCACCGACCCCGCGACCTTCCCGGCCGCGCTGGCCGGCGTCACCTCCGTCTTCCTCTACGCGAGCGCCGAGCGCGTCGACGACTTCGCCGAGCACGCCCGGCGGGCCGGGGTCGCCCATGTCGTGGTGCTGTCCAGCTCCAGCGTCCTGGGGCTGCTCGGCTCCGAGCCGAAGGACGACGCGCTGGCCGCCTCCCACCTGGCCGTGGAGCGCGCCCTGCTCGACTCCCCGATCGAGACCACCCTCCTGCGGCCGGGCGCCTTCGCCTCCAACGCCACCGCCTGGGCCTGGCCCATCCGGTCCGGAAGCCCCATCACCCTGCCGTTCCCGGGCGCCCACACCGACCCCGTCCACGAGAAGGACGTCGCCGAGGCCGCCCGTGCCGCGCTCACCGACCCCCGGTTCCGCGGCGGCCGGTTCACCCTCACCGGACCCGAGTCGCTGACGTTCGCCGAGCAGATCGACCGCCTCTCCGCCGTCACCGGCCTGGCGATCGCGTACGAGCACGTCACCCCGGAGCAGTGGAAGAAGGAGACGGCCGAGCACGTCCCGGCCGCCTACGCCGACGCCCTCCTCGCCTGGTGGCGGTCCACGGACGGCAGGCCCGTCGCCCTCACCCGCGATGTCGAGGAACTGACCGGCCACCCCGCCCGCCCCTTCACCGTCTGGGCCGCCGACCACATCGCCGACTTCACCGCGCCCTGAGCGACCGGCCGGCCTTACGGACCCGGGGAAAGGCACGCCGCGAAGGAGCCGGTCGGCCCGGTCCCCACCGGGCGCCGCGTACGCGTCGGCGGAGGTGACGCGTCCGAGGTGCCCGTGAGAGGCGCCGGTTAGGGTGACAGGCGTGTCGTACTCAGGCCCGCCCTCCGACCCCTACGGTCCCTCCGACCCCTACCGGCCCCGGCGGTCGCGGCTGCGCCGTCCGCTGACCGTGGCGCTCGCCGCGCTCGTGCCCGGCGCGCTGCTGGGCTGGCTGGCGTACGAGGCGCTGGGCGGGACCGGGAGCGGCGGGGACGGCGGGCCGGGCGGGGCGCGGGCGGGAGCGGGCGTCTCCAGCGCCCCGGCGAGCGGTCCGGGGACCGCCGCGGCCGGCGACGACCGGCCGGGCACCCTCTCCGCGCCGCCGAGCAGCGCCGCCGCCCCTCTCACCGGCAAGGTCGTCGTCATCGATCCGGGGCACAACCCCGCCAACGCACGGCACACCGGCGAGATCGGCCGGCAGGTGGACATCGGCACCAACCGCAAGGAGTGCGACACCACCGGGACGGCCACGAACGCCGGTTACAGCGAGGCCGAGTTCACGCTGGACGTCGCCCACCGGCTGCGCACGCTGCTCCAGCGGCAGGGCGCGACGGTGAAGCTGACGCAGGACGGGGACCGGCCGTTCGGGCCGTGCGTCGACGAGCGCGCCCGCATCGGGAACACGGCGCACGCCGACGCGGTCGTCTCGATCCACGCCGACGGCTCGGCGGCCGGCAACCGCGGCTTCCATGTGATCCTGCCGGCCGCGGTGCACGCGGGCGCCGCGGACACCCGGGCCGTCGCCGGCCCGTCGAAGGACCTCGGGAAGCTGATCGCGAGCGACTTCGCCCGTTCGACGGGCACTTCGGCGTCCAACTACATCGGAGACGGAACCGGTCTCGTCACGCGCAGGGACCTCGGCGGTCTCAATCTGTCAACGGTTCCCAAGGTGTTCATCGAGTGCGGCAACATGCGCGATAGCAAGGACGCTGCGCTGCTGACCAGTGGCGTGTGGCGGCAGAAGGCGGCGCAAGGGATGTCTGAGGGAATCGTGAGTTTCCTGCACGGGTCGTGACCTGGGCGCGGATCCCGGCGGACAGCGCGATCGTGCGGACGATAATGTCGTCCCTACGATGAGGGGCCACCCCCGCGCTCACACCGGGGCCGACGGCGATCTGGTGACAGCGACGCCTCTACCGATATGTGCATGCGTGTGCCGATGACGAGACGACTGACGAAGGACCTGAAGTGAATATCCGCTCCCTCACTCGAGGCGACGGCGTGGTGATCGGAGCAGCGGTACTGCTGTTCGTCGCGTCGTTCCTCGACAACTACTCGATCGACGGGATCCCTGACAGCTACGACCTGCCGAACCTCTGGAACAGCGGGCCCGTGCTGTTCGGCGTCGTGCTCGCGGGGATCATCGGCGCCGCTCTCGTGGTCGTCAGCAGGGGGCTGCCGCAGCCGCCCAAGGTCTTCGGACTCGAGCTGCGTCAGTTCGGCGTGGCGTTCACGGTCTTCGCGGCGTGGAGCGCCCTCGGCAACATCTTCGACCCGTCCGGCGGTTACGACAACGTCGGCGACAGCTCGAACGCCCCCGACGCCGGCGCGGGTCTGATCCTCGCCCTCATCGCCACGCTGGTCCTGGCCGGCGCCGCCGTCGCCACGCCGCTGGTGCCCGCCCTCCAGGCCGGTCTCGTCCCGGCGCCGAAGCCGCAGGCTCCGCAGCCCTACGGTGCGCAGCCGCCCGCCGGTTACGGCTACCCGGGCGCGCCGCAGCCGTCGGCGTTCGGCGGTCAGCCGCAGCCGGGCCAGCCCGGTCAGCCGGCCGGGCAGTCGTTCGGCGGGCAGCCGGGTCCGGCGCAGCCGGCGTCCGGCGACTTCTCGCCGTTCTGGTTCGCCGTGCCGGTGCCGCGTCCGCTGTACGCGGAGGACGGCGCGCCGACGCCGATCGCCGAACTGGCTCCGGGCACCTGGTACCTGGCCGTCGAGCAGGGCGCCCAGGGTCTCGTCGCACAGACCCAGGACGGCCGGCGCGGTGTGCTGCGGGACGCCTCCGGCATCCAGCGCGGCTGACCGTCCGCCCCGCGGGGCGTCGCACGACGGCAAGCAGGCCCCTCGCCCTTCCGGGCGGGGGGCCGTTGTCGTACAGTCGCAGACCCCTGTGACTGACGGACCGTCAGGAGGCTGTGATGCGGCTCGGTCTGGCGCTCGGCTACTGGGGCCGCGGCCCCTCCGCGGACCATGTGGAGCTGGCCCGGGAGGCGGAGCGGCTCGGATACGACTCGGTGTGGACGGCGGAGTCCTGGGGCTCGGACGCCTTCACGCCGCTCACCTGGATCGCCGCCCGCACCTCACGGATCGGGCTGGGCACGGCGGTCGCGCAGATGGCGGCCCGCTCCCCCGCCACGACCGCGATGCACGCCCTCACCCTGGACCATCTGTCCGGGGGACGGATGACGCTGGGCCTCGGGCTGTCCGGCCCGCAGGTCGTCGAGGGCTGGTACGGCCGCCCCTTCCCCGCGTCGCCGCTGACCGCGACCCGCGAGTACGTGGACGTCGTCCGGCAGGTGCTGCGGCGGGAGGCGCCGGTCGAGTCGGAGGGCCGGTTCCACCCCCTCCCCTACCGGGGCCCCGACGCGACCGGGCTGGGCAGGGCCCTGAAGTCCATCACCCACCCGCTGCGGCCGGACCTGCCGGTGCTGCTCGGGGCAGAGGGGCCGAAGAACGTCGCGCAGACCGTGCGGATCGCCGACGGCTGGCTGCCGCTGTACTGGTCGCCGAGCCGGCCGGACGCGTACGGGCCGGCGGTGCGGGAGCTGCCGGAGGGCTTCCGGGTGGCCCCGATGGCACGGGTCACGGTGTGCGACGACGTCGCCGAGGGGCTGCTCGCGGTCAAGGCCATGCTCGGCTTCTACATCGGCGGCATGGGGCACGCCACCCGCAACTTCCACGCCGACCTGATGGCGCGCATGGGGTACGAGGAGGAGGCACGGCGGGTCCAGGAGCTGTTCCTGACGGGCCGTCGCGAGGAGGCCGTGCTCGCCGTGCCGGACGCGTTCGCCGACGAGATCTCCCTCGTCGGACCGCGCGAACGCATCGCGGAGCGGCTGGAGTCGTGGCGCAAGGGCCCGGTGACGGACCTGCTGGCGGTGGCGCCGGACCCGGTCTCGCTGCGGGTGCTGGCGGAGCTGAACTCCTGAGGGCCGGCGAGCGACCGGGATCGGCACGTGGCCCCGCGCGGCCGAGGTTTCATTCGGAATCGAACGGCAATCCGGATGGCATGTCTCGATATCGCAGTGGTTCCAACTCGGCAGGAACGGTCATAGCGGTCGTCGCGGACGTCATGGCCGTCATCCTGGGGCTCTGGATCCTCATGTATCTGCTGGACGCCAACCGGGGCAACGACCTGGTCCAGTTCGTCCACCACGCGGCCAACTGGCTGGCCGGCTGGTCCCGTGACCTCTTCACGTTCGACGAGGCGTGGGCCCGGGTCGTGGCCGGTTACGGCCTGGCGGCGGTGGTGTACCTGTTCGTCGGCCACGCCATCGCGAACCGCGTCCACCGCCACTGAGGCCCGCCTCCTGAACGCTGGGGCCCGGCCTGCGTCTTGAGTCCTGAGCGGCCTCGGTTCTGAGGCCCGAGTACCGCTCAGGCGCAGCAGTCCGCTTCCAGTCCGGAGGGCAGCTGCTCTCCGCCGAAGACGGCGCAGGTGGCCTCGTGGCCGCCCAGGGCCGCGACGGCGAGCAGCAGCGAGCCCGCCGTCCAGCTGGTCAGCTCCCGGGGCCAGATCGCGTCGTCCTCGAACACGAACCCGGTCCAGTACAGCCCCGACTCCGCGTCCCGGAGGTGCTGGATCGCCTGGAGGATCTCCAGCGCCCGGTCGGACTCGCCCATCACCCACAGCGCGAGGGCGAGTTCGGCCGACTCGCCGCCCGTCACCCAGGGGTTGGGCACCACGCAGCGCACGCCCAGGCCGGGGACGACGAACCGGTCCCAGTCCGCCTCGATGCGGGCCTTGGCCTCCGCGCCGGTCAGCGCGCCGCCCAGGACGGGGTAGTACCAGTCCATCGAGTAGCGGCCCTTGTCGAGGAACCGTTCCGGGTGCCGTCGTATGGCGTGCCGCAGGGCGCCCGCCGCCAACTCCCAGTCGGGCTGCGGCTCTTCGCGCTGTTCGGCGACGGCGAGCGCACAGCGCAGCGCCTGGTGGATCGAGGAGGAGCCGGTGAGCAGCGCGTCGGCGGTCGGCGTGCCGTCGTCGTCGCGCCGCCAGCCGATCTGCCCGCCGGGCTGCTGGAGCCGCAGCACGTACTCGATCGCCGCGTACACGGTCGGCCACATGCGGTCGAGGAAGGTGTCGTCGCCGGTGGACAGGTAGTGGTGCCAGACGCCGACGGCGACGTAGGCCACGAAGTTCGTCTCGCGCCCCCGGTCGGTGACGGCGTCGAAGTCGCCGTCCTGGTAGGCCGCGAACCAGGAGCCGTCATCGTTCTGGTGCCGGGCCAGCCAGTCGTAGGCGCGCTCGGCGGCCTCGTGCTCGCCGGCCGCGTCCAGCGCCATGGCGGCCTCGGTGTGGTCCCACGGGTCGAGGTGGTGGCCGCGGAACCACGGGATGGCGCCGTCCTCACGCTGCACGGCGAGGATGCCGGCGACGGTCGCGGCGGCCTGCTCGGCGGTGAGGACCCCGGTCAGGACGAGGTGTTCTGTCCGGGGCGTCGTCACTTGGCGTCCGCCTCGGCCAGCGTGGGCAGATGCGGCTTGGTCGCGTAGGCCACGAAGCTCTTGCCGATGAGCGGGTTCAGCGCCTGCTCGGCGACGCGGGTCGCCAGCGGCTTCTTCATGATGTCCCACACCAGCAGCTTGTGGTAGGCGCGCACCGGCAGCGCCTTGTCGTTGTCGACGCCGAACGCGCACTTGAGCCACCAGTACGGCGAGTGCAGCGCGTGGGCGTGGTGGGTGCCGTACGGCTTGAGGCCGGCCTCGCGGATCTTGCCGAGGAGTTCATCCGCCTTGTAGATGCGGATGTGGCCGCCCTCGACCTCGTGGTAAGCGTCGGAGAGCGTCCAGCAGACCTTCTCGGGGCCGTAGCGCGGGACGGTGATCGCGATGCGGCCGCCCGGCTTCAGCACGCGCACCATCTCCGCGAGGACGCCCTTGTCGTCCGGTATGTGCTCCATGACCTCGGAGAT
Source organism: Streptomyces sp. NBC_00704 (assembly GCF_036226605.1). Lineage (NCBI taxonomy): Bacteria > Bacillati > Actinomycetota > Actinomycetes > Kitasatosporales > Streptomycetaceae > Streptomyces > Streptomyces sp. NBC_00704. The sequence goes on from NZ_CP109000.1 coordinate 2,343,090, forward strand.
GATGACGACGTCGAAGGACTCGTCGGGGAAGGGCAGGGCGAGGGCGTCGCCCTCCATGGCGGTGGCGGTCGCGCCCTCGGGGGCCTCCCCGGCGTCCTTCATCGCCGCGAACCACTTGGCGACCTCGCGGATCTCCTCGGCGTTCTGGTCGAGGGCCACCACCTGCGCGCCGCGCCGGTAGCACTCGAAGGCGTGCCGGCCGGCCCCGCAGCCGAGGTCGAGGACCCGGTCTCCCGGGGCGAGCGGGAACCGGGAGAAGTCGACGGTCAGCACGTGGCCCTGCTTTCGCGATCGGATGCTTCGGTTACGTCGGCGGCGGGAGCGCCGCCGGTGGCCCGGGCGTCGACGGCCTCGGGAGCGGAGGGAGCGGCGAGCGCCGCGGTCACCACGGCGGCCGCGGGGGACGCTGCCGTGCCCGCGTCGGCTGTGACGGCGCCGGAACGGCTCGGCGCGGACCCGGGAGCCGGCGAGGATGCGGGAGCCGGGGAGGACCCGGGGGCGCGGCGGGTGCGGCGGTCGTCGGCCATCGCCTCGCGGTAGCGGGCCACGGTCCCCTCGGCCGCCCGTGCCCAGGTGAACCGCTCCAGCACCCGCTGCCGTCCGGCCGCGCCGAGCCGGGCCCGCAGTGCGGGGTCGCCGAGCAGCCGGCCCAGGCCCGCGGCGAGCGCCCCCGCGTCGCCGGGCGGCACGGCCAGGCAGGTCTCCCCGTCGCGCCCGGCGACCTCGGGGATCGCCCCGCCGGTCGTGGCGAGCAGCGGGGTGCCCGTGGCCATGGCCTCGGCGGCCGGCAGGGAGAAGCCCTCGTAGAGCGACGGCACGCAGGCGACTTCCGCCGAGCGCACCAGGTCGACCAGTTGGGCGTCGGAGATGCCCTTGACGAACTCGACGGCCCCTTCGAGGCCGTACCGCTCGATCGATTGGGCGACCGGCCCTTCCTGCGGGCGCTTGCCGACGACGACCAGGTGCGCGTGCGGGTGCTCGGTGCGCGTCTTCGCCAGGGCGTCGACGAGATGGACGAGGCCCTTGAGCGGCACGTCCGCGCTGGACGTCGTCACGATCCGGCCCGGTATCCGCGCCACGGCGGGATTCGGCGAGAACAGGTCGGTGTCGGCGCCGATGTGGACGACGTGGATGCGGTCGTCGCGGACGCCGAGGTGGTCGACGATCTCCTGGCGGGAGGTGCCGGACACGGTGAGCACGGAGGGCAGGCGGCGGGCGACGCGCTTCTGCATGGCGGTGAAGCCGTACCAGCGCCGCACGGAGTACCGGCGCCGCCACCCCTCGGCCGCGTCCAGCTCCAACTGCCGGTCGACGGTGATGGGGTGGTGGATGGTGGTGACCAGGGGCGCGCCGACGTCGCCGAGCAGGCCGTAGCCCAGGGTCTGGTTGTCGTGCACGACGTCGAACTCGCCGCGGCGGGCGCGCAGATGGCGGCGGGCGCGCAGCGAGAAGGTCAGCGGCTCGGGGAACCCTCCGGTCCACATCGTCGCCACTTCGAGGGCGTCGATCCAGTCGCGGTACTCGCCCCGGCCGGGAGTGCGGAAGGGGTCCGGCTGGCGGTAGAGGTCGAGGCTGGGCAGCTCGGTCAGCGACAGCCGGTCCTCGTGGCCCGGGTCGAGGACCGGATAGGGCTGCGAACCGATCACCTCGACGCTGTGCCCGAGCCGGGCGAGTTCGCGCGAGAGATGCCGTACGTAGACGCCCTGGCCCCCGCAGAACGGGTTTCCCTTGTAGGTGAGGAGCGCGATCTTGAGCGGTCGCCCGCCGTCAGCGGCAAGGTCATGCCGAGACCCTGCCTGACTGGCCTCAGCGGTCACCCCGGGCCCCCTTCTGCCTGCATTGTCCCGCGAGACTACGTGGGACGCTAATCTAGAACAAGTTTCAGACTTGATCGTTCGGGAGGCTCTGAATCTACCGGCAGGTACGAGCGCTGTGAGCGGTGGATCAGGTGATTCACGCCACCACCGATCACCCCGCCGAGCCGTATGATCACCGCCCCCTCACCGACTGTCACCACGACTGTCACGGAACGGACCGGAACGGGACCCATGTCTGCGGAAGCCACCCCTCAGCGCCCCGCGCACTCCGCCCTCACCGAGCGGCAGGAGGCGCGCCGCCGCCGCATCCTGCACGCGAGCGCGCAGCTGGCCAGCCGGGGCGGTTTCGACGCGGTGCAGATGCGCGAGGTCGCGGAGTCCTCGCAGGTCGCCCTCGGCACGCTGTACCGCTACTTCCCGTCCAAGGTGCACCTGCTGGTGGCCACCATGCAGGACCAGTTGGAGCACATGCACGGCACGCTGCGGAAGAAGCCGCCGACGGGCGAGCGGGCGGCGGAGCGGGTCGCCGAGACGCTGATGCGCGCGTTCCGCGCCCTTCAGCGCGAGCCGCATCTGGCCGACGCGATGGTCCGCGCGCTCACCTTCGCCGACCGCAGCGTCTCGCCGGAGGTCGACCAGGTCTCGCGTCAGACGACGGCGATCATCCTGGACTCGATGGGCCTGACCGACCCCACCCCCGAGCAGCTCTCCGCGGTCCGCGTCATCGAGCACACCTGGCACTCGGCGCTCATCACCTGGCTGTCGGGCCGCGCCTCCATCGCCCAGGTGCGCATCGACATCGAGACGGTGTGCCGGCTCATCGACGTCACCGACCCCGCGGCGGCGGCCCGGACCGAGCCCCCGCCCGTGCCCCTGCCCCTGCCCCAGCCGCAGCCGCAGCCGCAGCCGCCGGGGACGACGCGGCCGGCGCCGCCGCTGCGGTCCGCTCCCTGACCAGGACGCGCCGGCCGGGACAGCGGCGACCGCGATCCGCCTGACCGGCGTCACTCCTCGGGCGGGAACACCGGTTCGCCGTTGCGGGCCAGGGTGATCATGATCGCCTCCACCGGGCAGCTCTCCGCCGCCGCCAGCACCCGTTCGTTGGCGTCCGTGTCCGGGGCGGCCGGACGGGACTGGCGTGCGGTGTCCAGGCGGAAGCCGTCCGGCGCGTGGTGGACGCACTGGGCGGAGCCGATGCACAGGGACCGGTCCACCTCGACGTGCCACCGGTCGGCCGTTCCTGCGCCGGGACGCTGTGCCGCGGGAGGCGCCTCCACCCCGCTCACCCCTCCCAGCCCGCGGGCAGATGGATCATCTTGTGTTCGAGGTACTCGCCGAAGCCCTCGGGCCCGAACTCCCGTCCCAGGCCGGAGTTCTTGTAGCCGCCGAACGGGCCGAGCATGTCCAGGCTGAAGGTGTTCACGGAGTACGTCCCGGTGCGGACCCGGCGCGCGACGTCGACGCCGTGTCCGACGTCGGCGGTCCAGACGCTGCCGCTGAGCCCGTAGTCCGAGTCGTTCGCGATCTTCACCGCCTCGGCCTCGTCGCCGTAGGGCAGCAGGCAGATCACCGGGCCGAAGATCTCCTCGCGGGCGATCCGCATGGAGTTGTCGACGTCGCCGAAGAGCGTCGGCTCGACGTACCAGCCGCGTTCCAGGCCCGCCGGACGCCCGCCGCCCGTGAGGATCTTCGCCCCCTCCTCCTGGCCGATGCGGATGTAGTCGAGGCTGCGGCGCTGCTGCCGCTCGGCCACCAGCGGGCCGAGCTGGGTGGCCGGGTCCAGCGGGTCGCCGACCACGAGGGCGTCCGCCGCCGCGGCGAGGGCGTCCGCGAACTCGTCGTAGCGCGAACGCGGGAGCAGGATGCGGGTCTGGGCGACACAGGCCTGGCCGTTGTTCATCCAGGCGGCCGCGGCGATCTGCGGGACGGCCGTGTCGAGGTCCGCGTCCGGCAGGACGACCGCCGCGGACTTGCCGCCCAGCTCCAGGGTCACCCGGGTGAGATTGCGGGACGCCACCTCCATGACCCGCTTGCCGGCCGCGACCGAGCCGGTGAACGACACCTTGTCCACGCCCGGGTGCCCGACCAGGTACTCGCTCACCTCGCGGTCCGCCGGGAGGATCGACAGCACGCCCTCCGGCAGCCCGGCCTCCCGCGCGATGTCCGCGAGGACATAGGCGTCCAGCGGCGACTCGGGGGACGGCTTGAGGACCACCGTGCAGCCGGTGAGCAGCGCGGGGGCCAGCTTGGCGGCGGCGACGAACTGCGGGACGTTCCAGGGGACGACGGCCGCGACCACCCCGACCGGCTCGCGCCGCACCAGGATCCTGCCGAGCACGCCGTCGCGCCGCTCCTCGTAGGTGAAGCCGCGGGCGACGGTGATCGCCGCGTCCCAGACCATCATCGCGCCGAGGGCCTGCGCGAGGACGCTCCAGGAGTACGGGGAGCCGTTCTCGGAGGAGATGAGGCGGGCGAGTTCCTCGTGCCGCGCGAGGATGCCGTCCTTGATCCGGCCGACGACCCCGATCCGCTCGTCGAGCGGGAGGCGGGGCCAGGGGCCCTCGTCGAAGGCCTGCCGGGCGACGGCGACGGCCCGGTCCACGTCGGCCCGCGAAGCGTGCGGCACCCGTCCGATGACCTCCTCGGTGTGCGGCGAGATCACCTCGATGACGTCGTCGCCCAACGGGTCGGTCAACTTCCCGCCGATGAAAAGCTTTCCGTGTTCCACGAGCTCGGCCATGGCCACTGCCCTCATTTTCTGACGGTGTTTCAGGAACTGATACCAGTTCCCGCCCGAGTAAGCCAGGGCTCCCGCGGGAGCGGCCTCCACCAGCGGATTCGCCGCCGGCGGACGCTGCCGCCGGACCGGCCGGGACCGTCCTGCCCGGAACGGCACGGCCGGACCGGGGAGGGCGGGCGCAACTGGATGTGGTGGCACTGCCGCGCGACGGTCGCCACCCTTGACGGGGTCCACGCGTATGGGTCGCTCCCATCTATCTGACAGCACGTCAGCTCTGGCTATAGTGGGCAACGGCCTTGCGACGGAGGGCAGATGAAGAGCAGCAGCCCGAACGGACCCACTGCGTACGACCACGGCGGCGGCGTCCGCTCGCTGCGGGTGCCCATCCCGGACAACCCGCTCGGGCACACGCTCGTCCACGTCGTCGACACCGACCGGGGTCCGGTCCTGATCGACACCGGCTGGGACGATCCTGCGTCCTGGGACGCCCTGGCCGCCGGGCTGGACGCGTGCGGCGTCTCCGTCGGCGAGGTGCACGGCGTGGTGATCACCCACCACCATCCCGACCACCACGGCCTGTCCGGCCGGGTACGGGAGGCCTCCGGGGCGTGGGTGGCGATGCACGCGGCCGACGCCGCGATCGTCCGGCGCACCCGCGAGACCCGCCCCGAGCGCTGGTACACGTACATGGCGGACAAGCTCACGGCCGCCGGAGCACCGCAGGAGCACATCGCCCCGCTGCGCAGACCGCCCGCCCTCCGGCGCCCCTTCCCGGGGCTGGCGCCCGCCCTCCCGGACCGCGAGATCGTCCCCGGCGAACTCCTCGCCCTGCCCGGCCGCCGCCTGCGCGCGATCTGGACGCCGGGCCACACGCCGGGCCACGTCTGCCTCCACCTGGAGGAGGACCACCCCCGCGGGCTCCCCGGCCGCGGCCGCCTGTTCTCCGGCGACCACCTGCTGCCGGAGATCACCCCGCACATCGGCCTGTACGAGGACCCCGACGACGCCACCGTCACCGACCCCCTCGGCGACTACCTCGACTCGCTCGAACGGGTCGGCAGGCTCGCCCCCGCCGAGATCCTCCCCGCCCACCAGCACGCCTTCACCGACGCGCCCTCGCGGGTGCGGGAACTGCTCGTCCACCACGAGGAGCGCCTCACCGGCCTGCTCGCCCTGCTCGTCACCCCGCTCACGCCCTGGCAGCTCGCGGAGCGCATGGAGTGGAACAGGCCCTGGGAGCAGATCGCCCACGCCTCGCGCAACATCGCGGTGTCGGAGGCCGAGGCCCATCTGCGGCGCCTGGTGAAACAGGGCCGCGCGGAGGCCGTGACGGGGAGCGAGCCGGTGACGTACGTCGCCGTGCAGACCGGCGGTGGCGGGGCGCGGCGCGGGACACGGGCGTGGGCGCAGGGCGCGTGACGTTCGTCGCGGTGCGGCGGTGACCTACGTCGCGCCCCCGGCGACCGGCAGACGGCTCCGGGCCGTCGGTCGAGGGCGTGTCCGGGCGGCCGGTGACGGGCCGTCGCGTCGCCGGCCGACCGCCCGCCGGCCCTCGGCCTAGCGCCGATCGCCCCCCGACCGGCCGCCGGCCGGTCCCGCGGGGTACGGCCGCCCCCCGGCGGGCCGAGTACCTGCCGGTAGAGTGGCCGCGTCGTCATCACGCCCGTACGGGGGAAAGCCGGTGCAATTCCGGCGTCGTCCTCCTCCCGGGCCCCGGCCGCCTCGTCCCGGCAGACCCCTGTCCCGGCGCGGGGCGGGCGCGTCCGGCACGGGGGCGTGACCGGCTCACGTGCGTCAGCAAGCCCGCCGTCGCACGGCACCGTCCGGGTCACGGAGCCGAGCCGCCGGGATGTCCCGCGCTGCCCGGCCGCGTGACCTCCCCGACCGGGAGAGGCACCCGCCGATCATGAACATCCGTCGCAGCGCCGCGACCCTGGCCGCCGCAGCCGTCGTGCTGGGTGCCGCCGTCCCCGCCGTCGCGGCGCCCCCGGCCCCCACCCCGACGGTGGCGATACCCGACGGGCTGTACGGCACCGCCGACCCCACGTACGACGGCGTCTGGCGCCAGTCGGTGGCCCTGCTCGCGCAGCGGACCACGGGCGTCACCCCGGCGGCCGGCGCGGTGTCCTGGCTGACCGGGCAGCAGTGCGCGAACGGCGCGTTCGCCGCCTTCCGCGCGGACCCCGCCAAGGGGTGCGACGCCAAGCTGATGGTGGACACCAACAGCACGGCGGCGGCGGTCCAGGCGCTGGCCGCGCTCGGCGGCCACGAGGCCGCGACGGACAAGGCGGTCGGCTGGCTGAAGTCGGTCCAGAACGCCGACGGCGGCTGGGGCTACACCCCCGGCGGCGCCAGCGACGCGAACTCGACCTCGGTGGTCGCGGGAGCGCTCACGGCGACCGGACAGCAGCCGGCGCAGGTGAAGAAGGCCGGCAAGTCGCCGTACGACGCCCTCGCCGGGCTTTCCCTCCCGTGCGGCGACCCGTCCGGCGGCGGCGCTTTCGCGTACCAGCCGGACAAGAAGGGCGCCCTCGCGGCCAACGCGGACGCCACGGCCGCGGGCGTGCTCGGCGTCCTCGGCAAGGGGTTCGCGGCGCAGGCGGGCAAGCCGTCCACGGAAGCCCACATCTGCGGCGACTCCCCCGAGCCGCTCACCCCGGCCGCGCTCGCCCGCAACGGCGCGCGGTACCTCGCCTCGGCGGTCGGCGGCGCCGGCTACCTGAAGTCGGTGCTCCCCGGCGCCGAGGACCAGCCCGACTACGGCAACACCGCCGACGCCGTGGTCGCCCTCGCCGCGCAGGGGTGGACCGAGCAGGCGAAGAAGCCCCTCGCCTGGCTCCGGCAGCACTCCGCGGCCTGGGCGAAGCAGAGCGGCCCCGCCGCCTACGCCCAGCTGATCTTCGCGGCCCGTTCCATGGGCGCCGACCCCCGCCACTTCGGCGGCTCCGACCTGGTCGCCCTGCTCAACGCGACGGGCCCGGTCCCGCAGGCCGTGGCGAAGGCCTCCGGAGCCGACGCCGACGACGACAAAAACGGCGACAAGAACGCCAAGGGCGACAAGGCCGACGAGAAGGACGCGTCGGATTCCGTGTTCGGCGTCTGGTGGACGGTCGGCGTCTTCCTCGTCGCCGGTGCCGGCATCGGGTTCCTCATCAGCGGCCGGAAGCGGCGTCAGCCGTGAAGCGCCGGTCCGCCGCCCTCGTCCTCGCCGCGCTGCTGCTGACCCTGACCGGCGCGGCCCAGTCGGCGCAGGCGACCGGGTACCGCTACTGGTCCTTCTGGGACCGGACCGCGGACGGGTGGACGTACGCCACCCAGGGCCCGTCCACCGCCCGCCCCTCCGACGGCGACGTCGAGGGCTTCCGGTTCGCGGTGAGCGCGGACTCCCAGGACGCGACCCGGCCGCGCGGCGCGGTGTCCTTCGCCGCGATCTGTGCGAAGACGCCCCCGCGGGACGGCATGAAGCGGGTGGCGCTCGTCATCGACTTCGGCACGGCGGCGGACGCCCCCGACGGCGAGGCCCCGCCCTCGCCGCGCACGGCGTGCGCCCGCGTCGCCTCCGGCGCGACGACGGCCGAGGCGCTCGCCGCCGTCGCCAGACCCCTGCGCTACGACGCCAACGCCCTGCTGTGCGCGATCGCCGGGTACCCGCGCTCGGGCTGCGGCGAGCAGGTGGCGACGGACGGGACGAGCACCCGGAAACCGGCGTCGGCCGACGCGAAAGCGGGAGCGGACGGGAACGGCGGCGGCGAGGACGGCGGCCCGTCGGTGGGCCTGTACGCGGGCGCGGCGGCGGTGGCGGTGCTGGGCGCGGCCGCGGTGTGGCAGGCGCGGCGGCGCCGGAATGACTGACCGCCGCTCCCGGCCCCCGCTGCACCCCGGCGCCTGGTGGCTGTGGGCCCTCGGCCTGGGCGCCGGGGCCACCCGCACCACCAATCCGCTCCTGCTCGGCCTGCTGCTCACCGCCTCCGCGTACGTCGTCACGGTGTGCCGCCCCGACACCCCCTGGTCCCGGTCCTACTCCGCGTTCCTGAAACTGGCCCTCGCCGTCCTCGTCGTGCGTCTCGCCTTCGTGGTCGTGCTCGGCTCGCCCATCCCCGGCACGCATGTGGTGGTCACGCTGCCCGAAGTGCCGCTGCCGCACTGGGCGCAGGGCATCCGGCTGGGCGGCGCGGTCACGGCGGAGGGCCTGCTCTTCGCCTGCTACGACGGCCTGAGGCTGGCCACGCTCCTCGTGTGCGTCGGCGCGGCGAACGCCCTGGCCTCCCCGTCGCGCATGCTGAAGGCGCTCCCGGGCGCCCTGTACGAGACGGGCGTCGCGGTGGTCGTGGCGCTCACCTTCGCCCCGAACCTCATCGCGGACGTCCAGCGGCTGCGCGCCGCCCGCCGTCTGCGCGGCCGTCCGGACCGGGGACTGCGCGGGCTGCTCCAGGTGGGGCTGCCGGTGCTGGAGGGCGCGCTGGAGCGGTCCGTGTCGCTGGCCGCCGCGATGGACGCGCGCGGCTACGGCCGTACCGCCGACGTCCCCGCCCCCGTCCGCCGCACGACGGCCGCCCTCACGCTGGGCGGCCTGCTCGGCGTCTGCGCGGGAACGTACGGACTGCTCACCGCCGCCGGCGGCGCCTACGGACTGCCGGTGCTGCTCGCCGGCGTGGTCGCGGCCCTCGCCGGGCTGCGGCTGGGCGGCCGCCGCTCCGCGCGCACCCGCTACCGCCCGGACCGCTGGACCCCGCGGGCCGTCGTGACCGCGGCCTCCGGCGTCGCCGTCGGGGCCCTGCTCGCCCTGGCCGCGTCCGCCGACCCGGCCGCCCTGAACCCCGGAGTGGTCCCGCTGACCGCGCCCGCCCTCCCGCTGTGGCCCGCGGCGGCCGTACTCCTCGCCCTGCTGCCCGCGTTCGTGCACAAGGAGCCGTCGTGATCCGCTTCGAGAACGTCTCCGTGACGTACGACGGCCTCGCCGAACCCACCGTCAGGGGCGTCGACTTCACCGTCCCCGAGGGTGAACTCGTGCTGCTGGCCGGGCCGTCGGGCGTGGGCAAGTCGACGCTGCTGGGCGCGGTGAGCGGCCTCGTGCCGCACTTCACCGGCGGGCTCCTGCGCGGCCGCGTCACGGTCGCCGGCCGCGACACCCGCACCCACAAGCCGCGTGAACTGGCCGACGTCGTGGGGACGGTGGGCCAGGACCCGCTGTCGCACTTCGTGACGGACACCGTCGAGGACGAACTCGCCTACGGCATGGAGTCGTTGGGCCTGCCGCCCGCGGTGATGCGCCGGCGCGTCGAGGAGACCCTCGACCTGCTCGGCCTGGCCCCACTGCGCGACCGTCCCCTCGCCACCCTCTCGGGCGGCCAGCAGCAGCGGGTCGCGATCGGCTCGGTCCTCACCCCGCACCCCCGGGTGCTCGTCCTGGACGAGCCGACGTCCGCGCTCGACCCGGCGGCCGCGGAGGAGGTCCTCGCCGTCCTCCTGCGGCTGGTCCACGACCTCGGGACGACGGTGCTGCTGGCCGAGCACCGCCTGGAACGCGTGCTCCAGTACGCCGACCGGGTCGCCCTGCTGCCCGCCCCCGGTGCGCCCCCGCTCCTCGGCGCGCCGGCCGACGTCATGGCCGTCTCCCCCGTGTGCCCGCCGGTGGTGGACCTGGGCAGGCTCGCGGGCTGGTCCCCGCTGCCGCTGACGGTCCGCGACGCCCGGCGCAGGGCGGCCGGCCTGCGGGAACGCCTGGCCGCACGGGACCCCCGCGAGACGGCGCGGGCACCTCTGGCGTGGCCGGCGGGGGAGATACGCGAGGCGGCCGGAGGGCCGACGGACCACGACGACCCCGAAACGGCAGAGGCGGCAGAGACGGCAGTGACGGCGGAGACGGCGGCGGCAGCGGCAGCCGCCCCGGCGACGGCGAAGGCGCCGGCCACGACGGCCGCAGCGGCGGAGGCGCCGGAGTCGGCGCCCACCGCTTCCGCCGCGCCCGCGGACCCCCCGGCCCGCCGACTCCTCCGCCGCTTGCGCCGCACCCCTGCCGCCCCGCCCTCCCTCTCAGCCCCGCCCTCCGCCCCCTCCGCTTCCGTACCGTCCGATTCCGTGCCGTCCCCCTCCTCGCCGCCCGCGGAGGCGCGGTCGCTCGCCGTTCGGCTGGGCGGCGTCCAGGCGCTGCGCGACGTCGGCCTCACCGTCGGGCCCGGCGAGACGGTCGCCCTCATGGGACGCAACGGAGCCGGGAAGTCGACGCTGCTCAACGCCTTCGTCGGGCTGGTCGCGCCGTCCGCCGGCACGGTGCGCGTCGGCGGCGCGGTCCCGCACCGCACCTCTCCCCGCGACCTGGTCCGCCGCGTCGGCCTCGTCCCGCAGGAGCCGCGCGACCTGCTCTACGCCGACACGGTCGCCGCCGAGTGCGCGGCCGCCGACCGCGACGCGCAGGCCGCGCCCGGCACCTGCCGCGCCCTGGTCTCGGAGCTGCTCCCCGGCATCGCGGACGACACCCACCCCCGCGATCTGTCCGAGGGGCAGCGGCTCACGCTCGCACTGGCGGTCGTGCTGGCCGCCCGGCCGCCGCTCCTGCTGCTCGACGAGCCCACCCGCGGCCTGGACTACGCGGCCAAGGGCCGCCTGGTCGCCGTCCTGCGCGGACTGGCCGCGGCCGGTCACGCGATCGTCCTGGCCACGCACGACGTGGAACTGGCCGCGGAGCTGGCCCACCGGGTGGTGCTGCTCGCGGAGGGCGAGGTGATCGCCGACGGTCCCACGGCGGAGGTGGTGGTCTCGTCCCCGTCCTTCGCCCCGCAGGTGACCAAGATCCTCGCGCCGCAGGAGTGGCTGACCGTCGCGCAGGTGAGGCGGGCGCTGCGATGACGACTCCCCCTCGGCGTCCCCGCCCCGTGCGGCTGGGCCCCCGCTCCCTGACGGCGTTGGCGCTGGTCGGGGCCGTGGGCGTGGTCGCGTTCGGCTGGCCCTTCCTGGCCCCGCCGAGTTCCGCCCTGAACGCGCACGCGCAGGACGCGCCCTGGCTGTTCGCGGGCCTGCTGGTCCTGCTGGTCGCGGTCGTGACGGCGACGATCTCGGAGTCCGGGCTGGGCGCGAAGGCGGTCGCGATGCTCGGCGTGCTGGCGGCGACGGGTGCGGCGCTGCGTCCGATCGGCGCGGGGACGGCGGGCATCGAGCCCATGTTCTTCCTGATGGTGCTGAGCGGCCGGGTCCTGGGCCCGGGGTTCGGATTCGTCCTGGGTTCCGTCACGATGTTCGCGTCCGCGCTGCTCACGGGCGGGGTGGGGCCGTGGATGCCGTTCCAGATGCTGGCGATGGGCTGGTTCACGATGGGGGCGGGCCTGCTGCCGGGCCCGGAGCGGCTGCGCGGCCGGGCGGAGCTGGCGCTGCTGGCCGCGTACGGCTTCCTGGCCGCCTTCGCCTACGGCACGGCGATGAACATGGCGGGCTGGCCGTTCATGGGCGCGCTGGCCTCGGGGGTGGCCTTCGACCCGGACGGGACGGTCCCGGCGAACCTGGCCCGGTTCGTCGCGTACTGCGTGGCGACGTCGCTGGGCTGGGACCTGGGGCGGGCCCTGGTGACGGTGCTGCTGACGCTCACCCTCGGCCCGGCCGTGCTCAAGGCGCTACGCAGAGCCACCCGCAGGGCGGCCTTCGAGACCGCGGTCACGTTCGAGGGTCCCGAGGAACCGGCGGAAGCGGCCCGGAAGGCCGTTGACCGGTGAACCACCCCACATGACCCACATCACCTACTACCTGCCCTAGTCGGACAAAAGGGGCGGAGCGTCCACGCTCGCACCCGCTCTGACCTGCACATCGAGATCCAGATCACACGCGCGAACCTCCCCCCGAGTACGGCCACAACTAGCAAAAGGGGTCTTTGCGGACAGCGTCGAAGCCTGTTTCTCTGGATGACGTCGCAGGGCGCCGACGGGCCTCACGGCCTCGGCCCCACGGCATGCAGCCACCCACCGCACCTCACGCGGTGCGGCCCACGCACCGCGTGACTCCGGCATGCAACGCGACGACAACGTCCCCGAAGGAAAAGGTTCTCCGTGTCCGTCTCCGTCATCCGTCGCATCGCTTCCCCGAAGAAGGCCCTCACCGGCATCGCCGTGGCCGCCGCCGCCGCGGGCATGGCGCTGTCCGCCGCCCCCGCCCACGCCGCGACGACGTCCTCCGCCTCCCAGGCCCAGGCGATCGCGCACAAGATGATCCCGAACGCGGCCCAGTACAAGGCCTTCTCCAACATCGTGAAGCACGAGAGCGGCTGGAACGTCAGCGCCACCAACTCCTCCTCCGGCGCCTACGGCCTCGTCCAGGCCCTGCCCGGCTCGAAGATGGCCTCGGCCGGCTCGGACTGGAAGAGCAACGCCAAGACCCAGATCAAGTGGGGTCTGGACTACATGAACTCCCGCTACGGCAGCCCCGTCGCCGCCTGGAACTTCTGGCAGGCGAACGGCTGGTACTGAGCCGAACCCCGGTGAACCACTGAGTTCCCCCCAAGAACGCGCGCTCAGCGCGCCGAGAGCGGCGGCCCCCGATCCCCGGGGCCGCCGCTTTCGGCGCTCCACGCCCTCTCCGCGGTGACTTCGGCATTCCCTCACCTCTTCGTGCTGCACTGAGCGGATGACCGGCACCCAGCACCCGACCGACCCACCGCGGGACCCGCGGGCGGGGGCCCCGCACGACGCACGCGGCCTGCGTCTGGTCCACGCCCTGCTCGCCCTGACCGCCATGAGCGGCCTGATCGACGCGGTGACCTATCTCGGGCTGGGCCATGTCTTCACCGCCAACATGACCGGCAACGTCGTCGTCCTCGGCTTCGCCGCCGCCGGGGCCCCGGGCTTCTCGGTCCCGCACACGGCGGCCTCGCTCGCCTGCTTCCTGCTGGGCGCCACGACCGGCGGCCGGATGACACGGCGCCTGACCCCGCGTTCCCGCCGCGGCCTGGCCCGCACGACGCTGGGCGCGGAGGCCCTCCTCCTGGGCGCGGCGTCGGCCGTGGCCGCCCTCACCCCGGACGACGCCCCGGTCACGGTCTACACGATCATCGCGCTGACCGCGTTCGCCATGGGACTGCGCAACGCGACGGTCCGCAAGCTGGGGGTCCGCGGCCTCACCACGACGACCGTCGTGACGATGACCCTGACCGGCCTGGCCGCCGACTCCCGCGCGGGCGACGGCACCCGCCCGCGCTCCCCGCGCCGCACGGGGTCCGTGGTCACGATGTTCGCGGGCGCGGTCCTCGGCGCGGTCCTGGTGCTCCACCACGACCTGGCGGTCCCACTGCTGCTGGCGGCGGCGACGTCGGCGGTCCTGGCGGGCACGATCTCCGGCGAGGACTGACCCCGACGCCGACCCACGACGCTCCCACCCGGGCCTGCGCGCCACTCCCTCACCTCACCCCGCGTCGACCCGCAGCTCCTTCACGCCGTTGATCCAGGCGGACCGCAGCCGGCGCGGATCCTCGACGAGGCGCAGATCCGGCATGGCGTCGGCGATGGCGTTGAAGATGAGGTTGATCTCCAGCACGGCGAGGGACTTGCCGAGGCAGAAGTGGGGTCCTCCCCCGCCGAACCCGAGGTGCGGATTGGGATCGCGAGTGACGTCGAAGTCGTCGGGCCGGTCGAACACCTCGGGATCACGGTTGGCGGAGGCGTAGAAGATCCCGACCCGGTCGCCCTTCCTGATCAGCTTGCCGCCGAGTTCGGTGTCCTGGGTGGCGGTGCGCTGGAAGGCGACGACGGGCGTGGCCCACCGCACGATCTCCTCGGCGGCCGTGGCGGGCCGCTCGCGCTTGTACAGCTCCCACTGCTCGGGGTGGGTGAGGAAGGCGTGCATGCCGTGCGTGGTGGCGTTGCGGGTCGTCTCGTTCCCGGCGACGGCGAGCATGAGCACGAAGAACCCGAACTCGTCGGAGTTGAGGTTGCCCTCGTTCTCGGCGGCCACGAGCGTGGAGACGATGTCCTGGGCGGGGCACTTCTTGCGCTCGGCGGCCATGTCCATGGCGTACGCGAGGATCTCGGCGGCGGACTGCTGGCCGACCTCGGCGGTGATGGCGTACTCGGGGTCGTCGTAGGCGATCATCTTGTTGGACCAGTCGAAGATCCTGGACCGGTCGTCCTGCGGCACGCCGATCAGTTCCGCGATGGCCTGGAGCGGCAGTTCCGAGGCGACGGACGTCACGAAGTCGAAGGAGCCGCCGCCCTGTTCGCGCGCTCGCGCGACGATGTCGGTGGCCCGCGCCCGCAGCCGCCCCTCGAGCCCCCGGATCGCCCTCGGCGTGAACCCGCGCTGAACGATCTGCCGGACGCGGGTGTGCTCGGGCGGGTCCATGTTCAGCAGGATGAAGCGCTGGGCGTCGATCGAGGCGCGCTCGATGTGCTCGTTGAAGCGGATGATCGCGGTGTTGAGGTAGGAGGAGTAGATCTCGGGGTGCGTGGACACGTATTTCACGTCGGCGTGCCGGGTCACGGCCCAGTACCCCGCGTCCTGGAATCCGGCGACGTTGCCCGACTGCGGGATCCAGCGGACCGGTTCGGCCTGTCGCAGCGCGGCGAACTCCGGCAGGGGCACGTGGTGTTGCAGCAGGTCGGGGTCGGTGAAGTCGAACCCGTCGGGAAGCGCTGGACAGGGCATCGGCGGCTCCAGCCGTCTGACGAGCCATCAGAAACAGAGTGCGGTGAAGGTAGTTCAGGACCCTCGAGGCTGCAAGACCCTTGCGGTGACGCACATCACGTAAGCAGACTGCACGGAGCAGAGAACTAGAACACGTACTAGTTCCGAAGGGATCCGCACCCATGGCCGCCGAACCCGTGATCGTGGAAGCAGTCCGCACCCCCATCGGCAAGCGCGGCGGCGCGCTCGCCAACCTGCACCCCGCCTACCTCCTGGGCGAGACCTACCGCGAGGTCCTTGGCCGCACCGGCATCCCCGCCGACGCGGTGGAACAGATCGTCGGCGGGACGGTGACCCACGCCGGCGAACAGTCCATGAACCCCGCGAGAACGGCCTGGCTCACCGTGGGCCTCCCCTACGAGACGGCGGCGACGACGGTCGACTGTCAGTGCGGCTCCTCGCAGCAGGCCTCGCACATGACGGCCAACATGATCGCGGCGGGCGTGATCGACGTCGGCATCTCGTGCGGCGTCGAGGCGATGTCGCGCGTCCCTCTCGGCTCCGGCTCGAAGCACGGCCCGGGAAAACCGTTCCCGGACGAGTGGAACGTGGACCTCCCCAACCAGTTCGAGGCGGCGGAACGCATCTCCCGCAGAAGGGGGTTGAGCCGCGAGGACGTGGACGGACTGGGCCTGATGTCTCAGGAACGGGCGGCGACGGCCTGGTCGGAGGAGCGCTTCAAGCGCGAGACGTTCGCGGTCCAGGTTCCCACCACGGAGGACGAGCAGGCCGCGGGCCAGGGCATGTGGCGCCTGGTCGACCGCGACGAGGGCCTGCGCGACACCTCCCTCGACGCCCTCGCGGGCCTCAAACCGGTGATGCCGACGGCGATCCACACCGCCGGCAACTCGTCGCAGATCAGCGACGGCGCGGCGGCGATCATGTGGGCGTCGAAACGGATGGCGAAGGCACTGAAACTGAAGCCGAGGGCGAGGATCGTGGCCCAGGCCCTCGTGGGAGCCGACCCCCACTTCCACCTCGACGGCCCCATCGACGCGACCAAAGCCGTCCTCGGAAAGGCGGGCATGACCCTCAAGGACATCGACCTCGTCGAGATCAACGAGGCGTTCGCGTCGGTGGTCCTGAGCTGGTCCCAGGTCTTCGAGGCCGACATGACCAAGGTCAACGTCAACGGCGGCGCCATCGCCCTCGGCCACCCGGTCGGCGCGACGGGCGCCCGCCTCATCACCACGGCCCTGCACGAACTGGAACGCACCGACAAGGAGTTCGCCCTGATCACCATGTGCGCGGGCGGCGCACTGGCGACGGGGACGATCATCCAGCGGCTGTAGTCCAGCGCACGAACTCCGAGAAGACGGCGGGCTCGACAGTGAGGACCGGGCCCGCCGGGGACTTGGAGTCACGGACGGCGATGGCGGCGGGCAAGGCAGCGACCTCGACGCACTCGCCGCCCTGATCACCGCTGTGGCTGGACTTACGCCACTGGATCCCCGCCAGAGTCACGTTGCTCCCCATAGCGCTCCTCCATCACTCGCCGGATCAGCTCCGCCGAATCCTTGAGGGAGAGAGCGGCAGCCCGAAGATGATCGTAACGGAGCGAACAGTCCTTGACCGCGTTCGGGTTTGCACTGGGGTCACCGCTGCCGTACCCCTCCGTATAGACAATGGCCGGATCCGCCGTGAAGCGGAAGAGCGTGAACGAGCCTTGCGTCCCGGGGTGCGCCCCGACGACGAACGGCAGCACCTGGACGTTGATCCGGGGGTTGCCTTCGAACGACAACAGGTGAGCGAGTTGCTGCCGCATGACGGCCGGTCCGCCGATCTCCTGCCGCAGCACGGCCTCGCTCAGGACCAGCCAGAAGACGGGCGGCTCCCCCTTCTCGAAGATGCGCTGACGGGCGAGCCGGACGGCGGTGCGGTCGTCGAGATCGTCCTTGTCGAAGACCCCGAGGATGGCCCGCGCGTACGCAGGAGTCTGAAGCAGGCCGTGCACCAGGTGGGTTTGGAAGGTGCAGATCTCGGTGGCTCGCGCTTCCAGCTCGGCGACTTCCCTGAACCAGGCCGGAAGTTGACTTCGAAGCACGAGTACGACGAGCCGCGAGAACAGCCCACCGGTCCCGAGGGCGGCGTCCACCCGTTCGCTGAACTCGGGGGTGGGCACCTTGCGGGCGGTCTCGACCTGCCCAACCAGCGAGCCGGTGTAATTCAGGATGTCCCCGAGTTGCCGCTGCGTGAGCCCGGCGGCCTCCCGCAACCGCCGCAGCTCGAACCCGTAGTAGTCGAGCGGCGAGGCTCCGGGGTCAAGGACGTTCACATGGGTCACGCAGGGCACCTCTCTCACGCGGCCACTCGTTGCATTCAACCTGTAGCCCACAGTAGTTGCGCGAGGCCACCCTCGTAGCGTGAACGGATACTTCCCCTCGATCTACGCGTCCCCGGTCCCCACGCAGTACCGGATGACCCTGACGGTCGACGCCCACTCCGCCCGCCACATCCGCAGGATCGCCCGCAGGTTCCTGACGGACTGGGCGCTGGAGGAGCTGACGGACACGGTGGAACTGGCGCTGACGGAACTGATCGCCAACGTGGTCCGCCACGTCCCGGACCGCCGCTGCACACTGCTGCTCCTGAAGCAGGGACCGGGAGTACGGACAGAGGTGACGGACGCCTACGGCCAACTGCTGCCCGCTCGGCAGGTATTGCAGCAGGCGGACGCAGAAGGCGGCAGAGGCCTGCTCCTCCTGAACGCCCTGGTCGACACATGGGGCGTGACCCCGACCCCGGAGGGCGGCAAAACGGTGTGGTTCGAGCACGCCACGCCGCAGGCGCAGGACAGCAACCCCTGAGGAATGCGGGCAAGTTCCTCGCCGATCTCCCTGACTTGCCCATCGCGGCTTTCGCCCAGCTCGAGCGATCAGCCGATGAAGAGCCGGCCAGGCTTCGATGCAGCCCACTATGTCGGACAGAAGCCGGTAGTCCGCGGCGTAACCATCAGCGCAGCGGGCGATTTGACACTCGCCGGACGTTCGTGCTCGTACGCTGGAGTCTTCTGGTGTTGCCGTCATTACCGCCATCAGCGATCCACACGCAGGGGTGATTCCAGGAATTTGAATGCTTGTCAAGCGGCGTCGTCGTGCGGAGTGAAGCTGATGGTCAGGTCGGCGCCGAGAGCCTGAGGCAAGGCGGCGCAGGAGAGGAAGCGCGGGCACGGTCCCGCCACCTTCAAAGCGGAGGATCCACGGCTGCTTCATCCCGCACCGCTCGGCGAGTTCGGCCTGGGACAGCCCGAGCTCGACGCGCCGGTCGTGAACGAGTTACCCAAGCTCACGGGCGAGCACGAAAGGCGGGTCCTGCATTTCCTCCCCGCCACAGGCTGCTGGGGCGACGATGGTGACGGTGGGCTCGTCTCCGCCAGCGAGATGTACGTCCACCGTGAGGTCCACTGCGCGGGCCAGGCGCATGATGACCGCGATGGGCGGCAGCTCGGTGACCGTCTCGATGCCTTCGATGTCATCGACGTCGACATGCATGCGCTCGGTTGGGTCGGCCACGCTCAGGCCCAGCTACTTACGCCGGTCGTAAACAGCCATGTCCAACGTCAGGGCCAGGCCGGTTCAGAAGTGGCGCTCGGCGGCGGCTTCATGCTCTGACTCGCACAATCGCTGTTGGGCGTGGGCGCGGTCCACCTGCTCACACATCTTCGTCTTGCTGGAAGCGCGGTGAGGGTGCCGATCAGGCGGAGGACGGTCGGGTCAGAGGCGACCGGACCCAGGACCGCTGCTCAGCCTTCAACCGCCTCCATTTCCTCTGTCGCATTGAAGAACTCTCCAAGCAGATCAAAGAGTACCGCAACCATCTTTTCGTCCTGCTCGGCCGTGAAGTATCTAATGTCTGGCAGTGAGCCATCCGGATAGACCTCACAAAGCACGAGCAAAGGCCAGAAGAGCTCTGGCCTCCCTTTCTTTCGAGGCAGCAGCCAAGTGTGAAATTCCTTCAGGAAGTAGTGACCCGACCCCACCTCGTACCCCGAAAGGAACGCACAGGTTCCTTCATAAGTTCGCCGCATGACGTAAATGCCGTGATGCTTCCTCAGCTCGGGAAAGAATTCACGCAGCGGTTCACTCATGATCAGAACCCGAAATCAATATCATCCCCGTAGTCGAAACGTTCCTTGAATTTGTCAATTTCGATCCCCTTTGGTGCCCATTGGTCGTACACTTTCCCGTCTCTTACCACCACAGTGTGATGGAACCAGCTCTCACCGAGTTCCGGAGTACCCGGCCCCTTAGGCCGATATGGCCCCATAGGGAGATCTTTGCCGCCCGGACCGTGGAATGTGAAAATTTTTCCGCCATTTGCGGCGGCATGCTCGGCTGCCCACCCATCACAGCCCGCATTGTGAACCAGAACCGGCGTGTCGCCCGCCAGGACATAGTACGTGTGCAGGTCTTCTACCGTCAGGTTGTACGTGCGGGCATGCTTGCTGAAGGGACGGTTGGCCTGGATACTGACCGCTTCACCCTTGTCAGTGAGCAAGGTCATGCCGGGAGCCAGGTTGCGCGCCTCGACCCAACGTTTCGCGGACGGCGACCAGAAGGGATGCTCGTAAGTTGCCGTCACCTGCGCGACACCGTTTTCGGTGGCGACTACGAGTTCGTTGAAGTGCTTGTCGTCCTCGGTGACGATGAGGCGGGTTACTTTTCTCGCTCCGGATTGGCCGGTTTCAGGGTCGGTGGCCCATACTTCGTCGCCGATTCC